>JAQQAI010000081.1 GCA_028532915.1 Sphaerochaetaceae bacterium
GGAAGACCTTGCGACCGAGATCGACATCAAGCTTCCCGAGAAAAGCGACACCGACGAGATGATACAGCGAATAGCAGCTCTGCTCGATCTTGAGAATACCGACTATGAGATCATGAGCTGGGAAGAACTGGCACACGATTATGTTGCGATCGCCGAGGCTAAACGGGGAGCTTCGAGTTCCATCCTGTTTCTGGTGTTCATCATTGCTGCCGTAGGAATCTCGAACACGATGCTGATGGCGATGTATGAGAGGATCAGGGAGCTGGGAATGATGAGAGCTCTTGGAATGAGCGACAGAGCCATCCACTATTCGTTCATCTTCGAGGCGGGAGGAATCGGGCTGCTCGGTGCTGTTACGGGAACCTCTTTAGGCATCCTTGTAAACTATTTTCTTGTCGAGTATGGAATAGATCTCGGATTCATCATGCGTGACATCGATATGGGATACCGTATCCAGAGCATCATGAGAGGATCATGGAGCATCAAGACGATCCTCACATCACTTTCCAGCGGAGTGATCCTGTCCATGCTCGTCGCCTACATACCGACAAGACGGGCACTGAAGATGGACATTCCGAGCTGTCTTCACCATCAATAGGAGTGATCATATGAGTATGAATGTATATCAGGTGGCAATGAGAAACGTATTGAGAAACAAGAGAAGATCGATCCTCTCCGGTGTCGCGATCATGGTCGCCAGTATGTCGATCGTTCTGCTGTTCGCCTTCATCGGAGGGATGAAGCAGGATATGAGAAATAATCTCACAACCTACTACACGGGTGACATACGGATAAGAAACGCGCAGTTCGAGGAATACGAAAGATACAATCCTGTCCATCTCACTGTAAACGAATCTGAGATAGCATCTGTTCTGAATCAGTTCGAAGAAGTTGAATCCTATGTTCCGAGAATCCGCTTCCCCTCCTCCTTCTATATCAATTCAGGGATGCAGGGAGCTGTTGGTATCGGAGCCGATTTTGAAAAAGAGGCCGATTTCCAGCAGCTGGACCTCATTCTGAAAGAAGGGAGACTACCTGCCGAAGGGGAATATGAGATGCTGCTGGGGGCAGTGCTCGCACGGGACCTGGGTCTTGAACTCGGCGACAGCGTGACTGTAATGAGCACCACAAGCGCACGCGGAACGAATGCTATCACGCTCAAGGTTGTCGGTCTGGCATCATTCCCCGTCGCATCGCTGAACACCCAGTTCTTCTGGATAGATATCGACACGGCACGGTACTTTTTGAGGATGGGAGAGAACGAGACTCATGAGATGCTTCTGAGAAGCGATGGAGATATCGATTCGACAGCTTCGGCGATACATAAAGCGGTTCTGGAGTCGACGGGTACAGAAGTGGAATCGAAGTCCTTCTCGCAGATCAACGATCTGTATTCGATGCTCTCGATCGCCGAGAATGTGTATTACATCTTCACTGCGATATTCCTCTTTTTAGGAAGTACCGTCATCATCAACACTACCATGATGGTTATCTATGAGAGGATGAGGGAGATCGGAACCCTCGCAGCTCTGGGCATGAAGGGAAAAGAACTGATCAGGCTCTTCTTTTTCGAAGGGCTTATCATCTCGACGATCGCATCTATTCTCGGTGTGATCGCAGGCTCTCTGATCTCGCTGTACCTGAGTAAGGTTGGAATCAACTTCACCGATGCCATGAGCGGAATCGATATGGAGATCTCCTCGATCCTCTACCCTCAGTTCGCTCCCATCACCGCAGTGTGGATATTCATCTATTCTCTGGCTGTCACAGCCGTAGCAACATTCATTCCGTCTAGAAAAGCTTCGAGAATCGAAGTAGTGGAGGCTTTACGTTATGTTTAAAATCAACCGTTCAATCAGATTCACCGCAGTTGCACTGTTCGCTATCCTTTGTCCGATATCACCCCTGTTTTCAATGAGTGCAGAGCAGATCGTGCAGAAGATCGATTCTCTTGAAACGTTCGATACGAGCTACAGCGAAGGAACGATCATCACCACCGACCGTTATGGTCAGAAGACGAGTACGTTCATAGCCTATACACGGGGAGCCTATGATTCTCTCATCGAGTTCACATCCGTAGCGGAAAGGGGTCAGAAGATACTGCGCACATCTGGCGAGCTGTTTCTGTTCTACCCCGATGCGAACGAGCTCATCCGGCTTCAGGGAGCCGCCCTTCGCCAGTCCCTACTGGGAAGCGATATCTCATATGAGGATATGACAGGTGAAAAGGATACTCTCAGTGATTATGATGCTGCTTTGGAGGGTGAAGGATCTTTCAATGGAAAGGACTGCTACATCATCTCATTGACTGCGAAGACCCGCAAGGTAGCCTACCCCAGGCAGACTCTCTATGTCGATAAAGAGACGTTTGTGGTTCTCAGAGGAGAGTATTCGACCTCTTCGGGAAGGCTTCTGAAGGAGATCGAAGTGATTTCCACGATGGAAGTGGACGGCAGAACTATCGCATCGGAGACACAGATCGTCGACACACTGAAACGGGATTCTTCTACCCGTATGATCATAGATGAACTGAACATCGATATCGATGTCGATCCGTCTGTCTTCTCGCTTGATAATCTAACCTGGTAGGGGATGAAAATGAAACGATTTATAATCATTATCTTATCCGTTTTTGCTCTGACCTTTCCGCTTGCAGCCCAGCTGAACCTGCGTAACGAGATCTCGCTGTACAATGTGATCTCTTTGGGTGAGGATCTCGACTTGACCTACGTCCAGGGAGCACAGAATCAGCTGATGATCTCTTCAAGCGGATATTCCAATGTGAAGGCGGAGGCTGCTTTCGATTTCACCTTCGATTCACTCTCTCTAACCGATTCGGTCTCTCTGGAACGCCTTTCGGTCAAATCACGCTTTCCCTCTTTCACCCTTACGGCAGGGAAGACCCGGCTGGACTGGGGGGAGGGAATCGCCTTCAATGCAGGGAATGCGCTGTTCGATGATACGACATATCAGATAACGTTCCTCGAAGACAGTTTCATCAGCGACTACAAGTGGCTCACATCTGTGAAGGTCCCTGTCGGGTTCTTCTCATTCGTGGAAGCTGCCGTGGTCGCTCCATCATCAGCTGATGCAGCAGATACCACAGCAGGTATACGCTATTATAACAGCGAGAATGATATCAAATACGAGATGGCTCTGGCACTGCGAAATGATGACAGCGGCAAAGTGATCACTCCCAGCTTCTCTCTCAGCGGGAATATCATAGTGGATACCTATATCTCTGCCGCATTCAATCTCCCCTATCCTGAAGAGATTCTTGAGGAAGTGAAAGATTCACTTGTCATTACCGCAGGAGCCTTCCATATTCTGACGTTCGAGAATCAGAGCACACTCTCTATGCGCCTCGAGACTCTGCTCTATCCGTTTGCATCTTTCAATGCGGCAGAAGAACCTCTCGCATTGTTTGCCTATCCTTCCATACAGTATTCTCTCGCGAACTCCCTCACTTTCTCGCTTCAGTCGGTGGTATCACTGATAGATGCGAGCGCATCCGTGTACGCAGGTTCATCCTGGAATATATTCGATGGTCTGTCACTTTTCGCGTACCTCGGGGGAAACCTCGGAGAAGCAGAGGACACCTTTCCCTCTTCAACAGAAGACTCTACTGTCGCAAGTCTGTCGGTGGGCCTTACCTCAATCTTCTGAGGTTTGCTCACGAAAGAAAGGAATGAACTGCTGAACGGGAAGGGCCTTCGATACCAGAAAGCCCTGATATGATTTAGCACCGTGCTCAGTAATGAACTCGAGCTGCTGCTCTGTTTCGATCCCTTCGACCAGTGTCGAGATCTCTATCTCTCGGGCCATAGTCAATATGGCCTTGATGATCTTCCCTTCACTCTCATGAGGATAATCTTTGATGAACGAACGATCTATCTTGATCAGGTCGATGTCAAGAGAATGGATGTAGTTGAGAGATGAGAATCCTGTACCGAAATCATCAATAGCTATCCGGATGCCTTCTTTATGTAGTTTCTCCAGAATCATATTCCCTTTCTTGAAATCCTCGAGCAGTGTTCTTTCGGTCAGTTCGATGAATAATCTCGAGTGATCGACATTATAGGCATCGAGTGTCGTCACAAGATGATCGATCAGGTTCTCTTCGAACAGTTCGGAAGGTCCGAGGTTTATGGAAACGGTAAACCGTTCATCCTGATCGAGCTCTAGCGAACTGAGGAACTTGACCGTCTTCTCGATGACGAACAGAGCGAGAGAGACTTCAAGTCTATGATTCATGAAAATCGGGATAAACTCGTTCGGAGAGATGAAGCCGAGATCACCGTCGGTCCATCGCGAAAGAGCTTCGGCTCCGATGATTTTTTTCGAGGAAGTCGAAATGATCGGCTGAAAATAGATCTCGAAATCACCGTTTTTGAGAGCCTCAGGAATCTTGCGGAGGATCTCATAATAGCGTACAAGAGCTTTGCTGATCGAATCACTGTAAATAAGAGCTCCTTCACGTTCAAAATGGATCTGAGTAGCCAGCGCCATACGTGATCGATTTATCAGATGATCGACAGAGAGTTCCTGAGACCGGTCACCGACCGACACGCCGCACATGAACGAAAGGATCTGTTTTTCCTGTGAAGGAAGACCGACAGGCTCTGCAAGCAGAGAATTCAATTCTATGATCTTTTTCTGAACGCTCTGAGAATCGATCGAGAATGCGAGCATATATATTTCAGGAGAATACTGGAACAGCATATCGTTTTTTCCTGTCAGAGACAAAAGGCGGTCACGGATGATCGCGACAAGCTGGTAATGCTGTGAGTGGGTATAATTGGTCTCTATCTTATCGAGGTTCGTCAACTTCAGATACATGATAACCATCGAAGTACTATCATCTTTCGCTCCGGTTATCTTTTCTATCGGGAATCTGTCGATGCGGATTTCCATTTCCCTGCTGTCTAGGACGAACGAATCGAATGTGTCTTTCGAGATATTCAGAGGGTCTGAGATCAGCTGAACATAGTAGAGAAGGTCTGAATGATTGTTGTAGACGCTGTCCATATAAAGATGAGAGAGAATATAGTAGTTCTTCCCTGATACCCATGCAAAATCATCATAGGAATTCACCAGCGCCGGTGAGCTGAGTAGTTTCATCTTATCTTTTCCAGAATAGAAGACATTTCCGTCAAGAAGAGTTATCTCAACCGAATGATCGCTGATTTCGACGGCATTGAAGCCTGTCAGGACCTCTATCGTATTGTTGCAGAACGTAATGGTACCATCAGGTTTCCTTATCAGCACACCGTCATGAGACTGTTCGTTGATGATATTGCTCACTGTCAGCAGTTCCTGATCATTCTTTCTGAAGTAGAACAGCAATGAGATGACTACGTAACCGAACATGATCATCATAGCGATCACGTAGCGGAGAGAATCGTTTCTCAGTATGAATGAACTTTTGAGAGCCTCCATCTCATCAAGATCGAAACTTGTGATGATCAGCAGGTAGTGAGGGATACTTTCATAAAATGTGGAAAACTCCTCGAGAGGTCTTGTTGAGGTGAACAGGAAGAGCTTCTCTTCCAATCTTACCGCTCCCTCTTTCTGTTCAAGCATATTCACCCAAACTTCCGGTTTTAACGTCGCAAGGGAGATCGACTCATTGTCAGCTGTGATCTGCAGCGTCTTTTTCGAAGAATCGAGAACTACTCCTCTGTGATCAACTATGCAGTACGATATCGCATCTGAATGGTTTTCGAAGTAGTCTGTGATCATATCGAAAGAAGCATTCATCCTGATGATAAACACGATCACTCCTTCAAGACGGTGATCAGTGTATACTCCCTTTGCCATGAGGATATCGTTATAGGTCTCCTTCGTCGCAGGGTCTTCGACAGGGGTGACCGGATGCAGGTAGATCATCTGTTCATCGATTGCGTTAACTTCATTGAACAGTCGGGAGACTGACAAATCATAGTGATCAAGAGAAAAATCATCTGAAGAGAGCGCTCTCTGACTCGAGACAGTCATGAGGTCATCTTCCGATCCGTAGAGAATGATGTGCTTGATCTGCTGCTGATACCTGAGAATATTGTTGAAGGTATGGTTAATCGGAGCAGCCATATCAGGTGGAATCATGTGTATACCACCGGGAGGACCTTCAAAGGCCGGCGGCGGAAGAAAAGTGACAGAATCGGAGGCTAAAGAGAGGAGAGAATAGTAATTGTCAAACTGGAGCTCCGCGGCCTCTCTGATGTAATTGAGATGGATGAGATGCTCTTCTTCAAATTGTCTGTACAGACTGTCCTTTTCATATTCAGCCATCTGGTTATACAGGATCAGGAAGATCAGAGCCAGAGGAATTGAAAGTAATATCCGCTTGACGATAGCAGTTACGATTTTTGTCATCATGTAATTTATGACCTATACAAAGATTAAAGTCCAGAGATTGTGTTCTTTTGTTAACAAAGATTGCAAAGATCCGGGTTCATATCCGGGTAGTATCTTCACTTATATTGCCTTACAAAGTTTCTACATGGTAGTATGAGGTATTACTTTTGAAAGGAAACTGTATGTCCCCTCTATTAATCTTCGCAGGATTTTTCTTCTTTTCGGTCGCCTATAATATGCTCGGACCTCTCGCGACGAACATCATGAGTACAACGGGAATGAGCCTTACCGCATCGGGCTCTCTTCTTTCAATCCAGCAGGTAGGAGCGGTCATCTCGATAGCGCTGCTGATCTTTCTGCAAAAGAGAATAAAACAGTCATCGATCATGCGTTTCGGATACATCGTGATCATTTTCTCGTTTTTCCTGATCACCTCGATCCAGAGTACTTACGCTGTCTTCACCGCATATTTGATGCTCGGTTTCGGATCCTTTCTGGTCGACAGCGGAACGAACAGCTATCTGGCCAGTACTTATTTCGAAAAAAGGGCCTTGTACATCCCGCTGCTTCATTTCGTCTATTCGGCAGGAGCCATCGCTACAGGATATCTGATCCTTCCATTCAAAAATGAGAAGTGGTTTGGCGCATACACTACAGTCGGTATCATCTTCTTAATTATCCTTACAGCTCAACTTTTGAACAACAGGAAGGAACGGCTGAATCATGATGGACAGCCTCGTAGAAAGGAAATCGTTCAGGGACCTGTCCTCCCCTTGCTCAAAGACCCGGCCTTTCTTCTCTATACATCGGTGATCCTTCTCTACATGGGGTCTCAGATCGTCTGTTCCGCATGGATTCCCGTTTATGTCGAAACCGAGCTGGGACAGAGTGCGGCGGTCACAGGAACATCTTTGACCCTCTTCTGGGCCGGAACAGCACTTTCACGATTGATCATCGGACCTATTCTCAACAAAGGGGGAAAGCCGTACATCCTTTCGATCTGGGGAATGCTCCTTGCAGGACTTTCATTGTTCGCAGCTGGTATATTGACGACAAATATCGTCATTGTACTGATACTGGTAACTCTCTGCGGATTCTTCGCCGGATCGACCATCCCGATGTACCTGGTCGTGTGTTCCACATGGTATCCGAACAACACCACCTTCATCTCCCTTTCCTACATCCTCTCTGGAACCATAGGAAGGATGATCTTCCCGTTTCTTGTGGCCTATATCGCATCATTCACAAATCTCGGATTCTCTTTGGGACTATCTTCGGGAATGCTGTTCATAAGTGCTTTGATCATTCTCATCGTCAAGAAGATCACAGTGTCGAGACCTGAATACAAATAACATGGAGGAATAATATGAAATCATACCGTAAGGAACTGGTGTTCCATCTGCCGACAAGAAGAGGCCTGGTCAACATCACACAGCAGGTGAGACAGGCCATCCGTGAAAGTCAGGTGAAAGAGGGATTGGCTTTGATCAACGCCATGCATATCACCGCGAGTGTATTTATCAACGATGACGAAAGTGGACTTCACAACGACTTTGAGAAATGGTTGGAACAACTCGCACCTGAAAAGCCCTACTCCCGCTACCAGCACAATGGTTTTGAAGATAATGGGGATGCCCACCTCAAAAGAACCATCATGGGAAGAGAAGTCACAATTGCCATCACCGATGGAGATTTCGACAGCGGACCGTGGGAGCAGATCTTCTATTATGAAATGGACGGCAAAAGAGATAAGAGAGTGCTGATTAAAATAATTGGAGAATAAACGCTATCAATCGTTCTTTTCTTTTTGAGTATTATTCTTTGAACCATAAACAGGGGCAATTTCTCTCAGCATACCCTGACGCAATACACGATTAATCTTGGTCTGATATCCCTTGCCCTTTGATTTGTAATATTCTAGCACGTCTGCATCGACATAGAGACTGATCTTCTTCTTGATCGGCCGATAATTCTCTGGACTTCGTAAATGGGAAGGCTGTAATTGCGCTAACTGCTCGTCAGTCATTTCGGGAATATCGGAGAAATCTATTTCCCTAATATCCTTATCTTCTTCTTTTTTCATGTTCATAATATGCTTGTCTTTCCTTGGGAGAGGCCTCCCTTGCTGATATGATCCTAATGACTCCATCCCTGTCGCAATACGCTATCAGCATAATCAGAAACATTCCATGGGTCCCAATACACTGATATCTTGTCTCTTCCATCGTAGAATGTTCCCAATCAACCCAGTCGACTAGGTTTGGATCGTTGAACACATCCAGAATCTCATCAAATGAGAACCCGTGTTTTTTCTTGTTGTGCCTACTTTTGTTCGGGTCCCATGTATACATCTTTCACTCCAATTATCCACATATTATTATATAGACAATTTTATCGGTGTCAAGAAAGTCTGATAGTATTTTTGAAACCATTTGTTAAGTACATGATGCTTACACGAAATTTATGATTATAATTACGTGTGAATACAACATGCAGAAAGGCCTATGGATTATAGAAAACAAATAGAGCAGTATATAGGATTTCCATAATTCTATGATGATTTCTTTAGGTCATGCCTCGCTTTCATAAATATCCATCAATTACTACATATGTAGAGCAACTAGTTTTCCTTAGTGAATGCCATGCATATCACCGCGAGTGTATTTATCAACGATGACGAAAGTGGACTTCACAACGACTTTGAGAAATGGTTGGAACAACTCCCACCTGAAAAGCCCTACTCCCGCTACCAGCACAATGGTTTTGAAGATAATGGGGATATCCACCTCAAAAGAACCATCATGGGAAGAGAAGTCACAATTGCCATCACCGATGGAGATTTCGACAGCGGACCGTGGAAGCAGATCTTCTATTATGAAATGGACGGCAAAAGAGATAAGAGAGTGCTGATCAAGATTATCGGGGAGTGATCATGTATTTCTTTTATATGCAGAAATACTCTGATTTCCAACAACCTCTATCATTGCCTATCGGCACACTATGAATGAGACTTCGTTTTAATATCGTTGAAATAGTCCGACCAGCTTTGATGATTCCTGCCTGAGGCCTCAAGATAGTGGCTTATGTTGTCAGATTTACCTTCCCTTATTCCCTGATAGATACCGGCGATGACTCCACCGATGAACTCTCCCAGTTCTGAAATCCTGTCCTTCCTATACTCTTCTACGGAAACAGGGATGTAGGCCAAGTTCGTCCCAAAGGCAAAATTGAGATAATCGGCAAGTTCGTATTGAGTAATGGATTCTCCATGCAGATTATAGGTTCTCTGACTATGTTTCTTTTCCGTCAGCATACGTGCATAGGCATATGCCAATTCACCTCTGGTCGTATAGCCGCATTTACCGTTCCCTGCACAGTTGCTGATAAAGCCCGATCTAATATACGTGTCAATGTATTCTACATCAGGTTCTATATACACGCCGTTTCGTCCGATGACCCAGTCTAAACCACTGGTGCGAATGTCCTCTTCGGTCTGCCGGTTGCTTTGGATAACTGATGAGAATCCGGTCCCTTCCTCTGCACCCTGAACGCTGGTGTATACTATTTTCTTCACACCGGCACTCTTTGCGGCATGTATGACATTACGATGTTGAATGATCCGTGTATCAGGATCATCCATACCGGAAACTAAAAGAACGGTATCTACTGACTGTAAAGATTCTTCAAGAGTTTCCCTTTGATTATAGTCTCCCGGCAGAATCTTCACACCGGGATGCTGTGCTTTCGATGGTGTCCGTGCCAGGCCGATGATATTCTCTTTCCCTGCCAAAGGGATCGTTGCTTTGATTATTTCAGACCCTAATTTTCCACTTGCTGCAGTCACTGCTATTTTCATCAATCACCTTCCTGATTCAAATATGTAAACAATACGTTTTATCGTCCATCATTGGGAATCGAAGAAAAGAAAATCATTCAGATTGACAAAAATAAGAATCCTGAACCTTTTGAGCTGATAATGCTTAACAAAGCGGGTTTACCCGGGTAGCGATGAGCACATCACAGACGTTATCTGTAACAGTAACAATTTAAAGGATCACATGATGATTTTGAGAAAGGAATAGAGTGCTTCCCACCTGAAAAACCATAGCTTTCGGTATCAGGACAACAGCTTAAAAGATTCCTTCATGATAATTCGATGTAGAAATCCTCAGGCGCATAAAAAAGGAAGAGAACGGGAATCTCTATCAGCATAGATGATCCATACGTATTAATCAGTATTTCGGAATCCTTTTCGTCGGGACCGAGAACCTCGTTTCCCATGATCAAACGGACTTTCTTGACACCTTCCAGATCTCCGGTCAGGTCTACGAGCATCGTGTACTTTGAACCAGACAGGAACACTGCAGCCATTTCATCGAGCTCCTCGATATCGGCCAGAGAAGGGATAAGTATACGATAATGATCCCCATCTTTAAGAGGAAGAAAATACTTTTCAGAATTATCATCGGTGATATTATCCAGACTTCCATTGACATGGATCTCGACGCCTTTATGGAATGATGTGTCTACAGGTTCCGCTTCAAAGGAGAATCCTTCATACTCCGGAATGGTCGAATCGGCTTCACCGAGTAAGTCATCGATATCGATCTTTTCACCCGAATACTCACCGAGCATATCTATCAGAGCTGATTGGATCGTATACCTTACCGCCATATCTACTTCACCGTCATGAATCGATATGGAATGAAAAAAATCGAGACACCCGGTAAACATAAAGGGAATGATCAATACAGCCAACAGTTTCATTACTTTCATACGATTCTCCAGAATAATCAGAATAAGACAACTTTGATGATAAAGATAAGTGCATAATGCATTCTCTACAGACACCGGATAGTTGTCACATATTATATAGAGTATATCATAAGCCTTGATGCATTTCACCTTTAATGTACGATCATTCTCTCATTATTTCGTACGTGATTCTACAATCCTCAGAAGCATCTCTTACCAGGTTCTTTTCTGCATTGTGCACACTGATAACAGATCTCATGTGCCATCACCTTCCCTTCTGAGAACTCGCGGATGCTCGTGATGGTCGTCTGAGCAATATTATATAATGCTTCTCTGGTGAGAAAGGCCTGATGACTTGTGACCAGAACGTTCGGCATAGCTATAAGAAGCCTCAGTGTGTCATCATCGAACAGGATCGCGCTCTTGTCCTCGTAGAAGACCTCTCCCTCTTCTTCATAGACATCCAGTGCCGCAGATCCGATCTTTCTGCTTTTCACACCTTCCAGCAGCGCCTGGCTGTCGACCAGCCCTCCCCTGGAGGTATTGATCAATACGACACCATCTTTCATCTGCGCAATGCTCTCTTTGTTGATGATGTGCTCTGTCTCCGGTGACAGCGGGCAATGAAGACTGATGATATCACTTCTTCGACACAGCTGTTCGAACGAACAGTATTCGACTCCTTCCAGATTACTATCCGGATAGGGATCATAGGCTAAAACGTTCATCCCGAATCCCTTACAGATATTGATGAACACTTTGCCGATCTTTCCTGTGCCTACCACGCCCACGGTCTTGCTGTACAGATCGAATCCGTCGAGTCCGTTGAGACTGAAGTTGAATTCACGCGTTCTCACATAGGAATGATGCGTCTGACGGACCACACTCAACAGCAATGCCATAGCATGTTCGGCGACAGCGTACGGCGAGTAGGCGGGAACCCTCACGATATGAATCTTATTGAAGGCGCTTTTAAAATCGATGTTATTATAGCCGGCACACCGCATGGCGATCAGTCGGACTCCCCCTTCATAGAGAGTATCGATGACATTCTCTGTCAGCCGGTCGTTCACGAAGGCACACACCACATCATACCCATTGGCTAAAGATGCTGTGTTCTCGTTAAGTTTCGTTTCGAAATAGTGTATATGCATTTCCTTTTCGTCACTGAGCTGATCGAAGAAGGTCTTGTCGTAAGGTTTGGTATCAAAGAAGGCTATCTTGGTCATAAAGGAATCTCCTTTCCTGTCATGGATGATGTGAATCATCTCTCTTTCTGTGTATCAACTGATTATAAAGTAATCAGTTGATACGGTTTAGGGAAGAGTTGTGCCGGTTTCTGTTGTAACTAAAATATTATTCCTGCTGAAATGGTAGCAGGGCTGCTTTGAAAGTGATATCATTTGTCCCGGTCACCGGTTTACACTCTTCTTCACAGATATACATCGTGCAGAAAGACTCCTCTGACATACATAATCCCGGATCGCATCTTTTTCCAGACAAACGATACCGTTTTCTGGGATCTGCGCGTTCTTCATGAGGAGGCACCAGAGATGAATTCTGTTTTGATGATGAGCATCATTATATTAGCCATTGCGATTGTGATGTCCATGGTGGGAAAAGGCGGCGGGAACTTCTATGTGCTGGCAATGGTTCTCGCCGGTGTTTCGATGCATAATGCGGCGACTACTTCCCAGCTAATGATGATGGGAACCTCACTCACTGCGATGCTGGTATTTCACAAACACCGGAAGATTGACTGGAAACTGGCGCTGATCATCGATCCTCCGACTGATATCATGGCATTTTTCGGCGGCTATTTTGCCTCCTATATAGAAGGGAGCACACTGAAATTGATGTTCGCCTTCTTTTTGATACTGATTTCCATATTCATGATGATTCCCGTTAAAGAA
>JAQQAI010000082.1 GCA_028532915.1 Sphaerochaetaceae bacterium
AAGGAGGTGTCTTTAGGTGAGGCTACAAACGCTCCCACTCCCGAACGAATCTCTACCAGACCTGTGGCTGAAAGGACTCTCAGAGCCTCTCTGACGGTAGACCGGCTTGCTCCGAACAGATTGCATAACTCCCCTTCCGAAGGAAGTTTCTCACCTACTTCGAACTCTTTTGAATCGATCAGATTCTGTAATTGATTGACTATCTGATCGGTCAACGTTATGCGCTTTATTTTCTGAATCGCAACCATCCGTGGTTCTCCATTCTTATTATCTTACTATATTAAATAATCTATGCCATTATCATCGGTTATTCAATAGTCGTACAAAGATAGAGATAGATGCCCGTTCGAACGGGCATCTTTCAAAGGTAAGTGTGTGATATCAGATCTTGCCGATCTCTTTCAATGTAGCTTTCAGCACCATCATCTCTTCATCTGTGATAGGCTGAAGTGGAAGTCTCGCCGGGCCCAGTTTCAGTCCGGTCACCAGTTCGATCGCAGGCCGGATAATCGGATTCGGTAGAAGACGACCGTTCTGACCGTTTGCTTTGACCATCTTGAACAGAGGTACGAACAGCTTTCTCGCTTCCTCGTTCTCTCCTTTCTCGAAATGGTCGAACATCGCGCGGATCTCGTGTCCGAAGATATGAGCTCCGCCGCTGACAATGCCCATCGCACCCTGAACAACGGTGGGAAGGAGCATTGCATCATCACCGTTATAAATCAGGAAATCGGGATCAACATTCTCGGTAGCAAGAAAATAATCGCTGATCTGCAGCGGGTTGATACCAGACTCGTCTTTGATTCCGATGATGTTGTCGATTGCAGCAAGACGGCCGACTGTCACAGGATCAAGGTTCACACCCACGAAAATGGGAATGTTGTACAAAAGGATCTTTGCACTTGTGCTCGCTGCCAGCTTTGAGAAGTGAAGATACAGCCCTTCCTGATTCGGTTTGTTATAGAACGGACAGACGACAAGACAGGTGTCGATACCGGCATCTACTGCACGCTGTGTCAAATCTATCGTCTCTTTGGTCGAAGCACAGCCTGTACCGGCGATCACAGGTTTTCTTCCCGCACTCGCTTCCACTGCCGTCTCGAACAGTTTTACTCTCTCATCGAACGTGAGAAGGCTCGCCTCACCTGTCGTTCCTGTAACGATCAGTGAATCGCACAGATCGTTTTTGATAAGATACTCGATAAGTTCCTTAAACTTGTCATAGTCCACATCCTCATTCTCCTTGTAGGGAGTGATAAGAGGAAGAAGGATTCTTCCGTAATGTTCTCTCAGATTCATGATTGACCTCTCTATTGATTATTTTGTTTTTTGCTGTCCAGCTGTCTGACAACCTTATCATACTACATCCACACAGATAGTCAACATAAAAATGGAGTTTGCCCGATACTTTTTCAAAACGGGAAAGAAAAACAAAGAGAGATCAGATTGACGGGTGATTCAGGTATTACTATTTCAGACCGGCAGCTGTTCGAATATTCCCAGCTTTCGGTTCTTTCTGACATTATCCCAGGTAAAGCAGCGGCCGTTCATGCTGATATAGACGCCGACCTTTTGAGTCTGCACGTAACTGACGGCGGTTCCCAGATTGAAGATCGCATCCGAGCCACTGACGCTGTAGGGAACCATCGCTCCTGTGAGAACGATCGTCTTATTCAGGAAAGCCGAACCGAGAGTCTTTGCGGTGAGGTCCATCGAATCCGTTCCGTGAATGATGATGATCTGCTCGGCTGACGAGTTCCTGCAGGATTCAAGGATCTTTGATCTGTCATCATCGTCCATGAGGAGACTGTCTTTCAACGGAAGAAACGTAAGCTCGTAATCGACTGTACAGCGCACCCGCTTCATGATCTCGGGAAGGTGTGAGTTCTTGAACGTAAGTTCCCCTTTCAGCTCATCATAGATCTTGTCGAACGTACCGCCGGTTGCGATGATATGGATACTATTTTTCATTGAGGACCTCATACATAATGATAATTAGATGTCTTTCTCATTGTATATCATCTTCATCAAATAATAAAAAGATTCCGTTATACAAAGAAGGTTCATTATCTCAGCCATGACTGGTTTTTCATTCAAAGCTGCTGTCGTAAAGTGAATGAGACATCAACATGATTCAGAACAATTCCACTTCAGCAGTAGCGACTCAATGGTGTACTGTGAGAATTCGGTATAGATTCATGATAAGGAATCAGTTGGAAATAAGTCATCAACATCTTGATGCTACCCTATAAGTAGACACGAAGAGGTGTAAAAAGTCTATCGCCGGATACATAAAAGATGGACTTCACCAACGAAAAGGAGTCTACTTGAACTATGGGAAAACATTACAATCAATTAGAGAAAGAGTTCCTCATACACCAGTATAAAAGCAACATGAACATCAAGATGAAAGATTTTTGTGAGGTTCACGGGATATCGATCGGTTCATTCAAGCACTGGCTTTCCCAGTATGAGGAAGGCGGTCTTGATGGGCTGAATAGAGCGGATGCTCGCAGCCCCGATGTCCTCCCTGAAGGCATTGAGCGCACTGAAGAGAGCTACAAGCGGGAGATCCTCAAGCTGCGTATCGAAAATGAACGGCTAAAAAAAATGTTATGTTTCCAGTCATAGGTGAGTTGGTGTATTCTAGACCCGACGGGGTCTAGAAGCCGGTGGCAGTATGAAAGTTTTGTGGGACACTTAGTGATCTCGAAAAAAAAATTATATCAGACTGGCCATCGACGAACTTAGTGTGGTGTGCCGCAAAAGCGGCACAACCACGGTTAGAAAACTGTAGTACACCGCTGAACCATAGCCTTCTAGCTCCGATTCTAAAACAAGGAGCATGAAAATGGAAGAGAAGTGGAAACGAATTATTGGTATTGATCTTTCTAAGCGTACCTATGAAGCTTTTGCTATCACAGTAGGAACCGATGAGAAACCAAAACGATTTAATGGAAAGCTCGATCCTAGTGGACAGCATCGATTGCAAACTCGATTGAAACAAGGAGATTTAGTTCTTATGGAAGCAGGAACTGCAACATTTCAATTAGTTCGCTATCTAGCTCAAAAACAAGGCGCTAGTTTTGCTGTTCTGAATCCTGCTAAACTTCGAATTATCTTTGATACAATATGCAAAACAGATCGAGAAGATGCAAAGAAATTAGCCCAATTAGGGCTCAAGTTCACACTTGATGAGCTACCTACTGTATCTATTCCATCAGAGGAGGAACAGGCTGAGCGTGAGCTCGTGAGTATGCGTAATTATCTTGTTACTATTAAGACGCAGCATAAGAACAAACTGCATGCAATATTTACATCTTGTGGGCATCCTGAAATACGTAGCAAGCATATCAAGAAGGATCAAGAGAGACGATTCAATATTGATCAGTTGCTTACTGGATTTGCTAAGAAAAG
>JAQQAI010000083.1 GCA_028532915.1 Sphaerochaetaceae bacterium
CGATGTTGATCAGTCTCAGATTTGAGCGGTCTGTATGCTTCGCCGCCGAGGCGAAAAGGAAGCTTAAAAGGCTATGGTCTTCAGCTGCGACCTGCAGGATGCTTCCTGTCCGGCTGTCGAGAACAAAATATCCTATGTCCCTGTTATTGAGAGAATACGAGCGGACGGTGAGTCTGTCGAATATCGCGGCAACCGCAGGTGTGCTGTTCTGCCATGAAGGGGTGCACGCCGGAGGGACCTTTTTACTCAAAGTGATGAAAGATTCTCTGTCCAAATTTTTCTCTTCATAGTTTTTCATGTCGGTCCGGGCGATCTTTTTCATCTCATAGCATATGAGATTTCGTGTTATCGTAAATCCTCTCGAACGATATATCTCGATTGCTTTCTTATTATTCTTGAGAACTTCGAGAATGAAAGAATGCGCGCCGCACGAGCGTGCTTTCTCTATTGCCGCATCGAGAAGTTTTCCGGCGATTCTCTGTCCTCTGAAGGAAGGGATGACACCTGTCGCTCCATCGTAGAACAAAAGATGTTCTCCTATCTTCCGCACGCCGCAAAAGATGAAACCTGCCAGTTCGTCGCAGTCGGTAAAGGCTCCGAACGAACAGGAGTAGTCGATCCCTCTTTGACAGTTGCTCTCAACCATCTTCTTCTCGGTCGACTCGACTGCAATCTGATAATCACTGAAGGCGAGAAGGAATGCTTTATGGAGAACAGAGGTCGGAATACCGGTCAGGGGCTTAATATCCATAGTTGATGACTTTAGCACGAACAGTCGTGACTTTCAACGTGAGACTCCTGTGATACTCTGAAAGCAATCCAGATAGAGAAGGTACTAAATGTATGAAATGACGGGATCTACTCGAAATCTATCGCTGTCTATATCCCGTCTGTTCTAGCGGTGTGTTACCTCACTTATGATAATCAGCCACTGTGGAAGAACAGCTCTCCCGTATGCAGCTGAATCCGCAGGAAAAAAAAGATCTGAAAAAGAGAGAAATACTGCTATTCAGGTGTCTTTTCAGCCTCTGCATCATTTTTGATATCTTTGGCTTCTTTCATCCCGATTTCGAACTCTTTTCTGGCCTTTCCCACGCTTCGAGCGAATTTGGGCAGTGCAGATGCTCCGAACAGCAGGACGACTACTGAGCTGATGATGATGACTTCAGGTGTTCCTATCATAATTTGACTCCTTTCGTACGTTTTACCGTACGTTTTCTGGTATCTTTGATTTCTAAATCTTTTGCGACAGTGTCGACTTCCTGTTCGAAATCACTGTAGCTCTTTTTAAGTATGTTTATCTGCTTCACGATCCTCGCATAGATGTTACCGAGTTTTCTCACGATGACAGGGAGATCTTTCGGGTTGATGAGGACTAAGATCACGATTACCAATGTTATTGTCTCTGTTATGCCGAATCCGAACATTTATTCCTCTCCGAAACCGAATATTTTCGCGATAAGGATTGTCAGAAAATAGAGGGCTGTCATCGGCAGGGCCAATCCTATCTGTGTGATGAAATCGGGCGGTGTGATAATCGCAGCGACTATGAAGAAGAGGACTACCACATACCGCCCGGATTTCAGCAGGCTCTTTCTTTTCACAACATCCATCATAAGCAGCATCTCTAAGACGATAGGAAGCTGAAACACGACGAGCGCCATCAGCATAAACTGCAGAATATAGAAGATGTTCCCTCCGAAATTCAGAAGCATTCCGGTGTTCTTTGGAATGAAACCGCTGCTCGTAAGGAAGGTGATCATCACGGGTATGATGCTGTAATAACTGTAGAAAAAGCTTGCAATTATAAAAAAGAAACTTGTGAAAAGGATGATGAGTATAACTTGTTTCTCTTTTTTTACTAAACCTGGAAAGATGAACGAGAGAATGTTGACCACATGTACGGGACTTGAGATGATCAGTCCCGCCAGTGCCGAGATCTTCATCTGTACGAGAAACGCCTCGGTGAATGTATTTACATAGAGGATATCCTCTCCTTCTTCGACCAGGTCGGTCAAAGGCATAAAGAGAAAATCTATAATGATGTCGTAGAAACTCCATGCGACGACGAAACCGACGAGCAGAGCAATGATCGAAATGATCACACAACGACGCAGTTCCGCCAGATGCGATAGAATGGGCATTACATCCTCTTCCTCGTTCATCATTGACTCCTATTGGGCAGGCCAGGCGTCGAAGGCCTGTTTTTCCAGTTTCATCTGTCCGTCTGAACCTTTGTAGATGTTGATCCAGGCCTGCCAGTTATCATAATCTACATCGGGATAATCCAGCCGATAGTGACTGCACCTGCTTTCTGTGCGCATGAGTGATGCTCTGAGTTTCATCTCGGCGCTGATGATCATGTTCCCTGTTTCATGGGCAAGACGAAGTTCATGAAGATTGGAAGCTCTGAGCATCGGCATATGATGGTCCCTCAGTTCTTCAATATACGCAAGAGCCGCCTTCATCAGATTCTCTTTTTTGATATAGAGGACGAAGTTCGGAATCATGATTCCCTGCAGTGTCTGTGTGACCCAGGCCGGAGTGTATCCGCTTTCTCTTTTCAGAGGAGCAAGGATCTCTTCTTTGATGGCGCTGACAGAGCTGCTAGGAATCGACTGCAGACTGACGGTCTTCACATATTCCGCTGCAGCTTCAGCGGCGATAGCACCCTGAACTGCAGACCCTGCCAAAGAAGAGCCTACCTGAGTGTAGATACCTCCGGCCATATGGGACCCGAGTGCGTCCCCCGCAGCATACAATCCCGGAATATTGGATTCTCCCTTCTCATTGATCGGGACAATCCCTTCCGATTTGTGTATAGCCATACCGGCTGAAGCGCCTCCTGATGCGGCAGAAGCCATTCCCGGAGGTGCGCCTCCTTCATCATTGTTCTGAGGAGGAGCACCTCTGCCGTCTTCATCTCCAGGCGGAGGACCTTTTGGTCCTTTCTGATCTCCGTCGATAGCAGGAGGGCCCATTTCTTCCATCTCGCGGGTAAATCCGTCGGGAACATAAGGACCTCCCTCCACCATCTGGGAGCCCGGACCGCTCGATACGGGATTTCCCAGAATGTAGGCACTATAGTTGGCATCCATTCCGAGGTCATGATGCACTTCAACTCCGTTCACAGAAGGTGTACGGTCGAACATACCGTGCCACCCGTCATAACATGCCGCAGGATTATCCTGACTTCCGGAGTGCCCGTCGTTCCACTCTTTACCGGTGATCTTTGCACCGATCTTATAAGCCATGATAGACCCGTCGTGAGTCAAGTCACAGATCGGAAATCCGTTGGGTTTGAACCCTCCCGCGCCGGTACACAATATGACCGATTTTGCTTTGAAGATATGAATTTTGGCCTCATCGATACTGAATCCCGCAGCTCCTGCGATCCTCCCGTTCTCTTTGATGAGATGGGTGATCATGATTCTTTCAGACACGGGAATGTTTCGTTCATTGATCGGTTTGGAAAATGCTTTGTGATAGAGGGGAGATTCGAAGAAGCCCCAATCTCTCAGTTCATTGACCCTCTCTTTGGAGTGGATGGCCATCTGTCTCGTATAGACCGGATTATTCGTGTTAATTGCCGATTTGGAAACAAGATCGGTGAATTCATCAAGAGTAACCGATGCGGTCTTTTCATCGTAGACGAAGATTCCCTTTGCGAATGGTGTCTGGCCTGAAGAACCGAGCCGTCCTTTCGAGACAAGGTGAACTTTAGCGCCTGCGTCATGAGCTTTTACTGATGCGAACAGGCCCGCCATTCCTCCACCGATGACAAGAACATCGGTTCCTGTCTCTTCACTTGTGAATGTGTCGAGGTCGATCTCTCTCTCTTTGGTGTTCCATCGGATCTTCATTCCCAGACCTGTGAGGGCCGCGGCTCCGACAACTCCTGTAGCGAGTCCCAAAAACTGTCTTCTCGACAATCCTTTTTTTTCATTTTCACTCATTTTCTGCCTCCTTTGTTCTGAGGATTCATGATGTATAACTTAAGCAGGAAAAAGATCCCCGTGGCTGCAAGCAGTATCATATAGATCGAAAGCACGATGTCGGTATGTCTTCCCAGATCGATCGCATGCCAGGTGGCTGTGATGACAAACAGAATAGAAAGGATCCCGTGAGTGATTCTCCATGTCCTGTAGGGAAGTCTCAACTTTGCTCTGAACATGGAAGTTATCCCCAGACAGATCATCAGAATCATGGCAACCATCCCGACGATCAGGCCCGAGCTGGTATAGGTCGTAAGTATCGTCTTCAGCGCATCTGAAGGATCCACTCCTGATTCGAAGAATCTGGGAACGACAATCAGAAACGGATGAAGTATCAGAATCGGGATGAAAATATAACCGATGATCTTATGTTTTTTTATCACCGATGAGAATTTGTTTCCCTGTAGCGTCACCTTGTTTATCCTCGTAAGATAAAACTGACCGAGCATCAGAAAATATGCACCGAGAGTAAGAAAGGAGATGGCATTTTTCAGCACTGTCCGTTCGGGAAAATCTGCGAGGAGCAGATAAATCAAAGGAATCAGCAGATATACGGCTACGCCGATCAGAAGATAAGGTCTCTTATTTCTTGTTTCCATATTGCTCACCCCCATGAGACTACGACCGGAATCGATTTTGTCGGATCGATAGTGATGGCATCCACCGGGCAATTCATCCGGCAGAGGTGGCAGATCTGACAGTCTTCGGGATAGGTGATAACCGCCTTTTTCGTCTTGGGATCCAACCTGATCACATCAGTGGGACACGATTTGACGCATTCTCCACATCCTATACATCCGTCAATACTTTTGATTGCCATATATTCCTCCATGAATCTCTATTAGTGGTGTATCCGGCTTCAAAGCCGAACAGTATCTGATCACTGCATCTGAGGCGGTCCGCCGAAAGATGGAGCTTTCATCTGCTCTCCGTCGATTCCCAATGCATCGAGCAGTTCTTCTTCGCTGATGCCGAGTTTTTCGGCTATTGATGCTAAATCGGGAGGCCCCTGAGACGCCTCACCGAAGGCCTCCATCAGTTCACTTTCGGTGATTCCCAGCTGCTGGGCTGCAGCTGCGAAATCGGGACCCGACTGCTGCATCCCGATATCGGGTCCGGCAGGGCGATCTTTCGTCGTACTGCTGCGCTCATCTGTACCGGTGTCTCCCGGCTGGTCATCAGGTCCGCCTCTTCTATCTTCACGATTTCCTGTATCTCCATCTTCGAAGTTGACGACTCTGTCAGTATCTGCTGTCGAGGGGTCTCCCTGCGGCGTTTCAGTCACATCACCACCTCTTACGAGACGGACATAGTTGTAATAACGTTCACCGTCAATTCCGTCGGCTCCTTCCGGGCTCTTCGTATCAAAGCGGACGGCACCTGCCCCGTGAAGATCTTCACCATCGCTTCCGACTGCGTATCCGAATGCTACATACCAGGCATACCAGTATCCGTCTTCATCGTGCAAATCGATGTACGGATTTGTCGTGCTTGTCCAGAAGTAGGGGTAATCATCATTGCCCGCCTCATTGACGATAGAAGAGATGTTGAAGACCGATGTATCTATTGCGGGGAAGACACCCGAATAATCGACGATACTCTGCATTTCCTTTACATTAGGGAGTCGCCAGTCATCATATCCGGCGTATTCAGAGTTTTCGGCATATGATAGGGCCTCTTCCCAGGTTATCGGTTCCGAGCTGTCATTCTGAGCCCACATCAGGCCTGTAGCTTCATCCGTCACTGTCCCGTCCTGATTGTCGACAAAGTCGTTGATACCGTATATGTCGCCGCTGACAGCGCGTACGAATCTCATCCCGTCCATCGCCTTTATGTGGCCTGTCCAGTCGTTGACGACGAAAGCAACACCATCTTTGGATTCATCCGTGTCTACCAGATAGTAATTGCTTGACCATGAATGCTGCTGGGCTCCTTCGGATCCGTTTCCTACAAGGTGGAAGTATTTGGTATCTACCCAGGGCCATCCCTGAGAGAAATCTCTTATCGACCACAGTTCCTTGAGGGTCGGAAGTCTCCAGTCCGACCTTCCACCGGTGTTCAGTGATTCGACATATTCGTTCGCTTCTTCCCAGGTCATTGAATAGGAGGATAGTTCCTGTGTCCATGTGAGTTTTGTTATGGTATCGGTTATCGTACCGTTACCGTTATCGGTGTAGCTCGCCACATTACCTGTATACTGTGCATCCTGTCCGTAAAAAGGTTCTCCTTGTGCCGGAGGATCGATCTGTTTGCTGTTATCATATGTGAGTCCCTGATTGGTATCCACCAGCGGATAGGTAAGATCGGATGAGAATACGGATTCGCTGAGTTCTGCATTACTTCGCGGGGCGCTGCTGGTACACCCTGTGAATGCCGCGATCAGGCCGATCAATGCTGATACCATCAGAACCTTCGCTTTCGCCTCTGTCTGTTTCATTGACAGTCTCCTGTTTACGATTGATGTTCACACGATATCCCCTGTATGTGATGAGTTTGTGATGGGAAAAAATATATTTTTATCACATTTCCATCACATAAGTATTCCTAGAATGGTATAGTTTCCGAAAGGGAAGAGGAGTTATTCGTATGTATAAAATTCTGTATGCCGAAGATGAAGACCGTTACAGAAAACTCGTGAAGGTGTTTCTTGAGTCATCCGATTTTTCCGTTGTCACCGTGGCCGATGGTCAAAAGGCTATCGAGTATCTGGCAGACCACACCGATGTTGATCTGGTTCTGCTGGATATCATGATGCCGAAGATGAACGGTAAAGAGGTCTGTTCCGAGATACGAAAGATATCGGATATTCCCATCATCATGCTCACCGCCTTGGGTGATACTCTCAATGAGGTGGAAGGGCTGAATCTCGGTGCTGATGATTATGTCTCCAAACCCTTTTCCCGGGATGCTCTGATCGCGAGAATCAGGAGTCTGCTCAGACGCACCGAGAACAAAAAGGCGAAAAACTATAAGGAGAAAGGCTTTGATTTTCAGGTCGATAAAGGTATCATAGTCATCAACGGGAAAGAATCCGTTCTCACACCCAAAGAGATTTTGCTCCTTCAGTTCTTTCTCAACAACAAGGATATCATTTTATCACGATGGCAGATATTGGATAATGTGTGGGGACAGAATTATTTCGGTGATCCGAGAACGGTCGATACGCATGTAAAAAGTCTGAGAGCCCGTCTGGGTTCCTACGGGAACAACATCAAAACTGCCCGGGGCAGGGGGTATTATTATCAGAGTACTAACCGGAATGCATAGAGGATTCTCTTCCATCACGACCAGATGGGTCATCACGATCGCACTGATCATCTCCACGGTAGTTGTGCTCATACTTCTTGCCAACTCGATATTCTTAGATGATTTTTACATGGTGAAAAATCGATCTCTTTTCTATAAAGAATTTGAATACATCAGCGACGGTTTCGTGTCACCTGATAATGACCTTCTTGATCTGCTTCGCGAAGAAGACAGAAAAACAGGGTTTCTGTTCTACATAGCAGAGATACAAGATGATTCGATCGGAGAGATCATCGTTGCCTCCCAGAGAGACAGCATCGGAAGAATCCTTCCCGAACCTCCTGTCAAAGCAGGTTTTCCGGGAGGAGGTCTTCCCTTACCCCAGTTGGATTTCGTCATCTCGAACAGTGAGACTCTTTTCACGGGTGAACCGGTGTACGGTCGGGTCCAAAGAGAGCTTCGGGACCTGAACGAGTTCGACCTCGTGTTTGCTTCCCGGCTGAATGAGAACTATCTTCTTGTGATCACCCGTCCCGTTGAGCAGCTTGATGAACACTCGGCTGTTACCAACCAATTCCTGCTGCTGATCGCCGTATTCGTTCTCCTGATATCTATCATCATCGCCAGAATCAGTGCGAAATCGATCGTCAAACCTATAAAGGAGATCACCGAGATTGCTGAGCATATAGCAGATCTCGATTTTTCACACAGGTATACAGGCAATGCACAAGATGAAACAGGTATTCTCGGTGACAGCATCAACAGAATATCTGCACAACTCGATACTTCGATCAAGGATCTTGAAAGAACGAATGAGAAGCTGAAAGTCGAGATGGATCTGCAGCGCAGATTCTTCGCGGGTGTATCCCACGAATTCAAGACCCCGGTAGGATTGATCCGCGGTTATTCGGAATCTCTTCAGCTTGGACTTGCGAAAGATCTCAAGGAAGTCAAAGAATTCTCAACGATCATTCTGGAGGAGACCGACCGTCTCAACCATCTTATCACCGATATACTCTTCCTTGTGAAATCAGAATCGACCGAATTCACACTGCACACGAATGAGATTGATCTGATTCCTCTTATCGACAGTATCATCGAGAAGAACATCCCTGCGGCAATAACGAAAAAGATCAGACTTGCCAGAAGTCTTCCTGAAAGTGCAATAGTCACCGCAGATGAGGTCAGGGTGGGACAGATCGTCGACAATCTGATGAGCAACGCCTTCAGGCATACCCCGACAGGGGGAGAAATCGCGATAAGAGTTTCTGTTGAAGCCGAAGAGGTGACAGTATGTATCATAAACGAAGGTGATCATATAGACGAAAAGGATATCGCACATCTGTTCGACCCCTTTTACAGTGCATTCGAATCGCGGGATAAACAATCGTCCGGAACCGGATTGGGACTTTCTATCGTAAAGAGCCTTGTTGACAGACACGGCGGACACTGTGGAATTGAGAACGTTACTGACGAAAAGATCCGGGGGGTGCGGGCGTGGTTCTCGATTCCGGTCTCTAAGCTGTCCTGACAATATGTATTTAATCTTTTTCACATGATTACATCATAGTTTTCTCATGATTTTCTGGTGATATGTGAGCATCACCAGAATAGTTGGAGGAAACTATGAAATCGAAATTTCACACAATCGTTAAACGGTTGACAGTCGTCACATTCATCTTATTGATGTCTGT
>JAQQAI010000084.1 GCA_028532915.1 Sphaerochaetaceae bacterium
CTGCTGTCTGTCGGGTATCTCGATAAAGAGAGAAGACCCGTCCTCTCTTTCGAAGTGAAGCCCCAGCACAATCAGGACCCGCATATCGTTATAGCCAATGCGAAAAGAACGTTGAGAGATGCATGGAGAATGGTGTAGCTGCCAAAGAGGGCTATTGAATAGATAGTCTCTGTAAAGATTCTCATTGACAAGAGGAATATCTGGGTTATAATCAACTTGTCAGACAACTGATATTCGATAAGTTGGAGGGTGTATGAAAATCCGTGGTATCAATGTATTTTCCGGTGAAGCAGAAGAGCTGACCATAAAAGATTCAAAGATCGCTGACAGAATCAGAATTCCAAAAGAAGCCGATCTGCCGTATCTTTCTCCGGGATTTTTCGATATGCAGGTGAACGGGTATCTCGGCATTGATTACAGTTCTTCTGAGCTGAGTATTGATAAAATCGAAAAGATTGTTATCGAATTAGCATCTTCGGGAACAACACAGCACGTACCTACGATTATCACAAACAGTCACAAACGAATCTCTGATAATCTGAAAATTATTGCTGAAGCTGTGGAGACAAATGACCTTGTTAGAAATGCTATACCGGCCATACATATCGAAGGGCCGTTCATCAGCGAGAAAGACGGCCCTCGGGGGGCACACGATCCGAAATATGTAAGAAATCCCTCTATCGATGAGTTGGATGATTGGTTAAGCATTTCTAATGGTCTTGTGAAACTGATTACAGTAGCACCCGAAAGAGAAGGATCCTCCGAATTCATTGAATATGCGGTAAAGCATGGGGTAGTGATCTCGATAGGGCATACCGATGCTTCAAAAGATGATATCGGGATGGCTATAGCAAAAGGTTCATCGTGTTCAACCCATCTGGGAAATGGGTCACATGCGATGATTCCCCGTCTTAACAACTATATCTGGGAGCAGCTGGCTTGCGAAAAACTCTATGCCGGAATAATTGCAGATGGATATCATCTCCCCGATAGCGTTTTGAAAGTGATCGATAAAGTCAAAGGGGCAGAGAAAACTATTCTGGTCAGCGATGTCGCGTTCCTGGGAGGTTTTGCCCCGGGGGACTATCGATGGGGTGATATCGAAGTAGAAGTGTATTCTGATGGACATATCGGCCTGAAAGGGACTCCCTATCTTGCAGGTGCCGGACATCTGCTCGATACATGCATCGCCAATTTTGTGAATGTGACAGGAGAGGATCTGGCAAATGCTGTCAGAATGGTAAGTGTAAATCCTGTCAGGTTACTGGGACTGAATAAGAAGATTGACCTGAATATCGGATCTGATGCAGATATCACACTTTTCAGATGGGACGGGACAAAACATCCTCTCGAAGTTCACAGTACTTATATTTCCGGAAAGAGAATCTATTGCGTAAATTGAAAAAGGAATCATATGGATCAAGTATATCAGCAGAGTATGAAAAAGATTGTACATCACAAAATAAGTGAAACCGCAATGGAGAGTATCAAACTGTACATCATCGATAACAATGTGAAAGCAGGAGATATCCTTCCGTCTGAGAGTGAACTGTCAAAAGTGTTGGGAATCAGCAGAGCCTCGATTCGTGAGGCTTTCAGATCTCTTGAAGCATTAGGAATCATATCCACGATTCAGGGAAAAGGAAGATATCTGCGCGATTTCAACTATGATGCGATGGTAGAGCATCTGAGTTATAACCTGAAAGTCCATGTCAACGATTTTAGAGAAATAATCGATGTAAGAATGGCTCTGGAGGAATCTTTCCTTAAAAAAGTGATAACGATAATGCCTGAAGAGGACATTGTTACGCTTGAGAATTTACTTGCTGAGATGAAAGAGCAGATTACGAATGAGGCGAATGAGCAGGATCTTGTTACGACCCATACTCTTTTCCATCAGACATTGTACAAGAGATTGAATAACACTTTACTTGAAAACCTTATCGGTGTGTTCTCGACGTTTCAACGGTATCTGACAATCATGAAAAAATACAAAACGAGCAACTACGATGAGTTCATTTCTCTTCATCAGAAGATAATTGATCTCATCAGGTCCAGAGATAATTCTAATGTACATGAGTGCCTTGAAATACATTTTAAAGATGTGATGAATTGGAGTAATGACCAGAAAAATACAATGGTCTGAAAAACCCGTATCAAAGGAGGAAATTGATATGAAAAAAATGTTAAGCGTAATCGTCATGCTTGTGTTGATTACCACATTTGTTTTTGCGCAGGGAGAGATGGAAAAAAGCAGGACAATCAAGTTGGGTCACATAAGAGATGCAAATCATCCCACCCATCAGGGCGCGCTATTATTTGCTGAACTTGTGAATGAGGGGACTGATGGACGAATCACCGTAAATGTTTATCCGAACAGCCAACTCGGCGGTATTCAGGAAATGTTCGCACAGATGAAGACCGGTGATCTTGCGATGACCTACGGCGGTATCAATACGATGGCCTTCATCAAAGGTGGAGAAGCTTTCGAGATTACAGCTATTCCGTTTTTATATCGGGATTATGAACATATGAGAAAGGCTTTGCTGTCTGAAGAATTTGCTCCGGTTATCAAGGAAGCAGAGAAAAATACCGGAGTAAAGATCCTGAATATTACAGGTGATACAGCGCCGAGAGGTTTGACGGCAAACAGAAAGATCACATCTCCGAAGGATTTCAAAGGATTGAAGATTCGTACCGCAGCTAGCGAAGTTGTTCTTCGGGTTATGAAAAAACTGGGAGCTCTTCCACAGCAGGTGCCATTTGCAGACCTTTATGTATCTCTGAAAACCGGAGTTGTGGATGCTCAGGAAAACGGTGCGATCACAGTGATGAATACGAGTATGTTCGAGGTCCAGGATTACTACATGAAAACAGATTATATTCGGGATATCGAAACCTTTTATATGAGCCCTTCGTTCTATGATTCATTAAGCGAAGCCGATCGTGCAGTATTACTTGACGCCAGTGAAAAAGCAGGTGAGCTTGTGACTAAATTGACGGCAGAACAGCTAGAAACTGCCTATGAAGTTCTTGAGCAGAATATGACAGTAGTTAAAGAACCGGAACTTAAATTAGACGAAATCAGAGAAGCTCTGAACGGTGTCTTTGATGATTGGGATGGTGTGCGCTGGCCTGAAGGTCTATTGCAGAAGATTCAATCAATGTAGCACCGAAAGTTTGTGCCTAAAAAATGTGTGGAGAGCCTTTGAAGGCTCTTCACATCATCTTATCGGAGAAATTCGCGTGGAGTTTGTATGATTTTAATAATGTTTGCTTTGTTATTTCTTATGATAGGGTTCGGTTTTGCTATCTGGGTGTCTATGGGAATAAGCGGAGCGATATATCTATTGATTCGGTCAGATGTATCTTTACGTCTGATAGTCTCTCAGATGGTCTCAGGGGTGAATTCCGATACGCTGATAGCGATTCCGTTTTTTATTCTTGCAGGAAATCTCATGAGTGTTACAGGAATTACAAGAAAACTGACTGATTTTGCAGATTTCTTTGTCGGACGGTTCAGAGCCGGTTTGGCCTATGTTTCAATTGTTGTAAGTGTTTTTATGGCAGGCATCTCTGGGTCTGCTGTTTCTGATGCAAGCAGTACATCCGCTGTGCTTCACCCGATCATGAAGCAAAGAGGGTATGATGACACTTTCGCCGCCGCAATCAATTCTTCATCCGCTGTAATAGGTCCAATTATTCCACCGAGTATACCTATGTTGCAAATCGGTATCATAAGCGGTATTTCTATCGGAAGAATGTTTATAGGAGGATTCATCCCCGGGCTGTTGATAGCTACGATCCTTTGGATCATGGTTACTTTTCAGGCGAAGAAAAGAGGATATGAAAGTGTCGAGATCCACCGATCATGGTCAAAGTTTGGGAGTCTGTTGAAGGATACTATTTTGGCACTTCTTGCTCCTGTGATCATAATCAGCGGTGTCGTTTTCGGTTTTGTAACTCTGGTTGAAGTGGCTGCATTATCCATAATCTACATCCTGTTGATATCAATATTCGTCTATAAGTCTCTGACAATACGGTCATTTTTTAAGACAATAACGGATACCGCCATATTCAGCACTTCGATAATGATCATTTTTGCAGTCGTTGGCATCTATCAGTATATCGTATCAAGTGAACAGCTGGGACAGCAGATGTTATCTCTTATACAAACATTGAATCTTTCAAAGAATATGTTTCTCCTGGTTTCTCTGATCTTTTTTCTTCTGATGGGATGTATTTTGGATGCGGTACCCGTCATGCTGATATTCTTTCCTGTTTTACTCCCTGTTGCAATAGAACTGGGAATAGATCCGGTGCATTACGGTGTCATAGTCGTATTCAACCTGATGATAGGACTTGTTACACCGCCTGTAGGAGCTCTTTTGTTTATTCAGACTAAGATAGCAAAAGTTGGTATCAACGAATTGATCAGAGAGATGTGGCCCCATATTACCGCTCTCGTGGCAGTATTGGTGTTGATTACCTACGTCCCTTCATTGGTGACGTGGCTTCCGAGCCTTGTATTCTAGGAGGAATGATGTATAGCAGAATTCTAAAAAAAATTGAAAGCATTATGGCTAAATTAACAGGACTGCTCTTTTTCTGTATCTTGTGTATTACAGTTACGAATATAGTTCTCAGAAATGTGTTGGGTGTTTCGTGGTTGTTCATGGATGGCCTTCTCCGGTTGATGTTTATCTGGATGGTATTTTTGGGAAGTTCAATATTATTCTATAGAAACGATCACCTGATTATGAATTTTTTCAGTGATAAATTTTCGGATAGAGCCTTCGTTATCGTTGATATGCTACAGCATGTGCTTTTCTTATTGTTTATGGGAATACTGGTGTATTATGGGATACATGTTACGAGCATAAGGATGACAATACCTTTTGAAACATGGAATCTTCCGACTGGATATGCATACATGAGTGTACCGGTCAATGCTGTGATAATGGCACTGTTTGCTGTTGAGAAAATTATATATTTGAAGGAGTCAAATAAATGAATAAAGAATTATCATTCTATAAAGAGACAACAACAGATATCTTCAATAAGATCATAAATGATAATCCGCAACTGGAAGACGCCGCAAAGGTTATTGCCCGTGAAATAGGGAGAGGCGGACTGATTCATGTTATAGGTCCCGGAGGACATTCAAATATGGCTGCTGAAGAAGTTCTTTGGAGAGCTGGTGGATTAGTTCCAATCAATGCGATTCTAGATGCGGGAACGAATCTGATCCATGGAGCAAAACGGTCAAATTATGTTGAAAGAACCGTAGGATATGCGAAACAGATTCTCGATTCTTATCAGATTGGGAAGACTCCGAAAGAGGTCATTGTTATAGTCAATGCCTACGGTATAAATCCGATGACGATCGATACGGTGCTAGAAGCAAAGAAGCGTGATATGATCTCAATCGGTATAACCTCAAACTCTTTTGCGCAAAAGCTTTCATTGGATCATCCTTCACGCCATCCATCAGGAAAAAACCTCTTTGAAGAGGCGGATTACTTTATCAACTGTCACCTTCCTTATGGTGATGCTGTCGTTGAAATAGATGGTCTGGATCAGAAGACCGGTCCTACAGCAACGTTATGCAATGTGTTTGCTATTAATGCTCTTATGATCGAAGCTGTTAAACAGATGGTGAAGATGAATATAGCTCCACCATTATGGATGAGTGCAAATTTACCGGGAGGAGATGAAGCAAATAAGGAATATGAGCAGGAATATATGCCCCGAATAAAACACCTGTAGTGAATAAAGAGGTTAAAGATGAAAGCACATGAGACGAACATATATGTGGCAGAAAATGACAAGATTATGGGTTTTGAAGCTGCGAAATATGCAGTGGAGAGACTGAAGAGAGCTGACAAAGAGGGTAAGAAATGTGTTATGTGGATGATGGCTGCTCCTAGCGGGTTTTCATTCTATTCATCCTTTATCGGGTTTGTTGAGAGTGATGAATCATTACGTAATATCGTCACACGGACTTCATTCTTCCAGTTCGATGATTATCCTATCGCTCGAGGTGATGATCGTTTTCCTATTACTTTCCGTAGTCTACTGGAAACCTCTTTTTTCACCCCTCTGGAAAAAGTTGTTAAGACTGCTTTAGATATTTCTTATCTGGAGCTCAGGGGAGATGATTCCGACGATAGCGTTGCTGAAGATTATCAGAGACGATTGTTGGGATATCTGGAAGATGATTCCTGTTATGTTCTGGAAGTGAAAGGCATAGGGATGGACGGTCACTGGGGATTTCATGGAAGCGAGACCCCTTTGGATGTGAAGCCGATGATCATGAAAGTGCCGATGAATGAATTGAATATTCAGCAGCAGATGATTGACTGGCCTCAGTATTTTGCAAAGGAATCGGATGTCCCCTCTTTCGCATATACGGCATCAGTTCCCCTGTTTATGAAGGCGGATACGGTGATTGATCTTGTTCCTCAACAGACGAAAGCTTTTGCTGTTCTTGCGTGTTATGGAATCGATGCACCATCACAGTCAGTTCCTTCTTCAATGTTGATCACACATAGAGATTCTCATTCCTTTCTTACAGAACAGAGTGCCTGGGCCCTTATAGAATACCGGAAAGAACAGGTGTTATCGAATTCCGTGGTCAAGAGGCTCAATGAGATCTGGGTCAACGAAGAGAATCCTCAACTGCAGGAACATAATCAGAAAATGATGGAGAGGATTTTAAGGTCGCTGTTTTAGAATGTTCTCTCTGACAGTCGAAAATCTATTTTGTTCATTCAGTTGACAAAATAGATTTTCATGATACACTCTATTGTATCACAATACTGGAAGGGGGTTGTATGATCGAACGACTGACAGGTTTCGCTGACGAGGCATCTGATACCATCGAAGGACAGGTGGCTGTGCTGAAAGAACTGGGGTGGAGTTCCATCGAACTCAGAGCCGTGAACAATACGTTGGTCCATGATCTCGATCAGACAGACTTCGACCATGTCCTCAAGGTCCTTGAGAATAACGAAATCAGTGTGGCCTGCCTCGGTTCTTCGATTGCGAACTGGGGGGCTGCTGTCGATGAAGATTTTGAACAGACAGAAGAGAGGGTGAAAAGAACCATCAGCCGGATGAAACGCCTCAATACCCGTATGGTCAGGATTATGAGTTACAAGTTGTACCATAATGAGGGAGGGCTCCTTTCTGATGATCAGAAAGTGGAACAAAGAATTGAAAGGCTGAACTATATCTGCCAGTCATTTCTGGATAATGATCTGATTCCCGTGCATGAAAATTGCTATACGTATGGTGGTCTGAGTTATGAACATACTCTTTATCTTCTCGATAGAGTTCCAGGACTGAAGCTGGTTTTCGACACGGGGAACCCACCTCTGACGGTTGATGGGAGAGCCGCTCCTCCATACCCTATGCAGGATGCGTATGAGTTCTACTCGCATGTGAAAGATCATATCGTTCATGTTCACATAAAAGATGCGAAGATCGGACCGGACGGAAAAGAAGAGCTGTTTTTCTTTCCCGGTGAAGGAGACGGTCAGATACCGAAGATCGTAGGTGAGCTCGAATTTGTAGATCGATATACAGGATATTATAGCATCGAACCTCATATGGAGGTCGTTTTCCATGATTCCTCAGCTGTTTCGACAGAAGAAAAGCGGATGGAGAATTTTATCACCTACGGAAGAAAATTCGAGAATGTGTTAAGAACCGTTGGTAAGAGGTAAAATGAGTTCGAGCTTGTGGCGCAGGGGCAATGTAGCTGCTCCGAGTGCTCCGGCTTTGTATCCGAGATAACTCTGTTCAATCTGTACAGAGGAGAAAGGTGAGCGCATCGCCCTGCGTTCAGCTTCTTTTCGGATAAGGTCGGTCAACAGGCTGCCGGGATTAGAAAGAGTTCCTCCGATGATGATCTTCTGCGGATTCAGTGTATTGATGAGATTCGATACTGCAATTCCAAGTTGAATTGAGATTTTTTCCAGGCATTCAATCGCTACATCGTTTCCTTGTATAGCCTCTTTCACGATCAGTTCCGCATTAAGTGTTTTATTCTCAATGGCATTCCATAATACATTTTCCGGTAAAGGATCTTCTCCGGCAAGCAGTGAGCTGTATCTCTCTTTGAGGATACGGATTAAGGCTAGCCCGCTGGAATAAGCCTGCAGGCAGCCGTAACGTCCACAACCGCAAAGCGGTCCATTGGGATCGATCAGCATATGACCGATCTCTCCGGCACAAAAGTTCGCCCCTTCAAGAAGGATTCCGTCATTGATGAATGCTGCACTGATGCCGTTGCCAATTCCGATATAGATCAGACTGGATACTCCTTTTCCGGAGCCGAAACGAGCCTCTCCCAGTCCGGCTGCCCGGTGACGGTTCAAAACGAAGGGAGCGATGGAGAACCTTTCGAGGACGGGAGTGTAAACATCAACTTTCTTCCATCCCATATCATCTGCTCTAACTATAACGCCGGTATCGCTGTTAACCAGTCCGGGAGTACCGATGCCGATAAGAGGTATGAGTTTGCCCGGTACTGTCTTGAGCATGCAGGCTATTCCTTCCAAAAGAGAATCTATGAACAGGTCTACAGAGTCACCCGCCAGACTCTCTCTGTGCTCTTGAACAATTGTTCCGTCGAGTGTTGTCAGGATGAAATGCCAGCACCCTCCATGGAATGAAGCTCCCAGAGAGAACCATTCGGAATCGGTGAGACGAAGAGGAATTCCCGGTCTTCCGCGACCATTCACTTCAGATTCGAGTTCTTCGACAAGTTTCATGTTCATCAGCTGTGTGGCAATATTGGATACGGTGGTCCTGCTCAGATCAAGTTGCTTGGCGATTGCGGCACGTGTAGTCCCGGTCGATGTCTTCTCGATCATGGAGAGTATATTCCACATGTTTTTCATTTCAGGAGCAAGGTTCGGTCTCATTTTTCAACTATAAACCAGATTCACAAAAAAATGTATAGATTATTTTGTTCATTAAGTTGACAAAATAAAGAAGTGTGGTACCATGTACTCGTAAGGTTATGGAAAGTATGAATAATTATGATGTTTCAATTACAGCTTGTGATCTCTATTTCTGTCCGATAAAGACAAGGGTCCCATTGAAATTTGGAATAGAGACTACGACTCATGTCGTTTCTGCACGGTCATTTATGACTGTTACATCTCATAATGGTGTGACGGAACAGGGGATCGGTGAGACACCATTGAGCGTCGCCTGGGTGTGGCCGGGATCTCTCTCTTACAGCTACCGGCTGGAGCAGCTGAAGAAATTTACAATTAATCTGAGAGATGCCTGGAGACAATGTTCCTACAGTGGCCATCCGATGGAAATCGGGCACAGATTCATTCAGAACGAATTGAGAAATCTGTGGAAATCTCATAATGAGCAAGTCGACGAAGAGCATGCAATTCCATGGCTTGCAGCGCTGGTCTGTAATTCTTTGTTTGATATTTCATTGTATGATGCGTATGGAAATATTCACGAAATAAGTGTCTGGGATACTCTCTGTCCTCCATATATGAACAATGATTTGGCATTCTACTATACCGATGAACATGTAAAACCCTTCCGCGGTAAGTATCCGCAGGATTATATCGTGAATTCGGAGAATGTATCGGATTCACTTTTAGCGTGGCATCTGGTCGGGGCAAAAGATATTCTTGATGCCGATTCATATACAGGTGAAATCGTGGAGGACGGATATCCGTTCTTTTTAAAAGATTGGATTGAAACTGATGGACTGTCATGTCTGAAAGTAAAACTCAGCGGCACCGACAGCAAGTGGGATTATGAACGGCTGACACGGGTCGGAAAGATTGCTATGGAGAATGGAGTCCTATGGTTGACTGCGGATTTCAATTGTACCGTGACCGATGTCTCTTATGTATGCGACATTCTTGATGATCTGATTTTGAATCATCCGAGAATCTATCAGATGATTTTATATATCGAACAGCCTTTTCCTTATGAGATAGCTGAACATCCGATTGATGTTCATGCTGTGAGTGCACGAAAACCTCTGTTCATGGATGAGAGTGCTCATGAATGGCAGCAGGTGGCATTCGGAAGAGAACTCGGATGGACCGGAGTTGCTCTTAAGACATGTAAGACTTTCACCGGTGCTCTGTTGAGCATGTGTTGGGCAAAGGAGCACGGAATGACTCTTATGGTTCAGGATCTGACAAATCCCATGCTTGCCCAGATTCCTCACGTTGAACTTGCCTCGCGATGCCAGACTATCATGGGTGTGGAGACCAATGCGATGCAGTTCTACCCCGAGGCATCAAGGAACGAAGCTGCGGTTCATCCCGGTCTGTATAAGCGAGTGGATGGACGGGTATCTCTGAAAACTCTTGGAGACAAGGGTTTCGGTTACCGGTTTGAAGAAATTGTGAAAAAAATGGAAGAGACAGGAGTTGAAAGCTTATGGCAAAAAGTGGATTAGATCGTGTGAGAAAGACTCTTAGCCCGGTTCTCTATTTTTTGATATTTGTTGTGATATGGCAGCTTATTGTTATTATCTTCAATATCAAAGAATTCGTGCTTCCTTCTCCCATTACCGTGTTCAGGCATCTGTTTGATTCAGAGATAGCAGTGAAGTATCACTGGTGGAGGCATATCGGGGCTACGTTGATGGAGGTCATCGTCAGTTTTGCTCTCACGGCAGTTTTAGGAATATCTATCGCGATATTGATCACCTGGTCGAAACTGTTCAATCAGCTGATTTCTCCGATCATCATTCTGTTCAACTCACTGCCGAAGATCGCATTGGCACCATTGTTTCTTATCTGGTTCGGTTACGGGTTCATTCCCAACATCATGGTTGCTTTTCTTGTGGCATTCTTCCCCGTGGTCATCAACACGGTTGCGGGGCTGAACGATGTCGATGAGGACCTTCTTGATCTGGTTAGGTATCTAAATGCTTCCAAAAAAGACATCTTCCTGAAAATACGTATTCCAAATTCTCTTCCATATATTTTCGCCGGTCTGAAAATCAGTGCTACCATGTGTGTAGTCGGTTCTATCGTCGGAGAATTTATCGCAGCTGAAAAAGGGCTCGGCTATCTGTTGCGGGATGCTCAGGCTTTCATAGATACTCCTACGATGTTCGCATGCCTGCTGTTGCTGTCAGCGATTGGAATAACATTATTCAACACGATAGGTCTGCTTGAAAAAGTGAGCATGCCATGGAATACCAATGAGGTGCAGAAATGAGAAGTCGAAGTAAGGCGCAGCCAGTCACTACAAAGAAAATGCTCTCGACATTGCAGAAAAATTACCGGTCAGTTCTGGTCGTTCTGGGATTCTTCGTTCTGTGGGAACTTATAGTGAGGATCGCTCATGTTCCCGAATTCGTTCTACCCAGTCCTTCAAGTGCTTTGGGTCACCTGTTCATTGAACAGCCTGATGCGAATTATAATTGGTCTGTTCATATTTCGACGACGATTTACGAGTTCCTTCTCGGATTTATTGTCACAGCAGTTTTGGGTGTCTCTCTCGCTATTCTGTTTGTCTGGAATCGTCATGTCAAAAAGATAGTCATGCCATTGTTTACTTTTGTGAACAGTCTGCCGATCATTGCAATCGCCCCGATCATCCTGCTTTGGATGGGGTATGGAATCCGGACGAATATTCTGATTGCGTTTCTTGTGAGTTTTTTCCCTGTGGTGATCAATACCATGGCGGGTCTTGATGCGATAGAGGATGATCTTCTTGATCTGATCCGTTATCTGCATGCAAGCAAATTCCAGATCTTTGTGAAGATAAGGATACCGAATTCGCTGTCATATATTTTCAGCGGGCTTAAAATCTGTTCGACTATGAGTATCGTCGGAGCGATAGTCGGAGAATTCATCGCTTCAGACAGGGGGCTTGGGTATATCATCATCAATTCCCAGTATGCGATGGATACTCCTCCGATTTTTTCCTCACTGATCGTGATCTCTTTAGCTGGAGTTGCTTTGTACTGGCTGATCACTCTGATAGAAAGAATTGCGATGCCTTGGGCATTTAAAAATCAAAGGAATTAGAAAGACTTAAAAAGGGAGGTCTATATGAAAAAGAATCTAATGATTTTTTTACTGATTTTGGTTTCATCCTGTGCACTGTTGTGGGCAGCCGGGGAGGTCGAAGGCTCAACTGACCAGGAGCTTGAGAAAGTCGATTTTCTTCTCAACTGGAAGATAACAGGTGACCATGCTCCATATTATGTGGCGCAGGAGATGGGATGGTTCGAAGAAGAAGGACTGGATGTGAATATTATCGTCGGACAGGGATCGGGGTATTCGGTTCAGGCGGTTGATTCAGGTAAGGCTGATATAGCTATCAGTGATGCCCCTGTTCCTATCACCAACAGAGAGAAGGGCGCGAAGATTAAGATTATCGGTATCGTATTCGATAAACATCCTAACTGCAGTTATTTCTGGAAAGACAGCGGGATCAAGACTCCTCAGGATCTGGTCGGCAAGACGATTGCGGTTCCTGCCACAGACGGTCACAAGGTCATGTGGCCTGCATTTGCTAAACAGATCGGCGTTGATCCGGAAAGTGTCACGTTCGTAAATATTGAGCCGGCTGCAAAAGTAAGTGCTCTGGGTGCAAGAAAAGCCGATGTCGTTTTCGAACTTTACACCGGAAAACCGTTCATGGAGAAGGTCATTCCACCAGAAGAACTGGGCTATTTCGTATGGGCAGATTACGGATTTAACGCATACGCACACTCCTATATTACCCACGATGATACGATCGCAGCTAATCCCGAAATGCTGAAGCATTTTTTGAAGGCTGTATACCGTGCATGGGAATACACTCTGAACAATCCTGAAGAGGCGATCGAGATCCTTTCGAATTATCATCCGATCAACAAAGCCGACTATCTGGCCAACTTGAAGGTTGTCATGGAATTCTTCCAGACAGAACGTTACAAGAACAATGGTATCGGGTACATCGATCCTACGAGAATCCAGGAAACCTACAATCTGGTAGATCAGTATCAGGCGGAACTTTCCTTCCCAGTAGAAGAATGTTACGATGACAGTTTCCTGCCGGATCCGATGTACAAGTACAATTTCTAAACATTTACTGATAAAAGATTAATACAGTATTCCTGTCTGATGAAAGGGCAGGAATACTTGGGGAAGGTGTTCATTGAAAAAAAAGACATTGCTATCAATACAAGATTTAAAGAAGACATTTACAACCCGTGATGGAGAATTGGTTGCCTTGGGCAGTGTCTCTTTTGATGTGTATCCGGGTGAATTTGTTTCTATTGTTGGTCCATCCGGATGCGGAAAGACGACGCTTCTGAAGATCATTGCCGGGTTATTACCTGAGAGTGAAGGGGATATTATTTTTGACAATGAGATGTTCGATCCATCAAGAGAGGTCGGTTTCGTCTTTCAGAAGGCTCTTCTTCTTAACTGGAGGAAGGTTCTCGATAATGTCCTTCTTCCGATAGAAATTCTTAAACTGGATAAGAAGAAATATGTGCAGAAGGCTATAGACCTTCTTGAACTCGTCGGGCTCAAAGGATTCGAGAATTCCTATCCGAATGAATTGTCGGGCGGGATGCAGCAGAGAGTCTCTCTGGCAAGGGCATTGATCCATGATCCCAAACTGATTCTGATGGATGAGCCGTTCGGCGCTCTTGATGCCATCACGAGAGAGAAGATGAATCTGGAACTTCAGAGAATCTGGGCTGATTCAAAGAAGACAATCCTATTCATCACGCACGAAATCAACGAGGCTGTATTCTTGTCAGATCGTGTAGTAGTCCTTTCAGCCCGGCCTTCCAGGATGGTAGGCGCTATGGATATAGAGTTTGAAAGACCGAGAACTCTGGAGGTAAGGACATCACCGAAATTCGGAGAGCATGCTGCAGAAGTCTACAAGATGCTGGAGATAACATGATGAAGGATCAGGATGCTTTGATTGGTGTCGGGATACGGGGAACCGGTCAGGTAGCAATTCAACATGTGAAAGCTATACAGAATAACGGTCACACATGTGTTCGGGCAGTCTGCGGGCGTGATGAGCAGCGGACAAAGGCCTTTATTGCTGCATATGCACCTGAAGCTGTGTGGTATACCGACTATGAGAAAATGCTTGCGGATGAGCAGGTAGGGATGGTCAGTGAATGCATGCCCAATTATCTGCATGCCAAAGAAGCAATTATGGCACTTCAGGCAGATAAACATGTGATACTGGAAAAACCGGCGGGTATCAACCGCCAAGAGAGCGAAGAGTTGGCTGAGGCTGCGCGAAAGTCGAAAAGGAAGAGTGTCGTAAGCTTTGTTTTACGCTGGCACCCAATGATAGAAAATATCAAGACGATGCTCGATAAAAAGAGTATCGGAGATGTGTACTATGCTGAGGCCGATTACTGGCATGGAATATCACCTACTTTCAGCAGTTATCAGTGGATCAGAAAGCAGCAGTTTGCTGGTGGAGCCATGATCACCGGAGGATCTCACGCAGTTGATATTCTCCGATACCTTCATGGTGAGGTCGCTGAGGTTTCGGCTTTCAGTGTCAAAAAAAGGACCGACTTCGATTATCCGACGACATACATTGCCTCTCTTTCATTCTGTGACGGATCTGTGGGTAAGGTCTCAGCTTCTCTGGACGGTCTGAGTTTTCCGTATCAGTTCAACCTTGATCTGCTGGGAGCTAAGGGCGCGATTCGCGATAACCGGTTCTATGCAGGCGAGCTCTTTTCCCATCAGTCAGACTGGATGAGCATGACCTGTGAGACCCCGAACTCCGGTAAGGTTTCTCATCATCCTTTCCAGAATGAGATCGATAATATGGTCGATGCGATATTGAACGATACAACAAGCAGATGTACAATCGAAGATGCCTGTTCAACGATGAGCGTGGCTTATGCAATAACCGAATCTGCCTTGAAAAATGGAGCGATAGTAAAGGTATGAGTTTGAATACGGATTATGATATCACTCATATGCCATCGTATCGATTCTCTGATGAAGTTAAGAGTCTCATGATTCCGGTTGCATCAATCGAGATTCTCGGCCGGGAAGGACCTCTTGGAGCTGATTATCTGGTTGCACAGAAGATAGTTCCTCTCGTTGCCGAACGCACTTGTATCCACTATACTCCAACTGTTCCCTTCGGTGATACGCAACAGCTGCCGACAGGGGGCGGAACGGTCCATATCCCTTCTGAGATACTTTCACAGTATTACGGATCGATTGCCCGTTCATACAAAAATCACAGCTCAATCAGGCATCTGTTCTTTTTCACTTTCCATTCTCTCAATCTTTTTGCCGTTGATCTGTCTGCACGCGACCTTTCAGAAAAACAGTTCAGGATAAGCTCGATCGACTGGTGGAAGTGCGTCTCAAGCGTTGCAGGAAACCTGCTTGATGACAAAAAATATGGAACGGGGCATGGGGGGGAGATGATCATGAGTGTCATGTCGTATCTGTTCCCCGAATATATCGATATACATAATCGGGGTGACAGAAGGCTCAAAGAAGGTTTTGATTACTATGTATCGCATCTTCCGCGCTCTGCTTCTGCAGTTCAGACTTACGGCGATTTCAGCGACTATTGTGAAGACAGCTGCTGGGGATCACTGGATGGAGTGTCTGAGGAAAAAGGAAAGCTTCTTGTTGAAAGAGCAGTTGAAACCATCAGTGAACAGATAGTGACTGCCTTGCAAGTCTTGTAAAACATTATAGGAAGGAGTGTGTATGACTCATCATGGTATAGGAATTATTGGGGTCGGCATGATTGCAACGATGCATGCAAAAGCTATAGATGCAATAGAAAACGCGAAAGTTGTCGCCTGTTTTGATATCAACAAAGAGCGGGTCGAACATTTTGCATCGGTTTACAACTGTATCGGGTATACGGATCTTGATGAATTTCTGAACGATCAAAATATTACCGTCGTAAATA
>JAQQAI010000085.1 GCA_028532915.1 Sphaerochaetaceae bacterium
CACCTTGATCGTCTTGCTCGGATAATCGGCAGATCCTGTCTGTTCACTTTCACCATTAGCGAATGTGTAACCGATACACACCACTAGAATCATCAACACAATAGATAGCTTTTTCATGATTGATACCATCCTCCAATTTGATTTACAATCATTAATGCATCTTATGTGCCAACTTCAACCGGAAAATCATGAAAATATCTATATTTTACATTAAAATTAAATCTAAACGTTTATATAAGCAATATATTACTCTTTTAATGTTTTAATACTTTTTTTATACTTTTAATACTCTTCTAACAACGTTGCAATCATGTTTCACGTTCCTTTTGCCGGTGAAACACCCTTTTCTCAGCATGAGATAATAGAGAGGGCCGGCACTTTCGCACCGACCCCGGGATCTTTCAATATTCTGAAGCATTTCTGCTTTATTCAGACAACATATTAATGATCTGATCACCATACTGCTCGATGAACAGTGTATAGGACTGCTGCATCAGTTCTTTGAATGCTTCTTTATCGGGGTTCATCTCAACTTCCATACCCGCATCTTTCAGAGTCTGTAAAAGAGCAGCGTTTTCCTCATCATTTATACGGTAGACTTCAGCCTGAGCTTCCATTGCGGCTTCTTTGAGAATCTGCTGCTGATCGACAGTCAATCGGGCCCAACTCTGGCCTCCTACACTGAAGAGCATCGGTGTATATACATGATTTGTCAGAGAGATATATTTCTGAACCTCATGGAATCCCTGAGTGTAGATCTCACTGAGAGGATTCTCCTGTCCGTCGACAACTCCCTGCTGCAAAGAAGAATAGAGTTCCGACACATCCATCGGCACAGGGATCGCACCGGCATATTCCCATGCCTTCACCTGGAAAGTTGAAGGAAGACATCTCAGCTTCACGCCCTTGAGATCGGCAGGTTCAACCACTGCACGGGTATTGTTTGTCAGCTGACGGAATCCGATCTCCCAGAATACGAGCGGCTGAATACCTTTCTGTTCGAGCTTCTCGAAGACATACTGTCCGGCTTCACCTGCAAGGCTCGTTCTCGCATCTTCTACCGATTCGAAGATGTAGGGAAGTTCGAAGGCCTGAATCTCCGGGACAAGACCCGAATAGTAGGCATCACCGCATACTCCGATATCGACAGTCCCCTGCTGAAGTCCGTTGATCATCGAAGAAGCATTTCCGAGAGTGGTATCGTAGAACACTTTGATCTCGATAGAACCTTCTGAAAGCTCACTCACCTTGTCGGCAAATGTGGCCATCGCACGCCCTGCCGGGCTGCCGGCTGACATACCGCCTGTAGAGGCAGCCAGTTCTACAGTTTTCACTTCTCCGCTACCGTTCGCAAAGACGAGAGGAAGAGCCATTAGAGCGACACAAACGAATAACAATACTCTTTTCATAGTTTCTCCTTGTACACTTTTTATAGTGCACTCTGTTTGGGTTTCTATTTTGAAAGTCCTGGAAGCCAGAGACTGATTTGAGGGAACAATATAATGAATATCACCGCCACGAACATCGCAAAGAGGAACGGGAGGATATTCTTACTTACTTTCATGATTGGCCGGTCTCCGATACCTGCTGACACATACAGCGTCATTCCGACAGGAGGAGTCACCAGTCCGATACAGAAAGTTACGACCATGACAACTCCGAACTGGATCGGACTTACCCCCATTGCGATCGCCGAGGGAGTCAGAATCGGCGCGAAGATCAATACGGCAGGCACCGGATCAAGGAAACAGCCGACTACAAGAAGGATCGCACCGACTATCATCATGAAGATCGTGGGATTATCCGAGATATTGGTTATCACCTGCGCTATCTCCTGAGGAAGGCCCTGACGGGTCAGAATCCAGCTGAAAAGCTGAGTTACAGCAACGATGCTGAGAATCTGTCCTACCGGTTTGATCGAATCGTAGAGGGAACTCATCAGTTCCTTCAATGAAAGTTCCTTGTAAACGAACAGACCTATTATGATGGCGTACAGACAGCTGAAGGCCGACGCTTCTGTAGGAGTGAAGATACCCGAGTAGATACCGCCCAGGATTATCACAGGAGTGAGCAGTGCCCAGATGGAATCCTTGAAATGTTTCCATGCATTCGAAAGCGAGAATTTCCCGTTTCCGTGATAATGCTTTTTTCTGGAAATGAACACGGTAACAGTCATCAGAGCTACTGCGATCAGAATTCCCGGAAGCAGTCCCGCAAGAAGCATATCACCAACGGAATTCCCGGTACTGATACTGAAAAGTACCATGAGGATACTCGGTGGTATGATGGGACCTAACGACCCTCCTGCAGCCTGAAGCGCACAAGCAAAGTCGATATCGTATCCGTTTCGGACCATCGCAGGAATCATCATTCCACCGATGGCGGCAACGCATGCAGCCCCCGATCCCGTCATAGCAGCGAAGAAAGCACTTGCAAGAATTACAACCAGTCCGAGTCCGCCGGGAAGATGACCTACCAGAGATTCGGCAAAACCGATGATCCGTTTGGAGATTCCGCCTGATTCCATCAGGGCTCCCGAAATGATGAAAAACGGAATTGCCATCAGAGTCACAGAGGATACTCCGCTGAGCATCTGATTAGCTACTATATTCATCGGAATGTTCATAAAGGCGACGATATAGATGATTGCCGCAAGCCCCATTGCTCCTACGACGGGTATACCTAAAAACAGTAGACCCAGGAAGAATACGATCATTAAAGCGCTGCTCATACTATTTCACTCCCTTGCGCAGTGCACTTACATCACCGAAGATTTTGTAGATGATAATAGCTGCCCAGGCGGTAGAACCGAGGCTCATCGACAACGTGGTCACGTAGACAGGAATATTCAGAATTGCCGTTATCTGATTGCTTTTGACCTGGAGAGAAACAACCACCCAGCTTTGGTAGCATACGATGACAATGAAAAGCAGAAAAATGATATTCTGTGCGATATCAAGAACTATTTTCTTCTTTCTGCTTTTGATCATCTCGGACAGCAGCGTGATGGTTATATGCTTGTTGTCAACGCTTGCCAGAGCTGTCCCGATGAAAATCAGCCATATGAACATCAGGATAAAAATCTCATCACTCCAGGGAATAGAGACCTTCAGCACGTAGCGGGAGAGGATAACTACATTGGTCAGCAGTATCCAGATGAAAACCAGCGCACCCAGAATCAATTTGAACCATTTCTCCCATTTCTTTAATAAATCAGTATTCATGGTCATTCCTTTTTATATTTTTGCGACTGCTCTCACAGGAGAGCCGTCGATGTTTTCAAGTTTCAGCGGCAGACACATGAATTCACAGGTATCCTGACCGATAGCATTAAAGTTCGTCACATATTCAACGAGCAGAATGTTGTTCCTGAGAAGAAGGGTATGAGATTTCTGCTCCTCCGGTGCGACCGGACGCTTGGAAAGTAATCGGATCGAGTAATCCTGAGGAAAATCGAAGGCGACGCAGTTGGGCTTTCTGTCAAGGATCCACTGCAGTGCGTCATCTTCCATGTAGGGTGATTCGTCCCAGAAATCACGGGAGAGCCAGGAGGTCTGCAAGGCCCAGTCACTTCTGATGAGAAAAATCTTCTTCAGCGACTGTCCTTTGACTGCTCTTTCGAGATCATCCGAGGTGTAGCCGTAATTTGAACAACCTTCTTTTCTGGTAAGATCTATCTCACTCGCCTCGCCGTTGTAATAATCGAGAGGAAAACATTCGCTGTCGGGATACTCTGCTCCTGTATGCCGGGGAAAGTCGATATGAGAAAACCAGTGAGAGGCCATATTGAACTGTGTGATCTGCCAGCTGTCCCCTTTAGAGAAGGAGCTGGCTTCTTCCCGGTGGAATTTAGAATAACGCCAATGATTTTCTATAATAGGCAAACTCAGATCGATTAACATTCTCTACCTCTTGATTGCTGGATTCTTACGGTATTTTAATATTTTTGATA
>JAQQAI010000086.1 GCA_028532915.1 Sphaerochaetaceae bacterium
CGTCGAGGGGCATCATCATACGCTGATCCCAGTACTGACTGTGAAGAATGCGGGCACTGGAAGTCTCATACCATTTGAGGTTTCTCACCGATTCCTGCTCGACTCCGATAAGAAGGGAGTCGACGAGGATGAACATCATCAGGCCGATCGCGATGGCGAAGGAGGTGATGATGGTCCTTCGTTTGTAGCGTGTCAGGTTCTTGAACGCGAGTGAAAGGATGAACTTCATCGCTACCTCCTCTGATCGTCTATAATCTGACCGTCATGCAAGGATAGAAGCCGGTCGGCATACTCCATGACCATCTGATCATGAGTCGAGAAGATGAAGGTCGTATTGTACTTTCTGTTCATCTCCTTCATCAGTTTCAGTATCTCTTCTCCTGTCTTGGAATCGAGGTTTGCAGTCGGCTCATCCGCCAGAACGATGGAGGGTTCTTTCACAAGTGCTCGTGCTATGGCGATGCGCTGCTGCTGACCTCCCGACAGTTTGTCGGGCCGCCGGTGTTCCATTCCCTCAAGACCTACTTCCTTAAGAATCTTCATTGTTCTTTCGGTGATTTCGCTGTCACTCAATCGGAGAAGAGAGAGAACGAATGAGACATTCTCGAAAGCGGTGAGAACCGGAATCAGATTGTATGTCTGGAAGATGAATCCGAGATTGTTCCGTCTGAATTCAGTCTTTTCGTTCTTGTTCATCTTCGAAATCGGTGTTTCATTGATGATGATGTCTCCCGCATCGACTGCATCTATGCACCCTATGAGGTTGAGAAGCGTCGTCTTTCCCGAGCCTGAAGGCCCTGCGATGGAGAGAAACTCTCCATCTTCGATATCTGCTGATACTCCTTTCAGAGCCCTCACATACGTCTCTCCGCTTTTATAATTTCTCTCAACATCAGTTATTCGAATCATTCGATTCCTCCTTGGATTCCTTTTCGATTTTCACACTTTTCTGTAATGCCGCACTCGATAGAACACTTCCCAGATTCATCGAATCGAGAATCGATGCGGGCATGAGCATCATGCTGTTATTCTGCCTTATACCTTCATAGACCATGTTCATTGCCCTCAGCTGCATCGCCTGAGGATGTAAATCATACTCGGTCGCCGCCTCGGTGAATTTTTTCGCGATCGAGACTTCAGCCTCCGCAAGGATCACCCTCGACTGTTTCTCTCTTTCCGCCTGGGCTCTCTTGCTCATCGCGTTCTCCAGTTCCTTGGGGATGATGATATCAGTGATCTCGATCGAAAGGATCGAGACTCCCCAGGGTGTGGTCTTCGCATCGAGAGCCATCTGAATTTCTTTTCCGAGTTCTTCACGTTCGCTCAGGAGGCTCGACAGTTCGTGCTTCCCTATCGCATCCCGTAATGCTGTCTGAGCGGAGAGAATGACCGCTTCGACATAGTTTTCAACTTCCAGGACAGCACTTTTAGCATCCCAGATCATCCAGAACGCGAGTGCGTCGACATGAACCGGGACAGTATCGGTAGTCAGCGTCTTTTCGGCACTGAAATCTGTCACCCGTATTCTTGTATCGATGAATTCGGCGATCCTGTCGATAAGAGGTATGAGGATGATCAGGCCCGGTCCGTGTGTTTTCCGGAACTTGCCGAGACGCAGAACCACGACCTTATCCCACTGCAGAATGAGCTGGACAGACGAGGATATTATCAGTCCTGCCGTCCCGATTAAACCGAGTACATAGTATTGGCTGCCGAATCTCCCCGCGATCAGAAGCCAGATGACGGCACTGAGATTGATGACAGTGATCCACGAAGGAATTATGGCGGTGAAAAGTCCAGCGATTACATAAACAAGGGCAAGTAAGACAAGAAGATCGAACTGCGGCGTCTCCATAGAGCCCATCTGGACGATGACTCCTGCGGCGATGAACAGGGCATAGATGAAAAATGAAATAGCGTTGAATCCGAAATCTTTACGGATTGTGAACTGCGGGACATTCTTGATCCTTTCAAACTTCTTTGTGAACAGATTCATTTCTTTCCTCCTTTCGGCAGCTGTTTCTCAAGCAGCAGATCATGTATATGAGATGATATTTCTTCAAGTGTGAAACCATAAGATGATGCGTGAGAGATGTATGTCCGGGTGATCTCGCTCAGGATCCTCTCCCTTTTCATCTGATCGATATCTTCCTGCTGGGATTTTACGAACGTGCCGCTTCCCTGCTGGGTCTCCACGAGGTTTCTGATCTCCATCTCGTTATACGCACGGGCAACGGTGTTCGGGTTGATCCTCAGCTCGACTGCCAGAGATCGTACAGTGGGCAGTTTCATCCCCGGTTGAAGCCTTCCGTCAGTTATTCCCATCTCCACCTGGTGGATGATCTGTTTGTAGAAGGGAATCCCGCTCGTCGTTTCCAATGAGAATCGGATGGATTGCAACTCTTCGATCATATTCGATCTCTCTCCTTGAGGTTATTGTACTAGTACATTAGTACAATGTCAATATTATTGATTTACTTCGGCAACTAGTGATACAGTGTCTCATCATGAGTATCGAGATCAAAAGACCGGTGAGTCCTCAACGTTATCTCTTCATAGGATTTTTCTCGGCTATATTAATCGGGTCGTTGCTGCTCTCGCTGCCTTTCAGTCATGCAAAAAGCTTTTCCTTTTCCTATATTGATGCTCTTTTCACATCAGTGAGTGCAGTCTGCGTCACAGGACTGTCGACTGTCGATATCGCATCATCCCTTACAGTCTTCGGAAAGGTGATCCTCGCCGTACTGATCATGATCGGCGGCATGGGTGTTGCGACGATGATCATCTCGATCGCACTTTTCCTGGGACTCAGAGTAGGGGTGTCGGGCAGGTCGATCATCAGCGAATCGTACAATCTGGGAACTCTGAAAGGGGCAGTCAAGGTGCTCAAGACCGTCGTCTTCACCTCTTTGGGCGCTCAGACGATCGGTATGGTTCTCTTATATCCTGTATACAGGGAAGACTTCAGCGTGCTGGAGAGTCTTGGACACAGTGCCTTTCACGCTGTCAGCTCCTTTAACAACGCAGGATTCGATATCCTGCGGGGTTCCCAGTCGATAGATCTATACGCAGTTAACGGATACTACCTGAGCGTCACAATGATGCTCATCATAGTCGGCGGGCTCGGGTTTTTCGTGATAGCAGATCTGTTGAGAAAGAGACTGCGCTGGAGACAGCTTACCATGCATACGAAGATGGTACTCACATCGACTGCTGTTCTCATCATCGCGGGGGCTGCCGTCTTTTTACTGTCCGGCGGGAAAAGCGTCTTTGAATCTCTGTTTCTGAGCGTTACAAGCAGGACTGCCGGATTTTCCACTCTCGATATCTCTTCACTGTATCAGGTGGAGATATGGACATTGATCATTCTGATGTTCATCGGGGCATCTCCCGGATCGACCGGAGGAGGGGTGAAGACGACGACGGTGTTCACGCTTCTTCTCAGTCTGCTCACGATGCAGCGAAAAAAGGACACCTCGGTATTCTCACGCCGGATCAGCAGCGAAAGTGTGTTGAAAGCGTATCAGGTGGTCCTGCTCGGAATCATGACGATCATCGGGACGACATGGCTGATTCTGCTTTCGGAGCGGGGGCAGTTCACCATGTTCGAAGTACTGTTCGAAAGTGTCTCGGCTTTTGCGACCGTGGGCCTTTCGACTGGAATAACGGGAAACCTTAATTCGTTTTCGAAGATCTTTCTCATGATAGCGATGTTCATAGGAAGAGTCGGTCCGATAACGATCGCTGCCAATATAGTAACGAAAGAGACCAATCTCCGGTCTATTCAGGAAAGAGTCTTCATCGGATAAAATAGGGGGGGGAGAGCAATGAAAAAGAATCAGCATGATCCGAACGCATACGGGATAATAGGCCTTGGCAGGTTCGGTACAGCACTGGCGCTTGAGCTGGCAAAAGCGAAAAAAAGGGTGGTTGTTCTGGATATCGATGAGGGAAAGCTCGGATCGGTCAAAGATTTCATCACCAATGCCCATATAGTCACCTCGATCAGCAGAGACGTTCTTGAAGAATCCGGTATCAGTCACTGCGGTACTGTGATAGTATGCATCGGAAAGGATATCGAATCGAACATACTTGCGACGATGCACGTGATCGAGTGTGAGATTCCCCGGGTCATATCGAAGGCGATGAATGACGATCACCAGCGGGTCCTCGAGAAGATCGGGGCCGAAGTGATCCTTCCCGAGGTGGACAGCGGAGTGAGGCTTGCAAAATCCCTTCTGACCCTCCGTACTCTCGATTTTCTCGAACTTGACGATGATATCAGTATCACGGAAATCTCTCTGTCGGAAAAATTCGACAAGAAGACGATCGGGGAGATCAATTTCCGCGCTAAATACCGGCTCAATATCATAGCGTTGACCCGTGATGAGAAAACAAGAGTTCAGATCGGGTCTGAAACCGAGCTGTTGAAACTGGATGAAATCGTCGTTATCGGGAAAAATGATGATATTTCGTCTTTTATCAAAGAAAATTCGAATCTATGAAACTAATGTGCCGCTTGTTTGTTATAATGGGTGAATAGGGGAATAATGCCATGACTAATTCGACTAAATCTATACTGCCCGTACTACTGATTGCCGTGACTCTTTTCGCCGCAGGATGTGCCAACCGTTCTCAAAGCGGAGACTCTGAGGAAGGATTGGATATGATGTCAGCCATGACGGCTCAATACAGAAAGATTTCCCCACAGATGGCGAAAGAGATGATGGATTCTCAAAACCAGCTGATAATTATTGATGTACGGACTGAAAGCGAATATAATAGCGGACACATAGAGGGAGCCCTGTTGCTCCCGAACGAAGAGATCTCTACGGAAGGGAGAATCGACATGCTGCCTGATAAACATGCAGTGATTCTGGTCTACTGCAGAAGCGGGAATCGTAGTTCGCAGGCGGCACGTAAACTGGCCTCGCTTGGATATATAAACGTCTACGATTTCGGCGGGCTCAACTCCTGGCCGTACGAGATTGTTCAGTAATTGATCTTTCATGCTTGTTTCGCATCAGCTTTCTGATGCAGAGGAGTAGGCTATGAAACGGGGAATGCGCGCCACTATCAGAAGGAAACCCGATTACGAGAGAGACCCTGACTGGGATCTTTCAGAGTTGCTCGAAGGAAAGGAAAGAAAGGCTAAACGCCGGAAAGATTTCCAGAGAGACAGAGAAGACCTTTTCTTCGACGAAGATCTTTCCGATAGCGAAGAATTTTCCTTTGATACTTGAATCAACACAGATGCATGAGATACTGTGCATCTATGGTCATTGTTTCAGTTGAAGATTTGGAAAAGACAGTAAAAGATGCCCCTCTGTTCACGAAGCTCTCTTTCGGCATTGATTCAGGTATGCGTATCGGACTGATCGGGAGCAACGGTTGCGGAAAGAGTACTCTTCTCAAGATCCTCTATGGTCTGACAGGTGCCGATGAAGGTACTGTCAGCTACAGGAAGGATGCATATATCGCATATCTTCCCCAGCGCATCGAGTTCGATGAAAACGAAAGCGTGGAAGATTTTCTTTACAGAGGGGATCATCCTCACATCAGAACCCTCACGCGCTACCGCAGCCTCCTTTCTCAGAAAGACTCAGGGAAGCTGAGGGTACAGCTCAGTGAACTTCAGCATGAAATAGAGCTCTCGGACGGATGGAATATCGTCAACCGGTATGAGTCTCTTTTAAGCGAGATGGCAGGACCTTCTCTGACCGATTCCATGGGACAGCTTTCCGGCGGTATGGTGAAGAAGGTCGCGATCGCCCGCACTTTTGCGACAGACTGCGATCTGGTGCTTCTCGATGAGATCACAAACCATCTCGACATCCCAACGATCAAATGGGTCCAGCAGTATCTGATTGCCAATCAGGTGACAACGATGATCGTCACTCACGACCGCTATTTCCTTGAAGAAGTTTGCCAGATGATCTTCGAACTCGACCAGAGAAACCTCTATACCTATCCCGGATCGTATACCACCTACCTTGAGAGAAAGGAGGAGCGCTACCGGGCCCAGCAATCTCAGCAGGAACGCATCAAGAATATCCTGCGTACCGAACTGAAATGGCTTCAACGGGGCGCCAGAGCCAGGACGACGAAGGCGGCTGGGAGGATCGAGAGAATAGAACAGCTCAAAGATCTTGTTGTCACCCCCCAGAAGTCGCGCCGGGAGTTCTCCTCGGTAAGCAGCAGAACATCAAAGAAGATAATAGATCTTGACAGTATCACAAAGACCTATGACGGACATACCGTATTTTCCGAATTTACCCACTCGTTTCTCAAAGGAGAGAAAATCGGACTGATAGGTCCCAATGGGAGCGGTAAATCGACGTTTATGAATATCATAGCCGGTCGGGTCGATCTCGACAGCGGCAGTATCTCCTACGGGGCGCATACCCGTATCGCCTACTATGATCAACTTGATGCTCTGATCGATTTCTCGATGACCGTTCTGGAATTCATAAGAGACATCGCGGAAAATATCACTGTGGAGAAGGGGCTCACCGTGAGCGCATCGCGATTTCTGGAGATGTTCGGTTTTCCATCATCCCAACACCGCCAGAGCATCTCGCTTCTGAGCGGAGGGGAGAGGCGCCGCCTCTATCTGGTGAGCATCCTTGCAAGAAACCCCAACTTTCTTCTTCTCGATGAACCCACCAACGATCTCGATATCGAGACGATAGGGCAGACCGAGAATTTTATCTCTGATTTCGACGGTTGTGTTCTCATCGCATCTCACGATAGAGCGTTCCTCGACGCGTGTGTAGACACTCTCTTTGTCTTCGGCGAACAGGGCAGTATAGAAAAATTCCCCGGAACATACAGTGACTGGGAAGAAAAGAAGGAACAGATCACCCTCCGGCCGAAAAACGTCAAAAAGAGAGAGAATCGTACAGTACAGAGGAAAGAAGGGCTTACTTTCAAGGAGAAAAAGGAGCTGGAATCGATCACGGATGTCATCGAGTCTCTGGAAAGCGAGATCGCCCAGCTGGAACAGTCGTTTGCCGACCCCCTCACAGACCCTTCAGACCTGAAAGAGAGAACTATGAGATATCAGGAATGTCAGCAAGAACTTGAGACTACTTTGGACAGGTGGACATATCTCGAGGAGAAGAACGAAGGGTGAAAACACAAAAAAGGTGTGTTTTTATACATTTTCGGTTCAACTTGCAGTGCCAGCATGGGACATAAAACTGGTTGTTCTTACAATCACCTAATCGTTGTATAAAAATCTACACCTTTTTATAACCAGTAACGGTTAATTTTATTACTCAGGGGAATCGAACCGCCTTGTTCATCGAACCAGAAGTAATGTTATGCATGAAACATACTTCTAAACCGACCCCTTCGTCAAGTGGTTTGGCCCGATAGCCGCCGATTCACGAAATATTAACACAATCTACCATCTGAGATGGACATCCTTTTTGATATAGGTATCATAGATACGGTCTACTTTGTTCATCACAGCATCGGAAAGGGGTGCAGCTTCGGATGCTGCGAGGTTGTCGAGCACCTGAGAGCTGTTCTTCGCTCCCGGGATAACCGTAGACACTTCATCGAACATCAAAATCCAGCGAAGAGCGAACTGGGCCATTGTCAGACCTTCAGGTATTATCGCTCTCAGTTCTTCCACCGCCTGAAGGCCCTCTTCATAGCGGACTCCCGCAAAGGTCTCTCCCCGGTCGAAGGCAGAACCGTCACGGTTGAAGTTCCGGTGATCATCTTTTGCAAAGATGGTCTCTTTTGTCATCTTTCCGGTAAGAAGACCGCTTGCAAGCGGTACTCTTACGATTATCCCGATATTCTTTTTCTTCGCTTCACGGAAGAATAATTCATTCGGACGCTGTCTGAACATGTTGAATATGATCTGGACCGTCTCCACTCCGGGATACTCTATCGCTTTCAGTGCCTCTTCGATCTTCTCGACACTGACACCATAGTGTCTGATCAACCCTTCTTCGACCATATCATCGAGTGCACCGAACAGTTCCGGATTGTAATAGACATCGGTCGGGGGACAGTGAAGCTGCAGCAGGTCGAGTGAAGAGACTTTTAGCCGTTCGATACTTTTCAGGATGTAGGAACGGATATTGTCAGGAGTATACATGCTCGCTATATGAGGGTTGAGATTTCTTCCGGCTTTTGTCGCGATGTAGATATCCTTCCGTCCTTCGAACATGGATGCGAGAAATCTCTCGCTTCTTCCGTCGCCGTAGACATCGGCGGTATCGAAGAAGTTCACCCCGTTGTCTGCAGCTGTCTGAATGGCTTTCAAAGCTTCATTGTCGTCAACTTTGCCCCATCCTGCACCAATGGCCCATGTACCGAGTCCGACCTGCGACACTTCCAATCCTGTTTTCCCTAATATTCTCTTTTTCATAACAATAACCTCTTTTTTAAGAATACGGAAAGATAAAACGAATGTAAACAGGATAATGGATCTGACGAATTTTATTCATATGACAGAGAAATCCATGCTATTGTTATCCAGATAGGTTGGTATATGAAAAAGAATGTGAATTATGAAAAACTCGTCCGTTTCGATATGAGAAAGAAGCCTCTGCGCCAGAGGTGGTATCTGCGTCCTGTAACCTGGCTGCTCACCTATCCCACGGTGATCGCCCGCCGCCTGAGAATTCATAAAGTCGGGATGGAAGGGGTGAAACCTCCGTATCTGCTGCTGTGTACTCACCATGCCTTCAACGATTTCAAAGTCACCACTGCCGCGATATTCCCACACCGGGCGAACTATGTTGTCGCGATTGACGGCTTCATCGGAAGAGAACGGCTGCTGCGTCAGGCCGGAGGGATCTGCAAGAGAAAGTTCACCAACGATATACAGCTTGTGAAGCATATCAGGCATGTAGTTTCGAAACAGAAGGACATTCTTGCTCTCTACCCTGAAGCCCGTTACTCTCTCATCGGGACTAACGCCGTTCTTCCCCTCTCTCTGGGAAAGATGGCGAAACTTATGAAGGTTCCCGTGGTAGTGCTCAATATGCACGGAAACTATCTCAACAGCCCCTGTTGGAACCTCCATGAACGCAAGAACCGCATCAGCGCAGATATGACGCTGCTGTTCACTGAGAAAGACCTTGCGAAATCATCAGTCGAGACGATCAACAAAAAGATAACTGAAGCATTCGAGTATGATGAGTATCGCTGGCAGAAGGACAATCATATCCACATCGACTATCCCAAGCGCTGTGAAGGACTTCATAAAGTTCTCTATATGTGTCCTCACTGTCTTTCAGAATATACGATCACAAGCAAGAATGATCGATTGTACTGCACACATTGTCATAAAAGCTGGCAGATGGATACCCTCGGTCAGCTTCATACTGTCGATCCTGCCGAGGATGAGAGTGAACTGATTACTGAATTTTCCCATGTTCCCGACTGGTACGAGGCTGAGCGTGCTCAGGTGAGAAAGGAGATAGATGAAAACAGGTACGCTCTTTCAGTCGCTGTACATGTCGAATCGCTGCCGAACGCCAAACGATTTATTCCCCTGGGAAAAGCCCTCCTGGTTCATGACACCAGCGGTTTTCATCTGACAGGAACCTTCGACGGAGAAGAATTTTACCTCCATAAGGAAGTCTCTTCGATGTATTCCTGTCACATAGAGTACGACTATAAGAAAAAGGGAGACTGCATAGAACTATCGACTCTAGATGACACCTACTATATCTACCCGCAGGGAGAATCGTTCAGCGTTACGAAGATCGCTCTGGCTACCGAAGAGCTGTTTTTTGCACAGAAGGAGCAGTCTTTCAACGAAAAAACACATCGTTTTCAGCGAACAGAATGATCTCGGAAAGGGGGATTTCCAGAACCTTCGCCAGACGGTCAAGTGTATAGAGAGTGGGGGAATGTTCTCCGTTCAATATCTTGTAGAGATATCCTCTGGTGATTCCCGATTCCTGCGCAAGCTTGGCGACTGTGAGATTCTTTGCGATGATGAACTCCTGAATAGCCTGATGTATCTCCATGGACAAAGGATACAACAGACTACGGTTTTTCATAGTCTGTATTTGGGAAGAAAAAGAAATTATTCTGTTATCAGACGGTGAATCCTCTAGAGTTCGAACGAGAAATATCGTGCGGCATTTCTGAAGCAGATATCACGGATGACCGAATCAAGCAGGTCCCTGTCGTCAGGAATCTCTCCGTTCGTGACCCATGTGCCGAAGATGTTAGAGACGATTCTTCTGAAATATTCATGCCTGGGGTAGGAGAGAAACGATCTTGAATCGGTGAGCATGCCGATGAATCGGGGAAGAGACCCCAGATTGGCAAGGACTTTCATCTGTTGTTCCATCCCGTCCTTATGATCGCAGAACCACCAGCCCGACCCGAGCTGCATCTTTCCCGGTATTCCCTCACCCTGAAAAGAACCCATGATCGTTGCGAGAGAGTAATAGTCTTTCGGGTTGAGAGAATAGAGGACTGTTTTTCCCAGTGCTCCGGCATTCTCCAGGTGCCCGAGAAATGCTCCGAGCTTATTCGCCACCGGAAGATCGTGAGACGCGTCGTAACCGGTATCAGGGCCGAGATCTCTGAACTGAGGCGGGTTGAGGTCGCGTATCGCATTGAGATGAAGCTGCATCACGATTTCCCTCTTCCTGTACTCTCCTGCAAGCGTCACGAGAATCCTGGTCTGAAAAGCTTCGATCTCGTGTGCATCAAGAGGTTTTCCATCCATCCTCTTTCTGAAGATCTCCTCGATTTTCTCATCACTTTCCAGAACGAAAGGAATCATCATGAGTCCATGGTCGGTCGCACGGCATCCTGCATCGACAAACGCGTCTAGCCTCAAGATGAGAGCATCCAGGAGTCTGCTGACGCTGGTGATCTCGATCCCTGTTATCTTTTCCAGTTTTGTCACAAAAGGGATGAATGTTCCGTTTTCGATCAATATTGCTTTATCGGGTCTGTAGGATGGGAGGACCTTTGTATCGATCTTTCCTATCTCTCCCTGTCCGCTGTTTATTATCGAGTGCATGTCCAACGGGTCGGCGGGATCATCGGTTGTACCGACCGCGGCGACCTTGAACTTTCTGAAGATCCCTCTTACAGAAAGCTGCTCATCTTTGAGCATTTCTTTTGTTATCTCCCAGATCTTCGGCGCACTCTTTTCATTGAATACTTCATGGATATCGAAATAGCGCTGGAGTTCGAGATGAGACCAGTGGTAGAGAGGATTTCCCATAAGGTAGGGCATTGATCGTGCCCACGCCATATATTTGTCGTATGGGTCTGCGTCTCCTGTGATGAACTTCTCGTCTATTCCAACAGTCCGCATCGCTCTCCACTTGTAATGATCACCTGCGAGCCAGATAGCGGTCAGATCCTCGAACTGTCTGTTGTGAGCGATCTGGGAAGGCTCAAGGTGGCAATGATAATCAAAAATCGGTTCATCGGCGGCACTTTCATGATAGAGGCGGATAGCTGTCCCGTTTTCAAGCAGAAAATTATCATCTAGAAATCTTTTCATCACTGTCTCCTTTTCTTCTCATAAAATATAATATTTATGAGGCTCAAGCACAACCTTGACATACACTTATTTTTATCCTTTCCTATGATATATGAACATGTATGAAGGTTTCCTGCCGATCTCGACGACAGAGGATACGATTCTGATAGTAGGTTCCATGCCGAGTGAGACAAGTATTGCGAAAGGAGAATATTACGGTCACCGATCCAATGATTTCTGGCCTATTATCGCAAAAATATGGGATGTTTCGTTTGACAGCTACGCTGACAAGGTGAGCACCCTGCACACCCGCCGTGTTGCTTTGTGGGATGTTTTCGCCACATGTACAAGAGAGAGATCGAAGGACAGTTCCATCAAGAATGGAGAGATTAACAATTTTTCACAGTTTTTTATCGATCACCCGCACATAAGAAAAGTGATCGCAAACGGTAAGCTTGCACACAGGTATTTTGTTTCTATCGCAGAAAATGAATTGGGTATCCCATGTTATTATGCACCGAGCACCTCCCGGGCGTACCCGATGAGTTTAGATAAAAAAGTAGCGTTATGGGAACCACTGTTATCTTGAACAATTTTTTGAATGTTGTAATAATAAAAAGAGTGCTTGGATTTACTCTTCTATCTGTATAAATAAGGAAACCGTTACATGAATAATCGCTTACACCTCCCCATATTTGAAAAATGTTCTGAATTCACTCTTGCCGATGAAGCCCGTTCTGCAGGTTTGTATCCGTTCTTCAAGCCGATCACGAAAAGTATCGGTTCGAAGGTCTTCATCGACAACAAAGAGATGCTGATGCTCGGGAGTAATAACTATCTCGGTCTCGCAAACGATCCCAGAATGGCTGAGGCAGCCCAGCTTGCTTCCCAGCGCTACGGTACGAGCTGCAGCGGTTCCAGATTCATGAACGGAACGCTCGATCTTCATGAGAAGCTCGAACATCGTCTTGCGAATTTCGTCCGCCAGGAAGCGGCTTTATGTTTCACGACAGGCTATCAGACGAATCTGGGCGCCATCTCGGCAATGCTGAATCGCGGTGATCACGTGATCGTTGATAAATACGATCACGCCTCGATCATGGACGGTGTGTTCATGGCTCAGGGGACGAGGAAGAACGTGAATCTCCACCGTTACAAGCACAACGATCTAGTTGACCTTGAAAAGGTTCTGAAAAAGATCCCTCTTGATGAATCGAAGCTCATTGTCATCGATGGAGTTTTCTCGATGGAAGGTGATATAGCACCGCTTCCCGAGATCAGAGTCATTGCCGACAGATACAAAGCTGCGATCTACCTCGACGAGGCTCACGGACTCGGCGTGGTAGGCGATACAGGAAGAGGTTCCTGTGAACATTTCGATAACCAGTTCGATCTGCCTGATTTGATCATGTGCACATTCAGCAAATCATTCGGATCGATCGGCGGCTTTGTCGCCGGAGACAGCAACGTGATCGATTTCATCAAGCATATGGCGCGTCCTCTGATCTTCAGTGCTTCGATGCCTCCTGCGAACATCGCCGCGACGATGACAGCATTGGATATTATCGAGAACGACAACTCTCTGGTTCAGAAACTTCAGGAGAATGCCCGTCTTATGAGAGAAGGATTCATCTCCTACGGTTTTGATGTGGGAACCACCGAGACAGCCATTGTTCCGCTTGTCATCGGCGACAATGACAAGACATTCCTGTTGTGGAAGAACTGTTTCGAGAAGGGTGTCTATGTGAATCCCGTCATCTCTCCTGCTGTACCTCCATCAAGGTCACTGCTGAGAACAAGCTGCATGGCAGTTCACACAAGTGATGAGATCTCCTATGCTGTAGATGTGATCGGAAAAGAGGCGAGAAAACTCTCGATAGTGTAAAAAGGTTTCTTTTTTACCGGATTATCATTATATTCTCACTATGAAAACACGAACATTCAAAGATCTGTCCGACTTTGCCCGTTATGTTCCGCTCATCCTGAAGGAAAAGCTGGACAGCGTGCCGCGGACAGTGACCGTCGGTATCCCTGGAGGAAGAGGAGCTGAAAGCATCGTGACGGGGGCTCTTTCGCTTTCGGATGAGGACCTATCCCGACTCTCTTTCTATCTGGTGGATGAGAGGCTCAGCGGGCTGACCAACGAGCAGACACTGCTCGACTACGGATTCAAGAAGGCCTTCGAAGAGAACCGGATGAGAAGCGGACAGCTGGTCATACTCGAAGAGGGAAGATCTTTCATGGAAAGGAATCAGACACTGGATCTGCTGTTTCTCGGAGTGGGGGAGGATGGGCATATCGCATCTTTATTTCCCGGATCGTGCGTACCATCTCATCAGAAGGATGTGATTGTTGTGACCGACAGTCCGAAGATGCCGAAAGAGAGGATATCTATTTCATATGATGCTCTGAGGCAGTATACTGTCGATAGTGAGGTATATCTGCTGTTTTTCGGAGAGGGAAAACAGGATGCCTACAACAGATTTGTGAAGAACGAAGAGACATGCAGGACGCTTCCTGTCCAATTCTGCCGTTCGCTCGACAGCACCCTTACTGTCGCAACCGATCTGGCTTGAAAAGGAGACCAAAACATGAAACATATTGTGATACAATTCGGCGGAACCGGAGATCTCGCCAAGAAGAAACTCTATCCCGCCTACGAGAAACTGATGCTGGAGGAAGGCTTCGAATTCACTGTTCTCGCTTTAGGGCGGCGTTACAGCAATACGAAGGAGTTCATCAAAGATTCGCTCGGAAGCGATGTGAGTGATCAGTTTCTCAGCCATCTCGAATACCTTCAATACGATATGAGCGACGAGGAGAAGGCCACAGAGGCCCTTTTCTCACATCTTGCGAATCTGATCGGTGAGGACAGAGAGGTCGAACTTATCTACTATATGGCTCTTCAGCCTTCATTGTATGAAGATGCGATCAGACAGATCCAGCTGGTGGATGCAAAACTGAAGAAGGTGGTGCCTTTTACCAAGAAGATCGTTGTGGAAAAACCTTTCGGCTTCGATCTGGAATCGGCAACCAGATACAACAATATTCTGCTCAAGGCATTTTCGGATAAAGAGATATACAGGATAGACCATTATCTGGGCAAGGAATTCATGCAGAATCTTCTTCTGCTCAGGTTTCATAACGATATCATCCGCAGGATATGGGATAACCGTTCGATAGAGAGCATCCAGATCATATTTGATGAGACTCACGGTGTCGATCAGAGGCTGGGATTCTACGAGAAGATAGGGGTCGTCAGAGACACTATCCAGAATCATATCATGCAGATCATCACCTATCTTACCATGAATGACCCGGCAACGCTCTCTCCCGAAGATATCGCTACGGAGAAGGTGAAAGTGCTCCGTTCGATCTCATCGATCAGCGAATTTCATACCGGCCGGTATGAGTCCCTCGGAGCCAACAGCGGCCATGTCGTGAACACTCCCACTTACGCCGCATTGAAACTGAGTGTAAACTCCTACTACTTTGCCGATATCCCCATATATATCCGTACGGGGAAGATGCAGAAGGAAGCTAAATCACTGATCTACGTCAAGTTCAAGAACACTACGAAGAAGGCCATGGGCGATGCGGAGATAGAGGAGAACGGGGTGATCATAACGATCCATCCGGAGCTGACCATCGATATCAAGATGAATCTCAAAGATCCGCAGACATCGTGGAAATCGAAATCGGTACGTTTCAGATTCAACCAGACCGAGACCTTCGGAGCAAATACTCCAGAGGCCTACGAACAGATCGTCAAGAAGATCTTCCAGGGGGACAAGAGTCTGTTCCCCTCGATGAGAGAGATTTGTGAGTCATGGAGAATCGTCACCCCGATGCTCGTCGAAGATGAGAATATGGAGGTCTATCCGGTGAGGACCCTTCCGCGGTTTGCCCGGGAGATGGCCACACGGAACAATTTCACCTGGTTCGCATAAAAACATGAGGGGGAGTCTTTCCCCCTCATTCCACAATCTAATCGAGTAATTTCTTGTCGCCGGTGATTGCCTGGATCGGTGCGATGTTCTGTGTCACCTCGAGTGTTCCCAGATAAGTTCCCTCATCGTCCCGTACTGCGAAATAGCGGATATGGACATATGCTTCACCGAGATGGATGTAGAATTCCGCCATATCTCTTCTGCCGCTTTTGAAGTCGTCTAGGATCTCGAGGACGACGTGCATGGAAGCCGGCGGATGACAGTTGACTACCTCCCGCCCAATTATCGCAGTCGTGCGCGGGAATATCCTTTCTTTCGACTGGGAGAAGTATGCCACCTGATCGTTTGCGTCGACGAACGTGATGTCGACCGGTAATGTGTTTAAAACACGGTTGAGGATCTCGGGTCTGAAATGACCTGAGGGCAGCTGTATCAGATCATCGGAAAGGACACTTTTTTTATGAGATTCATCTTTCTCTTCCGATTTCCACTGCGGAGCATCTTCCACATATGAGTGGGCGAACTCATCGAGTCCGTCAGCGATCGTCTGCCAGTCATGAGGTGTGAATACCTCACAGACCATAGGGATGAGAATATCATCTTCTTTTGTGATCATTTCCAGAATCTTAGCTTTCGCTTCTAGTATCTGATTGAAGAAGAATTCTCTCTTGTGAGAGTCGGGGTGAGGCGAGTCGAGCATCTCTTCGAATGTCGAGAGAGCACCTTTGACAAGGTCTCTGATCTCATCGTCGACACCCCACATCATCTTGGGAGGAGCTGTGATCCCGTATCGTTCCATCAGAGGAAACCACAGATTCTCCTTCTTTGCATAATGAGAATCGATGTTCTTAAGTTCCTTCAATTCACTGTGAATATCGGAAAGAACCTGGAATCTGCCTTCACTGAGCAGTTGCAGGTGGTCGGCAAGTTTCTTTTCTACCAGATTCCTGATATGCTCGTTCTCTTTCTTCAGAAGCCAGGCAGGATGTCCGAGGATCTTGTCGACTTCTCTGCTTCCGTGGATCTGGGCGACCGAACCGTGAACCAGTGCCGAATGGACATCGCACAGGCGCTGAACCTCCTGTACGGTCACGTCGCCCGATTCGAGAAGAGACCGTTCTGCTTCGGCTATCTCGTCTGCTCCGATACCGCTGAAGACTTTCGAGAATTCTTCTTTAACGCTCTCGAATTCGTCTCCGTTATGCAGTCTTTTTATCATATTTTTCAGTACTTCACTTCTTTCTTTGCTGTTCATTATTTCCGCACTCATATTCTATCTCCTTATAACACCGGATTATCTTTGTACATCTGCTACTATACAGAACAAAAGGCAAGAAATATGTTGCAATTGCAACAATATCTTGCCTTTTGTCTTTTGCTTCATAACGCGGATGATCAGGGATAGAGAGAAAGTATCTCTTTGTGGAACTGACTTGATATCTTATGCCTCATGATCTCCTGTTTCGCAGACAGCTGTTCTCCCACTTTGAAGGCCTGTGCTATCAGAGTGAACCGGGCTATATGTTCGAAATTCTTGAATCCGTTCTTCGAGCTCACCAGCGAATGGATCTCACTTTGAATGAGATCTTTCACCTCCTCGAGCTTCAGGACATCAAAGCGGGTCATATAGGGTATCTTGTTCTCCTTTACATACAGTTCCAGTTTCTTCAGATCGGGAACGATGAGCGCTCCGAGGTATTTCTGATCCTGTCCGACGACCATCACCTGTTCGATGAACTGGGATTCTCTCAGTTTCGATTCGATCGGTACCGGTTCGATATTCTCTCCTCCGCTGAGCACTATCGTATCTTTCTCTCTTCCTTTGATGGCGAACTCACCCTTATGGGTCCACATTCCGATGTCGCCGGTATTGAGAAAACCGTCGTCATCCATGATCGCCTCTGTAAGATCTGGTCTCTTGTAGTATCCTTTCATCACTTGTTTTCCGCGGGCCCAGATGACACCCTTCTCTCCGGGGCGAGCAGTCGAACCATCGTCCTTCACGATCTTTATCTCCGTTTCAGGGAGAGGAGAGACGGTTTCGGGCACCTGATGAGTTATCTTTCTCAGTCCGATGACCGGGGCGGTCTCGGTCAGACCGTAGCCGTCAAGAAGAGTGATTCCGATAGCTTTGAAGAATCTGTCGATTGAAGGGGAGAGAGATCCACCTCCCGATACCCCGGCTCTGAAACCGGTGCCGAACTTCTTTTTGATCGTATTGAAAACCAGCAGATTTCCCAGCAGCTTGAACGGAGTGAGGATCACAAGGAGAATAAGGCCTGCAAGAAGATCGAAGGGGTAGAATCTCTTTTTGAACTGGGGCTTTCTGTTGGCAACCCGGTTCAGCGCGTCACTGTGATAAGCTCCGACGAAAACGAAGAAATGGAAGAGAGCTCGTGCAATCACGCTTTTTGATTTGATGTTCTGATAGACCCCCGATTTCACAGCTTCCCAGATTCGGGGAACCGATCCCATCCACTGGGGGTTCGTTCTCTGAAGGTCGACGAGCATTATCTTCCCGATAGGCTTGGAGTAGACTACCGTGGAGGCCTGAGAGATTACGACATACTGCAGAATCCGTTCGAACGAATGCCACACAGGAAGTACGCTCAGCCATCTTTCTCCTTTTTTGAAGTCGATGACCTTCGGAAGCTGCTCAAGCTGAAAGAGGAAGTTTTCATGAGTGAGCATCACTCCTTTCGGTTCTCCTGTCGTTCCGCTTGTGAAGATGATCGTGGCCAGATCTTCGCTTCTTCCCTCATCTATCTTTTTGAGGATCATGTCAGGTTCCTTTTCAAGAAGAACCTTTCCCTTCTGAATGAGTGTAGTGAGATTCATGATTTCGACAGATCCTTCCAGGGTTTTACCGGAGGGATTCAGATGGTGAAGCTCATCCATGATGATCACAGTCTCCAGAAGAGGAAGATCGTCTTTCAAAGAGAGGACCTTTCTGCTCTGATCTTCATTTTCGACGAAACAGATCCTGCATTCGCTCGTATTGAGTATGAACTGCAGCTCCTGCAGTGTGGCATCCCTCCCTCTGGGAACGTCAACCGCTCCCAGAGCGAGAATCGCAGCATCAGAGGCGAGCCACTCCTTCCTGTTGTCGCTGATGAGACCGATATTGTCTCCTCTGTTGACGTTCAGAGATTTCAGAGCGGCACTGATGTACTGAACTTCCCGGAAGAACTGGCGGTACGTGACAGAGAGGAAATTTCCGCTGTCGTCCTTGTACATCTGTACGGCAGTATCGGGATATTGTTCACTCATCTCTTTCAATAATTTGACTATTGTTTGACTCATTATATAATTCCTTCTTTTTATATTAATATTTACATAAAATGTAAAAATGTCAATAGAGGAAATATTGTATAAATTCTTTTATTATAGAAAAGTAAATATTTTTAAGAATTATAACTATTTTAAATAATACCATTTAACTTGACAGATAGTACATAAAGTGTAAAAATAAAATAGTATAAAACAGACGGAATGAAGGTCTTCACACACGATGTTGTCCTCTTACAACACAGGAGAAATACTATGAAAAACCTGGTAAAATGCGATGTTCAGCGATGTAAAGGCTGTTATGTGTGCATCTCGCATTGTCCTAAAGGATGCCTGACCATCGACAGTTCGATAAACTCACAAGGCTATGTACCGGTATCTACGGTATCCGAGGCTGACTGTATCGGCTGCGGGATGTGCGTTCTTTCCTGTCCCGAGCCCTTCGCTTTGAAAGTGATAAAGGAAAATAAGGATCGAGTATGCAAAAGCGCCTAGTAAAGGGAAATGAGGCGGCTGTTCTCGGAGCACTTATGGGCGGCTGTACCCATTTTTTCGGCTATCCTATCACACCGGCGAGCGAGATCGCCCATGCCGCCGCGTACTATTTCACGAAAGCAGGAAGGACTTTTCTGCAGGCCGAAAGCGAGGTGAGCGTCATCAACATGCTCTACGGAGCTTCTTCTGCCGGAGCGAGAGTGATGAGCGCGAGCAGTGGACCGGGCATAGCATTGATGGGAGAAGGACTTTCCTACCTTGCCGGTTCCCGTCTTCCCTGTGTCCTCATAGACATGCAGCGTGCCGGCCCCGGTCTGGGAAATATCTGGCCCGAGCAGAGTGACTACAACATGGTGGTCAAGGGGGGAGGGCACGGGAACTACAAGAATATCGTGCTGTCTCCGGATGGAGCTCAGGAAATGTTCGATTTCACCAGAGCGGCATTCTCCTACGCGGATGAATACCGTATGAGCGTCATCATTCTGGGAGATGCCTATATCGGTCAGATCATGGAGCCTGTCGATATCGGCTCTACCGTCGATCATGGAAAAAGAAAAGATTGGGCTCTCTACGCGGACGAAGAAAGCAGAGAGAACCTGATCACCTCCATCTTCATGAAACCGTCTTCTCAGGGGCAGCACAATCGAGAACTGCAGCAGACCTACAGACGGGTAGAAAAGGAGCTCGTTGACTGGGAGGAGATAGAGACGGAGGATGCTTCGGTGATATTCATCGCCTACGGGATCGTTTCGCGTATCTGCCGCAGTGCGGTGGCCCTTCTCAGGAAGGCAGGCTTGCGTGCCGGACTGCTGAGACTGAAGACGCTCTTTCCATTCCCTTCTGAAGCGGTGCTGAACCATGCGAAAAGAAAGGTTACGATCATCGTTGTGGAACTGAGTAACGGACAGATGTGTCAGGATGTAAGAGCTGCCGCGCAGTATTCCACCCGCATCATAGAGTTGCTGAAAATGGGAGGAGAGATACCTTCGGTCGAAGAGGTCGTCTCATTCACCCAAAAGACTGTTCTGAGGAGTGCACATTGAATACCATAGAGACTTCATCTGTCCTCTATACTCATTATGAAAGAAAAGAGGGAAATCAACAGACGACACATTACTGTCCCGGCTGCGGTCACGGTGTGATCCAGAAGATGATCGCTTCGGCGATTGAAGAGCTTGGAGTACAAAACAGAGCGATCTTCCTCTCTCCGGTAGGCTGTTCTGTCTTCAGTTATTATTATTATGATACTGGAAACATCCAGTGTTCTCACGGTCGCGCTCCGGCTGTGGGTACGGGAGTGAAACGTGTTCTCCCCGATTCTGTGGTGGTTTGTTACCAGGGAGACGGAGATCTTGCAGGTATCGGTATGACCGAGATCATTCACGCCGCCAACAGAGGAGAACAGCTTACGGTGTTTTTCATCAATAATGCAACCTACGGGATGACCGGAGGGCAGATGGCACCGACCACCCTGCTTCATGAGAAGACATTGACCACACCGTTCGGGCGTGAAAGTGAACGGGACGGAAAACCTCTTGCTATGGCGGAGGTTATAGCGTCTCTTGATGCGCCCGCTTATGTACGTCGCTGCGCGGTCTCTTCGACGAAGGAACTGCTCAGAACCCGTGAAGCTGTCAGAATAGGACTGAAAAACCAGGTAGACAAACTCGGGTTTTCTTTTATCGAGATACTCAGTCCATGTCCTACGAACTGGAAGATGAGTGCTGTCGAATCTAGAAATCATATCGAGCAGGTGATGAAGCAGTTTTACCCTCTGAAAACGTTTGTCGACAAAAGACCGGAAAATGTATGCATAAAGAACAATTCCTTTCCACTTATGAATGACGACGAACTTCTTTCACTTCTGACAGGTGATCTAACAGCCCGGTCGTTCGAAAGTCCCGTTATAGATTCTCCCAAAACGATCACGATCGCGGGATTCGGAGGACAGGGAATCCTTTCGGGAGGTACTTTGCTCGCAAACTCGGCGATGGCTCACGGACTCGATGTCTCCTGGCTTCCTTCCTATGGTCCTGAAATGAGAGGAGGGAAGGCAAGTGTCACTGTCATAGTCAGTGACAGCAGTATTCCTTCTCCTCTGGATGAAAAACCCGATTTCCTGCTTGCAATGAACGGTCCCTCTCTGCAGTATTATAAAGACAAGGTGAAAACAGGTGGCACTATCATCGTCAACTCTACACTAGTAGATGATGAGATCGGCAGGGACGATGTGAATGTCTACGGTATTCCTGCAACGGCCATGGCGCAGGAGGCCCTCATACCATCAGCTGCTTCGGTCGTAATGGTGACAAGCCTGGCTGTTCTCAGCGAAGTCGTTTCGGTTTTCTCGCTTAAGGAATCCTTGAATGCATCTCTCAAACGCAGAGAGCTTCTTGATGCCAACATGGATCTCATGAAAACTGCAGAAAACTATATAACCTCTAACTTTTTAGTGAATAATTATAACAAAAAGGTTTGAGTAGTTGTAAGATGTATGATATAAGTTGGACAACATGCAAAGTAGCTGGCTTGATACTGTTATCGAATCCTCACCATATAGTATAGCTCACATTCGGATTCTGCTGAACGAGAATGGTGAACCGGTTGATTATCTCTATCTGAATTGCAATAGGGCATACGGAAAAAGCAGGAATATGAGTCCCGGTCAGCTGATAGGTAAAAAGGCTTCGGTTCTCAGCCACTGCCGGACGAGAAAAGGTTTCGACTGGGTCCGCTATTTTTACGATATTGTCCGTTACAGAGAGTCCGACGAGATCGTTCAGGCCATTCACGATGATGATGAATATATCAGAGTCATCTCATACAAAGTCGGTGAATTGGAAGTCGCCTTCAGTTTTCTCGATATCACACAGGAGATGAACCGTGCAGAAGAACAGCAGCACCTGTTCGATCTTTCTCCGGCACTGCTTCTTGTGAGCTCAAAAGAAGGTATTCTTCTAAAGGTCAACCGGGAGTGGTCGAATTTCCTCGGCTATGATCCGGCAAACCTGATAGGCAGATCTGTTTTTGATCTGGTTCATGAAGATGACGCGGAAAAAACTGCCCGATGTATTGACCGGCTGAACAATGAGGAAGGTTACTGCTCTGTGGTCAACAGGTTCTGCCATGCAGACGGTTCATACCGACAGATATCCTGGAGAGCACGCAAGCACAAAGACCGGATACTGGGAACGGGCGTCGATGTAACGGAGACAAAAAAGAAAGAAAGAGAGTTCCACAGGCAGGTCGAACTCAATACTCTGCTGATGAAGAACAGTCTTACCGGTATGTTCGTAACCTCACTTGAGATTCCTTTTGACGAGAAGCAGCTGAACTACGATGATGAGACCGTCGACCTGTACATGAAAAAGAACAGGATTGTCAGGGTGAATGAAGCTTTCGAGAAGCAGTACAAGACCTCCACTGAGAACAGTGTAGGGAAGAATCTCTATGAACTGTTCAGTGCCGACAGAGAACAGGGAAGAACTCTGTTCAGAAAGATTCACCGTGACAAAGCCGCCGGAGTGGAATTGAGGATGAAGCTGCAGGACGGAACCTTCACCTGGGTCTACTCTGAGATCACCGTGCTTCGTGATGCCGACGGCAGAGTCGTCGGATACATGGGCTTTCAGGTCGATATCAACGACAGAAAGAAGAATGAACTCGCTCTGGTCCACAGAGAACAGCAGTTCAGACTACTGAGCGAATATGCATCAGATATCATCTGGGTATACAATCTGAGCAGTCTCTCTTTTACATACGTTTCGCCGGCAGCCTCCCGGATTCTCGGATGGTCCATAGAGGATCTCACGTCAGGGGACTTTTCCTTTACTCTGTTCGATGAAGATATCTCGAGAGTGAAGAAGAAAGTTGTGGCATGGGCGAGTGAATTCAGAAGAAAGCGGGTGATCAAAAAAGACTGGGTCGTACAGATGAGACATCACAGCAAAGACGGAAAAGTGGTCTGGAGTGAGAGCGCAATAAATTTCAGGATAAACAACGAAGCTGAAATCGAGATCATCGGTATCTCGCGTGATATCTCGGAAAAGAAGAAGGAAGAAGAGAATCTGCTGTACAACAGCTACCATGATCAGCTTACCAAAGTCTATAATCGCCGCTATTCAAAAAAGATGGTCGACCGGTTCATCACCGAGAAGGCTTTTCCTCTATCGGTCATCATCTGTGATGTGAACGGTCTCAAACTGACCAATGATGTTTTCGGTCATTCGGTAGGGGATTCCATCCTCTACGAAAGTGCTTCCCTTCTGCAGTCATTTGTGCGTGAAGATGATATCGTTGCACGTTACGGTGGAGATGAGTTCATCATGATCATGCCTCGTACTTCCCTCGCCACAGCCAGAGAGACTGTCCTGGAGATGAAGGAGAGAAGTGATACCATTCACGTCGGGAAGACATCACTTTCGATCTCCTTCGGCTATGCTGAGCAGAAAGATGAGACTCTCAGTTTCGATGAGGTTTACAAGGCGGCCGAGCATATTCTCTACCGCTCCAAGCTTGTCGAGAGTTCGACATATAAACAGGGTGTCGTCACGCTGCTCATCACGAGCCTTTTCAGCAAGAACCGGGAAATAGAACGCCACAGTGAACGTGTTGCAGTGCTGTGCCAGTCGATGGCAGCGCAGCTTCTTCTCGACCAACATGATATGGATGAGCTTTATATCGCCGGAAGACTGCATGATATCGGAAAGATCGGACTGGATGAGGAATTGCTCGTTCCAAATGATCAGCTGACCTCACAGCAGCTGCTCAACAAACAGCGTCATTGTGAACTGGGCTATCATATTCTCAATACAGTGCAGAATTTCGGCAAGATCGCCGAATGGATACTCTGCCATCATGAACAACCTGACGGGAGTGGATACCCGAGAGGTCTTTTGAGAAGCCAGATCCCCCTCCAGTCACATATCATCCATACAGCAAGTTCCTATGATAACTATATCTCTCGATATGAAAATCCGACACCGGATGATGTCGACCGGGTTCTCAGGATCATGAGTACTTCGACGGGGACCAATTACGATCAGAGAACTGTAGCTGCTCTGAGGCAGCTCTCGTATGATATCCTTATAGGAAACTGAGGAGGTGCCGATGGACAGATTGCCGCGATTACAGCTGTTCGAGACGGTTCTGAACACTGTTGCAGATCCTTTTCTCATTATCAGTGAGGACGGAACCTACCTCGAAGTATTGGGAGGAACCGACAGAACCCTCTACGATGAGGCCTCTTTACTGAAAGGTAAGAATATCTATCGTTTCATGGAGCCCGAATTCGCCACATTTTTCATGAACAAAGTAATGATGACTTTCGAGATAGGAAGAATGAACTGTTTCGAATACCAGCTTGAGACAGAGACAGTTCAGGGAACCGGAAGAGACGGTCCTGGGGGTATTCAATGGTTCGAAGCGAGAATATCTCCGCTGCCGCAAAAATATGAAGGGAAACGGGCCGTTGTGGCCCAGCTGATCAATATCACCGAGAGGAAGAAGATGCAGCAGAGGCTGAAAGACCTCTCCTACAAGGATTCACTGACTATGGTCGGCAACCGGCGGTATTTTTTTGAGAAACTTGATACCCATATTTCCGAATTCTCCCAGAAAAAGGTTCCCGCTTCCATCTTGGTTTTCGATGTCGACAATTTTAAACAGATCAACGACACCTACGGACATTATGTGGGAGACCAGGTCCTTGTGAATCTTGCATCGATGATCCAATCCCGGTTGGCAAAAGATGATTACATGGCCCGTTTCGGAGGTGATGAGTTCATCTGCGCTCTCATCGGGTATTCAAGCAGCGATGAAGTGATCAGGTGGGCAAACTCGATAAGGACTCTCATCGAGAAGACCGAATTCTGTTTCGACACCTATCGTTTCCATATAACGATAAGTATGGGCATCACCGATATGCTGCTCATCGATACCGATACGACGACGATAGTCTGCCGTGCCGACCAGGCGCTTTATCAGGCGAAACATAATGGAAGGAACAGGGTGGAATGGCAATAAGATTATACAACACTGTGCGGCCCTGTTATGAATGATTTCCTCCTCGACCTTCTCTACAACGTAACATTGCTCCTTTCCTTGACGGTGATCTATACTCTTCTTCCCTTCGACAGGTTCCGAAATACTACTTTGAAGGAATTCTCGCTTGCCATCATAGTCGCGGTGGTGGGTATACTCATCATGTCGAATCCTTTCATTCTCGCTGAAGGTGTCCTTCTGGATTCCCGTTCCATCCTCATCAGTGTCTCGGGAATGTTCTTCTCACCGGCAAGTACTCTCATCGTGATGGTGATTCTCAGTCTCTTCCGGATGATTCTTGGCGGTGCCGGAGTCTTCATAGGAGTCCTGATAATCATCACAAGCGGTCTTCTGGGGATTCTCTGGCATATCTTCAGATATGAAAGCTTCATCAGCAGAGAATCCGAGAGTGGAAAAGAATTCTATCTTATGGGTGTGATCGTTCATCTGGCGATGGTCCTCGATTTTCTATTCGCCCCGAATCCTTTGAGACTGCAGCTTATCACATCGATGGCTCTCCCTGTGCTCATTCTTTTCCCCTTCGGCAATTATCTTCTTTCTATGCTGCTGTACAGATCTCAGAACCAGCGGGTGCTGACCGAGAAGACGAAGGAGAGTGAACGGCTGTTCAAGACGATGTTCGAGAGAGCACCGATAGGGATCACTCTGACAGACAGCAGAACAGGTGAGATCCTGGATCTTAATTCGAAGTTTTCCCAGATGCTCAAGATGGACAAAGAGGAACTGCTGAACATCGATTGGGAAAAGATTACCCATCCTGATGATATCGAACAGGATGCTCTGTATATGGAACTGCTGCTCAAGGGAGAACTGAGAACATATTCCATGGATAAACGCTACAGATGCTCAGACGGAAATTACATCTGGACGAATATCGCTGTCTCGTCGATCTACGATGCAGATGAAGAGAATCAGCGCCATTTCTGTATGATAAGCGACATCACTCACCTCAAAGAGAGTGAAAACAAGATCATGTATGCCTATCTGCACGACCATCTGACAGGACTTCCCAACCAGTTCCATTTCATGAACACTCTCCACCAGATCAAAACCGAACAAAAATATCCTTTTACCCTGATTATCGCCGATATCAACGGATTCAAGATCGTCAATGACGCCTTCAGCCGAGAAGTAGGAGATGAGCTGCTTGTCAATATCTCCAAAATCCTTGTGCAGGAGAATTCCGACAGCGATTACTGCGCAAGAATAGGGGGGGATGAGTTCGCTCTCATCATCGAGAATAAGGATGAAACCTACAGAGAACAGCTTATCGAACGGATCCAGGCACGTATCGAACGACTTCCCAGACATAAGGTCGTCGTCTCTCTCTCATTCGGATTCGCTAGAGCAACGAACGGACTGTTCGGTGTGGATGAGCTTTTGAAGAAGGCTGAAAACGATCTGAATCAGAACAAACTCCATGAGTCTCCGAGTTCACGCAGCAGAGCTCTCAACACCTTCATTCACACACTGCACGAGAAGAACCCCCGTGAGGAACTGCATTCCAGACGGGTCTCTCTGTTGGGAGCACGTCTGGCCAAGGCCGTGGGAATGGGGCCGACGGAAATCGCCCAGATGAAGACAGCCGGTCTTCTTCATGACATCGGAAAGATAAGTATCGATGAGGCTATACTGAATAAGGAAGGGCCGCTGAACGACCATGAGTGGCTGGAAATGAAAAAGCATCCGGAGAAAGGCTACAGAATCCTGCTGAGTGTAGGGGAACTGGGAGAGATATCGACTCACGTACTTTCACATCATGAGAGAATAGACGGGAAAGGGTATCCTCAGGGACTCAAAGGGGAAAAGATTCCGCTTCAGTCGAGAATCATCGCGATCGCGGATTCCTTTGATGCGATGACAGCATGGAGGCCTTACAAGAAGATCATGGGCGAAGAAGATGCGGCCAGGGAGCTGATTCGATGTTCCGGTACCCAGTTCGATTCGAACCTCGTCTCGATCTTCATACAAGAGGTGCTGCAGCTGCCGCACCTCATCACTACCTAATCGTCATCGCCTTTTACCTCGAGAACAGCAACCAGATCAGCCGGCTCGATTCTGAAGGGTGAGCCTGCACCCTCGTAGAATCCGTGATCGCCAACGAAGTGGATGTGAAGGTCCGTGTAGGTTATTTCCCTTTCCAAAGAGAGATTTCTCACTGTCGTATTGACCTTCTCGTACATCCCCGGTCCTCCGAAGGGGCTGGGAAGCTTTCCTCTCACCGAATCTACACATACTTCGAAGTGTCCATCGACAGTTATGAATTGGCCGAGACCATCGAGTCCGGCATCTCTGAAATACTGCATCCTTGAAGCGATCGCCTGATGGGTGACTTTCAGCTGATGTACTTTCACATCATCTGAAGCGAGTATATCGACCAGATGTCTTTTGTCGGTTCCCAGAAATCCGTCGAGAGTAATTATTCCGGGTTCCATCTGATGCTGTATCGCATCATACTCAGGTGTCTGTTTCATATTCTATCCCCTTATTCTACGCGAATTTATCATAATAGATACGTTCTTCGGGCATTCCAAGTTCCTTCAGTACCTTGATACAGGCATCTATCATTCCCGGTGAGCCGCACAGATAGGCTTCGCTTTCACTCGCATTCTCGGTGAGTCTACCCACCACATCGGTGATCAGACCGACTTCACCGTCCCAGTTATCCTCCTCGAGCGGTTCGCTCAAGGCAGGGATGAATTTGAAGGAAGGCATATCCTTCTCGATCGCCTTCATCTCGTCAAGTAAAAACAGGTCCCGTTTAGAGCGTGCTCCGAAGAAGTAGCGGACTTTTCGCGTACTCTTCTTTTCAGCCATATCAAGGATGATCGATTTCAGAGGAGCCATTCCGGAACCTCCTGCTATGCAGATCATATCCCGGTCGGTATCCCTCAGGAAGAAGTCTCCGTAGGGGCCGTTGATCGAGACTGTGTCTCCTTCTTTCAGATGCTGGTGTACATAGGTGGTACAGATTCCGTTGGGAACCTGTCGAATCTCCAGTTCGACATGCGTGTTGTCGCTCGGGATGGATGCCATCGAGTAGGCACGGTAGACCATCTCGTCTGTCAGTTCATATTCAGGAACCTGAAACTGTACGAACTGTCCCGCTTTGCAGTCTATTGTCGGAGGATCGATGAGTTTGAGTCTCACCTGCTTGATATCGTGAGTAAGATCGACAAGGCTTTCGACTTTCGTTTCGAACTGTCTTACGCTGAAAAGTTCTTCAGGGATCATGATGGAAACATCATTTTTCACCTTGAACTGACATGAGAGTCTCACATTCTCCTTTTTCTCTTCGTCACTGATCCATGGAAGTTCTGTAGGAAGATACGCTCCGCCGCCTTCGATGACCCGGACCTTACACAGACCGCAGGATCCTCTTCCACCGCATGCGCTGGGAATGAAAACCCCTTCGTTGTTGAGAGCTTTGAGAAGAGGCTGGCCTCCTCTGACTGTGAGGTCCTTCTTCTGATTGATATTGATATGAACCTCTCCGTAGTTTCCGACTGTTGCATCCGCGATCACCATCAGTATGGCGAGGACCATCGCGATAGCGGTAATGACAAGGACACTGATTAATAAAGTTGTGATCATCGCTTCCTCCTATGAGATGGTGATCATTCCGCTGAATCCCATGAAGGCCATGGCCATGAATCCTGCGATGATCAATGCGATACCGGCTCCGTCAAGACCGACCGGGATCTTTGCCGTCTTCAGTTTCTGTCTGATGCCCGCCATCGCCATGATCGCGATGAACCAGCCGATTCCGCTTCCCAGGCCGAAGAAGAAAGTCGTGATGAATGAATAATCTCTGATCACCATAAAGAGGCTCGCTCCCAAAATAGCACAGTTCACTGTGATGAGAGGAAGGAAGATACCCAAAGCGAAATAGAGACCTTCACTGTAGCGTTCTATCACCATCTCAATCAGCTGCACGAAGGCGGCGATGACGATTATGAAGACGATGAAGCGCAGATACTCAAGCTCGAACGGTACCAGAATCAGATGATACACCACCCAGTTCAGTGCCGTGGTGAGAGCCATGACGAAGGTGACTGCGATCCCCAGGCCGGCTGAGGTCTCGATCTCCTTCGAGACCGAGAGGAATGAGCACATTCCAAGATAATTGGTCAACAGTATGTTGTTGGTGAAAGCGGCAGCAAAGAACACTGCGATTGGAAATAACATCTCATTCATGATCGGCCTCCTTCATGAAAACTTCTCGTGCGATCCAGAGGAAGATTGCCAGCATGAAGAAGCCTCCGGGCGGCATCACCATGATCGACCAGTTCGTCCACCAGGATCCGAGAATCTGTATTCCCCATAAAGATCCCGTTCCCAGCAGTTCTCGAACGAATGCGATGGCGAGCAGTACATAGGCATATCCGATACCGCTTGCGATGCCGTCGACAAGTGAGAGCATCGGTTTGTTCTGCAGCGCGAATGCTTCTATTCTTCCCATCACGATACAGTTCGTTATGATCAGTCCGACATAGGGCCCGAGAGATTTCCACATCTCGGGATAGTATGCTTTCAAGGCGATATCGACGATGATCACGTACGTTGCGATCACCATCGTCTCCACCATCATACGAATCCTCGAAGGGATCCATTTCCTCATGATGCTCAAAGTCCAGCTCGATAGAGCAAGGGTGAAGATCACACCGAGACTCATTACCATCGTATTTTCCAGTTTATTCGTCACCGCGAGTGTTGAACAGATCCCGAGGATCTGGACGAACACGGGATTTTCTTTTCCCAGCGGAGTGACGAATGTCTTTTTCAATTGTCCTTTAGCCATCTTACCTCTCCTCGTAGATCGTCGGGCCGTCATCGATCACTGAATTGATGATGGTTCTGAATGCCTGACTTGTTCTGGTCGCTCCGGTTATACTGTCGATCTCGTCATCTGCAGAGGCTGTCCCCTCTTCGACGAAAGTGAACGGTCCGCTTTTACCCGAGAACTGGGCGGTGAACCACGGTTCTTCGATACGTGCACCGAGTCCGGGAGTTTCGTTCTGACTCAGAATCGAGACACCTGACAAAGTCGATTCATCCACAAAACCGACGACGATTGTTATCGGACCCCACAGTCCGGCTCCGGTACG
>JAQQAI010000087.1 GCA_028532915.1 Sphaerochaetaceae bacterium
CTTTATCTTCTGCAGATGCGATATAGTAGAAACCGACATGATCGTGATCTCCGACGTTATGGACATTCACATAAAATGGAGTGGCGAGATGCTTCACGACCGCACCGTATGCAGGGAGTTGCGGAACATTGAGAAGCTTAACGTTCAAAGCTGTCTCTTCCTGAATCTCGCGAAGGACAGCATCATCAGGAGTCTCATCCTTTTCGATATGTCCGCCGGGAGGCAGCCAGAGTCTCAGTTTCCTGTGGTAGATCAGCAAAAGTTCATCATTGCAGAAAATGAAAGCTCCAACTGTCAGATCTGTTTTCATTTGATAACTCCTTGATATCAGATGGTTCAATTAAATGAGAAAACAGGATAAAAAGTCCACCCGCCCCATATCAGAAAATAAATTTAATATTTTTCATAATACTATTTAACAAGAAATATCTCATCCGTTCTCATGAAAACCTGAAATATTAAGATTAATATTTTTTATATACTAAAGATAGCGATAAAGTAACAAATATTCTTTTTCTGTACAAAAGATATTCTCCCGTGTAGAATAGGCTTATCATCTTATAAGGAGAGTATCAGATGGAAAAGTTATTTAAACTTTCTCAGCACAACACGAATTCCCGTACCGAGATCATTGCCGGAATAACTACATTTCTGACAATGGCTTACATTCTGATCGTCAACCCGATCATTCTGGCTGATCCGAAAGTCGGTATGGATTTCGGTGCCGTGTTCACTGCAACGGCTCTATCCGCAGCGATTGCAACTCTGGTGATGGCATTCTTCGCCAATCTTCCGTTTGCTCTTGCTCCGGGAATGGGTCTTAACGCTTTTTTTGCCTACACAGTGGTAGTCACTTTGGGCTATTCATGGCAGCAGGCTCTGGCAGCAGTCTTCATTGAAGGTATCATCTTCATCATCCTCACAGCCTTCAATATCCGCGAGGCGATCGTCAATTCGATTCCCACGAATATGAAAAAGGCCATCAGTGTAGGTATCGGATTGTTCATCGCCTTCATCGGTCTTCAGAATGCGAATATTGTCATAGGTGGTGAAACACTCGTAGAATTGGGAGATATCACTCAGGGGCCTGCACTTGTAGCCCTTCTCGGGCTGATCATCACAAGTGTGCTTGTAGCCTTCAAAGTGCGCGGAGCTCTTCTGATAGGGATCATCGCCACGACTATAGTGGGGATCCCCTTCGGAGTGACCACCTGGTCGGGAGGATCCTTCCTTCCTCCTTCTCTCAAGCCGACGTTCTTCAAATTCTCTTTCGAGAATCTTTTCTCCGTTGACATGATCGTGATCGTGTTCACCTTCCTCTTCGTCGATATGTTCGACACTGTAGGGACTCTGATCGGCTGTGCGACAAAAGCTGACATTCTCAACGATGACGGTTCGATTCCAAAATGTAAAGAGGCTCTATTTGCCGACGCTATCGGAACCACAGTAGGAGCGATGCTCGGAACTTCAACAGTCACGACCTATGTAGAATCTTCTGCAGGAGTCACAGAAGGCGGACGTACCGGTCTTACGAGTCTGACAGTAGCTGTACTGTTTCTCGTATCGCTGTTCCTCTCACCTCTTTTCCTTTCCATCCCGAGTGCAGCAACCTCTCCGGCATTGATCCTTGTCGGATTGTTCATGATCTCACCTGTGAAAGATATAGACTTCGATGAAGCTACAGAAGCCATTCCGGCATTTTTGACCATATTGTTCATGGTTACCACATATTCCATCGCAAACGGAATCATGTACGGTGCTCTGGCATGGATCCTTCTGAAGATCTTCACCAACAAGATCAAAGAGATCAGCCCGACGATGATCGTCATCGCAGTGCTTCTCGTTCTCAAAATAGTTCTCTGATACACATCAAAGATCGTCATTGCAGCGGCAGGGATTTCATTCCCTGCCCTTTTTATATACTTGTTGTCTTATATCTCTTTTTACCGTATTTTGTAATCAGATAATTGGTTTGTATTGAATGACGGTCATTGTAACGGACAATGAAAGGACATGTATGAGAGCTGCAGTCAGAATACTGTTGCTGATAATCTTCATTATTTTCCCTGCTTCTGTGATAGCAGCAGGAGGAAGTAGGGATTATAAAGACAATGAGGTGAATATGAACAAGAATTTCGAAGAGCTCTATCCCTTTAAGACTATAGATGATTCACTTAAGAACTCACTGGAAGCTTCCGAGGCATATGTGATACTGCAGAAAGGGACAGAAAGACCTTTCACAGGAGAGTATACAGACAACGAAGAAGAAGGAACCTACTACTGCCGTCAGTGCGGCTCTCCACTGTATGTGAGCGAAGACAAATTCCATTCGGGGTGCGGATGGCCTTCCTTCGATGATGAGATTCCCGGGGCTGTAATACGGCATCCCGATGCTGACGGAATGAGAACGGAGATCGTGTGTGCGACCTGTGATGCCCATCTTGGACATGTATTTCTCAATGAGGGATTCACCGACAAGAATACCCGTCACTGCGTCAACTCGGTCAGCATGACATTCGAACAGGGACCTCCGAAAGCGACTGCCGTGTATGCCGGAGGATGTTTCTGGGGAGTCGAATATCTGATGGAGTCTCTTGAAGGGGTGTATGACGTTGTAAGTGGGTACAGCGGAGGGTTAACCGAAGATCCGACCTATCAGCAGGTTCTGACGCATACGACAGGTCATCTTGAATCGGTGAGAGTGACCTACAATCCGCTTGTCATCTCATATGAGCAGCTCACAAAATATTTTCTGGAAATACATGACCCCACCCAGACTGACGGGCAGGGACCTGATATCGGAAATCAGTATCTGTCGGCTATCTTCTATTCTTGCCGGGCCGAATACGACACGATCATACGTCTTCTGTCGATTCTCGAATCGAAAGGATATGATATCGCGACACAGATTCTGCCGAGAGCTCCGTTTTATGAAGCGGAAGAGTATCATCAGAACTATTACGACAATAAAGGTTCAATACCTTACTGCCATTCCTATACGAAGAGGTTTTGAATCTCAAGGCTATGCAGTTGTGACTTCTGCATAGCCTCAACGGTCATTCAACCCAGTTGGTATATTCTCCAAGGGCGACATCGGCACTGATGATCGCACTGCATACGATGTAGGAGCCTTTGACGATCGGCTCACTCACCATCGAATCGCTGTAAACGAGATCAAGGTGTCCGAACTCGCATTTCACTGTTGCAACATTGAAATGAGTTCCCTCTTTCATCCCCTCAACTCTCTTTACATCAAGCACAGAAGAAGCAAGGAGCATCACATCAGTACTTTTTGTCTCGATTCTCTGTTCTTCGGGGATCTCGGGATCGTTGGCGAGCATGAAATTCAGCGGGAGGATTCTCTGATCGGTGATGAGTACCGGCCAGGGGGATTCAACATCCTCTTTGGAGAAGCTCTCCTCGAACTTCGCACGTGTCTTGTAAGATTCGATAAGAAGCGGAAAAGCTGCCACCTGCATTTCTACGGTTGTCCCCTGCTCAAGTTCCGGCAGCACCGCCGCGTTCATCATATGGGCAACACAGACAGCATCCTGATCTTTGTTAGTCAGGGCGACTATGGCTGACAGAACATCAGTATCTTCGCTTGAGGCATTGAAAAATGGCACTGTATTCCAGATACACTCACCTTTGTAATGAGTATCTGTACCAAGTATTTTAACCTCGTCCCCCTCTCTGATAGCTCTGAAAATGAACTGAAGATGATTATCGAGCTCTTTTACCATGTACATGGCGCCATGAGCATGCCTCCATCTTGCATCGTTGTAGAGATCCAGCATCGTCTGTGAATCGAGCTGATCATCCTGTACAAGATGTTCCAGCGCGAAATTTCTTATAAATATCGGCATATTGCACTCCTAAAGGCCAAAGTGTAACAGACTACTGAACTAAAAGATAGAGACTGAGAACGAAGACATAAAGAGAGGATGGTGAATCCCGGCGGGATTACCATCCTCCAATTAAGTATCTTTCTGCCACCTACAGGCGATCGACAGGAAACAGATGATCGGCGTCTCTGTTGTCCTCGGTATACCAGTCCAGGTCGTCCGTACCGTTCGAACTGGCCCAGTAGCCGAATCTCGGATAGGCCTGCAGTATCGTGTGACCTTCCAGAGGATGAGTCCATTCATCCGGCATATGAAGGGCCCACGGCAGGTTATTTTCGGTCTTAAAGTAGATTCCTGCAGCCACACTCGATGCATCATCTGCCGTGCCGAACAATTCAAGCTGATCATCATAACTTGTTCTTGATCCGGTAAGAGGAGTGTCTGGAAGATGGATCTCATAGCCGGTAGATGGGTCTCCACCCTGAATGAGAAAGATATCGAAAGGCAGATTGCCGAACTCGCTCAGCTCGACAGGATCACTGTCAGAGAAATAGAGTCTGTCAGTAACCGTCACAGGTGCTTTCAGCTGCGAATCATCGTCACCTTCAGGATACACTGTATTGATGATCGTAGGAGGCTCATACCCTGCCAGAGTGAACAGATCGCGATTGATATTCTCTGAGATAGTGATCACAATCTCATCGACATCTGTAGATATCGTAAAATCTTCTGCATCGATCTCATCAAGATCGTCGCTGATATCACTGTCTTCCCCGGTGAGTTTCGATCGGGCTATCGGCAGTTTGACTCCCATTCCGTTCTGCCATCCGGCACCAAGTGCGATAAAGTTATACGAATATGTGAGTGCCCTGACTTCGTTGTCGGCATTGAGAGCGAAATCATAGGTGTACTCTGCAACGAGGTCATTGAAATCGTAATCACCTACTGCAGGCCACTGATCTTCGAAAGCGATATAACCGGAATAGGATGAGGTCGAAGCGAGTTCATCGTTATCAGGGAATTCATCGTAGGCATCGGGAGCGCCGTCATTATCGGTGTCTGTACCTTCTTTGATAGTCTCCTCGAATCCGCTGTCCGGTTCATACAGTCCGTCGACCGCCTCGGCAGGCGAGACTGTGACCATGAATACCAGGTCGTTGAAATCATCATCGGTAGAATCAGGTTGTCTGTTCAGATCCTCGAACCCTATGATGAACACGGCAGGATCATCGGCGGAGGCACCTTCATCGGGCTTATGGTCGAGGAGAACCACAGTATGGATATTCTCCTTGCGGTCATAGGAATCAGTCTCGTCGATTTCTTCAGGATTCCAAGCACTGTAGGAATAGAAGCGGTCAGAATAATCGCGGTTACGTCCGCTCCTGGACCAGCCGTTAGGAAGCAGTGTCCAGATGATTGTTTTTCCGGGATCGATATCCTCTAAAGTGACGGTATCTCCCGTATACAATCGTCCGCCTCCACCTGCGTAGGATGCGTTCGGGAAGGCGATGACCATTCCTTCGTATTCGTCTGTACTTTCATCGTCAACGGGGGGAGACTCCAAGGTCCCCAGTTCATCACTGTCTACAAGCTGATAGCCCAGAGCATTGAGATACCCCGCCCCTTCGTGAAGGAAGGTGATCTCAACTTTCACATCTTCATCCGAATCCACGAGGTCTTTGATCGTGATGTTCGAGTCGATAAGAAAGTCTTTTCTCTCATCGTCTGCCCATACTTTACTGTATTCGGGCAAAGTTGCATTCACTGTATCAAACAGGTCTGAAGTGACCTCAACAACAGTATCGTCCCATCCGTCGCCATATTCGTAGTAGGGATTGTATATATTCGATGGTTTCCCTGAACTGTTGTATTCGCTCAGATAGTAATAACCGCTGTCCTCGAAATAGGAAAAATCGGAAACCGCACGGGAAGTGACCGATCTGGATGTGACTGATGAGGATGAAGAAGCTCTTGTCTCTTTCGAATAAGTATAAGAGGCTTCACCGTCGCTGATCTCAATGATCTGAACACTTGGAAGACCAAGCTGAAGAACAGAAAGTACCAATGAGTCGTAACGGGTAGCAAGTGATACTTCCGTCGTGAAATCACCGTCATCATTAAGGAAGAACCTTCCGATATACTGGAAGTCGGAAAAAGGTTCTTCCGATTCCAGAGACTCTTCTGTAACTTCCTCTCCTGCATAAAGATCGAATGCCATGTGATCGTATCCTTCATAGGAAATATCGATCGATACCATCTGAGTAGTAGTGTATTCGAACGTTCTGTCTGCTGAGATGTCATCCATCGAATCGATCTCGACAACATCATTGATATTTCCTACATCATTCGGACATCCGGTAAATATAAGAACCGATATGAGCAGGATCAGGGTAGCTCCTAAAATGGAATGTTTTATTTTCAAATTTCTCTCCTCTCTTTTACTGAGGGCATAAATATCAGGTAAATCGCACAGTAAAATACTAGAATTCCAACTAAAATACTAATATATAATACAATAGTGTTATGTATAGATAAACAATTTTGTCCATAAAGTCTACAACTTCTCACCTTTTTTTTTCGTAACAATATCACAAATGCTCTACACACCCCTTGCTCAACATTCAAAATTTTACCTACACTGAGCATCTATGAGTGTCGCTCAATTTTTCACAGTCTTAGGTATTGCCGTGTCTCTGGCAATGGATGCTTTCGCCGTCTCGATAACACAGGGAGCTTGTCTTGATATCAGAAGTGCAAAATATCCGCTCATCCTCGGGTTGACGTTCGGGGTATTTCAGGCTTTCATGCCGCTTGCCGGGTGGGCTCTGGGCTCTTCGTTCGCCATCTACGTTCAGAAAGCCGATCACTGGATAGCTCTCCTTCTGCTTTCGATCGTGGGAAGCAAGATGATCTATGACGGATACAAAGACTATCTGGCAAAGAACGTGGATACAAGTGAAGGCCCCTCCTGTGAGATCTCCAGCGGAGGGCATCTCAAAAAGAAAGTGCTTCTTGCGATGGGTGTGGCAACAAGCATAGATGCTCTCGCTGTGGGATTCACTTTCAGCATCATCAGCATCAATATCTTCTACAGCATCGCAGTCATTGGAATCATAACATTCATCATCAGTTTCTCCGGAGTACTGCTCGGTAAAAGAGCCGGCCCGTTCCTCGGAGACAGGATGGAGATGATCGGCGGAACCTTTCTTATTCTTCTGGGGATCAAAATCCTCGTTGAACATCTGATAAAAGGCATATAGATGATAGACTTTCACCGTCACTTTCACCCGTCATATGATAAGTTGCCCCGGCATGAGAATCTGACGATATGGTGGGCGACCACAGACCCGCTCGAATACGGGATGTACACCGGTGATAACAGGTCGCCTCACGGATACGGTATTCTTCCCAAAGCAGGTTCAGAAGAAAAGATTGTCAGGAGCATCGAGGAACGTCTCATAGAAGATGACCTCGGCTATATCGGTGAGATAGGAATAGACCGCAGATTCGAAAATATTGAAAGACAGACGGAGTTCACTTATGTGCTGCTGGAAATCGCAATTGCCCATCTACGTCCGGTCGCCTTTCATTTCAACACCGATATCCCCACGGTTTTGAATATCTGCCGGTCTGCTAAGAATAAGATACCAATGATCTTTCACAATTATACAGGAAGTGTTGAAAGTGCCAAAGAACTGTACGCTTCGGGAATTTTCATCAGTATCGGTCCCCGGTTATGGAAAAAAGAGACAAAATTGGGTAAAAGAATAGATGAATTATCAATTCCGGTCCTGCTAGAGACCGATTATACAGGAGACGATGAGAAAGAGTATCTGAGGCTGCTCGAAGAGCATTACAGATGGTTCGCCCGGCGTACAGGTGCTTCTTTTGATTCCATCGTGGAGAAACAGCATGAATTATCCTCGCTTTTCCAGAATCACCCGGCTGGTGGGTGATCAGCCTTTCGAGAACCTTCGACGTTCGAAGGTGTGCATCGTAGGTCTCGGGGCAGTCGGCTCTACGGCTCTCGAGGCGCTTGCTAGAAGCGGAGTGGGTTCTTTCACTCTGGTCGATTTTGATACTGTAGGTATAACAAACATCAACAGACAGCTTCTCGCCCTTGATTCGACTCTCGGTGAGTACAAAGTCGATGTAGCTGAAAAAAGGGTCAAAGATATCAACGGAGAGTGTGAGATCAATGCTTTGAGGCTCTTCGCTCATACTGATACCTTCGACCATATCTTCAGTCAGGACTATGATCTCCTCATAGATGCGATCGATTCGCTCACCCCGAAGCTCTCGCTTCTCGAATATGCATGGACTCATGATATCCACACTATAAGTTCGATGGGAGCCGCCCTGAAGAAGGATCCGACTCTCATACGTACAGCTGATCTGATGGACACTCATTCATGTCCGCTCGCAAGACAGGTGAGAACCAGACTCAGACGAAGAGGTGTGTCCAGAGGTATCACAACCGTATTCAGCGAAGAACTCGTAGAGTACGATTACAGAGAACCGGAAGAAGAGATTCACCGTGAACTCAACGAACAGATTCTTGAAAGAGGAAGAAAGAGGAGAGTTCTGGGCTCACTGCCCACCATCACGGGGATGTTCGGCTTTACGATAGCTCACCGGGCGATAGATTATCTGATGGAAGAGAAGCAGAATACTCTCTGAGACGGTACTCCAGATGAAGAAAAAATCTGGAGGTCATATGAAAAAAAGACAGTTGATGATCGCTGTGCTTAGTGCAGTTGTGATCACGGCACAATTCTTTATCGGGTGTGAGCAGACAGAGCTCTCACACGCAAGCGGGTCGATCCTGGTGAGATTCGAAGCGAACAGAAAACTGATATCGAGGACAATCCTTCCTGAAGGAGACTCCCCTCTCGATATCAGCTATTATTCCATAAGCGGAACCGGGCCTGACAGTCAGGTTCTCGAACAGACAGACTGCTACACCGATTCGATCACGCTCGACAACATCCTCGTCGGCGAATGGTCCTTCGTTGCGACAGCCTACAATGAGGACGGAAAGGCTCTGGCGACAGGATCGGTGGACACCCATATCGTCTCGGATGAGAACGTCATCACTCTGATTCTCGATGAGGTGGTGGGTTCAGGCGATCTTGAACTTTCCTTTCTGTGGAATGATATGCAGGTCAAAGATGATTCGGTTCTGACCGTCAGCATCCATGATGAGAACAATCAGCCGGTCGAAGGTGGAAATGTCACTTATGATATGTCCGAGGGGGAAGGAAGTTTCACCCTCCAAGCTCTCCCGGCAGGATTCTACACAGTTTCTGCATCGCTTTTGACCGATTCTGTGCAGATCGCCGGGTTCAGCGATACAGTCAGGATCATTGACGGTACACGCACCGGCGCCACGATCGATCTGATCATTGGCAAAGTGATCGATGACATTTCTCTTATCATCGAAGACCAGACAGACTCTCCGATCTCGGGAACCATCATCTGCTCCGATGATAATCCGGGTGCAGGAGATAGTGTCACTCTAACCTACACTATCGAAGAAGGTTCTGCTTACGATCCGCAGGATCTTGTTTTTTCCTGGTACAAAGACGGAGAGCTCATCGTTTCCGGTCAGACGGGATCTTTCACAGTCAATGAGCTGCCGAACGGGACCACCCGGTATGATGTGGTCGTCGGAACAGAAAGCAACAGCTCCCTCGGTTCCAGTTCGATCCTGATCTCGGTCCCGATCACTCCTTCGATCGGCTAACTATCCATATACTCTCCGAGCCTTTTTGAGAATCGGGGCTCTAGGGGTTTTACCGAGTAATTCTGGAGATCGACCGCTGCGGCTTTCACAAGTACGCAGGCGATCTCCTGATCGTCTCTGAAGATGTTCTGCTTCAGCGTTATGCTGAATCGCTTGAGAGATACAACCGAGCTCTTTACGACGAGCAGATCATCAAGAAAGGCAGGAGTATGATAGTCCACCTCTATGTGTTTGACGACAAATCCGACGCTTGAAGCATCAAGATAGGTGCTGTCTTTACCTTCTGGACTGCTGATCTCTCTCACGAACTCGGTTCTCGCATGTTCGGCGAAATCGAGGTATCTGCCATGATACATGATACCGCCGGCGTCAGTATCACTATAGTAGACTCTCTGGCGGTATACATGTTCCATTGGGGACTCCTCTGTTTAGAAATTCAGTGTGGCGAACAGATCGTCCACCGTCTCTGCCCGACGGATCATCTCAACACTTTCGTCTTCATGAAGGAGATATTCGGCTGAACGAAGTTTGGAATTATAGTTGAATCCCATGGCATGGCCGTGAGCCCCTGTGTCATGTATGACAAGGATATCCCCTTTCTCGATCTCGGGAAGAGAACGGTCTATGGCGAATTTGTCGTTGTTCTCACACAGAGATCCGGTCACATCATAGACATGATCCTTTTCGTTATCTTCCTTGTTCAAGACCGTGATATGGTGATAGGCACCATACAGAGCAGGTCTCATCAGATTCGCCATATTCGCATCAAGGCCGACATATTCTTTGTATTTACTGGTGACGTGCAGTACTTTCGAGATCAGATACCCGTGAGGTCCGGTCACCATCCGTCCGCATTCGAATACGATCTTCAGCGGGTCGAGAGATGTTCCTGCTATCATCGATTCATACAGAGCTCTGATACCGTCACTCACCTTCTGAATATCCATGGCTTCCTGATCGAGCCCGTAGGGAATTCCGATTCCACCGCCGAGATTGACGAATTCAAGAACGATTCCAGTCTCCTTGTGAAGCTTGAGCGCAAGGTTGAACAGCATCCTTGCTGTCTCTACGATATATGATCCGTCGAGCTCGTTCGATGCGACCATCGTATGAAGGGCGAAACGTCGAGCTCCCAGCTCTTTGGCTTTCACGTAGCATTCGATAAGCTGATCACTTCTGACACCGTATTTTGCTTCTACAGGATTACCGATGATAGCATTTCCGGTTCTTTCGGGGCCCGGATTATATCTGAAGGAAATCAGTTCAGGCATCCCGGCATTTCTATAGAGGCTGTCGATATGGGTGATATCATCCAGGTTGATCACGGCATTCATCTGTCTGGCAGCGATGAATTCGCTGTCCGGCGTGTCGTTGGACGTGAACATCACATCCTCGCCGGTAATTCCGACCTTCTGGGCAAGCAGCAGTTCAGGATAGGATGAGCAGTCGGCTCCGAATCCCTCTTCTTTCAGAATGGAAAGAATAGCCGGGTTCGGACAGGCTTTGACGGCATAGTAGTTCTTGAATCCGGGAACCCATGCAAAAGCATTCCTGAATGCCCGTGCGTTCTCTCTGATTCCCTTCTCATCATATAGATGAAAGGGGGTCGGATATGTATTTGCGATCTGAGTCATCTTCTCATGACTCAATGGTAATGTTTTAACTGACATTTAGTTCTCCTCTTTTAGTGCTGCAGATTATCGATGATGCTTCTGACAGCCTTCTCGACATTCTCGCGGTGCCCGAATGCGCTGACACGGATGAATCCTTCACCTGCCGGACCGAATCCCGAGCCGGGAGTAGTGATGACCTGACATTCATGCAGCAGCTTGTCGAAGAACTGCCATGAAGTAAGATCCCCGGGAGATTTGACCCACAGATAGGGTGCATTGTCGCCTCCGTAAACAGTAAGCCCCACGCTCTTGAGACCTTCTCTGATGATACGTGCATTCTCCATATAGTAGGCGATGACATTGCGACACTCGGTCAACCCCTGATCGCTCAGTACGGCAAGTCCGCCTGCCTGACTTATGTTACTCGCTCCGTTGAAGAAGGTGACCTGACGACGGTTCCACATAGAATGAAGCTCACCCTCTTCGCTGTTCTCACATCTGAGCTGGTGAGGTACGATCGTCCAGCCGAGTCTTACTCCCGTGAAGCCTGCGAACTTGGAGAACGAATTTATCTCGATTGCACACTCTTTCGCTCCTTCGATCTCATAGATCGTCCGCGGCAGAGTCGGATCGCTGATATATTCGGTATATGCCGCATCGAAGATGATGACGGCCTTATGTTCTCTCGCATAAGCGACATAGGCGGCCAGCTGCTCGTGAGTTGCGACAGCTCCTGTCGGGTTGTTCGGAGAACAGATATATAGAAGGTCTACTTTCGAAGCGGGAACTTCAGGAAAGAAGTTATTTTCGACCGTTCCCGGAAGGTAGACGAATCCGTCATACTGACCTGTTTTCTCGTTGAATGTCCCTGTTCTTCCTGAGACGACATTGGAGTCGACATATACCGGATAGGCCGGGTCCTGAATCGCCACAACATTCTCTTCGCCGAAGATCGACTGAATGTTGGCTGCATCCGCCTTCGCTCCGTCCGAGACGAAAAACTCATTGCTTTCAAGGGAGACTCCGAACTGCCTGTAGTATCCGGCCAGAGCCTCTCTCAACGGAGTGTCGCCCTGCTCATCGCCATATCCGGTATAGGTTTCAACCGATGCGAGAGCGTCGACTTTCGCATGAAGACCTTTGAGAATCTCAGGGGTCAAAGCTTCGGTAGTATTCCCGATCCCAAGCTTATGGACCTGAGCCTCAGGGTGTTGTGTCTGATAGATCTTCGCTCTTCTGGCGATTTCAGGAAAAAGATATCCTGCAGACAGCTTTCGGTAATGTGTGTTAATTGTAGCCATGTATCATCCTTATCTTCTTTGTAGTACATCCAGGGAGGCAAGTGCTTCTCTTATCTGATCCCGGTGCTCTTCACGTTCGAGAGAGCACATCGGCAGCCGGAATTCTTCTTCACACCAGCCGTATTGACTCATAGCAGTCTTGATCGGAATCGGGTTTGTTTCGCAAAAACAGGCACTGAAGAACTCAGACAGAGACTTCTCTAATTCCCTCGCTGTCGCGATATCACCATCAAGAGCTGTATGGATCATCTTCACCATTTGAGCAGGAAGCAGATTGGAGGCAACACTTATCACCCCGTTCCCACCAGATTCTACCAGATCAAGGGCCATGTTGTCATCACCGCTGAGCACCGAAAAATCATCATCTGTGCGTTCGATCACATCCTTCATCTGTGAAAGATTTCCGCTTGCCTCTTTGACTGCGACTATGTTGGGGCAATCGGCGGCAAGTCTGACGAGTGTATCGGTCTCCACATTGATCCCTGTCCGTCCTTTGATATTGTAGACGATACACGGAATCCCGACTGAATCAGCGATCGTTCTGAAGTGAAGGTACAACCCTTTCTGAGTCGGTTTGTTGTAATAGGGATTCACCAGCAGCAGTGCATCGACACCGGCTGTCTCGGCATGTCTGCTCAGCCGGACAGCTTCGCTCGTCGCATTCGAGCCGGTTCCTGCGATGACAGGGACTCTGCCGTTGCTGATCTCAACAGTCTTTGCAATCACACGATCATGTTCGTTGTGCGAGAGAGTCGGACTCTCTCCTGTTGTCCCGCAGGGAACGAGTCCATCGATTCCCTGTTCGATCTGGAATTCGATAATATCGGCAAAAGCCTTCTGGTCTATCAAACCGTATTTCGTAAACGGAGTGATCAAAGCCGTATAGACTCCTGAAAATCTGTTCATTGTATTTCTCCTTTCGGAATCTTTTCCGTTCAATAATTTAGTATCTATATCAAAAATTCTAATTAATGGAAGTAATGTATCAAAAATAAACTTGTTTGTCTATATTTTAACAGAATGTTTTTATTATAACACTCTTTTTGTAGATAATTGTGCAGTAGACTCAAATGTAGTACACTAGGATAATACATACGAATAAAATTTGATGAAAATTTCTACAGTATTGAAAGGAGCAACATAACATATGGTACATATTATTCTCAACGGTGCAAACGGCAGAATGGGAAAAGTCCTTGCCAATCAGATCTCAAATATGGAAGAAGTGCAGGTCGTTGCAGGCATCGATACCCGAGATGACAGCAGTACTGAATTCCCGATCTATAGATCATTGAATGAATGCAATGTAAAAGGCGATGTCATGATCGATTTTTCGACACCTGATGCAGTCAATTCATACATTGATACTGCTGTGGAAAGGAAACTTCCAATAGTGGTAGCAACAACCGCACTTGGGGAAAAAGAGATACAGGCTCTAGACAAAGCCTCTGTGAGTATCCCTATCTTCCGGTCAGCTAACATGTCATTAGGTATAAACCTTTTACAACAGCTGCTTCAGCAGTCACAGAAGGTCCTTGATCATTCTTTTGATATCGAAATTATCGAGAAGCATCACAATATGAAAAAGGATGCACCAAGTGGAACAGCCTTTATGCTCGCTGAGGCGATCAATGAAGTAAGTGATCCCCCATATGAATATCTGTATGGAAGAGAAGGAAAAAACTGCAAAAGGAAAGAGAACGAAATGACTCTTCACGCTGTTCGAGGAGGTTCGATCGTCGGCGAACACAGTGTGATCTTCGCCGGAACAGATGAGGTGATTACACTAACCCATACTGCCTATAGCAGGTCTGTTTTCGCCAATGGCGCTATCAGTGCAGCAAAGTTCATCTCCGGCATCGCTCCGGGATACTACTCCATGAAAGACCTGATCGAAGCAAAGATCAATTGAAAAGGACTCACTGATAGATAAGGGGTAAGAGATTACAAACATCTCCTTACCCCTTTCATATTTTATTTCATCCTTGAGCTTATAAGCTTACGAATCAGGAATCGTTGAACACATGCCCGACACCCCAGTCTCTCAGAGCAAGGAGTACGGGTCGGAGAGTTTCTCCTTTCTTGCTCAGGCTGTACTCCACTTTCGGCGGAACCTCGGCATATACCCGGCGGATCACCAGTCCGTCTTCTTCCAGTTCC
>JAQQAI010000088.1 GCA_028532915.1 Sphaerochaetaceae bacterium
TACCCGTGAAGCCAGCAAAAGCTACACTGCCCACGAGTACCATAACTAAAAGTACAGCAGAAATTTTCTTCATACTTCCTCCAAAAAATATTCGGGGCAGGTGCAAAGACCCGCTTTTTCCCTTTTCTCGTTATACAAAACGGATTATAACAACCGCCTATATACCTGTCAAGTTAAATTCATGAACCACAAAATAGTTACATATTCTTCACAATTTTTCTAAATATGTTTCCTTTCTGGATCATAAATCGTTCTTAAATCAGAATTATATAGGAAAATCGTTTTATAATCCTATTTATATCTGCTCTTCGGGTAGATTATAAATCATTTTTCCCAATCTATCCATGATGAAATTGATAAATATACACTTTTTTTTATGTTTTTTGTGAAGATTTCGTGGAACATGGATTCAAGAGGGAGCGAATCTTCATACAAATCGAGTAATATATCATTGATTCCCATGTTTTTAGCCTTTTCGCACACAGTGTCGAATAATAAATGGAATATGCCTATTCCGCGAAATTCCTCCTTAATATAGTATGCTTTGACCTCGACAACCGCAGCAGATGGAATAATCGAATAGATAAGTATCCCGGCAGCCTCTTTTTCGTTCGATAAGGCGAAAAGCAGGTGGTCATGCTCACCGATTTTCCATTTCTTTTCTATTTCGGAGGCGATAATCGGGGCATAAACTGCATGTTTATTCATATAGTTATTCAGACACTTTTCGCGAAACTGTTCAAATTCATCCTTCAGACTCTCGATATTTTCGCAGATATAGAAATCTTCCCTGATAACATCTAACGTCTCAGTCTCGGGACCTTCGATCTTTAAACTGGCAAGTGCGAAGGCGCTCGTATGGAGTTCATACCATTCATATACCCTCTTTCTCATCTCCTTATCTTTGAAGTAGTACCACAGTTTTTCGATCGAAGGCTGTTCATGCACGACATCCTTGAATTGTCTGAACACACCTTTTCCCAGCTGGAGCACCTTTCTCAATCTTTCTCTGTAGACCGGGTTTCTCAAAGTGGAGACGAACTTTTCCATCGTATGGAATCCGTCGGAAGGAATCCATTCAGGGAGAGGAAGGAACCTGTCCGGCTCCTGTGATATCCTCTGATCGATAAAGACCTGTTCGCAGATATTCTGACGCTTCAGATCTATATAATAGGAATTGGCCTGATCCTCCATGCAGAAGATAATCTGAAACAGAAACTCGTCTGTCAGAGGGGGTAAGGACGTATAGGAAGATACTTTCGATTCACTCATAATCTACAGTCTACCCATTTGTCTCCGATTTGCAATAGGATAGTGAGAGAGAATCGGCTGCGAGCTTGACAATCGATGAGAAAACTACCATATTTTCAACATAATGTTATGAGGAGATATATTCATGAGTATCATTGAATTTGTAGAAGCAAGAGAGATCCTCGACTCACGTGGTAACCCTACCGTTGAAGTCGATGTGATCTTGGAAGATGGATCGATGGGCCGTGCCGCAGTTCCTTCAGGCGCATCGACTGGTGTCCACGAAGCTGTCGAACTACGTGATGGAGACAAGAAAAGATATTTGGGAAAGGGAGTTCTGAAGGCTGTTGACAATGTTAACACACTGATCGCTCCGGAGATTGAAGGCCTTGATGCTCTTGATCAGGTTGCTATCGACAAGGCGATGCTCGCTCTCGATGGAACAGAGAACAAAAGCAAACTGGGCGCGAACGCAATTTTAGGTGTTTCGATGGCCGTCGCACGTGCTGCCGCAGACTATCTCGGTGTTCCTCTTTTCAAATACCTCGGTGCATATCATGCATGTGTATTACCGGTACCTATGGCTAACATCCTTAACGGAGGAGCTCACTCAGACAACAAAGTCGACTTCCAGGAGTTCATGGTCATGCCGATCGGCGCACCTTCTCTCCGCGAAGGATTGAGAATGACCGCCGAGGTCTTCCACAATCTGAAAGCGGTTCTCAAAGGCCGCGGATACAACACAAGCGTCGGTGACGAAGGCGGTTTTGCACCGGACCTTCAGTCAAACGAAGAAGCTCTCGAAGTCATCATGGAAGCTATCAAGAACGCCGGCTACAAAGCTGGAAGAGACGGAGATTTCATGATCGCTCTCGACCCTGCATCCAGCGAGCTCTATGACGAGAAGACAAAGACATACGAACTCAAATGGACGACAGGAGAGAAACTCTCCAGCCAGCAGATGGTTGATCTTTGGACATCATGGGCGGAAAAATATCCCATCATCAGCATCGAAGACGGAATGGCTGAAGATGACTGGGAAGGCTGGAAACTCCTTACAGATGCGATCGGTGATAAAGTACAACTCGTCGGTGACGACCTTTTCGTTACCAACACCAAACGCCTCGAACGCGGAATCAAATCGAAGACCGCAAACTCAATTCTGATCAAGGTCAACCAGATCGGAACTCTCACTGAGACTTTCCAGGCGATCGAAATGGCACACAAGGCAGGTTACACTGCTGTTGTCTCACACCGCTCGGGTGAAACTGAAGACAACTTCATCGCCGACCTCGTTGTAGCTCTGCAGACAGGTCAGATCAAGACCGGTTCAATGAGCCGTTCGGACAGACTTGCCAAGTACAATCAGCTGATGAGAATCGAAGATTATCTCGGCGATACCGCAGTCTATGCAGGAAGGGATGCTTTCAAGGTTCTCGACTAAGGAATTACCTTTCAATAATAAACAGCTGCTTTCGGGCGGCTGTTTTTTTATTGTTTCAGATCTTCGAGAACCTCAAGAACCTCAGTGCGTGTAAACCCTTTCTTCTGCAGTGCTTCGACGATCCTTCCTGAATCCTTATGCCTTCTCAGGTATCTCTCTATTGCCTTTTTGACCGCCTGATAACGATTGTCATCTGTTTCCATCCACTTTGCTATTGCACTTTCAGCAGCCTTAGAATCGACTCGCTTGGCTCTGAGGCGCAACCGGAGAAGAGGAACACCCTCAGGATTATTTCTCTGGCGGGAACGGATGAGTGATTCTGCGAACCGGAAATCACTTTGAAGATTCTCTTCTTTCAATGAAGATAGAGTCTCTTCGACAATCTGACGGTCGAAGCCTTTTTCAAGGAGCTTGATTTGAAGCTCATATTCTCCATGCTCCCGTCTGGCAAGAAGCTCGACAGCTTTTTTCCTGGATAGGATGAGAAAGACTTTTCTTTTCAGATGTATGTATTCTTCTTCGGTCAGCTGGTCACCCTTATGTAGATCGAGAGATCTGCACAGAGAGACGGGAATACAAAAAGAGGAACCGTCAGACGCCTCAACTGTATAGTTGAGACGCGAGGCTCCTCGTACAATAACGGCATATGCCATAATAGTAATTTAACGTTTGGAGAACTGGAACTTTCTTCGTGCTCCGGGCTGACCGAATTTCTTTCTTTCGACCATTCTCGAGTCACGGGTCATGAATCCGTTGGCATGCAGAACAGCTCTGTTTGTCTCATCATGTTCGACAAGAGCTCTTGCGATACCGTGGCGGCACGCACCGGCCTGTCCTGTAGGACCGCCGCCGGTCACGTTGATGACCAGATCGAATTTGTTGGTGTTGTCGGTAACATCCAGAGGTTGTTTTACCATATAGACATTAAGAGGGTTTCCGAAATATTCTTCAACGCTTCTTCCGTTGATTGTGATCTTGCCCTCACCTTCTCTCAGATAGACTCTCGCAACAGCAGTCTTACGACGGCCTGTGCCGAGTCCGAGGTTTACGTTTTGTTTCTCGATTTTTTTCTTTGCCACGTTAGTGCTCCCGTCTTAGAGTTCAACCAGGATCGGTTGTTGTGCTACATGCGGATGATTCTCTCCAGCATATACTTTCATGTTCGTAAACAGCTTGTTTCCAAGAGGACCCTTGGGAAGCATTCCTTTTACCGCATGTTCCATAGGAAAGGTTGGTTTGCGAACGATTACATCTGCATAAGACTCGGTGGTCAATCCACCCGGATAATTCGAGTGACGATAGTATTTCTTGTCTTTGAATTTGTTACCAGTCAGATTTGCCTCGGCAGCGTTGATAATAATGACAAAATCACCCATGTCCTGATGAGGTGCATACTCTGGTTTGTTTTTTCCGCGAAGAATCCGTGCCGCGGCGACCGCAACCCGTCCCAGTTCCTTTCCTTTTGCGTCGATGAGATACCATTTCTTCTCGATCGATGCCGGTTTTACAAAAATTGTTTTCATCTACATAACCCTATGTGCAAATAGATCTTATTCGCATTATAATTTCAATCGGCGACACAACACGATGTTCATCACAGACGTCAGGCGTTTACAGTCCCTGGGAAAGGAAGGCGTGGGATGAGACTCCGGTATAAACCTCATCATCACCTGATCTGAAATGAATCTCTGTTTGACCAATCAATTCATACTCAACACGATTGTCTGAAAATTTCAAAAAATCGTACAAAGGTGATAATATAATCAGATCGTACATTTTGTCTAGTCTTTTGAACCGAAATTAGTCGTTACTTATGATTTTCAGCACACCGCTCGAACTGAAGAACGTAGATCTC
>JAQQAI010000089.1 GCA_028532915.1 Sphaerochaetaceae bacterium
GTACTAAAGAGAATCTGGTCCGGTGGCCATAGCAGAGGTGTTATACCCGTTCCCATCCCGAACACGGAAGTCAAGCCCTCTAACGCCGATGGTACTGCGTTCGCGCGGGAGAGTAGGTAGCTGCCGGACCTTTTTTTTGCCCTTTTAATGTCATTAAATTACTTGCGTAATAGCCCCATATTACATATCCTGTAGTATATGATGATACAGATAGAAAAACCTACTTTAAGGCGCAGGGATATGAGTGCTGTTCTCCAGACAATGGTTGATGAACATATCGGTCCAGGTGAAAACAGTAAAGTGTTTCTTTCTTCTCTTTGTTCCTATTTGAATATCGACGGATATTCTGTCGCATTCAGATCATTCATTGATACGATATATTATGCTATTAAATCTTTACGCCTGAAGGAAAATTCCTGTATCGGAGTAAGTGCGCTCTCTCCAAGGATATATCTTCATATCATCAGAAACCTCGGCCACAGACCGATGATATTCGATATTGATATGGCTACCTGTTCGTTCGATACCATACAGCTTGAACAGCACAAGGACAAACTAGATGCGCTGCTCGTCTATGAACCATACGGTATGCTCAGCCCGGAAGAACTGTTCGGCATCACAGAAGTTCCTATCATAGTCGATATCACTCAATCTCTCGGATGTGCAGACGATGAATATTATTCAGGAAGCAGAGGGGATATCATCGTAATGAGTTTCGAACAGGGAGATATGATCAGTACAGGAGGCGGAGGAGCCATGCTGTTGAGAGCAGGGACACCCGATCAACAGGTCACCGAAGAGATCTCGCTGCTGTACCCCTATATAGGTCTGTCGGATATGAACAGCGCGCTGGGCTCCATCCAGCTTGCCAATTTTGAAGGAGATCTGGAAAGACGAAGGGCAATTCATACTGCATACACCCTCGCATCGAGGGGCAACAGACATAAACCTTTCGGATCTAAAGATCTGGATTATCTCACCAACGGCTATTCTTTTCTCCTGACTATTGAATCAAAGGTATCCGAGGCGATCGCATTCGCTAAAAAATATGATGTGAGCTGTGCAATGGCATTCAAAGACTCAGTTATCAGTGATCAATTGGACAGCTACAGCAGTTACCCCGGTGCCATCCCGATGATTCAGCGTACTATCCGTTTTCCGCTTTATCCTTTTTTGATGGGTAAAGAGATATCCCAAGTTGAAAAAGTCATTTCTCAGATACCCTAGGAGGACCGCTGTGCAAAGCAGAGAGCACAAAGAGATAAAGAAAGTAAGCATCTTCGCCAATACCAATAAAAGTGAATCTTCCATACTTGTTGAATCGATTCATCGGTATCTTTACAGTCGCGGTATTAGTGACGATATCTACCTCACAAACAGTATCGAAGAGATCAACAAGATAGACGATAGAAGTGACCTCGCGATAATACTCGGAGGAGACGGAACTGTTTTGTCGTGTGCCAGATTCCTCCATTCAAAAGGGATCCCTATGCTCGCTGTCAATCTGGGAACCTTCGGGTTCATCACCGAAATATGTCAGGACGAGTGGATTCAGGCCTTTGAGGAGTACGAAAAAGGAATCGCACAAGTTTCCCGGAGACTGATGGTCCGAGTCAGTGTCAAGCGAGATGGAAAGAAAGTTTTTCAGTCTCACGGTCTGAACGAGATGACGATCAGTTCATCAGGACTATCGAAAATGATATCACTTCAGATGTATATCAATGATACCCATGCAGGTCTTTTCCGCTCGGATGGCGTGATAGTAGCCACGCCGACAGGCTCCACCGGCTATTCTCTTGCTGCAGGAGGCCCTATTTTAGATGTCCATCTTGATGCATTGATCATCAATCCTATCTGTCCCTTCACACTCTCCAACCGTCCTCTGGTCATTGGAGGTGATGATGTTATAAAGATCGTCATCTCGCAAGGGCAGAAGACAGACCTCTCTTTGACGGTTGACGGGCAGGTACTGTTCCCGCTGCGGGAAGAAGATGAGATCCTTGTTGAAAAATCACGTTCAAAGGCGCTGCTGATCGAATCGACACGACGTAACTATTATGATGTCATTCGTGATAAATTGAAATGGTCCGGAGGTATGCATGCTTGAGGCCTTACATATCGAAAATCTTGCTCTCATCGAATCACTGACTATCCGCTTCGATTCGGGTTTTACAGTGCTGACCGGTGAGACCGGAGCCGGTAAATCAATAATACTCGGTGCTCTGTCCCTTCTATTCGGCGACAAGGTCGATTCATCGATCATCCGTACGGGTGAGAATGAAGCCAAAGTGAGTGCCGTCATAGCTGTTCCGGCAGATTCTTTGGTCATACAGTACCTTGAGCACAGGGGGGTTGCACTCGATGATGAGTCTTTAATACTCACCAGGGTCGTGCGTTCCGGTTCACGCGGTATCGTCACAGTCCAGGGTCAGCCGATGACCCTCTCCGACCTCTCCTATATCTCTCACCAGTTGTTCGATATCCACGGTCAAAGTGAGCATCAGTCTCTGCTTCACAGTGATAAACAGAGAATGATTCTTGATTCTTTCGCGCAAAGCTCTCCTCTTATCACAACCTATCAGACGCTGTACCATCAGTATCATTCGGTGCTTGAAGAGATAGAAGAGATGGTCAGAACCATAGAGAATGCGCGCAGGGAGCAGGACTATCTTTCATTTGTTGCTGATGAACTTGACCGGGCAAAACTGCAGGAAGGAGAAGATGATGAACTTACCGAAAAGGTTCGGATTCTCAGCCAGTACGAAGAGCTCCACGATAATCTGGAGTTATTATACATGCATCTCAAAGGAAAAGGTGATACACTGGGTGCAGTAGGTTCTACACAGAACGCACTATGGGCTGCACGTAAGATCTCAAACATCGATTCATCTGCCGAAGAGATGGTTCAGCGTCTCGAATCGGTACTCCTGGAGCTCGAGGATATCAATCTCAATGCCCGGGATAAACTCTCTTCTATGACATTCTCTCAATCAGAACTCGATTCGCTTCAAGACCGTCTGGCACTTCTCCAGCGGCTGAAGAAAAAATACGGCCCTTCGCTTGAGGATGTGATACGCATGAGAGACGAAACACAAAAGAAACTCTCATATTCACTCGAAAGCGATTCAATGCTCGAACAGCTGGAGAAAAAGCGTAAAGATATTTTCGACCAGCTTGAAAAGAGTGCTCAGAGGTTGAGCGCTCATCGAAAAGAATGGGCTTCCATACTGGAAGAACAGATTGCGCAAAAGCTGTTGAAGCTGCAGATGCAGCATGTCAGTTTCACAATCTGTGTCATGCCGGGCGAGGAAGGTCCCTGGGGAGCCGATTCCGTTGAGTTCATGTTCTCAGCCAATCTGGGCGAGCAGGCGAAACCGCTGAAAGATATCGCCTCCGGGGGTGAACTGTCACGTGTGATGCTTGCAGTAAAACGTGTTTTGGGGGAGAAGGATAATATCGACACTCTGATCTTCGATGAAGTGGACACCGGTATCGGAGGTGCCGTTGCAGCTGCAGTCGGTGATCAGATAGCGCAACTTGGCGCCAATCACCAGGTGCTCGCGATAACACACCTCGCAACAATCGCGGCAAAGGCCGATCATCAGCTGGTTGTTCAGAAACAGAGTCGTCAGGGCAGGACCGTGACAGACATCTACCCTGTTTCGGGACACGACAGGGTAGAGGAGATCGCCCGGATGCTCAGCGGCCATCCCGATGACGAATCAGCCGTCAGGCATGCACAGAGACTACTCGAGGGATGAAAAATTCAGTTCGACCTGCAGCTGCCTCAGCAGTGCGGAGGTCATGACTGTAGTTATCTCCATCCTCTTCTCTCCGCGCAGGTAAGTCTGCAACGATTCCTGTGCCAAAGTGATTCCCGGCTGAAATCCATGCTCTCTGGCGAGAAGAAGAAGATCGAGTAGGTATGACCCTCTTTCATAGTTGAAACCGATCTCATCTATCGATGTCGCCACTCGTTCGATCTCTGCGGTGAAAATCTCTCTGACTGTTTTACGGGCACTGTCCTGTCCCGCATGGCTGATGAATTTCAGTATATTGCTTATACTTTCTCTTTTATTCTCCCACGAGATGGTTTCAGGTGTAGTGAAAAGTGATCTCAAAGCAGAGAGGGAAATGCCCATGTTCTCGATGAACAACGATTCTTTTGCAATGTTTTTGGCATTGTGAACGATCAGAGAGTAGTAGTTGATATGTCTGGAGATATTGAGCATCTCCTCATCACTCAGTCTGTTCATCGAGTGGTCGATCCAGCTGTAGACTTCTCCAAGCATCTTCAGCGGGATCATTGAAGGATCGAGCCTGAGAGAGTCTCCCGAAGCGGACTCTTTATTCACGAGTCGCATATCGACGACAAATCCTTCAGTGTCCTCAATAGTCACGCGTGCTTCTATCGAATGAATACAGGTCGAATGATGATCGTAGATCGTGAGCTCATAGATATTTTTCTCTTTTTCCATCTTCGCATAATCTTTCAGAATGTATTTCCCGTATTCGTTTGTCCTGTCTTCTTTTCGTGCGAAATTCCGGTTCATCAGGAAGTAGGCTCCGGCTTCAAACACTCCAGGCGGATTAGATAGAAAACTCTTTGCTATTGTCTTACCTGACCCTTCGTTCTTCTTATTACTTTTCGCCTTTGCGAGTGTATTGAGAAAATTCTTTTCAACGCTGTCATCGAGACGGTTCTTGTACAGCCGCAGGCATTGGATGGCATAATTGATGTTCTGTCTGGGCTCAATCCCTGAAAGGTCATTGAAAAACCACCCGCAGGATGTATACATGTAGTGTTTGAATTTTTCTCCCTCAAGCAGCTGTGCGAGCGTTGCATGATCATGTATTGTGACTTTCTGTTCTTCGAGTCGTTCGAAGAAGATGTCAACAGAGATCTGATTGCTGATCACATCGACATACAGGAAAAGAAGCTTTTCCGGTGAGATGGTTTTCTCTGTGATTCTTTCCACCTCTTTATTAAAAACAGCGTCGACTGAAGTTGCAAGAATGTCGAATGCTTCGCGAAGCGGAGTCCTCCATTTCTGATTCCACCCCTGCTGACTTCCCGTGTTGCACCCGCAGTCCTTGTACCATCTCGACACCCCGTGAGCGCATGACCAGGACGTTCCCCGCTGTTCCTCGCCTTCCATAAGTTCGGCTTTCTTTACGGCCGGATGCTTTTCGAGATACGATGCGTAGTTTGTCAGTTCGAAATCATCCCTGCTTTCAACTTTCTTAACCAGAGCCGCCAGTGCCATATCTCCGAACGGTTCATGATGACCGTAGATCTCTCCGTCGGTCGCAGTATGAATGAGAGATGAATCTTCTGCATCCCTGATTCCCGTCAGTGTCTCGTACATGTTGTCGGCGTCTCTGAGAAGATGACCGAAACTGATATCGGAGGCCAGATTGGGATGATAGAAGAAGGCCGTGATCGCGTCACCGCTGTTCCCTTCTATCAGGAAGGGTTCATGATGGCAAAGAGCACCATCTTTTACGCTGATCATTTCTCCTCTTTCGTTTTCGACCCGGCTGCACTGATAGGGAGAAAGGATGATGAACTTGATGTTCTCTTCGAGAAGGGCATCGATGACCTCTTTGTTAACTGCCGTCTCCGAGAGCCACATCCCTTCGGGGTCGCGGTCGAAACGGTTCTGAAAATCCCGTTTTCCCCATGCTATCTGAGTTCTGATGTCTCCGGATGACGCGAGAGGAAGGATGGTATGATTGTATACCTGTGCGATCGCATTACCGTGACCGAAGGTCTCCAGGCTCTTCCTGTCCGCTTCGATGATCCTTCTATAAGTACGGTTATGATATTTATCGAGCCAGGTGAGTAGTGTCGGCCCGAAATTGAAAGAGATATGTTCATAATTGTTCACGATATCGATGACATGACCGAAACCGTCGAGGTACCTGGAATAGGCATTCGTTCTGTAGCACTCGCTGTAGACCCGCTCGTTCCAGTTTGCATGGGGTTTTGCAGATGGCTGGTCAGGTATCAGATCCACAAGAGGGTTCTCTCTGGGGGGCTGATAGAAGTGACCGTGTAATATGATAGACGTTCTCGTCGCTGTATTCTGTTTCATAGCATTAGATACTATCATAAGTTGTTATCCCGTTTATAGTGGCTATATATTAATAATCAGTAATTCGTATACACCAATTCATTTACTCAGTACAGGAGAACAACAGTGACGTATATATGGCTCCTTTATGAAAGACCCCCTCTGTTGACTATTTATGATGATTTCTCTAACATGAATCTATTGAAATGATGCAGTACACACACATCACCGACAGGAGTGCATATGATCATACCAAATATTGAGGCTTTATCTCTGACTGAACTTAGATATATAGCGATCAAGCATAAGATAGATGGTGCTGGTCAGATGGATCAATCTCAGTTGAAGGAAGCTTTATATGATTATTATGAGGAGTTCGGAGAACTGTCATTGAGCGATAGTTCCCAGTTCTCACCCTCATCTCAGATGAGATTCGTCAATTCGCTCATTGATGAGAGCGATGATCTTAAAATCGGAGATCTTCCGGGTGTGCTTGATCTTCCCGATATATATAGTGAGACCTCCATTCATCTGCTGCTGAAGAATCCGTTCTGGGCGCATGCCTACTGGAGCGTCTGTCCTTCCGATATGGCCAAGCTTACCGAAGGCGGATCAATCGTAAGTTTTTTCCTTCGGGTTACCATGTGTGAAAAGGACGATAAAGAGGAGATCGACAGTTTCGATATCGGTGTGGGGCTCCATGATGTATCGTGGAACGTGAATCTGCCCATAAGCGGAAAGACTTATTACGTTTCGCTTCATTATGAAGACAATGAGGGAGAGAGCGGAATCCTCTGTTCATCGAACAGAATAACGACAAATGCAGGATATTATTACAGAAATCCCCATGTGCTTAAACAGGACGAAAAGAAGTTCGAACTGATCTTTTCTTCTCTCATCACAAAAGGGGGCGTACTGGTCGACAGTTCTCCAGTCCACGAGATAGCAGATAACCTAGATACAAAAAGAGGCACAGTTTAATGAAGATGAAAAGCAGCTCGATAGGGTTCATCCTTAATGCACATATGCCGTTTGTCAGACATCCGGAATATCCCCGTTTTCTTGAGGAAGACTGGCTGTTCGAGGCGATCAGTGAGACCTATCTTCCTCTTTTGCGCATGTTCAGAAGACTTCGGGATGAGGAAGTTCCATTCCGTTTTACCATTTCATTATCTCCGACTCTATGCACGATGCTCGCCGATCCTGTTCTTCAGGGACGGTTCACCGACTATCTGAAGCTTCATGAAGAACTCGGAGAGAAGGAGCTGGAACGCTGCGGTATCGAAAACCCGACTGTACTTCCTCTGGTGAACAGGTATGTCGAGCAGATAAAGACCAATCTGGAAGATTATTTTGAACTGTATGAATGCAATATACTGTCAGGTTTTCTCGACCTTGAGCAGTCGGGACATCTCGAGCTCATCACTACTGCGGCGACTCATGCATTTTTACCGCTGTACAGCAATTATCCTTCAGCAGTCAATGCCCAGATAGAACTGGCCGTACAATCTCACGTAGATTTCTTTAAACACCGTCCGAGAGGTTTCTGGCTGCCTGAATGCGGTTATTATCCGGGACTTGAAGAGTATCTGAAGGATGAGGAAATCTCATTCTTCCAGCTCGGAGCTCAGGCATTGGCTCTGTCGGAGACCCCGGTGAAGAGGGGCAACTATGCTCCTGTCAGCTGTCCCAACGGAGTTTACGGATTCGCCCGTGATTTCCATCTTACCAGTCTGGTCTGGTCGAATATTGAAGGGTATCCGAGCGATCCCGCTTACAGGGAATTCTATCGCGATATCGGTTACGACCTCCCGATAGACTATATCCGTCCGTATATACATGAGCCTGAAGTGAGAGTCTTTACCGGCTTTAAATATTTTGCGGTCACCGGGAAAACGGACAATAAAGAGTATTATAATATCGAAAGAGCCCAGCAGAGGGTGAACGAGCACGCGAAGAATTTCCTTTACGAGGTCGAAAAGAAGAGCGGGAAACTGGAGAACCTTCTGGATCATCCCCCGTTCTTTACTCTGGCTTTCGATGCCGAACTTTTCGGACACTGGTGGTATGAAGGTATCGACTGGCTCGAACAGGTTATCCGCCTCGCGGCAGCTTCAGAGAAAGCTTCTTTACGTACTCCGCTCGATTATATCGCGAAGTCTTATGATGTACAGACACTCACCCCATCATTCAGCAGCTGGGGAGAAGGGGGCTTCGCCGATGTGTGGACCGACGGAGAGAACGTATGGAGTTACCGGCATATCCACAAGGCGATTGAACGGATGGAGGAACTGGCGACCAGATTCCCTAATCAGAATTCATTGAAGAAGCGATTTTTGAATCAGGCGGCCCGGGAGGTGATGCTTTCGATGGCCAGTGACTGGCCGTTCATCATCCATAACGGGACAAGTACCGGATATGCTCTGAAGCGGCTCAAGGACCATCTGAAGAATTTCAACGTCGTGTATGAGCATATGTGCAAGAATGCGGTGAACACCGAGTGGCTTGTCAAATCTGAGAAACGGGATAATGTCTTCCCAGATATCGACTATAATATGTTTGATGTGAATTCTACGAGAAATCGTTACAACGGATAGAAATCCTAAAGCTCTCTTTTCCATGAAGAGAGCACTTTTTTTGCAGTCTCTATCGGCAGTCGGTCATACAGGTGGGTGTTGGATACGGCTTCATCGCGGTAATCCTCATCTTTCTCCCAGTCGTTGACCTCGTCGGTTATGAAGCAACCATCACCATTGACTCTCACGATATAATCATACGTGCCAACAATATCTGTTCGTTTACCAAAATATCTTGTTTCAATTACAGATTTGTCCATTAAATTACTCCTTGGACAAGGATATACTCTTTTTTGATTTGTCTCAACACCCTGCAGACAGTTTCTCTTTTCTCCCATATTAGGTTACAGATGTTTAGTAGATTCTGAAATACTTTAAGAATCATACAACTTCTGCATACTTACGACAGTTGAGTCGAGATGGTAGAGGTAGTATAGTTTGTGGTAAGAAATGGTAATTTATACCAATTTTATATCGATTTTAAAAGGAAAGTGGATGTTAACGGGTGAATATCGAAATACGATAGATGAAAAAGGAAGAGTCCTTATTCCCTCCAAGGTGCGATCCGCACTGGAAGGGCAGACCAGCCTTGTCATCACCCGTTCTGTAGAAAACTGTCTGTGGATCATGCTTCCGTCATATTTCGAATATGTCAGGAAGAAGATCATGGATGGTGGAGGAGCAATGTTCAATTCCGATACCCGATTGCTGCAGAGGATCATCATAGGGCAGGCGATGGAGGTCGATATCGACAAGACCGGAAGGCTGCTCATTCCGCCCCAGCTTCGGGCAAAGATCAATCTCAATGTGAAAGAGGAGACCGTTCTGCTGGGGATCAGTACCTATATGGAGCTGTGGAGCGTTCCTTCATACGAGCAGTTCCTGAAAGAAAGCGAAGTCCTGTTTACTCAGGCCTCGCAGCGATTGAGCGAAATGCTTCATGACAGCGAGGTCTGATATGGTTTACGTACACACTTCCGTCCTCGCTGAGGAGACACTGAAATACCTCGTTCCGCAGAAGGACCATCCACTGATGATTGACTGCACATTGGGAGAGGGGGGACATTCGAAGCTCTTTCTGGAAAAGTATCCCTTCCTCAATGTGATCGGTCTCGACCGTGACGAGAATATCATCGGGAAGGCGAGAAACAGGCTGAAGCCCTATTCGGACAGGTTTACCGCTGTGAACACATGGTTCGACGAGTATCTTGATTCCTACATCGGTGAAAGCCCCTCGGTGATCCTTTTCGATCTGGGAATCTCAATATTCCATTATGCCGAATCCGAAAGAGGGTTCAGTTTTTCAAAGAGAGAACCTCTTGATATGCGTCTGAATGTGTCGAAGGATATCAGCGCTGCCGATATCGTCAATACATACAGTGAGCAGCAGATTGCAGATATCATCTACAAGTACGGAGAAGAGCGCTACTCGAGAAGAATCGCCAGAGCGATATGTGAAAGAAGAGAAGTTCAGAGCATCACAAAAAGCGATGACCTTGCTTCGATCATCTATTCCGCGGTCCCGCAGCAGTACAGACATCAGCGTATACATCCGGCGACAAGAAGTTTTCAGGCCCTGCGGATCGCAGTGAACGGAGAACTGGACAGGATCGAACCGGCAGTGAACAAAGCCATCGATATTCTCGCTCCTGGGGGACTGATCGGTGTAATCAGCTTCCACTCTCTGGAAGACAGACCTGTGAAGTACCTGTTCAGAGAGAGAGCCAAAGATTGCATCTGCCCTCCAAAGGCTCCGATATGTACCTGTGGTCATGTCGCAGATATTACCATCGTCACTAAAAAGCCTGTTGTGGCAACAGAACAGGAGTGTAAAGAGAATCCCCCTTCCAGGAGTGCGAAACTCAGAGTCGCTATGAAAAAGGAGAGCTGAGATGCGAGAGACAATGCAGTATTTTTCACATGTCCAGACTATCGGATTGAAAGAACGCGTTCTCATCATTGCTTTACTTCTTATTCTTTTTTCATTTCTTGTCATTCCGATCCATCAGGCAGCGGCAAACAGAGAACTGGAAAGGACCGCTTCTACACTCGAAAAAGAGTTGAGAGATCAGAACGAATACACCCGTATTCTTCTTTCTTATATCACCAAGCAGTCGCTTCCCGAGGTGGTCTCCATCGAGGCTGTCGATCAGGGGCTCTCTTTTGAAAAACTTGATTTCGACGATGCTTCGTATGTCAGTATGGAAGGAGGTGTGCAATGAAGAGCTTCAACGGTGAATATATAGCGACTCTGCTGAAGGTGAAAGATCCCGGACAGTACAGCAATATCTCCATTTCAGACATCACGATAGATTCGAGGAAGGCCGGCTCGTCTTCACTGTTTGTCGCGATGAAAGGGAAAAGACATGATGGACACGAGTTCATAAGTGACGTCGTAAAGAGGCGGATTCCTTTGATTCTTGCTTCTTCAAAATACAAAAAAGAGGCCGGGTCCCTCGTGTCGGGCAGTTCTACAAAAGTCATCTACGTTGAAGATACTTTGAAAGCTCTGCAGCAGATGGCAAAGCTTCATATCTCGAATAACGGCCGGCTGAAAAAGATCGGGATCACCGGGTCGACCGGGAAGACCACGACGAAGGAAATACTCGGCTCGATTCTCAGGTGTGTAGCACCTACCGCCGTAACTCCGGGGAATTTCAACAGCGAGATCGGACTCGCGATCAGTGCATTCGAAATCGACCGTTTCTCCAGATATTCAGTATTCGAGATGGGTATCGATCATGCCGGTGAGATGGATACACTGGTCGACATATATACTCCTCATATCTCTCTGATCACAAATATCGGGTATTCCCATGTGGGTAAGCTCGGATCGATGAAAGCTATTGCACAGGAAAAAGGAAAGATTTTTCATGACAGTGTGGAACGTGCACTGATGGAGGAATCGAGCTCCTTCTACCGGTTCGTCGAAAACGACCGGGAAGTCCCTATCCTTCCTTTCGGAGTCAACAGCACGCCTCTCGTTTCCGATGTCTTTTCTCTCGGCCTTGACGGCTGGACTTTCCGGTACAACGGAAGACCGGTGATCATCAGGGGAGTGGGACGTCATACACTCATCGACGCTCTGGGAGCTATAAAGATTGCGCAGATGCTCGATATTGAGGATGAGGCCATCATAGAAGGTCTTCAGGCCTTCAAACCTCTTGCCGGCCATTCCTCGGTCCGCCAGGGAGATGTTACGATCATAGAAGACTGGTACAACTCTTCACCCGATTCTACCTCGACGATCCTCGATTGTGTTTCCAATGCAGTCTGCAGAGGGAAGAAGAGGGCAGTCCTGGGATCGATGAAAGAGATGGGCTCCTATACGCACAGAGCCCATACCTACGTTTCCAGACAGCTTAAAAACAGTTCCATCGAAAATATCTACCTGTTCGGTAAGGAGATGTATACCACATATAAGGAACTGAAACCGTATAGAAGCTCGAACCAGCTGTTTCTGACTGATGATTATCAGCAGCTGCAGAGAAGAATGATGGAGGATACAAAGCGGGGCGATCTCGTTTTGCTGAAAGGATCGAGAGCCATGGAGATCGAACGGCTGGTTCCCGTGATAAGCACCATAGGGTGAAAAAGGAGACTGCGCTATGAATCAGCTCATTACATCTATCATCGCACTGCTTTTTTCATTCGTGCTCACAGTTGTCTGCATCACATTGTTCTTGAAGATGATGAGGCACTTCAATATGTTTCAGATCATCAATCCGGATGCGCCTGAAAGTCATATGGAAAAGAAGAATACCCCGACAGCCGGCGGTGTCACCTTCCTTGTCAGTACGACTGTCAGCTGTATCCTGTTTGCTGACATAACCGATCCGTTCATCTATCTTCCCCTCATCGCGATGTGGGGATATGGTCTTGTAGGACTGGCGGATGATGTGATGAAGCTGACGAAAAAAGAGAATCAGGGGCTGACTTCCCTGAGAAAACTTGCTATGCAGATTCTTATTGCCGCTCTCCTTTATTATATCGTGGATAATACCAGCGGACTGCTTCTCAGGAAGGTGAGCGCCTTCTGGAATCCTCAGATAGAGTTCGATATCGGACTGTGGTTTCCGATCGCCTTTCTGCTGTATATGGTCATCTTCGTTAATGCCGTGAACATAAGCGACGGTCTGGACGGACTGGCAGCCAGTGTGACGATCAGTCCTCTGTTTCTGCTGTTTATCATCGGATCTATGTTTGCTTTCGTTTCTGCAGTGCAGCCTACTCAGGTCATCATCAATTCGGGAGCCTCGAGTCTGATCGTTCTCATAGCTATCGTCATAGGATCGCTTCTTGCCTTCTTATGGTTCAACGGGTATAAGGCGCAACTGTTTATGGGAGATGCAGGTTCGCACGCGATCGGTGCATGTATAGGAATGAGCGCACTTCTGATGAAGGTAGAGTTCATCATAGCCTTCGCTTCAGGAGTCCTGATCATAGAACTCATCTCATCGTTTATCCAGATAGTTTCCATTCGACTGTTCAACAGGAAAGTTTTCCTGCTTGCGCCGCTGCATCATCATTTTGAATTGAAGGGGGCACATGAAAGTAAAATCGTAACTAGATTCTTCATCGCGAGCATAATTCTGACTTTTGCCGCTGCATTGTTCTTCATGATCAAATACCGCTAGTTCCTTTACGATATGAGGTTGGTTTATGGATTATTCAGACTATTATGAGAAACATCAGTTACACGATTCCTCTTTATACGATGATGATCAGAAAAGGGCCGTGCGGTCATTTGTCTTCGTATGTATCGTTCTCATACTTGTCGCAAGCGGTCTGATCACACTCTACAGCGCCAGTTATGACGAAGCGTTGAAAATGGGTCTTCCCTCATCATATTTCTTCCGCCGTCAGCTGCTGTTCGCCCTTTCGGGTTTCGCCGCATTCGTTCTGCTCTCTTTCATACCATTGAAACTTATACGCATTGCAGTCATTCCTCTGCTGATACTTTCTGTGGTTCTTATGCTTCTGACAATCCTGACCCCGCTCGGAGTAGAGAAAATGGGAGCCCGGCGATGGATCCAGATAGGTCCGCTTCCTTCATTTCAGCCTTCGGAACTGATCAAAGTTTCAGTGATACTTGCGCTGGCGGCCGTGTACGAGAAGACCTCCGATAAAGCTTCGGCGAAACGGATACTCATTGCTCCTCTTTTTCTGATAATGGTGAGTGCTGTCCTGATTCTCGCTCAGAAAGATTATTCTACGACTCTGGTTTTCGTTACTGTCACTCTTTCGGTTGCGATCGTCGGAGGGTTATCGGTTCCTGTGTTTCTGATGATAGGGGCCTTCCTTGCCGTACCCGCGGTCATCTTCATTCTTATCGAACCATACAGAATCCGGCGGATCGTTTCCTTTCTGTTTCCATCGATAGATCCGACAGGAATCAACTGGCAGGTCAACAAATCGATCGAGGCGATCAGAAGCGGACAGGTTTTCGGCAAAGGGCTCGGTCAGGGAACCTATAAGCTCGGTCTGATCCCTGAAGTCCACAGTGATTTCATATTCGCATCTTTTTCCGAGGAAATGGGGCTGATCGGGATCATGGCCCTTGTACTGCTTTTTCTCCTTTTCTTTTTCATCGGAGTTTCTGTTGCTCTTCAGAACATTGGAGAGCACCGGTTTATCGCATTCGCCTCACTCGGAATCACCATGATGATCATCGGACAGGCAATAGTGAACATAGCTGTCGTCACTTCATTGCTCCCCCCCACAGGAATTCCTCTTCCCTTTTTTTCACAGGGGGGAACCAATCTTTTTGTAGTTATCTGCGAATGCGGTCTCCTTCACCGCTTCATGAAGGAGGGTGCCTAGATGGTTGATACGGCCTATCAGGCAGGATTGGACTGGGATACCTACAGGGTGCAGCCGGTGCAGTACAAGTCCGCCAGCAACCAGATGCAGGATACATCCGGTGAGAATGTCGATATTTCCACAAATATGAAAATCATTCTCTGTATAACGGGTGTCGTAATACTGCTTCTTTTCTCCTACTATGTACTTCTCAATATTCCCTATTTCGATATAGATGCAGTCACATACCTGAGTGCAAATGATCAGCCTCTGCCTCCCTCAATCGAACAGACATACCACAAGGAGATCATTGGAACTTCAGTTTTCTCCTTTCCGCAGAGGAAGATCAGGCGGGCTCTGGAAAGTCATCCCCTGGTCAGACAGGTACGATTTAGCCGCTTTGGAAGGGAGCTTGAGGTGGTTGTGGATACCGCAGAGGTATCGATCATCATAGAAGAAGGAAACGGTGCATACGCTGCGCTGGCCGATTCAACTTACATCCCGCTCGATGCCGACGATTTCAGATTTCTGAGTTCACAGATTCCACGGGTTGAATCTGTTCAGGCCGATGAACAGCAGATGCAGCTGATCGGCAGGATTCTGGAAGATTCCTCCGGGGACTCGTTCAATGACGGGATGATACTGCCTGCCTCACTATATTTTCCTTCGATGGACATCCGTATCGATATCAGAGAATCAGTGAGTCTTTACCGGTTGAAGTCCGTAGTGAGATTGGTTACACTGCAGTACGAAAAGAATCGACTATCTAATATTGCTCTAAATTCCAAGGTGCGTTATGATTTATACCAAGAAGCTTTATTCAAAGAGCAGATTTTCGGAGGTAATAATTGAGCGCAGATAAAGTTATGATGGGATTAGACATCGGTAGCTCATGGGTTCGTGCTGTCATATGTACTGTAGGCTCAGATGGAAATATCATGGTCGATGGTATCTGTGAAAGACCTTCTGAAGGTATCAGGCAGGGTGTCATCGTAAATATCGAACAGACGATCAAGACGATAACCTCCGTGATAAACGAGGCGGAACTGCAGGCCGGTGCGAATATCCAGTCGATGATCATCGGTGTAGGGGGGAATCATATAGAAGGGATTCCCTCTCAGGGAGTAGTCGGAATCAATGCAAAAGATCAGGAGATAAACCGAGAGGACATTTACAGATCTCTGGAGGTTGCAAGAGCCTTTGAACTGCCTCTGGAGAGAGAGATCCTGCATACGCTTGTTCAGGAATTCAGAGTGGACGGGAGAGGGGGTATCAAAGATCCCATAGATATGCTCGGCCACCGTCTCGAAAGCAAAGTACTGATTGTGACGGCCTCTTCGAGTATCTGCCAGAATGCGAGAAAATGTATCCAGAGGGCAGGTTTTCAGGTTCAGCGTCTTATAGCCCAGCAGCTTGGAGACGCTGAAGCCGTATTAAGCACCGAAGAGAAGGAGATGGGAACGATTCTGATCAACATCGGCGGCGGAACCACCAATATGATCGCATATGTCAACGGAGCCCCGGTCTATACCGGAGGTATCCTCATGGGCGGTTCCCATGTGACCAATGATATCGCCTACCTTCTGAATAAACCGAAGGTGATTGCGGAGAGCCTTAAATGCGACTATGGGAATTGTCATCTGCCATCTGTCGACCCGCAGGAAATGATACTCATTCCCCAGGTGGGAAATCTCCCTTCCATAAAGATGCCGAAAAAAGAACTCAGCAAGATCATCGAGCCAAGGATGGCTGAGATATTCTCTCTGCTGCAGGTGGAACTCGAACGCAAACAGGTGAGAGGCTCTTTCGGCGGAGGAATCGTTCTGGTGGGAGGGGGAGCACTTCTTTCCGGAGCCACCGAACTGGCCTCGGAAGTGTTCAGACTCCCCGCACGGATAGGATTCCCTGAAGCCCTTCACGGATTGGATAGATCATACATCAATCCCAAATATACTGTGACACTGGGAAGTGTGATGAGTGAGGCACGGCGCATCCGCGATGTCGCCGGATCGGCAAACACTGTTCACCGGGATAAAAAATCTCGCTCTGTATCAAAGAGATTGAAAGGTTTTTTTCGAACGATTTTTTAACATATAGGGGCAGATAGCCCTGGAGGATAGGATTAATGGATTTCGATATGCTAGAAGATCTGCTGCAGAACGAGCAGACGCCACCTACCGATATAAAAGTCGTCGGGATCGGGGGGGCCGGAGGTAACGCCGTAAACAGAATGATTGCAAGCGGACTTAAGAAAGTCACGTTCGTGGCAATGAATACCGATATTCAGGCATTGCAGCGTTCTAATGCTCAGATCAGAATGCCGCTTGGAAAGGAGCTCACAGGAGGACTGGGAGCCGGAGGAGTCCCCGAGGTAGGCGAAAAGGCCGCCCAGGAAAGCAGAGAGGAAATCAAGGAATTTCTTCAGGGAACCGACATGGTCTTCATCACTGCAGGTATGGGAGGTGGAACCGGTACGGGTGCCGCCTCTGTCGTCGCAGAGGTGAGCAGAGAGGTCAATGCACTCACGGTTGCAGTCGTGACGACTCCGTTCGCCTTCGAAGGAAAGAAGAAGCTTCAGCTGGCACTTACCGGAATCGAGAAGCTCAGGAAAGTTGTCGATACCCTTATTCTCATACCGAATCAGTATCTGCTGAAGATCGTGGAAAACAACACGCCGATCAAAAAAGCGTTTTTGCTTGCGGATGATGTACTGAGACAGGGAGTTCAGGGAATCAGTGAACTCATCACCGAACCCGGCGAGATAAATATCGACTTCGCCGATGTAAAGACTGTCATGAAAGGAAGAGGTGATGCACTGATGGGAATCGGTATCGGTGAAGGAACCAGTCGGGCGGTCGATGCAGCCCGTTCGGCGATCAACAATCCTCTTTTGGAGAATGCACGGATAGACGGCGCTAAATCCGTTCTCGTCAATCTCGCAGGAGGTGATGGGCTTACCCTGCAGGAATACCAGGATGTTGTCGAGCTGATCACGGAAAATTGTGCTGAAGATGCACTGATCATCGCCGGACAGGCTTATAATCCCGAACTCGGGGAGAAGATCAAGGTAACTGTTGTGGCGACAGGTTTCGAACAGCAGCAGGATACGCTCGATGAGAGTGCACAGATAGGTGAATACAAACGGAGAAAGATGGAGGGGCCATCCTTCGAGTACAAAGGCAAGAAAACTCCGGAGACCGAACAGGCTCAGCAGGATCAGGAAGAAGAGGTCATCACAGTCAACAGATGGCAGGACCTTCAGCAGCAGCTGGGAGCCCGCAAAGCGGATAACGACTACAGCTTCCCTGCCGTACTCAGGTACCAGAGAGGAGAGAAAGAGGACTCATAACGGTTGTGAACACCAATACCGAAACACTCATTCTTGATTATATCGATTATCTGGTGGTTGCCAGACGGGTATCCCGGGCAACCATCGATGTTTATTCACACGAAGCTGTAAATTATCTCGAATATCTGCGAAAGATATCAAAGGATGTCAAATCTTCCTCCACAGATGATGTCCTCGCCTTTCTTACATCACATGAAGGACAGCAGCTTCATAAAAGGACCATTTCAAAGAAAATCAGTGCATCGCGTTCCTTTCATCGGTATCTTATTGAGATGAATGTACGAAAGGATGATCCTCTTGAGAGTATAGATGTCCCCACAATAGAGCAGACCTACTTTAAAAGTGTTTCCTACGATGATATAGAGGCAATCTTCGCTGCTATTGATACCACCGAAGGAGATCTGTTGAAAATCCGTGATAGATGCCTGTTCGAACTCATCTATTCGTGCGGTCTAAGGGTGAGTGAGCTCATCTCGCTGAAAGTGACAGATTACAACAGAAGAGAGAGAGTGTTGACAGTCATAGGCAAAGGTAATATGCAGCGGACGCTTTTTGTCGGAGATATAGCTCATGAGATGCTCGGTCATTACAGAGATGAGATCAGGCCCCGGCTTCTCGGTTCGAACAGGGGGGAACCTGCTCTCTTTGTGGGTAGGAGGGGGAAAGCGCTTACAAGACAGCTCGTCCATAAACGTTTCAAGTATTACTGCGCCCTGGCCGGGGTGAATGCAACCGTGCATACACTGCGCCACTCGTTTGCATCCCATCTGCTTCGAGGCGGAGCCGACCTCCGTTCAGTTCAGAAACTTCTCGGGCACAAGGATATCAAGACGACTCAGATATATATCCATTCAGAGACTGAAGACAAGTATCAGCGGTACAGGACTTATCATCCTGACGGTGAGAGTGATAAGGTATAGGCATGGATACTTTGGATGTACATGCCTATAATACTGCGGTGTTCACCCGTTATATTGAATATATCACTCATTTCAAGCGGTTGAGTCCAAATACGGTAACAGCGTACCGCCACCATATCGCTAGATACCTCGACTATCTTGAACAAGAGCAGCTGAAAATTGATGAGATCACTACCTACGAGGCAAGAAAGTTCGTCTCTTCTCTCATTCGTTCAGGACTTTCGGAACTATCGGTCAACCAGTATCTGGCATCTTACCGTTCCTTATACACCTATCTGTTCAAACGGAAGGAAATTACAAAGAATCCATTTTCATCTATAGAGGGAAATCCGAGAGGAAGACGTCTTCCCAGGGTGCTAAGCCGGCAGCAGGTAGTGAAACTTCTCTCTTTTGAAATCACAGATCTGGTGAGTCTGCGTGATTCACTGATCTTTCATCTTTTCTATTCCACAGGATGCCGTCTTTCCGAGATTTTGGAGATGGATATTGATCATATCGAGATGGAACAGAGCAGAATACTGGTGACCGGTAAGGGGAATAAAATGAGATATGTATTTCTCAATCCGTCGACCAAAAGTCTGCTGACGAGGCATCTGCGAGCGCGGGACAGGTGGTTTGAACGGTACCCTGCATCTGATGAAAGTGCGCAGAATGCTATTTTGCTGGGAGTTGGCGGAAAGCGGTTGTCCACTTCGACTTGTCATAGTATCTTTGAAAAGTATAGAGTGGCGCTGGGTGTGAATGAGGTGCTTACACCCCATATGCTGCGCCATAGTTTCGCCACTCATCTGCTGGATAATCAGTCGGATATACAACTGGTGAGCGAGTTGTTAGGTCATTCATCAATCTCCACAACTCAGATTTACACACATGTATCGAAAAAACGGTTACATGAAGTGTATATGAAATGTCATCCGCATGGAAGGAAAGAAAATGGAAATAAGAGGAACAACGATAATTGCCGTAAGGAAGAACAATGAGGTAGCGATCGCCGGCGACGGACAGGTCACTGCCGGCGATACGATCATGAAGGGAAATGCCCGCAAAGTCCGTACTCTGATGAACGGGACTATCATCAGCGGTTTTGCCGGGGCTACAGCAGATGCATTCACCCTGTATGAAGTGATAGAGAACAAGTTGAAGGAGTTCAACGGTGATCTTACGCGTGCCGCCGTGGAAATGGCGAAGGAATGGAGGATGGACAGAAACCTCCGCAGACTGGAGGCGATGATCATCGTTGCCGACAGGAAAAAGACGTTCCTTCTCACAGGAATGGGAGATGTTATCGAACCGGAATATAACATGATCGCTATCGGTTCAGGAGGCAATTATGCCCTTGCTGCGGCAAGAGCATACAACGAGAATGACGAACTCAGCGCACGCGAGATTGCCACCAAAGCTCTCGATATCGCCGGCGACATCTGTGTGTACACCAACAAATCGATACTTGTAGAGGAATTGAAGGAGTCAGTATGAATTTTGATGAAATGACACCCGTAGAGATCGTACGGGAATTAGATAAATACATCATCGGGCAGGAAGATGCAAAAAGGGCAGTGGCTCTGGCTTTGAGATCAAGGTACAGAAGGAAGCTCCTTCCCGAAGCTATGAGAGATGAGGTCGCTCCGAAGAATATCATTCTCATCGGTCCTACCGGTGTGGGCAAGACCGAGATCGCACGCCGTATCAGCAAGCTGGCCCATACCCCCTTCGTGAAAGTCGAGGCGACCAAATATACCGAGGTCGGGTATGTCGGCAGAGATGTCGAATCAATGGTCAGAGATCTGATGGCAACGTCCATTCAGATAACAAAGAATTCCCTCGCTCAGGAGAAGAAGGAGACGGTCGAGCAGATCGTCGAAGAGAGACTTCTTGACCTGCTTCTTCCTCCGGCACCTCAGAACAAAAAAGATGAATCCACATCGCTTGTAGAAGCAGCCAATGATACGAGAGAGAGGTTCAGACAGTTTCTCAGGGAAGGCCGTTTCGAAGACCGTGTGGTCGAGTTCAATGTGAACCAGAAACCTGCAGTCGGCGGTGTGGAACTGCTGGCCGGTGGAAATATGGAGGATCTTGAGAATACGATCCAGTCTCTGGGCTCGATCTTCGGCGGTAAAAGCAAGAAACGGAAGGTAAGCATCAAGCGGGCACGAGAGATTCTCACTGAAGAGGAGATGGATAAGATCGTCGATCAGGACCAGGTTGTCGAGATAGCCAAGGAGAAGGTCGAACAGATGGGCATCATCTTCATCGACGAGATTGACAAGATCGCCGGAAACAAAGGAGGACGAAGCGGTCCCGACGTCTCCCGTGAAGGAGTCCAGAGGGATATCCTGCCGATCGTAGAAGGATCAAAAGTTCACACGAAATGGGGAATGATCGATACCTCCCACATCCTTTTCATCGGGGCCGGAGCCTTCCACATCTCAAAACCTTCGGATCTGATTCCGGAGCTCCAGGGAAGATTCCCTCTGAGAGTCGAACTGAATGAACTGACCAGCGAAGATTTTCTCAGAATACTGCTTGAACCCGAGAACGCGATTATCAAACAATACATAGCTCTGATGAAAACAGAGGATGTCGACCTCTCATTTGATGATGATGCTCTTTTACGAGTATCGGAAATTGCTTATACTGTGAATGCTACGACCGAGAACATCGGTGCACGGAGACTCTATACGATTATGGAGAAACTTCTGGAAGATATCTCATTCAAAGCTACACAGATGGCAGGTCAGACGTTTACCGTCACTCGCGAATATGTAGATGAACGTCTTGGGTCTGTGATTAAGGATGAGGATCTCAGCCGTTATATCCTGTAGTCATGATGTGAACGGGAAGAAGGGTGAAATGAAATACATCACTATCGTTGAAAAAGATTTTGAATCTGCAGTAAAGAAAGCTCGTGACACCTACGGTCACACCATCAGGATACACAGCCGCCGCGATGTTCTATCACGCGGTGGCTTTCTGTGGATGAAAAAGAAACCCCATGTTGAACTTATCTGTTATCTTGCCGACGCAGCTGATGAGAAAAACCCTTCCATCATCGAGAAGATAGAGAAGGATGAGATCATCGAGTCCGATAATCAAAAACAGACCGTAGAAGAACCTCAGATGGAAACGGAGGGTGAACAGATGCACTCCATCCGGGAAACTCTGCTTGAGCATGCGCTAAACATACTCGAGGAGAATCAGTTCTCCGAGGTAGTCTCTAAGACTGTTCTCTCTCTTCTGAAAGAGGAACTCAAAGATTGTCAAGGAGGGTATCCCAGTTCTGAAGAATTCGAACTCATGATAGTCGACAAGATCGTATCGCTTATCTCAATCGATCACGAGACTCAAATCCATCCTCCTCATTTCTTCGTTCTTCTGGGACCGACAGGGACAGGTAAGACTACAACGATCGCAAAGATCGGAGCGCTCTGGTCTCTACAGACGGCGGAGGAATTCCATCACAGCGTAAAATTCGTCACTCTGGATACCTTCAGAGTGGGAGCATACGAGCAGCTTGCATCTTTTGCCGACTCACTGGAGATCGAAATAGATCTTGTGAAGAGTGAAGAGGATATGTACCGCATCATCGAACAGACTTCAAATACCGATGTTGTTCTTATCGATACGATCGGAAAGAGTCCGAAGGACAAGGAACTGACAGTCAAGATGAAGACCCTCCTTTCGGTAATACCTGCAGATCAGAAAAAACTCTATATTGCAATATCCGGTTCTATGAAGCAGGAAGATATTGTAAAATCGATAGATATGTATGCAGGTTTCGGGATCACAAGCATAGTCATCACGAAAGTTGATGAGACACAGTCGATTGGAAACATCCTTTCGGTCGCCTATGAGAAGAACCTCCCCCTGCTTTTTATCACGGATGGACAGAAAGTCCCTTCCGATATCCATAAGGCATCGGCAGCGACGATGCTTTCACTTCTTCACGGTTTTTCCCTTGATTTTGAATCTTTGTGGGCAAATCAGTCGAATCTTCTCGTAGACGAGGGGTGAATGATCTGTTATGAGATCAGAGAAATGATCATTGTCGAATAGGTGATCTGAAACAAAAACACCATTGATGCCATGATCAAGGCTTTCCTTCCCTGAGATGCGATCCTGGAGAGAGTTATCTTCATCCCGACCGCAGCCATCGCAGTTACCAGAAGCCATTTACTCATCTGTGAAAGGAGTGATACGGTCTTTTCATCGAGCAATCCAAGTGTATTCAGAGCCGAACACGCGATGAACCCGAGAATGTAGGAGGGGATTTTCACACCGCGTCGTTGCATCTTCTGAGAATTCTCTTTTCTGAAGAATGAGATAATCAGAACCACAGGAAGAATCATAAGAATTCTCCCCATTTTCACGACAGAGGCAAGCTGCCCTGTGCTTTCATCAATTGAAAATCCGGCTGCAAAGACCTGCCCGATAGCCTGGAGGGTATTTCCGATAAGAATGGCCCCGTCTCCTCCTTCAAAAAACGGCAGGAAACTGATGAGGGCCGGTAGAAGAAAGATTCCGACAGTGCCGAGAAAATTTATGATGGCTATCGATATACCTACTTTATCATCTTCCGCCTTGATCACTCCCTGAACCGCGGCAATCGCCGACGATCCGCACACAGCGTTTCCGACGCCGATCAGCAATGCCAGGTCTGAATCCATTTTCATGATCTTGCCGAGCACAATCGCCGACGAAATTGTCAGAAGGATCGCACTTATGATAATGATGATAAGTGATACTCCCAGGTCCGCAAGATTCGCGAAATCGAGATTTACTCCCATGAGAATGATCGAAAGAGAGAGGATCTTCTTTTCAGCGAAAGAGACGCCCGATGCAAAATATGGCCTTGAAGTGATTCCTGCTGCGGTGAGAATGATTCCGCATATGATCGCGATGGTAACCGAACCGAGAGGAACTGCTCGGGAAATGAATGCTGCCGAGACTGCTGTGATAACTGATATGAGTATTCCGGGTATTTTGTTTTTCATGGAGGAAAAGATAGCAGATAATTGCATTAAATAAAATTTATATATTCTTATCATAATATTAGAAAATCTTTACAAAAATATGGCTCTGCACTATTCTTTCTTCATGATTGATTACAAGTGGTACAGTTTTCTCACTGTCATCGAAGAAGGAACACTGGCTAAAGCGGCCGGGAAACTCGGTCTTACTCAGCCTGCGGTCTCACAGCATTTGGGGGCACTGGAATCCTACTACGGTCAGCCCCTATTCGACCATAGCGGCAGAAAGCTGGTTCTCAACGAAGCGGGATACCTTGTGAAGGAACTCGCTGAAGAGATGTTCAACAGGGACAGGCAGCTCGAAAGGAGCATGAAAAGACTCATAGGAGGCAGAAGCCGATACTCGATAGGAGCGACACTTACGGTTGGAGAATTCATTCTTCCTCCCTATATCGGCCGATACTGTCATAAATTCCCTCTGCGGGATATCACGATGACGATCGCAAATACAGTCTCAATCATCGAGAAAGTCAAGAAGGGCGAGGTCGATCTTGCCATCGTCGAAGGTCCCTTTGACAAAAGGGAAGTGAATTATACCAGGTTCATGACCGATGAGATGGTCTATATCACTGATAAAAGTCATCGGTCAGAATGTGTGACCCAGGCGATATTGGAGAATAACCGGTTTATTCTTCGGGAAAAGGGATCTGGAACGCGATACTACTGGGATACGTATGTGGAAGAGAAAGGAATCAGACTGAACGAAAAGATCATGGAGGTCGGTTCTCTCAGTGCCATAAAATCACTTGTGGAATCGGGATACGGTGTGTCAGTCATGTCTACCAAGGCTGTAGAGAAAGAACTGTCCATCGGATCGCTGCTTACCGTTCCTTTCAGCTGGGGACCTCTGTACAGAGAACTCTATTTTCTCTACACGAAGAATTCCCCATCCGCGTTCATAGATGAATTCATCTCTTTTAGCACCTCATGATCATTTACCGGTGACCTGAAGATCTTCAATGGCCGAACTTTTGATATATCCGAGGCGTACCATATCCGAGATGATCTGAGATATCCCCGGAGAAGCTATCGAACTTCCCCAGATCGTCGAGCCTTTGGGATTCAAAGCTCCTATATAGATGATGTATTTCGGATCATCGAGAGGAAAGATCGACAGAGTACTTGCCAGGTAGGTATCATCGGAATAGCTTCCCGTTTGTTCATCGGCGACCTGGGCTGTACCTGTTTTTGCTCCGATCCTTACTCCTTCAACACCGATCTTGACTGCAGTGCCTCCCGGCTGAGAAGCCATTTCCATCCCTTCGAGGACGATATCGGCTGTCTGTTTGCTGATGATGGGACCGGAGTATCTGACGGAATGCTGTTTCACGATAGTGTTGTCATGGTCGCAGACCTTTTCGATGAGATACGGTTCGACCTTCATGCCACCATTCGCGATCGCTGTGGCGGCGGCGGCGATCTGAAGCGGACTTACTGCAATTTCCTGACCGAAGGAGATCGTTTCTTTGCTTCTGGATGACCACAAGGAGACAGGAGCCAGGTATCCCGCAGTGGTTCCCGGTAGGCCGATATCATACCGTTCGGTAAACCCGAAAGCCTCAAGATACTGTCTGAAGACCTCATCCGGCATTTCATGAGACCAGTGTGCTACAGCCCCGTTGCACGACTTTGCTATCATATCGACAGGAGTGACATCCCCGTGTGGTTCAACGCAGTTGATCGTAATCTCATTTCCATCTTCATCGGTGTATGTATAGGAACCGTCACAGAAAAAATGCTCATCAGACTCTATCGTAGAACTATCCAATTCACACGCAAGAGAGAAAATCTTGAATACGGAACCGGGTTCTCTCATCAGGGTGCTGAAGGCATTGGTTCTGTATTCGGCAGGAGATTCCCAATAGCTGTTCGGATCATACCACGGGTAGTTCGATACCGCCCTGATAGCTCCGGTTCTGCTTTCCATGATAATGCCTGCGATACTGTCGGGATCATGTTCTTTTTCAATGGAGAGGATACTCTGATCGAGCAGATACTGCAGTGTCATATCGATTGTCAGGTAGATATCATTACCGTATGTGATCTTTCTGCCGGGTTCAGGGTAAGGTGACAGAATCCGGTCCTGAGTGAGTTCAAGTCCTTCCAGACCTTTGTTCTCTGTATTGGTGAATCCGATGACCTGAGCTGCGTGATGAACCTGCGGATAGGTCCTACCGTACCGTTTTTCTATCACAATGCCGAGCTTTTCATCAGATGAGGAAAGCTGGTCGAGTCTTTCCTTCTGGTCAAAGTTCAGCCTCCTTTTGATGAGAGCATAGGTGCTCCTTTGAGAAACGATGTCCTCGATCTCCCGTGTACTCATGTTCACCACCGGGGCAATAGTTTCGATCGTCTTTGTGATGTCTTCGGCTTTTTGAAGATGGAGTGCAAGAGAGTAGTATGGTGTTTCGATGGCAAGGATGTTCGATTGAGCGTCATAGATCGTACCTCGCACTACCTGTGAGGCGACAATCGGATCATTATATTTGATCTGTGCGTCGTCAGTGCTGACGATTATCCAAACAACTCTGATGAGAATGAGGATAAATAGAGCTATTGTAAGTATGATCTCGACTCGAACTATTCGTTTTTCTCTAGATACCATGGTGAATTTATAGTAATATGATTGTGATACATTGTCGATAGCAGGTGGGTACATGAGTAACAGAGAGAGACACAATTACGATGACATGAGTTCCTTTGACCGTCACGGAAAGGACAGATCGCGTATTGATTCGAAGAGCCTCTCCATCATCGTCGTCGTAATCATCATCGGTGTCGTCCTCTCTCTTTCTGTTATCCTCGTGTGGTATTTCTACTTCTCTACTCCTGAAACGGAGAAGAAAGCTGTTGAACAGACTCAGCCCCTGGTGATAGATGATGTGAAAGAAGCTCCCGAAGAAATTCCCTCTCAGAGCCCGCAGGCCACACCGACCCAGACAGACGATGCGGCTCAGAAGCTTGATGATGTGAAAGTTGATACAGATTCCTCTATTGCCGTAAAAGACCCTGACAATTGGTACACCGATCACACGGTTCAGGAAGGAGAGACTCTCGAATCTCTCTCACAGATGTACGGTATCACAAAGGAGAGCATCATTTCGGTGAATGCGATCAAGAGCCTTTCTTCAATCAGAGCGGGCATCACCCTCAGAATACCTGATCAGAACGGTCAGCTCTATACTGTCCAATCGGGTGATTCGCTTTCGATCATCACCAACAGATATAATCCGGGTCTCGGGTGGAAGACTCTGCAGGAACTGAATAATCTCAAGTCTCAGGATATTTTTCCGGGACAGAAGCTGTTCATTCCAAGCGCAACCGTCCGGGATGACGGTTCTGTCAACGACTATAACAGATTCGTCTCTCCTTTCGATGGCAGGATCACCGGTTTGTATGGTCAGACAGTCGTCTACGGATCTTCCGAGGAGATCGTCTCTCTCAAGGGGCTTTGGATAGCAGGTGAAAAGGGGAGTGAGGTCGAAGCCAGCGGTACCGGTACAGTCGTCGATGTAGGCAATGAGATAGATGGGATGGGACGATTCGTTGTTCTATCCCATGAAAACGGCTACAGAACCACCTATGCCCACCTTGATGAGGTCAGAGTCGAAGTCAGTCAGCAGGTGAAACAGGGAGAAGTCGTAGGTACTCTCGGAGAGAGCGGGGACATAGATGAACCCACTCTGTACTTTTCCATCGAACAGGACGGCATTGCGCTTGATCCTTCCAATTTCATTTGATTCCGTCTATTTATTGAGAGTATCTGTGGCACTTTTCACAGCAGCCTCGGCAGAGACTGCGAACGTCTCACTCAAAGTCGGATGAGGATGGACGGAAAGGGCGATATCTTCAGCCACAGCTCCCATCTCCAGAGCGATGACCGCCTCACTGATGAGTTCTCCGGCATTGACTCCCGTGATACCCGCCCCCAGAAGCCTTTTGCTCTCTTTGTCGAACAGAGCCTTCGATATCCCTTCAGCGGCCAATGAACTCAGAGCTCTGCCGTTCGCCTGCCACGGGAAGGTCCCTTTGATGTAGGCAATATCCTGTTCCTTCAGTTCTTTCTCGGTAAGTCCTACCCAGGCGATCTCGGGACTGGTATAGGTGACAGAGGGGATGCCCATCACAGTAAATGCTGATGGGAGATTGCAGGCAACCTCTGCTGCGACCTTTCCCTGGTGTGCACTGCGATGAGCCAGCATAGGATTTCCTGTTACATCGCCTATCGCAAACACATGATCAACGTTGGTTCTCTGTCTGTCGTCGGTGATGATGGCCATTTTATCATCTGTTGCGATCGATGTGCTGCCGATACCGATCAGGTCGGAATTCGGTTTTCTGCCGACAACGACAAGGACGACTTCACTTGATATCTTCATGCTTCCTTCACTGTTTTCGACCGATACTACCAGTTTATCCTGAGACGGTTCAACCTTCGTCACTTTCGTCTTGAGATGAATCTTCTCATACTGTTTGGAGATCTTTCTGATCAGTGGGCGTTTAAGATCATCGTCAGCCGGCAGGATGAGCGAATCGGCCATTTCCACAATGGTTATCTTTGTGCCCAGAGCGTGATAAATCGATGCCATCTCAAGACCGATGATCCCCCCTCCGATAATCGTCATGCTTTCGGGAATCTTTGTGAGTTCGAGAGCCTTCGTTGAATCCCATACCCTCTCATCTTCGTAGGGTATGCCGGCAATTCGTACAGGAGAGGATCCTACGGCTATGATCAGATCATTGAAGGTTACCATCATCTCTTCACCATCCTCTGATGTTACCTTTATAGCGGTATTAGATTCGAAGGTTGCTTCTCCTGTTATCCTTTCGATGTTGCGGGCCCTGCAGAGTTGATCAAGACCTCCTGTAAGACGGTTTACAACCGATTCCTTATGAGATCTGATCTCATTTAGATCTATTTCGGGTTTTCGAAATACGACTCCTGCATAAGAGGCTGACTCGGTCTCCTCTATAAGATGGGCAAGATGCAGAAGGGTCTTCGATGGAATGCATCCCACATTGAGACAAACACCTCCCAGTGAAGAATGTTTTTCTATGAGGGTTACGTTCCTGTTGAGATCTGCAGCTCTGAAAGCTGCCGTATACCCCCCGGGCCCTCCACCGATGACTACAAGATCTTTTTTGAATTCTTTCATACAGCTGCTCCTACATGATTACTTTGCGGATATCGGAAAGAAGAGACGCGAGATATGTGGTGAAACGGACACCCTGAACCCCGTCAATAACCCGGTGATCGTATGAGAGCGAGAAGGGAAGGATATTTCTCGGTACGAAACGCTCCCCGTCTGCAACCGGCTGGATACTCATTCTGGAGATTCCCAGTATGGCAACCTCAGGCGGATTGATGATAGGGGTAAATCCTGTCCCTCCGATGCCCCCTAAACTCGAGATGCTGAAAGTGGAACCTGACAGATCCTCTGTCTTGAGCTTCCGTTCTCTTGCCTTACCGCTGAGTTCTACTATCTGCTGTGCGATCTGTGTCACCGATTTCTTGTCGGCCTCTTTGATAACGGGAACGACAAGGCCTTCTTCAGTATCGACAGCTATCCCTATATTGTAATAAAATTTGTGGATGATCTTATTGTCATGTTCATCGTAGGATGCGTTGAAACGGGGGAACTTTTTCAGTGCTGTCACTACGGCCAGAACCACGAAGGGGAGTATGGAAAGAGGAAGCTGGTCATATTCTTTCTTCATTTCTTTTCTGAACTTTTCAAGTTCAGTGACATCCGCCTGATCGAACTGAGTTACATGAGGAATGGTCTGCCACGATCTTTGAAGGTGAGGACCCGAAATCTTCTGGATACGCGAAAGTTGAACTTTCTCGATTGTACCGTATACCGAAAAATCTTCAAGCGGGGCTCCTTGTGCCGACCGTGGAGAATCTATCATCGATTTGACGTGGTTCTGCACATCCTCTCTCAGGATCCTGTTATGGGGACCTGTCGGGTCCACCTGACTCAAATCCACTCCAAGTTCCCGTGAATACTGACGTACTGAAGGAGTCGCATGGGACAGTGACCGATTCTGAGATGGTTCTTTGGAATCCTGGAAGGATGGAACATCTTTTTTCATTTCATGTGTCACCTTCTGCTCTTCTTTTGATCTTTCGCCGTCCGTATCGGTTCGTTCATTTGTCTTACCGGCGGTCTCCTTTTCTGTCTCCTCTACTTCGATCGAGGCCAGAAGGGAGTCTTTCGAGACAGTGTCTGCCGTCTTCACATTCAGAGTTTTGATTGTTCCTGTAAAGGGAGACGGTATATCGGTGACCGCCTTTTCACTTTCCAGAGCCACAAGGCTCTCCCCCGACTGCACGGTATCTCCTTCGGCAACATAGATTTCGATGATGGGAACATTTGAAAAACCTCCGATATCGGGTACTTTAATCTGTTTTACTGCCATATTCTCTATTCCTTTATCAACTCAGACGGGGATTCGGTTTGTCTATCTCTATATGATAAGCCTCTATGGCTTCCTTTACCCGGTCGTAAGATATCTTCTGTTCATCAGCAAGTCCCTTCAGTGCCGAAAGGACGATGTAGTATCGGTCGATCTCGAAGAATTTTCTCAGCTGCTTTCTCGTATCGCTTCTTCCGAATCCGTCAGTTCCGAGGATCGTCACATGTTTTTGAGGTATCAGACGCCGGATCTGTTCACTGTAGGCTCTGATGTAATCTGTGCTGATGACGACAGGTCCTTCAAACGGTTCAAGCAGCGAAGTGAGATACGGCACCTTCTTCTCCTCTTGAGGATGGGTGAGATTGTAACGTTCGCATTCTACCCCTTCATTGTGAAGCTGATTTACTCCCAGGATACTCCACACGGAGGCTTCCACATCGAAATCCTTTCTGAGAAGTTCTGCGGCTTCGATTACTTCAAGCAGAATCGTCCCGCTTCCCATCAGCTGTACCTGAAGAGGGTTGGACTTCTTTCCACGACTGTACAGATATGCCCCTTTGACGATCCCCTCTGATGCGCCTTTCGGCATTGCCGGGTGAGGATAATTCTCATTCATGAGTGTGATATAGTAGAATACGTTTTCACCTTTTTCATACATTCTCACCATACCGTCGTGTATCAGCGTAGCTACCTCATACGAGAATGTCGGATCGTAGGCAAGACATGTAGGGTGGGTGGATGCGATAAGAAGTCCGTGGCCGTCTTCATGCTGAAGGCCCTCACCGTTGAGCGTGGTTCTTCCCGCAGTTCCTCCCATAAGGAAACCTTTGGCTCTACTGTCTCCGGCCGCCCAGATGAAATCATCAACTCTCTGGAACCCGAACATGGAATAGAAGATATAGAACGGGATCATCGGTAATTTGTGGTTTGCGTAACTGGTTGCGGCTGCTATCCATGAGGAGATGGCGCCGGCTTCGGTTATTCCCTCTTCGAGTATCTGACCTTTTGCATCTTCTCTGTACCACATGAGTGAACTGCTGTCCTGCGGTTCGTACAGCTGTCCGGTGGGAGCATAGATTCCAAGCTGTCTGAACAATCCTTCCATGCCGAATGTTCTAGCCTCATCCGGTACGATCGGAACGATACGGTCTCCGATGTTCTTGTCTTTCACCAGTTTAGTGAGCATTCTGACGAATGCCATCGTTGTAGACAGTTCTCTCTCACGAGTGCTTTCAAACATCTGGGAAAATTCCTTGAGAGGAGGGATTTGGAGCACTTCAGTGCTCTCATCCCGGTAAGGGACAGGTCCACCCATGACTTTCCTTCTGCGGGCGATAAACTGCGCTTCATCGGATCCCTCTTCAGGTCTGATGAACGGAAGGTCCTCGAGCTGATCATCTGCTAATTTTACATGAAAATGATCTCTGAACGCTTTAAGACTGTCAAGATCCATACTCTTCTGATTATGGGTTCCCATGGAAGCTTCTCCCGACTTGCCCATTCCGTATCCTTTTACGGTATTGAAGAGGATGACCGTCGGTTCACCTTTATGATTCACAGCTTCACTGAATGCTCCATAGATCTTTCTCGGATCGTGTCCTCCTCTTGTGAGCTGCCAGAGTTCTTTGTCGGTTTTATCGGCTATGAGACTGTTGAGATATTCATCGTCACCGAATATCTTCTCCCGAAGATATGCCGGTCCTCTCGACTGTATGGTCTGGAATTCTCCATCAACCATGCGGGAGAGTTTTCTGAACAGAAGACCTTTTGTATCGCGTTCGAATATGGAGTCCCACTCTGTTCCCCATATGACCTTGATCACATTCCAGCCGGCTCCCCGGAATTTTCCTTCGAGTTCCTGGATGATCTTTCCGTTTCCTCTCACAGGTCCGTCGAGACGCTGTAGATTGCAGTTGACAACACAGATGAGATTATCGAGTTTCTCTCTGGACGCAAGTGACAGAGCCCCGAGAGACTCCGGTTCGTCCGATTCCCCGTCACCCATGAAAATCCACACCTTACGATTTTTGTTCTCTTTCAGTCCTCGTGATTCAAGATATTTCATGAACCGGGCCTGATAGATTGCCATCGAAGGTCCCAATCCCATCGAGACTGTAGGAAACTGCCAGAAATTCTTCATAAGATAGGGGTGGGGATAACTCGAAAGCCCTCCGCCGTTCACTTCCTTTCTGAAGTTGTCGAGCTGTTCAGAAGTGAGTCTGCCTTCAACAAAGGCGCGTGCGTATATTCCCGGTGCACTGTGACCCTGGAAGAAGATCAGATCGCTTCCTTCAGGATGGTTGATTCCTTTGAAGAACCAGTTGAATCCCACCTCGTAAATTGCTGAAGAGGAGGAAAATGATGCGATATGTCCTCCGATCCCTTTGGTATCCCTGTTTGCCTTCGCTACCATAGCCATGGCATTCCATCTCACATAGGAAGCTACATCCCTTGCAATAAGAGAATCCTCTTGAGCGATTGACGCGTTCTTACCCTGTATTACGGTGTTGGTGTATGGACTTATCACCCCGGGCGAGGTGTTCACTCCCTGATTGCGTGCACTTTGAGTGAGTTCCTGCAGCAGAAAATCGGTCTTTTCAGGTCCTTCGGTTCGGATGACCCCTTCAAGTGAATCGAGCCAGTCACGTGTTTCCCCCGGATCGGGGTCATGAAATACTTGTTTACTCATACATCTCCTCCAAATGTGAGGTTGCGATCAAAAGAATCTATGATGTCTGATGCGTAACAAATCAACTGATATATAACTCATAATATCCTATCGTAATGGGTAACTCAACATGAATCGCATTCCTCTCTTGCATCGTATGATACCTATAACATCGGTATGATAGTCCTATGAGTCAACCGATTTTAACAAAAATTTGAGTTCGAGGATTGTGGTAATTATTTAAAAAAGAGGGAAATATATTCTGAATATGAAATTATGCAAAACATAAATTCATTTTTAAAAAGGTTCTTCGAAAACGGAGAACCTTTTTCTCGTCATGCATCTCTTCCGTGACAGTGTTTATACTTTTTTCCACTTCCGCAGGGGCATGGTTCATTTCTACCGACTTTCTTCGTGGTTCGAACAACCTGCACACTGCCGCTGTGTCCGGCAGAAGATGAGGATGAACCTTTATTGAAGGAGGAGAGCTGCTGATGTGATTCGGTAAGCTTTCGTTCCTTCGCTCTTTTTCCTGAATTGGGGTCTTCCTGGATCTTCACACTGATCATCAGTGAGGCGATATACTCGCGGATACTCAGAATCATCTTCTCGAAAATCTCGAAACCTTCCAGCTTGTATTCGAGCAGAGGGTTCTTCTGGGCATAGGAGCGCAACGATACCGATTCTCTCAGAGCTTCGAGCTGGTCGAGGTGGTTCTGCCATCTCATGTCTATCTGTCTCAGATAGTGGAACCTGAGAAAATCGTTGAACATCTTCTCTCCTGTCAACTTGATTTTCTCATCGATCTTATCCTTGAGAACCGTAAAGGAGAATTCGGTGAGTTCCTGTTTGGTGGAGAGTCCGCTGTCGAGAAGGTCCTTTTCTATGTCGATATGGAATTTCCCGATGATGAACTGACAGATACCTTTGACAAGTGATTCGGTATTGTCGAACTGTTCCAGATTACCGATTCCCTCAGTCAATGTCTCTTTTATCGTATCAAGACCGCGAAAGACAAGATTTTCATCCTCAAGAATGGAATCTCTCTGCTTGTAGATGAAATTTCTCTGTTCATTGAGCACATCGTCATATTCAAGCAGATGTTTTCTGATCTCATAGTTCTGCTCTTCAACTTTCATCTGGGCACGTTCTATGGCCCTCGAGATCATGGAATGCTCTATCGGTTCACCTCCGAGTCCGACTCTCGACAGCATCGATTTGACCGTATCGCGGGCAAACAGTCTCATGAGAGTATCATCGAGAGAAAGGAAGAAACGGGAGACACCGGGATCTCCCTGACGGCCTGACCGTCCGCGGAGCTGGTTATCGATTCGTCTCGATTCATGCCGCTCGGTTCCGAGGATATACAATCCGCCGAGGGCTTTTACTTTTTCATAACGCTCTTTCCAGACAGGGTAGACTTCCTTTTTGGCCCGTTCGATCTGTTCCCCGTCGGCATCGCTTCCCACCTTTTTCCTGATAAGAGCATCAAGAGACCCTCCGAGTTTAATATCGGTACCTCGTCCAGCCATGTTGGTTGCTATGGTGATGGCTCCCTCTGCTCCGGCATCTTCGATGATCAGGGCTTCTCTGGCATGATTTTTCGCATTGAGTACCTCATGCTTAATACCACGTTTATGAAGAAGAGAGGAGATCAGTTCCGATTTCTCGATGGAGACCGTACCAACCAGAATCGGTTGTCCGGTTTTGTGAACTTTCTCTATCTCATCACATATGGCATCATATTTGAATTTCTCATTGAGATAGACAAGGTCGTGATGATCCTCTCTCGCAACAGGCAGGTGGGTAGGGATGACTACGACATCCAGGTTGTAGATGCTGTTGAATTCTCCTGCTTCCGTATCGGCAGTTCCCGTCATACCCGATATCTTGTCGTACATCCTGAAAAAGTTCTGGAAAGTTATGGTAGCGAGGGTCTTGTTCTGTGCTGCGACTCTGATATGTTCCTTCGCCTCTATGGCCTGGTGCAGGCCGTCCGAATATCTGCGTCCATGAAGAACTCTTCCCGTGAATTCATCGACTATCTGGACAGTGTTGTCTGCGACGACATAATCCACATCTTTATGAAAAAGGGTATGAGCCTTCACAGCCTGGGTTACGTAGTGGACGAATTCGAAGTTCTCATCATCATACAGGGTACCCGTTATACTGTGGTTTTTCAGAAGAAGCTGCTCGATATGATTCAGTCCCTCGTTTGTGAAGGTGACTCTTTTGTGTTTCTCGTCAATCTGATAATCACCTTCGACATCTTCATCATAATCGAGAGTCTCGGGATTCACTTCACAGGGAATCAGAGACCGGACGATCATGTCGGCTTCTTTGATTCGTTTCGTGTCGTCCTCCGCCTGCCCGCTGATGATCAGAGGAGTCCTTGCTTCATCAATCAGTATCGAGTCGATCTCATCGATGATACAGTAGTGATGCAAGGCCTGTATCTTATCGATCCTTCTCAGTTTCATATTGTCTCTGAGGTAATCGAACCCGAATTCGTTGTTAGTTCCGTAGGTGATATCACACGAATAGGCGGCCTTCCTTCCTTCATTGTCCATCGAACTGACGATAGCGGAGACCGTCAAACCCAGAAAGCGGTAGATAGGGCCCATCCATGAGGCATCACGTGATGCAAGATAGTCATTGACTGTGATGATGTGAACTCCGCTGCCGTCAAGTGAGTTGAGATATGCTGCAGGTACACAGGTGAGGGTCTTCCCTTCTCCGGTTTTCATTTCCAGGATGTTTCCCTGATGAAGCACGACAGCTCCCATGATCTGCTCATCATAATGCTTTTCCCTGAGGACTCTGAAGGAAGCCTCTCTGGCCAGAGCAAATGCCTCGGGCAAAAGAGAATCAAGGGATTCTCCATCTGCTCTGCGCTGACGCAGCTGCTCAGTGATGTGCGGAAACTGCTCGTCAGAGAGATTCTGAGCCCAGCTTTCTTTATCATTCACCTTCTCTACGATAGGGGTAAGTCGTTTAATATCTTTTTCCTGTTTTGTGCCGAATAGGCGTTGTAAAAGACTTTTTGCCATTGTTGGTCCTCGCATGTCCACGTGTAGTATATAAATTATAACGATAAATATTGCGTGTGTATATCGCTTTCTTGTAGAGTATGGTCAGGAGAAACCCGTGACAGAAATGAAAATCTGCTATACCGGAGGGGGGACCGGAGGCCATATTTTCCCTCTCTTTTCGATTGACCGCCATATGAAGACTCTTCCTGTCCCGACAGAGAATTCATTTTACATCACATCAGAAAAAGATCAGGATAGACGGTGGCTCGAAAGCGAGGGGGTGAGATTCTACCGGATAAGGGGTGGAAAGCTCCGGCGATATTTCTCTTTTCAGAATGCTGCAGATATCTTCAACATCATTGCAGCTTTCTTCCAATCGGTGAAGATCCTGAAAATTGAGAAGCCGGTTCTTTTATTCTCCAAAGGAGGATACGTTTCTCTCCCTCCGGTAGCAGCCGCCTATCTGCTGAGAATTCCGATTGTTGCTCATGAAAGTGATTCGACAGCTTCACTGACCAGTAAAATCGCAGTGAGAATGTGTGCAAGAATGTGTATCGCACGAGAGGAAGTGAGCCTGACGTTCCCGGATCGTCACCGTCACAAATGTGTGGTTACCGGGGTCCCTACAACTGTCCATTTCGACCTGGAACATGCCATGAGAATCAGAAAAGAGAGGAAAAGACCTCTCATCCTGATTCTCGGGGGATCACAGGGAGCTGTTCAGATCAACGAACTGATTTTTCCGGTGATAGATCGTCTGTTAGCCTTTGCCGACATCGTTCACCAGACGGGGGAAGGAAAGGAGAACGGAATCAGAAAAATGGGATATACTCAGATTCCCTTTCTACACGATAGTTATGAACAGACTCTTTATGAATCGACGGTAGTCCTTTCCCGTTCGGGAGCGACCGTGATTGCCGATCTGATCGAGATGGAGGTCCCCCCGATTCTCATCCCGATTCCCTTGAAAGCCAGCAGAGGGGATCAGCAGGACAATGCACGATACCTTCAACGTATGAAAGCTGCTGTAGTTCTTGATTCGGACACAGTCGATTCTTCTCAGGTTCTGCAGAGCCTGGAAGGACTGCTTCAGGATCCGCAGAGACTGGAGATTATGAGAGAGAACCTGCGGAAGCTGAAAGGAAAAAGAAGTGAAGAGCTGATCGCCCGTGTTATTATAGACACACTAGATGAAAAAAATGGTACCATGTAAGGGTCAATGAGAGGAGTTCTTTATGGATGTGTGGAGTTTTACTATAGGTATGTATCAATTTACAGCCGTTGATATCATTATAACTGTCCTGCTTTTCATGGGGGCCGTGCTCGGAGCTGTGAAGGGGTTTGCTCGTGAAGCCGCGACCCGCTTTGGGTTCATAATCGCGATTCTCATCGCGATGCTGTTCACTTTGTCGGCAGGTTCACTGATAGGAGAAACTTTCACTCTGCCTCCTCTGTGGTCGGCCTTTATTGCCTTCATGGTTCTTTTCATCATCGCCTATACGGTGATGCTCCTGCTTGGAGGGCTTCTCGAAAAAACTCTTGAGACGATAAAGCTGGGCTGGCTCGACTCTCTGCTCGGTCTGGTTCTCGGTGTCGTGGAGATGTTCATCGCCGTGGTATTCGTTATCTATCTGTTTGATATGCAGCCTGTGATCGATATCTCGAAATATCTCGATACAAGCGAACTGTACCGGAGAATCATCGTTCCGATCGTACCCCGTCTGATTGAAATATTTGAAGGAGCTGTAGCTGATGTTTGAGAATTTCCTTCCATACCGGCAAGAGAACGCCACTCTCTTTCAGCAGCAGTTTGGCAGATCGAAGCAGATAGCTCATTCTCTGCTGCTGCACGGAAGCCGTTTCACCGGCAGGATGTCTTTCGCACTTGAGATCGCGCGGATACTGTCGTGCAGGCATGACGGAAAGGAAGACTGTATTTGTCCGTCATGCAAAGAATTCAACTTCCTCACGATGTCCAACGTGGTGATCCTTTCCCATCGTGATCACAATCTCAGGATATCGGCGGCATTCGATCTGTTCGAAAAGCTGGAGACTGAAATGTCCAGAAGAATACTGATCCGTCAAATAAGGATCATGTTGATGGCTTATCATGTGTCGTTTGCAGAGCAGTCAGATTCGAAAAAAAGTGCACAGTTTTCGAAGGCCTCCGATGTAGATATGCTGTTGAGAGATTTTCAGGATACCGAGATTCAGGATTCACTCAAACTTGCAAAAGAGCTGAAAAAGAACGTGAATTCACTGATTCAGGGAAATAGCGGGAATATCACGATAGACCAGATCAGGCAGGTTGCGAAATGGACGAGCAAGACTTCTTTCGACAGGACATCGCGATTCATCATTCTCGAGAATATCGAATCGGCTGCCGTCGGTGCGAACAACAGTCTTCTGAAGATGCTCGAAGAGCCTGCACCGGGGACATACATCATCCTCATAAGTGAACATCCGAACAGACTTCTGCCTACTATCCGCTCGAGAGTCCAGAGCCATCATATCGTCCCGTTGACAGTCGATGAACGAAAAAGAGTATTTGAAAACTTTTTTTTCGCAGATTATCATCATTACGACTCGATCGAACAGTTCGTCCTTTTCAAAGCCGGGCTCCCTTTAGAGCAGATTGAAAAGGCCTCACGTGATTATATCGGTTCGATCATCTCGAAAAATGCCCTTAATTCGCGTCAGCTGGGAGATATCTGTACTTTGGTTGACGAGAAAAATCATCTGGACTACTTTATATCCATGGTCGACAAAAACCTTTCGTCGCATCTGAATAAAGGAAATGTTACAGTAAATGATGTTATCAGGATTCAAACAGCCATGAACGAGACATTTCAGAAGGGAGAGTTGTTCAATCAGCAGCGGAAAGTGCTGGTCGAGATGCTCTATTACAGGTTATTGGAAGAACTATGAACAATTTTATTCGACGTGCATTCGACAAGATCGAAAAACTGAGTACCGATGAGATCAAGACTCTCGTCCGCTATCAGGCAAGCGAGAACGAACTTCTCGGCGCCGTGCTGCAGACGATCAATACGGGTATTGTGGTAATCAACGCGAACGCCCGGGTTCTCACATGCAATGATGCAGCAAAAAGAATGATCCCTCTCAGAAGGAACCTTGTAGAAGGGGCAAGCCTCAAATTCATTCTCAAGGATACCGATGTCGCTCAGTTCATGCTTGACAGTATAACTCTCAGCGACCGTCAGAAAAAAAGGGAGCAGGATTTCTATTTCCAGCGGGGAGATGAGGTCATGACCTTGTCCATACAGTCGGTGGTGTATCAGAGTTCTTTCGAACCGTTGATGACCTATGACACTGGATCCCGCATACTGTTCATCATCAATGACGTTTCGGAGGAGAGGAGCAAAGAAGCCCGTCTGCAGCGTTCCGAATCTCTTGCTTCGCTAACGACCGTCGCAGCGGGAGTCGCCCATGAGATCAAAAATCCTCTCGCTTCCATCGGGATCCATCTGCAGCTGCTGAGAAAGGCATTCGAACGAAAGACTCAGCTTACTCTGGAAGATTCAAGACGCTATCTTGATGTCATAGATGAGGAAATTGAACGTCTCAATTCCATAGTCGTCGATTTCCTTTTCGCGGTAAGACCTATGAACGTATGTCTCCGCTATGAACAGCTCAACTCCATCGTGGAGGATGTATGTTCATTCGTAAACTATGAACTAGGCGAACATCAGATCAGTTTGAAACTTGATCTTGAAGACTACCTGCCGAAACTCCGCATTGATGAGAACCTGATAAAACAGGTCCTTCTCAATATCATCAAGAATGCGATCCATGCGATGGATGACCTCGGCGGAGTCCTCACGGTAAAGACACGCAATAGGGGGGACACGATTGCCCTCATGATCACAGATACAGGATGCGGAATGGACGATGCGACCCGGTCGAAGATCTTCGAACCCTATTTCACTACGAAAGAAAGCGGGAGCGGTTTGGGGCTTACGATGGTATTCAAGGTCATAAAGGAACATGGCGGAGAGATCAACGTCACAAGTTCTGTGGGTAAGGGAACAACCTTTACCATCGTCCTTCCTGTACCTACAAGTCAGCGCCTTGCTATTGAGGCAAAGGAAGAGTAATGCAGAGAACTATCCTGGTTGCAGACGATGAGAAGAATATCAGGCTCGGATTGCAGATAGCCCTGGAAGATGAAGGGTTCAAGGTCCTGCTCGCCTCCGACGGACAATCAGCCTGGCAGGTGATCACTACCGAGAATGTCGATATGCTGATAACGGACCTGAAGATGCCGAAGATGGACGGGAATCAGCTTCTGAAAAAGATTTCGAGTAGCTACCCTACGATGCCTGTTGTGATTTTGACCGGACACGGAACGATCGAATCGGCAGTCGAGGCAATGAGAAACGGAGCTGTTGATTTCATGACCAAACCGCTCAACCTCGACCGTCTGTTCATGCTCATCAAACGTGCGTTCAGCCATCTTGATCTTTACGACCAGAACGCCCAGCTGAAAAAAGAACTCGAACAGCTGAAGAAACAGAGCAGCTACGACAAGATAATCGGAAGAAGCGAACCGATGGTGAAACTGATGGATACAGTCCATCAGGTTGCAGACGCTCAGGCAAGTGTTCTTATTACCGGAGAGAGCGGAGTAGGTAAGGAACTGATCGGGGATGCACTTCATCAGCTTTCAAGCCGCTCCAACCACCCATTCATCAAGGTGAGCTGTGCGAGTTTCGCGGAGACCCTTTTGGAAGATGAGTTGTTCGGGCATGAAAAAGGGGCCTTCAGCGGTGCCGTGAGCGCACGAAAAGGCCGGTTCGAGCTTGCGGACAAGGGAACGCTCTTTCTTGATGAGATCGGGGAGATATCACCTTCAACACAGGTAAAACTGCTGAGAGTCCTGCAGGAGAGGCAGTTCGAACGCCTCGGGGGAGAAAAAACGATCACCGTTGATGTCAGGCTTGTCGCGGCTACGAACCGCGATCTGGCAAAAGAGGTGAGTGAGGGAAGATTCAGAGAAGATCTTTATTACAGGCTCAATGTCATCCATCTCACCGTTCCTCCGCTCAGAGAACGCAAAGAGGATATTCCTCTGTTGATGAGCCATTTTCTGCAGATGTATACCGAACGGAACAACCGGAAGATCGAAGGGTTCTCGAACAGAGCCAAAGCCGCTATGTTGAATTACGGATGGCCGGGTAATATCAGGGAGCTTGGAAACTGTGTTGAAAGTGCCGTCGTTCTCACGTCAGGTGATATCATAGATCTCGAGGACCTTCCTCTTGTCGTGAGAAACGTCAGCAGCAGCGAACGCGTAGTCATACCGGTCGGAACTACGATGGCCAAGGCCGAGAAGGCTCTCATTCTGGCTACACTGGCAAGCAATAAGGGAAACAAGAGCAGAACTGCCGATATGTTACAGATAGCAAGGAAGACTCTGCACAGAAAACTACAGGAATATTCAATTGAGATCGACTGACATATATGACATCTTCGATGTTGACGGGACCTTATCGAGAGGATTTGAAAACTATGAATTCAGAGAGGGACAGCTCGAGATGGCCCTCAAAGTGTGCTCGGCGTACACAGATGATGCCATAGCCGCTCTGGAAGCGGGAACAGGAATAGGTAAATCGTTCGCCTATCTCGTGCCGGCCATACTGTGGTCTGACGAGCATGAAGATGAAAAGACCGTTGTGGCGACCAGTACGATAAACCTCCAGCGTCAGCTCTATGATAAGGATATCGTTCAGCTGTGCCGGCTGTTGAACAAAGAGGTGAAAGTGGCGCTGCTGATGGGCCGCGGCAACTATCTATGCCTCCATCGTCTGCAGCAGCATGCTTCCAAATATCCTCTGTTGGCACAGGACCCTTCCTCGGCAGTATCTTCGCTGCTCGAATTCAGCCGGACGACCTCTAGCGGATTGAGGACGGAAGCGCCCTCATTCATACCTTTTTCTCTGTGGAGTGAGGTGTGCAGTGACAGCGATACCTGTCTCGGCTACCGCTGCTCCTATAACAATGACTGTTTCTATTTTGCATCGAAGAAAAAGGCGGCGAAGGCTTCGATTATCATCACGAACCATCATCTGCTGTTCACAGATGCCCAATCGAGACTTCTTGAAGATATTCCCTACAACATGCCTTCGGTTCTTCCCCAGTTTCAGAAACTCGTGATAGATGAGGCCCATAATATCGAGAAGAATGCAACAGATTACTTTACTTCGACCTATTCCGGTTCTGCCGTCAACAAGAGTCTGGACCGTCTGACTTCGAGAGTCAGCAAAACCCATCATATGGTCGATACCCTCGTGAATGTGATTCCTCCCCGGTTCGCTTCGTTTGATTTCGCGCCGCTCTTTGCTTCTGTTGTCGAACATGCAGGTAATCTGGAAACGTATTTGGTCGATTTTTTCAGAAAGATCCGGGTTCAGAAACTACTTGTCTACGTTTCAATGAAAGAGCAGTTCGAGACCGCTGTCAGGCTTGCATTCCAGGTCGCCGATGCACTCGATGCTCTCCTATCTGATCTGAAGAAGGTCGTTTCCTATTCAGGTTTTCCCGAAGAGTATGAGTTTTATCAGAAGGAAGTATTCAGTCATATCGGACGGCTTTCGTATCAGAGGGATGTGCTGAGACAGTTCTTTTCCTTCGAAGAAGGACGAATCGATGTCTACTGGATGGAAATGATCGAACAGAAAGGGGTTCAAATCCATATCTCTCCTCTGAGTGTCGCCGAAAAACTGCGCAGCTCGATATTCAGCGGTCTCGACACCGTTGTCTGCACGAGTGCGACTCTTGATCTGCATGATGATTTTTCCTACTGGGGGGCGAGGGTCGGGCTGCCTGCAGATAACGATAGAGCCTATATCAAGAATTCATTTGATTCACCCTTCGACTACAAGCGGTCTCTGCTGTTTCTCAATGCATACGATGCACCGCTGTTCACCGAAAAAGAGAGCGAACAATACTATGAATACTGTACGAAAGCCGTAGAGGATGCGGTGCTGGCGAGTCAGGGAGGGGCTCTGATACTTTTTACGAGCTACAAGATGCTCAAGAAGGTAAGCCTCAGCTGTGAAAAGCGTTTCGCCGAGGCCGGGATTCATGTTCTCAATCAGGGGGAAATGGAACGTTCCAAGCTGCTCAAGAATTTCATTGAAGACGAAAACAGCGTACTGTTCGCGACAGATTCGTTCTGGGAAGGGATAGATGCACCCGGCAATACCCTCCGGCTGGTGATCATTGTCAAGCTCCCGTTCAGGGTCCCCAACGAACCAGTTTTCCAAGCCAGATCTGAATATCTGGATTCGATAGGGAAGAGCGGGTTCTTCCATCTTTCACTGCCTGAAGCGACGATGAAACTGAAACAGGGGTTCGGACGGCTGCTGCGCCATACGGGAGACCGCGGTATAGTATTGATTCTCGACAGCCGGATCGTGAACAAAAGTTACGGTCAGTGGATGGTTCATGCTCTTCCTGAATCTTTCAGGGTAGAGACTTCCATCGGGATGATCCAGGAAAAGGTCGAGATGTTTCTCTATACATAAAAAGAGGGCCCTCAATTCATGAGGACCCTGCCGATGCCGTTACGGCAATTAGTCAATGATTGCTAAGATATCAGACATATGAAGGATGAGGAACTCTTCACCGTTAGCTTTTACACTCGTTCCTGCATACTTGTCATACATGACTTTATCACCTTTCTTGACGGTGATAGATTCGTCACTTCCAATTTCCAACACTTCAGCTGTCTGAGTCTTCTCTTGAGCTGTCTGCGGAATGAAAATCCCTCCAGCAGTTTTCTCCTGAATTTCTTCCATCTTGACAAGTACTCTGTCTCCCATCGGTTTGATATTCATTGTTTCCTCCTGTGATATCTAAAATATTCACATTTTGTGTATTGTAGTGGCGTAAAATCCTCATTTAATATACGCACAAAAAAACATGGGGTCAAGCAATGAGGACAAAAGAGTATTCCTTTTGAAAAATAATTCTATCTCTTTTCGATAAGGAAAAGAATATGTATATTACATGTAGCTAAGGAGAAGAACAGGTGATCAAGGGTAGCGAACAATACTACAAACAGGCATTACATATCTGCAAAATAAACCTTTCGAATCAGGACGGGTCCGACGTTTTCGAAACTGCCGCATGTTTTTTTCAGATGGGAACCCTTCTGAGTGAACTTGGAGAGGTAGCCGGTGCGATCAGATGCTTCAACGATGCCTTCCTTCTCAGAGGTTCTTCATCCCGTATTCCTTCGACTCTGCAGTTCAGGGAGTTCCATGATGTTCAGATGGCCTCCTATATATTGGGAAAGAAAAACAAATCTATCAGGACATATGCCGAGGGGGACATGGTTCACGATCTAATAAAAGGTCGATGGCTCGAGCTGCTTGATGAGCTTACCGAATCGCAGTTTCCCTTCGTCTGCGAAGATCTGCGGGCATGGTTCAAGACAGTGCGAATCGACTTTCCCTACTCGATCAAGGAGATGATCAGCCTTTCAGACCTGGAAGATGCCCCACATATCCGGTCGAATACCTGACAATTGAGTCAAAATAACCCAGAATAGGGTGAAAAATACTGCGCTGTGTCAAAATTACCCATAAAAATAGCTGTTTTTGCCTGGTGTGGCGTTTTTTCACACCTTTCTCTCGAGACTCTATCATACAGTAAAAAAATAAAGATATGTAATATAGTGAATTAATAAATATTATTGCACGTATCTATGTTGTTGGCACGCTATATGCAAACTTCTTTTTCAAGAAGGAGTTGCTATGAACCAGAAATCAAAAGTAATTAACCAGAATGTTCAGTTTGAAGATGAAAACATCCTTTCCATGTACCTTAAAGAGATTAACAGAATTCCCCTGCTTACAAGGGAAGAAGAAAATGAATTAGCAAAGAAAGCGGCTCAGGGAGACCAGGCTGCCCGCAACAAGATGGTTGAGAGCAATCTACGGTTTGTCGTCAATGTTGCAAAAAAATATCAGAACCAGGGTCTGCCGTTGATCGATCTGATCAATGAAGGGAATATCGGCCTTATGAACGCAATAGAGAAATATGATGTAGAAAGAGGGTACCATTTCATCAGCTACGCTGTATGGTGGATCCGCCAGGCGATATTGAAAGCCATCTGCGAGAAATCGAGAACAGTGCGTCTTCCGCTCAACCGTGCTAATGAGCTGCTTCAGATACAGAAGATGCAGAGGGAACTGCTTCATGAGAATGGGGAAGATCCCACAGCCGAAGAGATCAGCAAAGAGCTGGGAATGAATGCGCAGCTTGTGGATGACCTCCTTTCTATAAGCAGAGAGATGGTGTCCCTTGATGCTCCGGTATTCGGAGATCCTGCAAACTCGACTGTAGGTGATTTTGTCGAAGACAACTATTCGAGTGCCGAAGATATCCTGATGAACAAATCTCTGAAGGATGATATCAACGATGCTCTGTCTGTACTCAGCGAAAAAGAGCGTGATATCGTCGAGATGAGATTCGGCCTGAACGGTGCAATTCCGATGTCGCTCAAAGAGATCGGCGAACTGTACAATCTCACCAAAGAAAGAATCCGCCAGATCGAAAAGAAGGCCATCGAACGAATGAGGCAACCGGCGCGCACTCAGGCGCTTAAATCATATACTGCATGATTCATGCATTTAATCCTCCCGAAACGGGGGGATTATTTTTTGTTTTCGTGGTTTTTCAACGGTATTACGGAATCATAGAGTAAAGATATATCGATAAAAAAATAGATATAAATTTTAGGAAATCCGTAATTTTTGAATAGAAATGCGAGGAGTGTATTCGTTGACAGCACATGATTTTTCAACTACACTCACTATTGAAATTATTAGAAAGAACAATATTTAGGGGGATGCATCAATGTCAAATGCAGAAACGAAATACGTATACTTCTTCGGTGACGGAAAGGCCGAGGGGAATGCGAAAATGAAAGACTTACTCGGAGGTAAAGGGGCAAATCTTGCGGATATGACCTCGATAGGACTGCCGGTACCTCCGGGATTTACCATAAGTACTGCGGCATGCGCTTTTTACAGTGAGAATGATGGAGAATATCCTGAACATTTGAGAGAAGAGGTCCTTGAACATCTTCACCATCTCGAAGAGGTGATGGGGGCAAAACTTGGAGATAAAGAGAATCCGCTGCTCGTATCGGTCAGGTCCGGCGCCGCCCAGTCGATGCCCGGCATGATGGACACCGTCCTTAATCTGGGAATGACACCCGAATCGGTCGTCGCACTGGCGAAGAAGACAAACAATGAAAGATTTGCATGGGACAGTTACAGACGATTCATGCAGATGTTCGGCGATGTAGTCATGGGTGTACCTCATCATGATTTCGAGCATGCCCTTGATTCTGTAAAGAAAGAAAGAGGAAGAAAGATCGATACCGATCTTGATGTGGAGGACCTCAAAGAGGTTATCTCCCGATACAGAGCTCTGTACCAGAAACATATCGGAGAAGATTTTCCTACAGATCCTATCGATCAGTTGTTCAAGGCGATCAACGCGGTGTTCGGTTCATGGAATAATGACAGAGCTATCAGGTACCGGCAGATGAATGACATCAGAGGCCTTCTTGGAACTGCCGTAAATGTTCAGTCCATGGTCTTCGGAAACATGGGAGCCACAAGCGGAACCGGTGTCGCCTTTACCCGTGACCCTTCCACCGGTGATAACCATTTCTACGGTGAGTACCTCATGAATGCTCAGGGCGAAGATGTCGTAGCAGGTATAAGAACTCCGCAGACCATCGACACTCTCAGAGAAGTAAATGAAACAGTATACAACCAGCTTGTAGAGATCCGCTCCACATTGGAACAGCATTACAAGGATATGCAGGACCTCGAATTCACGATTCAGGAAGGCAAACTGTTCATGCTCCAGACCAGAAACGGTAAAAGAACCATCTTCAGCTGGCTCAAGAGTCAGGTCGATATGGTCGAAGAGGGTCTTATTACCAAGGATGTGGCAGTATCAAGAGTTCCATCTGGAGAATTCAACAAGCTGTTTGCTCCCGTTCTCGATAACGAGGATATAAAAAACAGAAATCTGGATACTTTGACAAAGGGTCTCAATGCTTCTCCGGGAGGTGCCAGCGGTATCGTCTGTCTCTCTGCAGCGACAGCTGAACGGGTCGCAGCCGAAGGGAAGCCCGTCATTCTAACAAGAATCGAAACGAGTCCTGAAGATATCGGCGGAATGGCCGTTGCGAAAGGTGTTCTCACCTCACGCGGAGGGATGACAAGCCATGCGGCTGTTGTAGCCCGCGGAATGGGTTGTCCCTGTGTCTCCGGTGCCGGGGATCTCGAGATAGATTACTCGGAAGGTACTGTGACTATCGGCGGCAAAGAGATCAAAGAAGGCGATTTCATTTCCATCGACGGTTTTACCGGTGCTGTGTACGGAGATAAGATTCAGGTCAAGCCTTCAGAGATCGTACAGGTGCTCAACGGCAATATGAAAGCTGAGGATTCACAGCTGTTCCAGAATTACAACAAATTCATGGGATATGTCGATGAAATCAGAAAGATGAATGTCAGAACGAACGCCGATACCCCGTCGGATGTTCAGATGGCTGTCAAACTGGGTGCCGAAGGTATCGGACTGTGCAGAACGGAGCATATGTTCTTCGGCGGTCAGAGGATCATCAGTGTCAGGAAAATGATCCTCGCCGATAACCTGATCGACCGTGAAAAAGCGCTTGCAGAGCTGCTTCCGATGCAAAGAGGTGATTTCGAGGAGATCTTTGAAGCACTCAACGGTCTTCCTGCAACTATCAGGCTTCTTGATCCGCCACTGCACGAATTCTTGCCCAACGACCATACATCACGTCATGAAATGGCATTGCAGCTGGGAATATCCGTTGAAGAGATCGCACACAAGACGACTCAGCTTCACGAGTTCAACCCGATGCTCGGATTCAGAGGATGCCGTCTGGCGATCATCTATCCCGAAATCCTTCATATGCAGGTGAGAGCCATCATTGAAGCTGCTTTGAATGTGAAAGCCAAAGGAATCGAAGTTATCCCCGAGATCATGATCCCTCTCGTTGGTCATTACAGAGAGTTCGAATTCACGAAAAAGCATGCGATCGAGACAATAGAAAAAGTCTTCGCCGAAAGAGGAGAGAGGATCACCTATAAGATCGGAACAATGATCGAGGTGCCCAGAGCCGCCCTTACGGCTGACGAAATCGCAAAATCGGCTGAATTCTTCAGTTTCGGAACCAACGACCTCACTCAGATGACGTGCGGATTCTCCAGAGATGATGCTGCAACCTTCCTCGGACCTTACGTTCAGGATACCGATAAGCAGTTCTATGAATACGATCCGTTTGCGACCATAGATTTTGACGGTGTAGGTAAACTGGTTAAGATGGCCAGCGAACTGGGCCGTTCTGTTAACCCCGATCTGAAACTCGGTATCTGCGGAGAACACGGAGGAGATCCGAAGACAGTGGCATTCTGCCAGAAGATCGGTCTCAACTACGTATCATGTTCTCCTTTCAGAGTCCCTGTCGCACGGCTGGCAGCAGCACAGGCTCTTATATAAAATTAGATGACCGTGCTCTCCTTTATAGAGAGCGCGGCTTCAGATTATCGTAATGGAAGGACCGCGAGCCTGGTTCCTTCCATTCATTTTCGCATCATACAGATAATTATCCACTTTCTGGAGAATCTCTCTGCGAGTGAACCCTTTTGTTATCGGACAAACTCCGATGCTCACTGTCACGCTCAGTGAATCCTCTTTAGACATCTCAACCCAATCGAATTGTCTTACCTCTTCTATGATCGATCGAATGCGGTCTTTCAGGTCGTCAGTGTCTTCGCACCGGATCGTGAGCGCAAATTCATCGCCTCCCCAGCGTCCAACCTGTTCTCCTTTTTTTATATGTCTGGAAAGGATCACTCCTATCTGATAGAGGACAATATCGCCTGTTTCATGACCGAAAGAGTCGTTGATGTTTTTAAAATGATCAACGTCGACCATCAGGATGTAATCGGAAGACTCCTTTGTGACTGAAGAGAGTGTCTTGTTGAAACGATCCTCCATAGAATACCTGTTATCAAGCTGTGTGACGAAGTCTTTTGATGCAAGTATCCTAAGATCTTCTACAACCTTTTTCTTCTCCTTTGCATAGGTTAAAAAATCGAACTGCATTTTCTCGTTGAGTAGAAAGATGATCGATAAGTTGAGTCCAAGAAGGGCAAGCAGATACAGCAGATGTGTCAGCGGGAAGAAGAATGAGGTTGACAAGAGGAATGTATTTTTCGTTATCAGGATGCGGGTGAACATGAAAAGACGCATCATGAAGATAAAGATGATAACGACAACAAGGATCTGTGTCAGATTCAGTGTGTGATTGTACCAGTGAGGCTTTTTGACCGCATTCCTTAGTTCTTTCAGCAATATAACAAGTAATGCGATGACGGTAAGAGCGTGAACGAATCGAGCGTATGCGGATAGTTCATTCAAATAGATGAGTTGATTGATCACGCTGATTGCGAGGACAATCGCAATGGTCGGTGTTGATTTCACTTTTTTACCTATGAACGTACAGAGCCCCATATAGAAAAAGTAGTATGCGACGATATAGAAGGGGGGACTGAAAGAGAAGCAAAGAAAGGCTGCCAGATGACCGAGCGATTGAAGATACAGACTGATTGTCCAGAATCTCAGGCTGGGAAGCCTTTTTCTGTTATTGAGATATAAGACGGTCATGAAGATCGCTATTACGAACTGATTTATGAAACCGAGGTAGAAGTTCGCGTAATCTGTATACATAGTATTGACACCTCTGAGAGTTAATCCCACCCGGTAGTGTAGTTGTTTTTCGATAAAGATTATAGATTAATAGTGTAGAATGAAGAAAAAAAAGAAGGACATTATTGTCTAAACCTACCTGATTTCCTGTTCTGGAAGAGCCAAAAGTGGGAGTTGAACCCACGACCTACGCATTACGAGTGCGTTGCTCTACCTCTGAGCTATTTTGGCTAATATGATACGGCGTTTAAGTTATACGTTTTTCGCCGAAAATGCAAGAGGGGAAAGGAAAAATGGTTCCGGTTCGGGTATTGACGAATCAGAACATTCTTTTTATGTTAAGTCAACGGGGTATCCCCCTATGGAGTGTATTCTGAATAAAAAACCAACACGGCATATGCCGCATAAAGCAGTTCCCGAAGAAAGGGTGATTGCGATAAAGGTGAAAACCAAAAAAAGTGCCCGCAGCGGTCTGTCATGGACCCCTGAGGTCGCGGAATTCTACATGGATATGTATCCGGAACTCATTGAGAGTGGATTTCCTTTTCATGAGCAGATGAAAGAATTGAGTCTCGAGGATCTTCTATGATTGTACTTGGAATAGAGACATCATGTGATGAATGTTCGGTAGCCGTCGTCAGAGACGGATTTGACATTCTAAGCAATGAGATAGCGACACAGATAAAACAGCATACTCCCTATCAGGGGGTCGTTCCCGAGCTCGCATCCAGACTGCATACCGAATGGATTTCCAGTGTGGTGAGCAATGCGGTCGAGAAAGCCGGAATTTCTTTTGATGATATCGATGCGGTGAGCGTGACGAACCGTCCGGGGCTCCTGGGAGCTCTCCTTGTCGGTGTGAATTTCGCAAAAGGATTTGCTTCGGCTCTGAATGTCCCTCTCATCGGGATAGACCATATTCGGGCACATCTGTATGCCTCTCAGATTGAAAAGCCGATGGAATATCCCTATCTGGGCGTTCTGGTCTCCGGAGGTCATACTGTCATCTGTAAAGTGAACGGTTTCGACGACCTAGAGGTATTGGGGACTACTATCGACGATGCGATTGGAGAAGCTTTTGACAAAGTCTCGAAACACTACGGATTCGGGTATCCCGGAGGGGTGGCGATAGACAGACTGGCGCAGAAGGGTAATCCGAACGCATTTCTGTTTCCCGGTCCATCTCTTCATAAAGGGGAACATCCCTACGATGTTTCCTACTCGGGGTTGAAGACGGCTGTGATAAATCAGCTTGATCAGTTCTGGGACAAGAAAAGCGAGAAGAGCCCCGAGAATATCGCCGCATCCTTCCAGCGGACAGCCGTACATATCCTGATGAAAAGAATACGGAAGGCATTGGAAGATACTCAACTAAATCGTCTTGCCGCCGGAGGCGGGGTTGCCGCCAACAGCCTTCTGAGAGAGCAGTTGAGCTCGCTTGAAGGCGTGGATGTAGCCTTTCCTTCGATGAAACTCTGTACGGACAACGGTGCAATGATCGCCGGCCTGGCATATAGATACCTTAAAGAGGGAGTCAGCAGTGATTTTCATCTTACTGCATCGGCAAGAGTTAACGCTTTCAAGCATTCTTATCCCTAAATCGCCTTGACAAAATATGTCATTTTGAGTACATTCAAGCAGGTTTAGTGATAACGATTTGGGATGTAGTGTAATGGTAACACAGCAGATTCTGGTTCTGCATTTAGGGGTTCGAATCCCTTCATCCCAGTTTTTTACATTGGTCCCTTCGTCTATCGGTTAGGACGGAAGATTCTCAGTCTTCAAAGAGGGGTTCGATTCCCCTAGGGACTATTTAGATTGCCAGCTCACTTTCGAGCTGGCATTTTTCTGTGATTAGTGGACTTAAGACCGTCCACCAAAAGGAATATTGACGATGATAACAGCATCAAACATTTCACTTTCATTCGGCACTCAGGTATTGTTCAAAGAGGTAAATATAAAATTTACACCGGGCAACTGCTATGGAGTGATAGGAGCGAATGGAGCCGGCAAGTCCACTTTTCTGAAGATCCTTTCGGGGGAGGTCGAGCAGGATACCGGTGAGGTCATCATCACTCCTGGGGAACGTCTCACAGTCCTGAAGCAGGATCACTTCGCATACAATGATTTTACTGTTCTTGAGACGGTGATCATGGGGTATGAACGATTGTATTCCATCATGAGCGAAAGAGACGCCCTTTACAGTAAAGAGGATTTTTCCGAAGAAGACGGGATCAAGGCTGCCGAGCTTGAAGGTGAGTTCGCCGAACTCGGAGGCTGGGAGGCGGAGGCGGAAGCCGGTGTAATGCTGAGCGGTCTCGGTATCAGTGAGGAGATGCTTTCAAGAAAGATGAGCGATATCGATGATACTCTTAAGGTAAGAATCCTTCTTGCGCAGGCTCTTTTCGGCAATCCCGATATCCTTCTGCTCGACGAACCGACCAACCACCTCGATCTCGAATCGATACACTGGCTGGAGAACTTCCTCGAGAATTTCAACAATACCGTTATCGTAGTGTCTCACGACAGACACTTTCTGAATTCAGTGTGTACTCATATCGCCGATATCGACTTCGGCAAGATCCAGCTGTATGTAGGTAACTACGATTTCTGGTATCTTTCAAGCCAGCTTGCAGCCAAACAGATGAAGGATGATAAAAAACGGAGAGAAGACAAGATCTCCGAACTGAAGGAATTCATTCAGCGGTTCAGCAGCAACCTGTCAAAGGCTAAACAGGCGACGAGCCGCAAGAAACTCATAGAGAAACTCACCATCGATGACATCAGACCTTCTTCGCGGCGATTCCCTTATGTCGCATTCAAACCAGAGCGTGAACCGGGAAAGAATATTCTCGAAGTGAAAGGTCTTTCAAAGACGGTGGACGGCGTGAAAGTTCTTCAGGATTTCAACCTTGTGGTCAACAACGGTGACAAGATAGCTTTCGTGGGACCTCAACACTATGCAAAGACATTATTCTTCGAGATCATCAGCGGGCGGATAGAGGCCGATGAGGGGGAATACACCTGGGGTGTCACCACCAAGAACAGCTATTTCCCAAAAGATAATCATGAATATTTTACCGATCATATATCTATCACCGACTGGCTCAGGCAATATTCGGTGGAAAAGGATGATACCTTCGTCCGTTCATTTCTCGGAAGAATGCTCTTTTCCGGTGATGAGGCGATGAAGGACTGTACGGTTCTCAGCGGAGGAGAGAAAGTACGCTGTATGCTCAGCAGAATCATGCTTGAAGCCGGTAATGTTCTTGTCCTCGACGAACCTACCAGCCATCTCGACCTTGAAGCTATTACGTCGCTTAACAACGGTCTGATTGATTTTTCCGGAGTATTGTTGTTTAATTCTCATGACCACCAGTTCGTCGATACGATTGCAAACAGGATCATCGAATTCGCTCCGGACGGAAATGTGATCGACAGGATGATGGGACTCGAAGAGTATCTTGCAAACGAAGAGGTGAGGGCTCTCAGAGACAGTTATTATAAGGGTCATAGCGGGGTGATGATTTAGAGGAGAGTAGGGTAATGCTTTTGGTTGTTGACATTGGAAATACGAATGTTGTGATGGCGCTGCACGATACAGTCTCATGGGTCGCGGTGTGGCGGATCCACAGTGACCAGAAGAAAACCAGTGATGAATATTTCGTCATTATTGACTCCATGCTCAGACAGACGGGGGTGGATCCCCATTCCATCGATCAGTCGATCATCTCCTCGGTTGTTCCGAATCTTACCAGATCATTTGAAAAGGTCGTCAAAGCGGTAAGTGAGACCCATCCTGTCATGGTGAACCACGACTGCTGTGTAGGACTGGTAAGAGAGAGCATACCTTCCGAACTGGGATATGATCTTCTTTCAAACGCAGTCGCAGCCCATTACCGCTATCCCGATGATACTGTTATGGTTATCGATTTCGGCACGGCACTTACCTTCACTACGGTAGATGATAAAGGCAACATTCTCGGCGTATCGATTGCTCCCGGCCTTATCACCGCAGTAAACTCTCTTTTCAACAATACGGCACAGATTCCTCAGGTACAGCTGAAAATACCGAAGTCAACGCTGGGGACCAACAGTGATGAATCGATACGCAGCGGAATAATGTTCGGGTTTTCGGGTCTGGTGAATTCCATGATCAGAAGGACCTCGGACGAGCTTCATCGTACGTTGAAGGTGATCATCACAGGAGGACTTTCACAAACGATAGCTCCTCTGATAGACCATGTAGATGATATCGAACCCCTCCACACATTGGAAGGGCTGAGAATCATAAACGAGGGACTTACTCGAAATCCTTCGTGAACTTTCCGTCTTCCATGATCACGAACTCATTGCCGTTCTCATCTGTTGCCACGATACTCATATCGTCAGAGCCGAACATGAAATCGGTATGAACATTTGACTGGTTGCATCCGGCGTCACGAAGATTCTGTTCATTCACCTTATCATGTTCAAGCTTGAGACAGGTCGGGTATCCTGCACCCAGTGCGAAGTGGCATGACGCATTCTCATCATAGAGAATCGAATTGAAAACCGTATCTGCCCTGGCGATAGGGGATCTCTGGTCCACAAGAGCTATCTCTCCCACAAATGATGATCCCTCGTCGATTGCAAGATATTTGTGCAGCAGATCCTCTCCTTCTGAAGCTGTTGCTTCAACGACTTTTCCATCTTTGAATGTGAATCTCATTTCATTGACCCTGGAGTCGAACAGTGTAACAGGTTTCGTAGTCGTGATGATACCATCCACTTTTTTGAAATGTGGTGTGGTGAAGACCTCTTCGGTAGGTATATTCGGATAAAATGGTCGTCCATCTACAGTAAAGTCGCCTCCGCCTTCCCATTTATGCAGCGGTCCAAGACCGACAGTCACGTCGGTTTGGGAACTTCTGAAGTGAAGGGATGTGATATGTCGCGAATTTAACAGTCCTGCTCTGCGCTCTATCGCCTGATTATGCTCTGCAAGAGCCCGAGAGGGATCTTCCTGGTCCAGATGGAGAATGGGTGCCAGAACTCTCCACAGGTCATCTTCTGCGGCCTCTTCTCCAAGGATGCTCTTCGCCCATGTATCGCTTGGAACACATACCACACACCATGGAACGACATTCGACATCCGCGCTATTCGGGCTTTTCTATGAAACAGTGAATTGGCTCTTGAATATAGAGCGAGCTTGTCCGGATCGGCGTTTTTCAGAACGTCACGCTCGTCAGTATTGTCGATACGGACATAAGCCCACCCCTCTTCGATCATCACTTCATCTTCGTTTCCGAAAAAAGGGGGGATATAAGAGAGAGCTTTCTCATCATCCTGCGCTGATAAACGTGAATTGAGCAGTCTCAGATCATCTACTCTGATCTCCACGTGAGTCGCACCTTTTTCATAGGCTGCCTGACCTACCTCAGAGGCGAACGGATAACAGGCAAGGCTGGTTTTGATCATCAGAGACTGTCCCTTTTCGAGATTTATGCCCTGATTCACGATCATCCGGGCATACTCCCGTTTCATCAATTCTATATCTTTCATGTTCTATTCTCCTGTATTCAAAATAAATCTTCCGTTTACCATAAGAGGAAACGTTTGATCCTGTTCATCGATGATATCGACGCATAAGGAAGGTGAGCCGATAGGGACCCTCCCTCTGAAGTTGCTGATGTTCACTCCTGTCTGTTCTCCGAGTTCCTTTTCATCTTCATAGGTTTTTAGTGCTTCCATATGTTTTGCATCTCCCATTCCCAGAAAAAGAGAGCTTGTGAACACATCATCGATGACAGGGTCACCATAATAATGGATGTCGTGAGGGAAGATGTGTTCATCTGTGAAGGAGAGGAATCCGGCTTTCGAAGCTCCATCATCGATTGCGAATATCTTCTCGAGAGCTTCTTTTCCCTCATCCGCATCGTAGCTGACGACTTTTCCGTTTTCAAAGACGAATTTTGCATTCGTGACCCATTGTCCGAGCATTCTGAAAGGGCGGGGCGGATATACAATACCGCTGGTATGGCTGCTGTCGGGGATCATGGTGATTCCCCGGTCAAATAGAGAAGAGATGAAACTTCGCTGATTGTCCAGTATCGAAAGTCTCTGTCTGAATCTGCTTTCCTCTATCATCAGGACTCTGAGATCGGTTTTCGAATCGTAGATATGCAGTTGTATGCTCTCATGTCTATGAATCTGTCTCAATAGATCCTGATTGAATCTGAGATGATCGACCCATGCCCGGGATGTATCCTCTCTGTCAAGAAACAGATGAGAAGCGAATAAGGACCACATACGGTCAAGTGTATCGTCACCTTTACCGAACACTTTCTCCGCCCACAGCCTGTGAGGTATGGCAGCGACGGCAAACGGAGCCACCTCTCTGTTGAGCTGAGGAGGGCCCAGATTTCCTGCGCGTTGCAGAAGAGGCGGCTGTGACACTATCTGATCGGGTGAGTAATCCGAGAGATCATTGTCGAGGTCGGCATCACTCAGTCTCAGAAGGACCTTCTGAATGGAGGTCTCGCTGATAAGCTCATGTTCGACAGGGGTGACAGAGAAAACCTCTTTCACTTTTCCCTCTTCGACCAGTACGATCGAAACGGGGACTTTCGTGATCTCACTCGCCATCTGAGCCAGATCCTGGGCGAACTGAAGATTCCCTTCGCCTGTGTTAATCGAAAGGCCTTCTCCTTCACAGAGATTGAGAGAGATGCCGATGATGATGTCCATATATTTCTTTCTGTAATCCATACTATTCCTTTTTCTCAGTGCATCATACTATAATGACGATCGGGTAGAAAGGTCAATTATTACGATCAGTTGAGGAAATTCGTAAAAAACCCTTGACCAGTTCATGATATTTCGCTATAAATTACATCCATACGAAAGAGCGATCCTGCGCCTGTGGTATAGTGGTATTACCTCAGCCTTCCAAGCTGAAGAGGCGGGTTCGATTCCCGTCGGGCGCTCTCAAAAAAGTTCCTGCATTTATGCGGGGACTTTTTTCATAATGTACCATCCTCTTTCATCTCTTCGATTCTACAATTGATGATCTTGCGTATCAGATGGACGGGCAGAGGTCTGTCCAAAGGGAAATGAACGGACCCTTTTGTGCACACGAACCCTTTCAATTCATCCCGGAGATTCACTATGGGGTTCGGTGTCGGATATAGAGCCACGTGGTTCTTGGCTCCACCGAAATGGCAGATGTTCTTCTTGTGATAAAACGTAGGCAGTCCGTATCTGATCGTCTGTTCGTACTGGCATGGTAGAGCTTCGATGATAATTGAACGAAGCTGAACGAGAAGCTCTTTCGCCGGTGAGTCGAATGAATCTATGTAGGCGAAAACCGGATCTGTCTCATGAAATATCTCATTTTTCATGTTATATCCTTTATTACTCAAGTTTAGGGGGGAATGCCGGTGAGGTAAAGTCTGGATTTTTATTGCAATTCTGTGAACTCCCGTTAACAAAAGGATCCATCTTTTAAATGAATATCTATGTAAATCTATTTATTGTAAATAATAATATGATTTTTATGTGTTAAATCGAGTCGATGTGTCCTTCGGATTCAGATTATAATTCTTTTTTTAAATTCCTGATTGACAATAAAAGTTAATCTGGATAAACTGTCAGTATCGATATTAAGTAGTACTATTTAAAGAGGAATAATTATGACTTTGACTGAAGGCATGCCGAACACATCATATACTATCACCGATATTGTCGCAAAAGAGGATGGAATGAAGGATTTCCTCTTCTCTTTGGGATGTTTTCCCGGTGAAGATATCACGATCATCAGCCAGCTGGCTTCGAATATGATCGTGAATATCAAAGATGCGAGATACAGCATAGACAGTGAACTCGCAAAAGCGATCGTCGTCTGAGCCGATTCGGACAGATTATCGCCTCGAAAGAAAACGATACGAAGGAGTTATAGATGAAAATCGCATTAGCAGGTAATCCGAACAGTGGGAAGACCACTCTCTTCAATGCTCTGACAGGTAAGATTGAGCATGTGGGAAACTGGCCCGGTGTCACAGTCGAGAAAAAAGAAGGTTCAATAAAGAGATCACTTAACGGATCTTCCGAGAAGATGACGGTTGTCGACCTTCCCGGAGCCTACTCTTGTTCGCCATATACTCAGGAAGAGTCGATAACAAAAGATTTCGTCATGAAGGAACAACCTGATGTCATACTGAATATCGTAGATGCGACAAATCTTTCGAGATCCCTGTTTTTCACCTCGCAGCTGCTCGAACTCGGTATTCCCGTGGTTGTAGCTTTGAATAAATCAGATCTCAATGTAAAACAGAAAACTGTCATCGATACTCTGCTGCTCAGCGAAAAACTACATTGTCCGGTCGTCGATACTGTGGCAACAAAAGGAGGTGCTTCCAATGGTCTCTCTCAGCTGGTGCAGGCTATCTTCGGAGCCTATTTGAGCAAGGAGAAACAAAGGTCTCTCGGAATCCGCAATGCTCAGACGGCGGCAACGAAGGAAGAGGTGCAGAAAGTCGATGAAAAGCGGTTCAAAGTCATCGCCTCAATTGTGAAGGAAGTCGAACGGAGAAATGTTCATTCATCATCCCAGAAGATGGGGGATGCGATAGACCGTGTCGTCGCTCACAAATGGCTCGGCATTCCGATATTTGTTCTGGTTATCTGGTTCGTCTTCTCGCTTTCTCAGTCGTGGCTGGGACCGTTTCTTGCCGATTTCTTCGTCGGATTGATTGACGGCCTCTATGCTTTAGTCGATTCTGCCATGGGTGATTCGGTGAATCCTGTACTCCATTCTCTGCTTCTTGACGGGATTATAGGCGGGGTAGGAGCAGTAATAGGATTTCTTCCTCTTATCATGGTGCTGTTTTTCACTCTTGCTCTTCTTGAGGATGTGGGGTATATGGCACGGGTTGCTGTGGTTATGGACCGTTTTTTCAAGAAGATCGGTCTTTCAGGGAAATCGATCATCCCTATGATCGTCAGTACCGGCTGTGCGATTCCCGGCGTCATGGCAACAAGGACCATCAAGAACGAACGACAGCGCAGAACTACGGCAATGCTTTCACCGTTTATGCCGTGCGGAGCAAAACTTCCGATCATAGCGCTGTTTTCCGGGATATTCTTCAACGAGAACAGCTGGGTGGGAACTTCGATGTACATGCTTGCAATCATAGTTGTTATTGTAAGCGGGCTTGTGATCAGAAAGATAACAGGTGATACGAGTCAGTCCTATTTTATTATGGAGCTTCCTGAATACAGGGTCCCTAGTGTAAAGAGAGCCGCTTTGTCAATGCTCAACAGAGCGAAAGCATTCATCATAAAGGCCGGAACGATCATTCTCGTATGTAATGCAGTCGTTCAGCTTCTGCAGACGTTCAACTGGTCGTTCCAGGTAGTCGGCGAGAGCAATCCCGGCCAGAGCATCCTTGCTTCCATAGCATCACCTATTGCCTTCTTGTTCATCCCTCTCGGATTCGGAATCTGGCAGTTTGCAGCTGCAGCTATCACAGGGTTTATTGCCAAGGAGAATGTAGTAGGAACGTTGGCTGTGACCTTCGCCATTACAAATTTCATCGACGTCGAAGAGCTTGCTCTTGTCGGCGGAACGACAGAGGTCATGGCCGTGTTCGGTATAGGTTCTGTCGCAGCTTTAGCGTATCTGGTGTTCAACCTGTTCACTCCTCCCTGTTTTGCTGCAATCGGAGCGATGAATGCCGAACTTGAATCCAAGAAATGGCTGTTCGGAGCTATCGGGTATCAGTTGGGAACCGGATATACGCTGGCATTCTTTGTCTATCAGTTCGGAACTCTCTTCACAACAGGCAGTTTCGGTACGGCGTTCGTCCCCGGTCTGATAGCTGTGGCGGCGATGATCGGTTTCATCATCTATCTGATTAAGAGACCGAAGGCTGTTCAAAGTGTCAGTAGAACAGTCAAGGTCGGAGCATAAGCTCGAAAGAGGAAAACCTTATGGGAAATATCATAGTATTAGGTATAATTGGCCTTGTGGTTGGTCTTTCGATCTACAAGATCGTGAAAGACAAGAAGAACAATGTCAAATGTTCAGGCTGTTCGGCCTGTCCGATGAACAGCAACTGCAATACGCATCATTCAAAATAACGTATATACACTGAAAGGTCCGCCTGAACGGCGGACCTGATTTTCATAAAAAGGCATTCAGATCACTCTGTAGCACAAATAGTGGGCGGTCGAGAGAGGAATCTTGATGGTGAAGTTGTTGTTTTCCACTTCCATGCTCTCATCGGTGAGAAACTCTCTTGCGATGATCTTTGTTCCTGGATAGAGATTATGCATATTGCAGAACTTCAGCAGTCCCTGCACGGCCTCACCCTCTTCGGTGATCCTGATCACTTCGAGGGGAACGTTTAACGGAGCGCTATCGAGGCGGGGTGCCGAGATGAGCGCATGCTCTGCCTCGCATCCGGGGAACGGGTTGCCGTGAGGACAACGGTCCGGTTTGCCGAAGAATTCATAGAGATACTCGGTGAATTCGTCACTGATCGTATGCTGAAGTCTCTGGGCTTCATCGTCAGCTTTTTCCCAGGGATAATTCATCCTCTTAATCAGCATATATTCGGCAAGATAGTGCTTTGTCAGCACCTTGATTCCGTATGATCGACCGAGCTGTGTAAGGGTAATGTTCCTGTAGGTATCCTGCTGGGCCAGATTAAGCAGTTTCAGACGTTTGATAGCCTGGTTTACCGCAGGCTTCGAAACATTGAGCTTTTTAGCAAGCTGGGAATTCAGGACCTTCCCGTATTCCCGTTCCAGCAGGAACATCGTCACAAGGTAATTCAGAGCTGCCGGAAACTTCTCTTGTAGCTGTTCAAAGGTTAATTCATTCTTTTCCATCGACATAAGTGTAATGCACTGAGGAGAAAAACTCAACTGAGTTGATCCTTTATGTGAGATCGAGTCGAGATTGCATGTTTTTCATCTTTTTATTAATCTGATGCACATACTATGGATTATTCGCGGAAGAAAGGGTACAGTACTCATTCGTGAACAAATTAATGTAAAGTCAGAGGTGATATATGGGTATCAGAGGAGAAGTATTCTCGACAAAACTCGTTACGGGAGACAGAACCTATTTCTTTAATGTGAAAGAGAATGTCTATGGAGATAAATTTCTGAATATTGTCGAGAGCAGAGGAACGGACGGAGGATCGGGACGTTTTATCAGACAGTCGATTCTGATTTATCAGGAAGACCTTGGAGAATTCATCAAGGAGTTTCAGAAGACTCTTGATTTTCTCAAACAGAATCAATAGAGAGTTTTGACCCTGAATGATGTGCGGTGTATGGGCGAGAGTCCGAACCGTGCACACAGCTCGAGGTGTTCTTTTGTAGGATATCCTTTATGCTTTTCAAAATGCCATTGCGGATAGAGATGGGAGCATTTGATCATGATCTCATCTCTTGCTGTCTTGGCAAGTATGCTTGCGGCCATAATCTGGTAAATCAGAGAGTCTCCTTTGATGACAGCTTTCGCCGGATGGGAAGTGATACACACCTGATTGCCGTCAAACAGAACCTGGTCGAACAGGATATTGCGGTCACACAGCTGCTGGTAACATCTGTGCATCGTATGAAGTGTCGCCTGAAGAATATTGATCGAGTCGATGATCTTATGGGACGAGAAGCAGATACTGTAGGCGACGGCTTTCTCTTTTATGATGACTGCCGCCTTTTCTCTCTTTTTCTCGCTGAGTTTCTTCGAGTCATTGAGTATTTCCACGGGAAAGTCCTGCGGCAGAACTACAGCGGCTGCACAGACCGGTCCTGCAATAGGACCCCTTCCGGCTTCATCGATTCCACAGATAATTGACATGCCGATACCTTAATGGGATACAAGAGACTTTGTCAATGTAGGCTCTCTATGCTATAATCCTGTAATATCCTATTTGAGGGAACAAAAAAGGGACTTTATTTCCGTTCATTGATCCCGGAATAACGATATTGAATATACATTTTCACTGGAGACGAAATTGTTTTTAAAAAGTATCGAGATGTATGGGTTCAAATCCTTCGCCGATAAGACCAGATTAGAATTTGCTCATGGTACCACAAGCCTGCTGGGGCCTAACGGCTGCGGCAAAAGCAACATCGTCGATGCGATCAAATGGGTTCTGGGGGAACAGTCAACCAAGACCCTTCGTGCAGGGAAGATGGAGGATGTTATCTTCAACGGTACCGAGAAGCGTTCCGCTATGAGTGTCGCTGAAGTGACACTGGTGATCAACAATGAACTTAATCTTCTGCCGACCGAGCATAGTGAAGTTGAAATCAAAAGAAGGTTGTTCCGCAGCGGCGAGAGCGAATTCTATATCAATCGCCAGCAGGTCAGACTCAAAGATATCAGAGAACTGTTTTTCGATACAGGTGTAGGAAAATCGGCCTATTCGATTCTGGAGCAGGGGAAGATAGATCAGATCCTCAGTCATAAACCGGAAGACCGCCGTTACATATTCGAAGAAGCCGCGGGAATCACCCGCTTCAAGAAACGAAGCGAGGAAGCCGGAAGAAAGCTGCAGAGAACCGAAGAGAACATAGACCAGGTAGAGACACTCCTTTCGGAAGTAAAACGACAATACGATTCCAGAAAAGGGCAGGCAGCGAAGGCTCAGCGCTATAAAGAGCTTGAGAGCGAACTGCTCGATATAGAAGTTAAAGTCCAGCTTTCCGCGGTACGATCATTTGTTCTGCTCAGAGAGAAAAGGACACAGCAGCTGACAGAAAGTGAACAGAAGTACGAGGATCTCAAAGAGCTGATCACAAAAGAGAGTGATGAGATCAAAGAGATCCAGCAGACGATGCATTCCTATAATGAGCAGAAGATGTCCGTGACTCTCGCTTTACAGCGTCTCGAAGAACAGAAGAAGAGCTCCCATGAGCGGATAACACTGCTTACCCAGCGTTATCATGATTTCATTCAGAACCGTGATGATGCTGTGAACAGAGGCGAACTGCTCAACGAGCGGCTCGTAGAAGATGAACAGCTTCTGGAGGACCAGGAAGATAAAGCCGATTCTCTGAAGGCCTATATCAGTGAATACACCGACGACATCAAACGTATTGCAGATGATATCGTCACTACCGAACAGATGCTCGTCTCCATCGATAAAGATATCGAAGAGAAGGAAGAAGAAGCTCAAGCTCTGCACACCGATCAGAAAGAGCTTTCCGACCAGATCAGAGAGATTACGGACACCATAGTCGAGGAGCTCGAAAACAGTCTGAGAACGAGCGGGTTTTCCAAAGAAGCGAAAGGAGATTCGGAAAAGGAGTTGATCTCAAAGATCGACATGATCAAAAGGGAGCTTGAAAAAGCTGCACTGCTTAATCCGTTGCGAATGGATGAGGAGCTTGAGACCACCGGTCAGAAAGACCAGCTGGGATCTGTTCTTGACAGCCTGGAAAGCCTTAAAGATGATATCATGAAGTTTTCGAGCGATTATTTCTCAGTTCTTGAGAATCTTACATCGCCGCAGGGTGCGATCAGCACCAAACGGACACTCGATAAGAAGATGGATCAGACTCTGAAGGATCTTCAGAACAACAGCGAAAATATCGTACGTCTGAGAAAGGAGAAAGAGGGACTTAATCAGCTGGCGAAGCAGTACAGAACACGCGAAACTGAACTGAAGGTCCTCCTTAGTGAATATCGTACGTCTCTTGATGCGACTCTCTCGGTCATAGACTCTCTGACCCGACAGAAAAGTGAACGGGAATTCGCGATTGAAGATGCGCTGAATGATAAGGAAAATGCAGAAGGACGGATGGAAGATACTCAGCAGAAAATCAGGATGATCAAAGAGGAGCAGGATCAAATCGATATGGAGAAAGAGGACCTATCGTTGAAGATCAAAGAGATCGAAAATCAAATCAGAGAAATCCAGGAAGAATCAAGCCAGTCACAGCGGCAGATGCAGCAGCATTATGATGATCTGAACAATACACGAAGCGAGATCGACAAATACCGTGTTTATATCGAGAGTCTTGACAGCCAGATTCAGAATGTCTATCACCAGTTCTATGATACCTACGGAAAAAGCCTCAAAGAGTACGAAGACGAGATGGATCTTGAAGATGAGACCGATGCGTCGCTCAGGGAGCGTCAGACGGCCTTGAAGAACCAGATTCAGCAGATGGGATATATAAATCACATGGCTGCAGTCGAGTTCGAAGAGATTAAGGAGCGCTATGATTTCCTCACGGCACAGCTCGGTGACCTGCGGCATGCGAAGACTAATCTCGAGAAGGTTTTGACAGAGATAACCGAGCGTTCCGAGGAACTATTTCTCACTTCATATCAGCAGATTCGTGCAAACTTCCATTCGATGTTTCACAGGATGTTTGCAGGGGGGAGAGCCGAACTTCGTCTTGTCGACCCCGACAATCCTCTCACGAGCGGTATAGATATATTCGCACAGCCTCCGGGAAAGAAGCTTGACCGGCTTGCCCCGTTGAGCGGAGGAGAGAAATCTCTCACTGCAGTTGCACTGCTGTTTGCCACGTATAAGGTGAAACCCTCTCCTTTCTGTATCCTCGATGAAATCGATGCCGCTCTGGATGACCGTAACATCGGATATTTTCTCAATGTGCTTCAGGACTTCAGCAAGACGTCGCAATTCATTATAATTACTCATAATAAGCACACGGTGATGGGATCGCAGACACTTCTCGGAGTGACGATGCAGGAAAAAGGCGTTTCAAAAGCCATCAGTTACAAGATGGGATGGGAAAAGGATGAAGAAGTAATACATGATGCACATGTTGACACTGCTTTCAATAATACAGTATAAATCTTTATCGTAACGATAATATGTGGATGGATAATGTTTGATTCAATAAGTGAAAAATTCAGTTCAATAGTAAGGTCGCTCGGCGGCAAATCTAAAATTACAGAAAAAAATATCCAGGATGCCGTAGAGGAAATCAAAGTCGCTCTTTTGGAAGCGGACGTCAATCTTCGCGTAGTCAGACGGTTCATCAACCATACGATGAGTGAAGCTACCGGGGAGAGTGTCCTCAAATCAGTCAATCCGGGTCAGCAGTTCGTGAAGATCGTCTATGACAAGATGGTCGATCTTCTAGGAGATGCTGAAAACCAGCAGCTGAATCTCAAAGGTCCCGACACTACCAGTGTGATACTGCTCATGGGACTTCAGGGTTCCGGTAAGACGACTACAGCAGCAAAGCTGGCCCACCGGCTCTCCAAAGAGGGGAGGAAGGTCATGCTTGCGGCTGCAGACCTCGTGAGGCCTGCGGCTGTACTGCAGTTGCAGGTTCTCGGCGAGAAAGTCGGAGTCCCTGTATACACACAGGAAACCAAGGATCCTCTCAAGGTTGCCAAGGGGGCACTGAAGGAAGCGAAAAAGGGACAGTATGATGTTCTTATCGTCGATACTTCAGGAAGAATGCACCTCGATGAGCAGCTGATGGGAGAGATCACAGGAATAAGCAGGGTTCTCGACCCTGATGAGACTCTCTTCGTAGCCGATGCCATGACAGGTCAGAACGCTGTCACAATAGCAAGTGAATTCGAAAAATCGGTCGGGATCAGCGGTGTCGTTCTGAGCAAGTTTGATTCCGATACCCGCGGTGGTGCAGCCCTCTCATTGCGCTCTATCGTAGGTAAGCCGATAAAATTCATAGGTGTCGGGGAAAAAGTGGAAGATCTGGATCCTTTCTATCCCGACAGAATCGCATCAAGGATCCTGGGAATGGGAGACGTTGTCTCTCTCGTGGAAAAAGCCCAGGAGAATATTGATGCGGAAGAAGCTGTCAGGATGCAGGAGAAGATGGCTAAGAACAGCTTCGATCTGCAGGACTATCTGGAGCAGCTTGAACGGATGAATAAGATGGGCTCCATCGATAAACTCATCGATATGATTCCCGGGGCAAAGGGAAATATTAACGAAGATGACATCGATACGAGCGAAATGAAGAGAGAAAAAGCAATAATTGAATCAATGACCTTTGCGGAACGTGCAAATTACCGTATACTAGGACCGACTAGACGAAAGCGGGTTGCAAAAGGGTCCGGGACATCGGTAGGCGATGTGAATCGATTATTGAAGAAATTCGAGAAAATGCGGCTTATGTTGAAAAAAGTTGCAAAAAATAAAAAATATCAAGCTTCAATGTTGAAAAACATGGGCATGTAGTGCTTTGTAAGCAGGAGGAATTTGTGAGTACCAGTATTAGACTAAAGCGTTTTGGATCAAAGAAAAGACCATACTATCGATTGGTTGTGATTGATTCAAGAGCTGCAAGAGACAGTCGTTCTATTGAGGAAGTGGGTTTTTATCACCCGATCGAAGAAGAATCCAAACAGGTCGTTCTGAAAGAAGACCGGATCAAGGAATGGATCGCCAAGGGAGCTCAGCCTTCAGCAGTAGTTCGCAAAATCTTGAACAAGCATAATATTACTGTCGAGAGATCACCCAAAGAGTAGGGTCAGGAGCATTTGCTGTGGAAAAAGATTTAGTTGAATATATTGCGAAATCCCTGGTTGACAGTCCTGACGAAGTTGAGGTGAATGTCATCGAAGGGGAGCAGTCAACGATACTTGAGCTGAAAGTGGCTCCTAATGACGTAGGAAAGGTAATAGGAAAACAAGGACGGATCGCAAACGCGGTTCGCGTGATTCTTAATGCTTCTGCAGCTAAAGGCAACAAACATATCCAATTGGAAATACTTGATTGATGAAATACATAGCCACAGGAGTTCTCAAAAGCCCCCACGGTTTACAGGGTAACATTAAACTCGCCACCTATTCCGGTGAAATCGGGCATCTTCTTTCTCTGAAGAAGGTGCAGCTTCGTCGTAAGGGGATATCTTTCGATGCAGAGATCGAAGAGATCAGGCAGGCGGGTAAAGAAGCCCTCATCAGGTTCAAAGGGATTGATAATCCCGAAGATGCCAGAAAATACAACGGGTATGAATTGTGGGTTGAGAGAGAACATGCTTCTTCTCTCGATGAGGATGAGTTCTATGTGGCCGATCTTGTCGGCTGCACACTCGTTCATGACAAAGTGGCAGCGGGAACGATAGTCGCAATCTTCGATGGCCCTCAATCTCTTCTTCTTGAAGTGGAACATGGAGATCCACCTAGAAAATCTCTTGTTCCCTTCATGAAACAGTATGTGGGAGATGTTGATATCGAAAAGAAGACCATTGAACTGATAGAGATGGAACTGCTGTCATGAATTTCGATGTACTGACATTGTTTCCGGCGATCGTTGATGCATTCTTCAAAGAATCTATCATGGCAAAGAGCGTCGAAAGCAACAAGATTTCCTATACCCTCACCGATTTCAGAGACTTTGCAACCGACAGACACCATACCTGTGATGATACTCCCTACGGGGGAGGAGCAGGAATGGTGGTGAAGCCTGAACCGCTGGGAAAGGCTCTTGAATCGGTGAATGCAAAGAACAAGCGGGTCATCTATCCGAGCCCGAGCGGTAGGAAGTTCACCCAGGAGTATGCGAAGGAACTGTCAAAAGAAGAAGATCTTGTGATCATCTGCGGACGGTATGAGGGGATTGACCAAAGGATCATTGACATGTATGTTGATGACGAGATATGCATCGGAGATTATGTGATCAGCAGCGGTGAAGTTGCCGCACTTGTTGTGATCGATGCAGTCTACCGGCTTATTGACGGGGTCATTAACGCAGAATCGCTTCTTGAAGAGAGTTTTACCGGCGGTTTGTTGGAATATCCTCACTATACAAGGCCTGTTACCTATTGCTCAAGAAGCGTTCCTGAGGTATTATTGTCGGGTCATCATGCGAACATTGAGAAATGGCGCATGGAAAAGCGAATCGAAAAGACGCTGAAAATGCGTCCTGAACTATTAGAAAACACGCCATATAAAGAAATGGCATACGAGAAAAATATTGAATTGAAACCATATGTTGCGAAGGGGACCGAAGAAGATGGATGTGATAAAGGCAATTGAGTCAGAACAGATGAGAGATGATGTATTGAATTTCCATGTCGGAGATACGATAAAAGTCTATTTCAAGATCAGAGAGGGCGAGAAAGAACGAGTCCAGGTATATGAAGGGCTTGTCATCGCTTTCAATAACGGCGGAATCAGAAAGACTGTCACGGTAAGAAAGAACTCTTACGGTGTAGGAGTCGAAAGAATTTTCCCGGTGCATTCACCGAGAATCGAGAAGATTGACGTCGTCAGACGCGGTAGAGTAAGAAGAGCTAAACTGTACTATATTCGCGGTAAGGTCGGTAAGGCTGCTAAAGTACCTGAACTCATCGTCAAAAGAAGATAGTTCTCTGATAAATATTTCAGATTTGAACTCGCACATAAGGGCAGTGATACTGCCCTTTGTTGCGTTTACCGGACGATTCCTTGCATTTACCTGATAATTGAAGTATCGTATAGCAAGAATAATCGAAAAGAGAGTGGTTATGGCCGAAGGCAAACAGAAACATGATGCGAAAGCCTCTTCTCAGGAGACGAGTCCCAAGAAAAGAAGGCGGCGCAGCAAACAGAAGAAAAAGATGTCCGCTCAGAAATCTCAGCAGGAGACTCTTCAGAGCGGCAGAAAGAAGAGAAAGCGTCCGCCAAGCTCATTACAGCATCCGATCATAGTGCCGCAGGTTCAGGAACCTGTACCCCTGTGCGCTCTGTGCGGCAAACCGGTACAGGCGATAAGTCAGGCTATCAGCGGCCCGGGTGAAGGCCAGTTCAGTCATTTTGACTGCGTGTTAAGGAAGATCGCTGATGAGGAAAAAATTCTTCCCCATCAGAAAGTATCATATATAGGAAGGGGAACATTCGCCGTCGTTGACAAAGATGATGAGGGGAATATGGTATTTGTGAAACAGATAGTATATGAAACGCCCGAGACATTCAGTGCGATGAAGAAGTTCGTCGAAGAACATAAAAGGTAAGAATGATGAAACAGAAAGAAGTGAGAGCGATTTTACCCGGAACCTTCGACCCCCCTACGAACGGACATATCAACCTGATCGAACGCTCTTCGAAACTGTTCGGTCACCTCGATGTTGTCGTGGCTGACAACATTCACAAGAAATGTCTGTTTACCGCTACCGAAAGACTGGAGATGTTACAGGAACTTGTCACATCTCTGGAAAATGTTGATGTCGTGATTCATAGCGGCCTGATCGTGGATTATGCAAAGGAACACAACATCGACGTGATGGTGAGAGGTGTAAGAGCCCTTGTCGATTTCGGATACGAATTCGAATTGGCAATGACGAATAAACAACTTTATGCTCCGTTGGAAGTTGTCTTCTTACCCACTGACCCGAAATTTTTCGTTCTGCGTTCATCTGCGATCAAGGAGATGGCCGCGTTCGGGGCGGACATCAGTAAGATGGTCCCCGAGAATGTCAGCGAATCTCTTACACGTCGTGTAAGGTTGTTGACATAATATAGCGTTTTCGTTATTCTCTCAGAAGCACTTTTACCAATAAAGAGGTTAAAATTATGGCTGTACCTAAACATAAGAGCTCAAAAGCTAGAGCTGCTACAAGAAAAGCTGCAAATATGAAAATTGCAACACCCACATTGTCTGTATGTGGTACCTGTGGAAATATCGTAGTTCCTCACCGTGTTTGTCCTAAATGTGGATTCTATCGTGGGAAACAGGTCATTGATACAGAGAAAATGGCCTAAAGCATTTTTTTTGTTATTTTTATAGGAGAAAGATTACATGGATACAAACACAGTATTTGAAAAAGTTAAGAGCCTTATTGCAGAAAAATTAGAAATCGAAGATAGCAAAATCACTCTCGATTCTTCATTCAGAAAGGACCTGGGTGCCGACTCTCTCGATACATACGAACTCGTGTATGCTATTGAAGAAGAATTAGGTGTTTCTATTCCTGATGAGAAAGCAAATGACTTTGAAACTGTACGGGATGCAGTAGATTTCTTATCTACACTTCTCAAATAGTTTATCTCTAGTATGACTAGATCTTCTAAGAATACTACATACGGAGAAGCTCCCAGTGTCTCTACAGAGAGAAGACGGGAGCTTTCTTTGTTTGAAAAACAGGCGAACATACGTTTTAAAAACATATCATTGCTCAATCTGGCCTTCTCGCACCGTTCTTTTGCCAATGAATCGCATGAATCTGTAGACAATAATGAGAGGCTCGAATTCCTTGGTGACAGTGTTCTGGGTCTTGTTGTTGCCGACTGGCTGTTTGTGAATCTTCCCGATCTTGATGAAGGTGATTTTTCAAGAATCAAATCTTTTGTTGTTTCAGAGGATTCACTCGCTGAGATTGCAAAAACTTTGAGAGTCGATAATTTCATCCTCATAGGAAAAGGGGAGGAGTTCAGCGGCGGCAGAGGGAAGAAAGCTCTTCTTGCCGACTGTATGGAGGCAATCTTCGGTGCCTACTACCTAGATTCTGGGTTCAAAGCTGCGACCGAACTCATTCAACGCCTTCTTGTACCGCAGATTCACACGGTACTTGAGAACAAGCACCGAAAGGATTACAAGACACTGCTTCAGGAATTCGTTCAGAAGAAATATAAGACCTATCCGAAATATCAGGTGGTGAAGAAGACCGGACCCGAACATGACAACACCTTCTACGTGGAAGTGATCATCCAGAAAAAGAGTTTCGGCCCCGGTTGCGGGAACAATAAGAAAGAGGGTGAACAGGCTGCCGCAAAAATCGCCTTTGAGGCTCTGTCACACTAATTTTATCCGCTCATTATAGAAATTCAATGCAATTTCAAGCAGATGTTCTCTCGTGTTCATTGAAGGGTCGTTGAGTACCGTTTCCAGCAGCTCGTTGAGAACAAGTCCCATCGTCTTGTTCTTCGGTATCCCTGCCATTGCCAGATCATTACCGTTTACAGCGAGGTCTTTGACTGTGAAGACGTTTTTCAGTTCGATTTCTCGCTGTATTCTCTTGGAAAACTCAATGAGATTAGCTGGTTTCGCCATGCCATCGGTTCCGATCTGATCGGCTGTGCGCAGAGCGAACAGATCATCGATCTGATCGATCGATACCTTGCAGATGAAACGTCGTACAGCCGCATCTGTCCAGTCACTGGTGTAATGGAACATATGATGTTCGATAAGATGAAGAACTTTCTGCATCTGCTGACGCGAACATTTGAGACGCAGCATGATATCTTTTGCCATCTTTACCGATTCAGCCTCATGTCTGTGGAAGGTCACTTCTCCGTTCTCATCTACTTTCCTGACCACGCTCTTTCCGATATCATGCAGCAGAGCAGCGAGCCTCACCAGAGGCTTGTTTCGAGGTGCGGCATCACAGCTGTAAAATCCGTGTTCCATAACAGAATAGCGATGCATCCCTTTCTGGGTGATGTTTTCACCCATTGAGATCTCAGGGAAAAGCAATTCCAGTATTTTCGTTTCATGCATCAGAGAGAAGGCTATCGACGGCTTTCTCGATTCAAGGATCTTGAACAGTTCGATATGAATACGTTCTCCGGAGACATGTTTCAGCAGCGGATGAAGTTTTTTTATTGCCTCTTTTGTCTTTTCTTCGATTGTAAACTCAAGGGAACAGCTGAACCGTATCGCTCTGAGCATTCTCAGAGCATCTTCAGTGAACCGTTTTTCAGGATCTCCTATAGCACGGACGATCCTTTTTTTCAGGTCGGCAATCCCTTCATGAAGATCTATAAGCTCGTTGGTTGACACATCAACGGCAAGAGCATTGATTGTGAAATCACGTCGTTTGAGATCCTCCTCAATGTTCGCAATGAACGAAACATTCTTCGGATGACGGGAATCAAGGTATTCATCATCGATTCTGAAGGTTGTCACCTCATAACTATCTCCCGCGAACATGACTGTCACAGTTCCGTGATCGATACCGGTCGGAATAACATGTGAGAAAAGAGACATGACCTGCTGAGGTGTTGCATCAGTCGCAAAATCGTAATCAGTCACGTTTCTGCTGATAGCCCAGTCACGGACAGCACCGCCTACTACATAGAGCGAGTAACCGTTTTCGAAAAAAGGTTTTACAAATCTTGAGATCTTTCTGGAAATCGGAAATCTTTTCATCCCGACTATGCTACAAGTGAGACAACAGGTGTGTCAATATAGATTGAACAATCAGGATAAAATGTCTATTATAGACCTCTAGATAAAAAATATATTCAGTGAACGCAATATATACATTGATTCAGGAGCTCTAACTATGTTTAATCCCGTTGATACAAAGGTCGACTTTCCAAAGATGGAGGAAAAAATCCAGCAGTTCTGGGAAGATCATGACATCTACCGGAAATCTGTAGAAAACCGCAGTGCAGATAACGAATACGTCTTCTATGATGGCCCTCCCTTCGCAACGGGACTTCCCCATTTCGGCCACCTTGTTCCCGGAACGATAAAAGACCTCTATCCCCGGTATCAGACGATGAAAGGAAAGAGGGTCAACAGACGCTTCGGATGGGACTGCCACGGTCTTCCGGTCGAGTATGAGATCGAGAAGACTCTGGGTATCAGCGGTCATAACGCGATCGAGGAATACGGAGTCGCGAAATTCAATGAACAGTGCCGTTCGATCGTTCTGCGATATACGCAGGAATGGCAGTCGACAATCTCCAGAATGGGACGCTGGGTCGATTTCGAGCATGGTTACCGAACGATGGACACCTCCTATATGGAATCGATATGGTGGGTGTTCAAGACTCTGTATGAGAAGGGATTCATCTATGAAGGCTACAACATTCTCCCTTACTCTCCCGCCTTGGCGACTCCGCTGTCCAACTTCGAGGTCAATCTCGGCGGATACAAGGATGTAACAGATCAGGCTGTGACGGTACGGTTCGCCATAGATTCGATGGAAGATACCTATTTCCTCGCCTGGACGACTACACCGTGGACACTTCCTTCCAATCTGGCTCTGGCTCTGGGGCCGGATATCACCTATGTGAAGGTGAAGGATCTTCAGGAGGGGGTCTGTTATATACTCGGTGAAGAGAGACTCGTCAACTATTTCAAAGATCCTGCTTCATATGAGATCGTAGAACGCTACAAAGGTCGTGACCTTGCCGGGATGACATATGAGCCGCTGTTCCCGTATTTTGCCTCACTGAAAGACAGTGGTGCATTCATTACCGTCTTAGGTGATTATGTCACCACCGAGGATGGCTGCGGGATCGTACATACGGCACCCGGTTTCGGTGAAGATGACTATCAGGTTCTCAGAGGAACGGGTATTCCGGTCGTCTGTCCGATCGACGACGATGCCAGATTCACCTCCGAGGTTTCAGATTTCGAGGGTATCTTCGTCAAGGATGCCGATTCAAAGATCATCGCCTACCTTAAGGAGCAGGGAAAACTGGTGAAAAGGGAGAACTACCTTCACTCCTATCCGTTCTGCTACAGAACCCACACTCCGCTGATTTACAGAGCTATGTCGTGCTGGTACGTTGATGTGACCAAACTGAAACAGACGATGCTTGACAGTAACGAACAGATCTACTGGATGCCCAATCATCTCAAGCATGGAAGATTCGGTAAGTGGCTTGAAGGGGCGAGAGACTGGGCGATAAGCCGTAACAGATTCTGGGGTAATCCGATCCCTGTTTGGAAATGTGATAATTCCGATTACGTTGAAGTCATCGGCAGCATTGATGAACTCGAGAAAAAGAGCGGCGTGAGAGTAAAGGATCTTCACAAACACTTCGTTGATGACATCACCTGGAGCTCTCCCGACGGGAAGGGGACGATGCGCAGGATCCCCGATGTTCTCGACTGCTGGTTCGAATCGGGCTCTATGCCGTATGCACAGAATCACTATCCCTTTGAGAACAAAGAATTCGTAGAAGAACATTTTCCCGCGGATTTCATCTGTGAGGGACTTGATCAGACGAGAGGATGGTTCTATACGCTGGTCATCATCGGGTCTGCGTTATTCGAGAAACCTGCCTTCTACAACTGTGTCACAAACGGTATCGTTTTGAACAGTGACGGCAAGAAAATGTCGAAATCCCTCAGGAACTATACCGATCCGATGGAGATCGTGAATCACTACGGTGCAGATGCACTCAGGTTCACACTGATGAACAGTGCGGCAACCCGTGCAGAGGATCTGAAATTCAGTGAAGACGGGGTGAAAGAAGTTCTCAAGACTCTCATCATTCCGCTATGGAATGCATATTCTTTCTTCGTCACCTATGCCAATATCGATGAGTATGAGGTGTCAAAAACATCCTTCGAGGATCTGAAAAACCCGATGGACCGATGGATAGTATCTCTCAGTCAGTCGCTTGTTGAGGAAGTCACTCAGGCCTGGGATGCATATGAGACTCAGAAAGGGACTTCGGCGATAGTCTCGTTCATCGATTCTCTCAACAACTGGTACATCAGAAGAAGCAGAAGAAGATTCTGGAGGTCAGAGAATGATGTCGATAAGAAACAGGCCTATGATACACTCTATAAAGTCCTGCAGACCGTAGTAGCGGTCGGAGCGCCTGTCATTCCGTTTACCACAGAAGAAATCTATAGAAATCTGCGCACTCAGGAGATGGAAGAATCGGTGCATCTCAGCGATTTCCCGATTTACCGTGAGCAGGAGAGAGACACTGACCTGGAACGTCAGATGGCGATCACCCGTCAGGCTATCACCATGGGAAGATCACTGCGTTCCATCCACAACCTCAAAATCAGACAGCCGCTCTCCACACTCTATCTGGTGACTATCGATGATACTGAAAGAGAGATCCTTTCTTCGATGAGCTCCATCATCAAAGAGGAGCTCAACGTGAAGAACATCATGATACAGAAAGATGAGAGTTCTCTGGTAACATATGATGCCAAGGCGAATTTCAAAGTTCTCGGCAAACAGCTGGGAAAATCGATGAAAGAGGTCGCCTCTCTCATCAGCTCTTTCAGCAGTGAGACCATTGACAATCTCCTGAAAGGGGAGAGTTATGTTCTTGCATATTCACAGGGTGAGATATCCATTTCTATTGACGACATCATCGTATCAAGAAACGAGATGGCTCATAAGAAGATCATCAACGAAGGACAGCTTACCGTAGGGTTTGACACCGAGATCACCCGTGAGCTCTATCTGGAAGGTATAGCGAGAGATATCGTTCGCGGTGTGCAGAATCTGAGAAAAGAGAAGGATTTTGATGTCTCTGACAGAATCCATCTTTCGATACAGGGTAATTCGAACGTGAATGATGCTGTGGCTCTTTTCGGAGAGTATATCTCCAGAGAGACACTCGCACAGACTCTCAATGAGAGGGAAATCTCAGGCTCATCATCGATAACATGCGGTGATGAAGAATCTTCGATATCGATCGAGAGAATATAGGAGCCAGATGTGAGAAAGATCAAGACCATATGTGCAGTGTCTCTGGTCTCGTTGCTGTTTTTGACTTCATGTGTTCACCATACACCGTTCGTGCAGGAACATTACTTCGAGGCGATGGGAGATGAAGGGGAGGTCGTTATGACCTTCTCTGTCGAAGATGCATCAAGGATCATTGACATGTCGGATGCTGAAACCGGGATCTTCTCCGCCCTGCTCAAACGTGTCGACCGTGTTTCGTTCGCTTTGTACAATCAGTCAAAGAGTGAAGACTCTTCGCTTTCAGATTATTCTTTCTACGGAGGAGCCGAGGGGAATATTCCGAGTTTTCTCACCAATACATCGCTGCTTTACAGCAAAGAGTGGGATAAGATCGAAGAAGAAGAGAATCACTACTACCGAAATGACTATCTGGGGCTCGATGTCTATTCTCCAAAGAGCGGACTGCTGTTGTTCGCCTCCGATGAATACATGAAAGCCTACAACGACACGTATAAAGAACGTACGAAAAAGATCGAATCAGGACTGGCCAATAGAATGGCCGACGGACTCTTCGGTGTCTATATCAGATCCCCGCAGACTATGATCGACATCGGAATCGAAATTCCTCAGGCCGTGCTGTCGAAAACATTGTCGATCATGCTGGTATTCGAAGAAGATGATGAACAGAATATCGTTCTCAATGGTGAAATCACGATGGAAAGCGACAAATTGGCCAAATCACTTTCCATTTTACTCAAGAGTAGTTATATTAGCACCAAGAGAAGAAACAGAGAACCGTTGGGTGATCTGACCGGTTTGTTCACACTTGATGAGAATAAAGTCTCTATAGCGAATATGCTGATGAATGACCAGCAGATCGAAAGTATTACGGGTCTTTTCTCTCCATTGACCACCTTAGCTGCAGGAGAAAGATAAAATGCCTTATTATGAGTATGAATGTGAAACATGTAAAAAAAGATTCGAGGTGTTCCAGAGTATGAATGACGAACCTCTGACAGAATGCCCGACATGTTCATCTCCGGTGAGGAGAGTTTTCAATCCCAGTTCCGTGATATTCAAAGGCAGCGGATTCTATTGCAACGATTCGAAATCTAAGAACCCGGCTGCCTCTCAAGAGAAGAGCTCATCTTCCAGTTCGAAATCTTCCTGAATTGAGACTTCTTACAGTTTGATGATCTCTTCATCTTTACAGGCTTGTTCGATGAGATCGTCCATATCGACGTGTGAGAGGCTCTGATACATTCTCTCTTTATCGGGACGTACGAGGGGGTGTTTCGGACTGAAGAGAGTACAGCAGTCTTCGTAGGGAAGAATCGATGTCTCAAAGGTTCCTATTGTTCTGCTGACCTTGATGATCTCCTCCTTGTCGAGCCCTATCAGGGGTCTGAGCACCAGCAGCGGTGAGATGCTGTCGGTGAATGACAGACTCTGAAGTGTCTGGGAAGCAACCTGGGAAAGAGCTTCACCTGTGACTATCGCTTCACAGTTGTTATCAGCAGCTATCTTTTCTGCAATTTTCATCATAGCGGCTCTCATCAGCAGTGTCTGCTCCTCTTCTCTTCCTTTCTCTTTTATCTTGAGCTGGACGTCCGTGAAGGGGATGATATGAAGAGTGATCCCTTCAAGGTAGCTGTTGAGAATCTTCGCAAGCGATATAACTTTCTCTTTAGCCTCATCACTCGTGTACGGATATGCATGGAAATAGATAGCCTCCTGATGGACACCTCGTTTAGCCATATACCAGCCTGCGACGGGAGAGTCGATCCCTCCGCTGAGCATCAGCAGAGCCTTCCCTGCGGTTCCCACGGGCAGTCCACCCTGTCCGGGTACTTCGTAGGGGTGGATGTAGGCTGCATCCCTGATTTCCACCTTCACGACACAGTCTGGATTGTGAACATCGACTTTCAGATCATCGTGTGCCATCAGTATTGCATGCCCCACCTCTTTCGAAATGTCGTAGGATTTGAGATAGAATGATTTGTCCGACCGGACACTCTCCACCTTGAATGTTTTTATACTTCTCGGTCGTTTTTCTTTATCCATGATCGAAACAGCCGAAGCGAGGATGGACTCGAGATCTTTTTCGCATCTGATTGCCTGCGAATAAGCGACGATGCCGAAGGTCTTGGAAAGCACGTTGTGAATGTGTTCTACGGGACAATCCTTTTCGACTTCAATGAACAGCCGTCCTTTCTGCTTCTTCACCGTATTTCTATACGGGCGGAGCTTGTATTTGATGTTCATCTTCAATTTCTTCTCAAAAAAATCTCTGTTCTGTCCTTTCAGCGAAATTTCGCCCAATCGCGCAAGAAACGTATGTTTTTCCATTTCAGGTAATCCTTCCTATCTGTTGAAATAACTGCACACATCCGCTATATCCGAAACGAGGGTGTCGATATCCGAAAACGTATGGTGGCGGGAGAACGAGAGCCTGAAGGCTCCCCGTGTCAGATCCTTGTCGAATCCGCTGATCTGCTGCGGCCAGCTGTATGCTGCGTGACGGGAATTGTTCGAACAGGCGCTGGTCGTCGATAAGGCATATCCTTTATCATATAAGAGCCGTGTGAAAACCTCTGAAGGAACATTCCTATCTGCAATAGATATGATATTCGGTGCTGCTGGAGTGTTGCCGTCGATCGACGGAGAGAGCATAGTGATTCTCCGGTCTGCACGAATTGACTGTTCGAAACGGGTTCGAAGTGCTTTCAGATGTTGTTTGTCCGATTCCATCGCTTGTTCGAGAGCATAGGCCATAGCGCTGATGGACGGCAGAGCCTGCGTTCCGGGACGAAGTCCATTTTCCTGATTGCCCCCGTTTGAGAGTGCTCTGAGGGGAAAACGGTTTCGCACATACAGTACCCCCGTACCCCGGGGACCTTCGAACTTATGGGCCGAACAGCCTGCTGTATCCACCTGCAAAGAGTTCAAAGAGAAGTCGATCTTTCCGACGGCCTGAGAAATGTCGCAATGAAGGTGAATAGAACAATTGAACTCTATTTCCTTCTCTTTTACAACCGAAGAGATTTCCTCTATCTGCTGTACCGTGCCGAGAATGTTGTGAACCAGAAGAACGAAGACGGCGACACAATCAGAAGTGATCTGCTGAGCGAGCTGTTGGGGATTCACATACCCTTCAGGAGCGCTGATTATCTTCCAGGTGAACCCCTGGTCCTCGAAAAAGGCTTTGTATCGGGCTATCGAAGGGTGCTCGAGAGCACTCACGAGAATCGTTCCTCGCTTTTTCTTCCACAAAAGGTTGTGAAGAGCGATCGAATTGCTCTCGGTCGCTCCGCTGGTGAAGAAGATTTCGGAACTTTCCACACGAAAGAGTGATGCTACCTTTTCCCGCTGTCTTTCAAGTTCCTTATGCGCCAGTTTTCCGGCCTGATATGCAGAGGAGGGATTTGCCGAAAAATCACGGACAGTTCTGCTATATATTTCCAGCGCACCATCGCTCATCTGCGTGGTCGCTGCATTGTCATAATATCGATTGATCATGATCCCTATTGTGATAAAAACGCCGTCAATTTACAAGGGGTCCCCTTGTGGGAATGGCATATAGGATGTATATATGTAGGGTATGAAACATATATTCGACTGCAATCTTCAAAATGCGACCACAAAAGTTTACTCGTCACTTTCTCTAACTTCGATTTTAGACCATCTGTTCGAAACGAATGAGAAAAAGCTCTTCATAGTTGATGAAAACACGAAGCAGTTCATCGATGAGAGATGCGATACAGTCCAGATACCGCCCGGAGAAGGCGCCAAACATATGGAGACAGTCTGTCACATCATCAGCGAGGCGAAGAAGAGAGATTTTTCACGAGATGATATGTTCGTTGCCGTTGGTGGAGGAGTGATATGTGATATCACGGGTTTCGCAGCCTCGATATACATGAGAGGAGCATCCGTTGCCTTCATCCCTACGACACTTCTAGCTCAGGTCGATGCCTCGCTGGGAGGCAAGACGGGAGTCGATTTCGAGAATGTCAAGAATTTCATCGGACAGTTCTATCCTGCACAACGACTGTATCTTTCTCCCCAACCTCTGCTGACTCTCAGCGACAAAGAATATAAAAACGGGCTCGGAGAGGTCTTGAAGCATGCTCTGCTTGCGCAGGATGACACATTATACACCTACCTCTCGAATAATGCGGATCAGATTCTGAACCGTGATAAAGATATTCTCAATGATCTGATCCTCTTTTCTCTTGAGGTGAAAAAGAGTTTCATCGAGCGTGATCCGAAAGAGACCGAGGGAATCAGAGATTCTCTCAATCTCGGCCATACCTTCGGCCATGCATTGGAAAGTATGGGAAATCTTTCGATGATCAGCCACGGAGAAGCTGTAGCCTGGGGAGTCGTGGCAGCTCTCAGATGTTCATACGACCGCAATCTGTGTACGAAGGAGTTTTATCAGAAATACGAACAGCTGTTTGTTCAGTACGGATTCTCCCTCCACTACGATATAACCGACACAGACTCCTATCTCGATTTTCTGAAAAAAGATAAGAAAAGAAGGAAAGGGGAGATCCGCTTCGTTTTAATGAAAGATCAGGGAGAACCGGTAATAACAGCCCTGGAAGGTTCGCGGATTCTTCCCTACATCATCTAAAGATCGAATAGTTTCAATAGTTCTTTGTATTTTCTCATTGCGATCTTTGATTCATTCGGATAGCTCTCCTTCAGGATTTCATCGACCAGCTGCCCCAGGGCATACAATGAGGTATCGAGAGCATCGAAGGCATCAGCGTTCGCACTGAACAGATAGTATCCGTTTCCTTTTGTATCGAGTTGAGTGAACGAAAGATACTTCGAACTCTTTTTGACACGTGTCAGAGCGAGAATCCAATCGAGGTTGTCGCAAAGAGCCTTCGGTTCATAACTCGAGAATCCCCCTTTCGGCACAGAAGGAAGGACGCCTTTCGAAGTGTCTATCAGTCTTGAAGCCGTCACGACATTGAAAAGAGAATCTCCGAACTGAATAAGCGATCCCTGGTACATCAAAGCGGCGGGGACGGTCTGAATCTTCGATTTGCGGGCGATAACGGTAGAAAAGAGAGTACGCGCCTCCTGCAGCGGGATAACAGCGACTTTCCGTTTTCCTTTCTTGGAAGAGACACTCGGATAATTGGTCCCGAGTATTCTCACGGTGGGGACATCCACTCTCTCTTTCTCTTTCGTCTGTTTTAACCGTCCTTGATCTTTTCCCTTCCTCTGACCTCCACTTGAGTGCAGCTGACCGCGCAATTCGGGACTGATGATATCGAGCCATTCCTTTTTCAAAGGTGATACCGTACGTGCATACATCTTCGATGTCATGACGATCTCGCCGGCAAGAAGGTATTGAGGCAGTTCTTTGAACCATGAGGATCCCGGATGGATGAAGATCTTCTGGGCGGTGACGCTGTGGTACATGTTGCCTCTGTCGCGCATGCACACGAACTGCAGAAGACCGGAGGCAAGGCAGCACATGAAATCCTTCAGAGGTCCCCCTTTTGAGATGGGGATCTGCAATGATGAGATGATCTCGCCGAGCTGTTGGTGTACATGGACAATCTCGTTCATGGAAGGGAGGTCGAGATAGTTCCTTTTGCAGAAATTTTCTTTATCTTTGGGACTTTTCTGTGATGTGAACGTGTAGAAGATCGTCAGATAGGAGATGAAATCTCCTTTGTCGCTCTGGAATGACTGATGAGCCGCTCTTGCTTCATCTATCTTTCCTGCGGGGAGGATGAACGGTGTTTTGCATGACAGAAATGAGATCGCTATGAGCACTTCTTCAAGAACATTCGGATAATTGAGCATCGCTTCCACGATGACCCGTGAATGGCGGGGTGAAAGGGGGAACCTGACCATGTGGTTGCCGATCGGTGTGAGATGATGCTGATCATCGATAGCACCGATGAAACGGAGCGTCTGCTTTGCTGATTGGAGAGCGCTTTCTTTTGGTTTCGTGAGAAAAGGAAACGACTGATAATCATAGATTCCAAGTTCACTCATCCGCAGAACGACTTCCGAGAGATCCGTTCTGAGTATCTCTTCTGAGCCGAAACGATCCCGCATCGAAAAATCGTGTTCACTGTAGAGTCTGAAACATTCTCCCGGTGCGGTCCTTCCTGCTCTTCCTGCTCTCTGCTGGCATGAAGCGCGGCTGACGGGAAGTGTGATGAGAGAACTGGTAAAATCTTTTTGATTGTAATAATTCATCTTGGCGATTCCAGAATCGATGACGACTCTGATCCCGTCAATCGTGAGGCTCGTCTCGGCTATATTCGTTGAGATCACTATCTTTGTCTTTCCTTCCGGGGTAGGTATGAATACACGTTCCTGTTCCTCTTTGGACAGGCGTCCGTAAAGGGGATAGAGTACGACCTCGTCGGGTTTAGTCGAAAGAGAGAGCATGGAAAGACATTTTTTTATATCGGCCTCTCCGGGAAGGAAGATGAGAATATCTCCGCGGCGCTTTTCAATCGAGCTGCTGACGATATTCTGGATGTGATCGAAGATCGCATCGCGGTCGCGTGTATCCGTCACCGGCTGGTAATGGATATCGACGGGATGGATTCTCGCATCTATGTGGATGATCGGAGCATCAAAGAAGAACCGGCTGAACACTGAAGTATTTATTGTGGCGGAAGATACGATGACTTTGAATTCTGGTCGCTTTTGAAGAATCTGGTAGAGGAGACCTAGAACAAAATCAATATTCAATGAGCGTTCGTGAGCCTCATCTACCAGAATGACCGAATATTTCGACAGAAGCGGATCGGCTTTGAGTTCCATAAGGAGTATGCCGTCGGTCATGACCTTTATCTTCGTGTCCTTAGTGCTGGTATCGTTGAATCTCATCTTATAGCCGACGAAAGAGTCCGTGTCATCTATCTGCCTTTTGATGAAGTCGCATACAGAGAGTGTCGCTATTCTTCTGGGCTGGGTGATTCCCACAATCTTCTCATCGGTATATCCAGCTTCATGGAGGATGAGCGGTATCTGCGTAGTTTTTCCGCTGCCTGTCGGGCTTTCAACAACTACAACCTGACGCTCTTTGAGAGCGTCAAGTATCTCCTTCCTGTGTCTGTAGACAGGAAGATGTTTCATTGTAAACATCTACACCTCTTCGCCGATTTTCACAGCAGCCGATTCAATCTGCATCTCTTTGAAATCGGTTCTGTCAGACAACCTTCTCAGGGTAAACTGACCGAGTGATTTCTCTTCGTCCGAAATAAAGATTCCGAACGGAATATTATGTGCTTGTGCATATTTGAACTGAGAGGTAATCTTCTTCTTTTCAAGATAGAGATCGACTCTCACTCCCAATTCTCTAAGCCTAAGGGCGATACGCTGGTAATAGTCGATATGGGAATTGTCAGTATTGAAGATGATGACATCGCTCGATCTTGTGCTGTCAAGGAAGGGACTTCCAAGTTCTTCAAGTGCGGCGATGAGTCTGTCCAATCCGATTGAAGAGCCGACTCCGGGAAGCTTTTCCTTCATATAAAGGGAGGCAAGATCATTATATCTTCCTCCCGAACAGATCGATCCGATTGAGGGGAGGTCTGTAAGAAATGTTTCATATACGATACCGGTATAGTAATCGAGACCTCTGGTGATCGAAGGGTCGATGATGATGTTGTCTGCCATATCGAGGGATTTGAGAGTGCTGTAGATATTGCGGAGGCGGTTCGAGTGTTCTTCCTCTCCGCCGGCAAGTACACTCAGCCGTCTGATCGTATCGTAGGGATTCTCATCTTCTACCGGCGTGATGAAAGACAGGATATCCTGTGATACCTTTTCGCTGCCGGTGCTCTCATTAAGACTCTCCAGAGTCTGGTTGACTCCTACCTTTCTGATCTTATCAACGGTGCGGAGGATCTCAACGGAATTGTGGTCCACATGAAGATGTCTGAGAAATGCGTTGAACAGTCCTCGGTGGGCTATATGAATGGAGACGTTCGAAAGCTGCAGAGACTTGAGCGAGTGGTACATCATCATGAGGATTTCCACATCACTTGTCGGGTTATCGGGGCCCACGATGTCGAAATCGCATTGATAGAATTCTCTGAATCTGCCTTTCTGAGGATTTTCTCCACGCCATACTTTGTTGATGTGGTAGCGTTTGAAGGGGATTGTCAGTTCATTTCGATGAAGAGCCATGAAACGGGCAAACGGTACGGTCAAATCGAATCTGAGAGCGACGTCTCTTCCTCCGTTGTCGGCAAAATGGAATATCTGTTTGTCGGTTTCACCTCCGCCTTTTCCAAGAAGAACCTCAGTGTACTCCAGCGCCGGCGTGTCTATCGGGCTGAAGCCGTACAAAGAGAATTGTTTTTCTAGTGTATCAATTATCTTCTTTTTGACAATTTCTTGTGCCGGAAGGGAATCTCTGAACCCTTTCAGGATCTTGCTCTGTATCATCGCGGTTTGAACTCCTGTTGCATTTTTTGCTTTTTTAGTATACACACTAGAGTGTAAACAAATCCTCCACAAACTGCAATAAGTATAGAAATAGGACTTAATTGATGCTAACACGCTACAAGAAAGATGAGAGAGGGGTAAATATCCCCATCGCTACGATTTACAACCAGGAAGAACATGATATTCAACTTGGAAAAGTAGATGTGGATGCTGTATGGGTGGTGAAAAAGCTCACCCAGAACGGTCATAGTGCCTATATTGTCGGCGGGGCGGTGAGGGACCTTCTTCTCGATAAGGTGCCCAAGGATTTCGACATCACCACCTCGGCTACACCCCGTCAGATTCATAAACTGTTCTATAATGCAAGGATCATAGGGAAACGGTTCAAACTTGTTCATCTCACTTTCAAAGATAAGATCATAGAAGTGTCAACCTTCCGTTCCGGAGAGGAGAATCCGAAGATCCCTTCGGATGTCTACGGTACGATCGAACAGGATGCGAAACGGAGAGATTTTACACTTAATGCGCTTTACTACAATCCTCTGGACGGACATATTCTAGATTTCAATGATTCGATGAAAGATATCAGGAAAGGAAAAGTGAAATCAGTTCTCCCTCTCAGCGAATCGTTCATCGAAGATCCTGTAAGAATGATCAGAGCTGTAAAGTATTCGGTCAGTACGCAGTTTTCTCTCGCCTTCGACATCAAGCGTGCTATCAGACGTGATGCTCATCATCTCAACAGGATTTCAAGCAGCAGGATCACAGAGGAAGTCATGAAGATCCTCGCAAGCGGGAATTCCTCCCGGATGATCGGGACATTACAGAAATACAGACTGCTCATCTATATTCTTCCGTCAATCAGTACTCATCCCAATTTCGAATCAGTACTCCGGTCTCTCGAGAGTCTTGATGAGAGCATCAGATCATTTTCTTCATCGAAGGGGAAGAAAGTGATCTCAAGAAGTGATATGCTGTACGCACTTGTAAGGGCGCTCGTGACTGACGTCAGAGATGAGGCGGAAAGTGAGAGAGAATTCTACCAGAAAATTTTCCTCAGGGTAAAAGAGTATATAGCACCCATCACTCCCGCGAACTACGATGTGGAACATGCGGCGGCAAAGATCGTGAAATCATTCGGGATCGTTGTGGCAAGTTCATGGATGAAGGCGAGAAAGCCTATTCAGAGGCAGGTTCGTAACCCGAAAAAAGGAAGCGGCAGAAAGGGTAGATATCCCAAGATCAAAGGGAACGCACAACCTGCTCAGGGCAGAGCGAAACAGCACAAGCACGCTCCATCCTCTGTTTAACCCCATTCCTCGATTTCAAGATTGACACCGGCAACGAAGATTCCTCCGTATTTTTCCAGCGAATCACCGATATACTCCTGCAGCTCTGCAAGTGTCGAGGTAATCTGGTGTTTTATGGGAACTCTCAGCTTCACAGTGAGATTATATCCGGTGCTTTCTATCTTCATTGATACCTTCTTCACTTTGATCATATGGTCGAACTCGTCAAGACAGTGAATGACCATTTGCGTCAAAGCAGCTTCACTCATAGTTATTTTCCCATATTTACTGAATTCAGGACGAACAATCGTCTTCTCGAATGCCTGTTGTTTCCTCCACGGAAGATTCGATTTGTTTTTAAAGAAGACGCGCATGGAATCATAGACGATCTGCGGATATGAACGGGTGATCTCGATCGTCGGAACAGGGATTACATGCTTGCCCTCGCTGAAACGGATTCTCATCGCGGTCTCGATCTCTTCCTTACTCGCGATATCTTCGATTCTGAAGATCTTCTCGGGTTCCGGGAGTTTCAGTCTGGAGGCGATCTTGTAGACCATCTTCTCACTGGTTCCGATGATCATTATTCTGTGATATTTCTCGCTTTGAAGTGCCGATATAGTCTCTCTCATGTGATCATCATCATCGAAGAGAGCCACCTTGACTGCCGAGAGGAAGTTCGGCTCCCGTTTCGCAGATCTTCCTGCAATGAAACGATCACCCTTTATGAGTAATCCATCGTCTATGATGAGTTCTATATTATGCTTCTGGGCAACCAACTTGGAGCGAAAACTTTTTCCTGTACCGCTCTTTCCTACCAGAGCATACACTTTCACCCCTTTCAGCTTCCAAAAAATGTAACGGAAAATGCGGTTCATATTTACTGTTATACCGTTTTTCGTTTACAATAGAAAGACGTTGTGACAATAACCTATAATTTGTTTGATCATTATAGGCCTATTGTTACGTCTCACCATGTAAGGAGTGATTCATCATGCACAGATTACCGACTTTTCGAAAGGGTGGTATACATCCTGGCGATAAGAAAGAATTGAGTCAGAGTCAACCCGTCGAGAGACTTCCGTTTCCCGATGAGCTGATTGTCCCTCTTTCTCAACATTTAGGAGCGCCGGCCAATCCTCTGAAAGAGAAGGGGGATGCAGTCGGAATGGGAGAGATGATCGGGGAAGCCTCATCATTTATATCCGCCAACATACACTCACCGGTCAACGGAACTATAACAGAGATTCGTCAGATAACGCTGATGAACAGCGTCTCATGCAAGGCGTTCGTGATCAAGGTGGATACAGAAAATCCCGCCGTCGAGTTCACCGCACATCCGTGGAAAGATAAAAGCGGTGAACAGCTGCTGGGCAAAGTCAAGGAACTCGGGATCGTAGGGACCGGCGGAGCGACATTTCCCACACATGTGAAATTGTCTGTTCCCAAAGGAAAGAGCGTCGAGTCTCTTGTGATCAACGGGGTTGAATGCGAACCGTATTTGACAAGCGACCACCGTCTCATGCTCGAACAGACAGAGCAGGTCCTTGAAGGTATCATGATCGCCGCTCACATCACAGAGCCTAAGAATATCATAGTCGGTGTGGAGAACAACAAGAAGGATGCAATCGAGAGACTCAGAAGTGTGATATCCGAAAAGAAGCTTCCCATCGAAGTCGTTGCACTTCAGGTAAAATATCCCCAGGGAGACGAGAAACAGCTGCTGAAGGCGACGATCAACAGGGAAATCCCCTCCGGAAAGCTGCCTCTTGATGTCGGGGCTGTCGTCCTTAACGTGGGTACAGCCTTTGCAGTCTATGAGGCGGTTGTCTACAACAAGCCGATCATTGACAGAATTGTTACCGTCAGCGGCGAGGCGATGAAAGAAAAGAAGAATGTGAGAACGCCCATAGGGACGAAGATCGCCGATCTGATCGCATTCAGCGGAGGACTCAACGATAACGTAGGTAAGATGGTTGCAGGCGGTCCGATGATGGGATTCGCATTCTATGATGACCAGATCCCAGTGATCAAGGGAACCAGCGGTATTCTCGCTCTTGAAAGAAAGAAGGAGAAGAAGGTAAAGATCTCCACTCCCTGTATCTCCTGCGGAAAATGTGTCGCCGTATGTCCGATGGGACTGCAGCCGACGCGGCTGTTCAGACTGATCGAAAACAGGCAGTACGAACAAGCAATGAAATTGAATCTTATGGACTGTAAGGAATGCGGCTGCTGCGCATACAGCTGTCCGTCTGAATTACCCCTAGTACATGGTATGAAGCTAGGAAAGAAAATGGGGAGGAAGTAAGTGGAAAATCGGAAACTGACTGTTTCATCATCACCTCATATTCACACCAGGATGTCTACATCGTCGATCATGTGGAGTGTAACGGTTGCACTGCTGCCCGCAGCTCTTTGGGGTGTCTATGTTTTCGGATTGAGGGCATTGCTTGTTATAGCCGTGTCGATAGTATCTTCGGTGGCAATCGAATACGGATTGCTCAAAATCAGCAAGGATGGATCTGTCCTTGACGGTTCAGCATTCTTAACAGGACTTCTCATCGGAATGAACCTTCCTGCAGATGTAGCGATCGTTGTTCCGATACTGGCTTCAGCCTTTGCGATCTTCGTTGTCAAATGGACTTTCGGCGGTCTCGGTTCGAACTGGATGAATCCAGCTTTGGCCGGACGTGTCTTCGTTTTCTTTTCCTTTACCGGTCTTATGAACACATACCGAATGCCGAGAACGCTTGTCTCAGCAGGGGTCGATGCAAGTTCCAGCGCGACAATTCTGACTCAGATAAAGATGACAGTCTCCGAGCAGACTGCTTTGCTGGCCTCGAGTACAGGAGTACTTGAAAGCAGCGGCTATCCCTATACCGGATTCGCGCATAATGTCTCACAGTTTTTCTCATCGATGTCGTTGAATGTCAGCGAATACACGATCGATGCATTTTTCGGAAACATCGCGGGATGTATCGGAGAAGTTTCGGCATTCTTTCTTATTCTCGGCGGTATCTATCTTCTCTATAAAAAGATTATCACATGGCATATTCCGGTTTCGATGATCGGTTCATTCGCCCTTTTTGCATGGGTCTTCGGAGGATTAAGAAACGGACTCGGTCTGTTCCAGGGAGATTTCGTTCTCCAGATCTTCAGCGGTGGATTCATTCTTGCTTCGCTGTTCATGGCAACAGATATGGTTACAAGTCCCGTGACCCGCAAAGGGATGATCCTCTACGGAATTCTTATAGGATTTTTCACATTCCTTCTGCGATATTTCGGATCTCTTCCCGAATCGAGTTCACTCGCGATACTTCTGGTAAATATCTTCGTCCCGACGATCGACCGGTATATCATGCCGAAACGTTTCGGTGAGGTAGAGAAGAAAAGCAATAAGAAGGAGGTGAAGGCATGAAGAATTTTGCAAAGATCGGCATAACTCTTGCCCTGATAGCATCAATCGCCGCTGCAGCGCTGGCCTTCATCAACTCTGTGACGGCCCCGAGAATCGCAGCCTACGATGCGATGGTTGTCGAAATGACGCTGAAAGAGGTCGCCCACGACTACGCTATCGGTGATAAGAGGACAATAGACGATGACGGGACAGTGACGGCAGTTCACCCGCTGACAGACAGTGAAGGGGCCACGGCCGGTTACATACTCTCTCTTACCGGAAACGGATACGGAGGACCGTTCACCATGATGGCCAGTTATCTTGCCGACGGAACTGTGGTTGATGCCAGACTTTTGACGAACTCAGAGACTCCGGGACTCGGAAAGAAAGCTGAAAATCCCTCGTACATGGAAAAATTCCAGGGTACAGGCAATGATAATCCGGTTCCGCAGAAGAAAGATGAACTGTCGAAAGAAGATGCCGATGCCGTCGGCGGATCGACTATAACCTTTACAGGTGTTTCGAAAACTCTTGCATACGGTTCTGCCTATGTAAAAGAATTGGGAGGAAAATAATGGCTAGCGGAAAAATAAACATTCTCAGCAGGGGGCTTCTCAAAGAGAACCCCGTATTCATCCTTATGCTCGGTCTGTGTCCTACTTTGGGTGTTACGACTCAGGTGATCAACGCTCTCGGTATGGGTGCCGGTGTCATCTTCGTGCTGGTCTTCTCCAACATTTTCGTCTCTCTTCTGAAAGATATCATCCCTGGGAGTGTTCGTATCCCATCATATATCGTCATAATCGCGGCATTCGTCACGATCGTAGAGATGATGATGCATGCGTTCGCGCCCTCGATCTATAGTTCTCTGGGAATCTTTCTGCCTCTGATCGTAGTTAACTGCATCATTTTGGGAAGGGCGGAAGCATTCGCTAATAAAAACAGTATCGTTGATTCGTTTCTCGACGCGATTGGTATGGGAGTAGGGTTCACACTGGCTCTTCTTCTCATCGCACTCATCAGAGAGGTCTTCGGTTCAGGAACGATCACCCTTTTCGCTATGGGTTCTTTCGATGGTGTCATCGAGATTCCGATTCTCTATACATATCCGGTCAGGGTATTGACTCTCGCTGCGGGAGCTCTGCTTCTGATGGGATACCTTAAAGGGTTTTTCGAATGGTATTCAAAAAGGAAAAGGGGGTAACCGGCTATGATTTATATCGGATTGTTCATTACATATATATTTATCAATAACTTCATCCTGACACAGTTTCTGGGACTCTGTCCCTTCATCGGTGTATCGAAGAACAGTGAATCTGCGATCGGTATGGGTATGGCGGTTACCTTCGTTATGGGTATCGCATCGATCATCACCTATCTGGTTTACCATTTTCTTCTTCTTCCGTTGAATCTGACGTATCTTCAGACACTGAGTTTCATTCTTGTGATTGCGTCTCTGGTACAGTTCGTAGAGATGGTCATACAGAAGAACTCCCCATCACTGTATCAGGCTCTCGGAATCTTTCTGCCGCTGATCACCACGAACTGTGCAGTGCTCGGTATTGCACTGATCAACATTACCGAAGGGTACAATCTCATGCAGAGTTTTACCGCCGGCCTTGCTGCAGGTATCGGATTTACGCTCGCACTCGTTCTGATGAGTAATATCAGAGAGAGACTCGACCTTCATCCGGTGAGAAAGGCTTTCCGCGGAGTTCCCATCGCTTTCATAAGCGGAGGCTTGATGGCACTTGCTTTCATGGCCTTCGATAAGTCGTTATTAACAAATCTATTAGGGTAATTTGTACTATGAATATTTTATTTGCATTTTTAGTTATTGCAGCGTTGGCTCTCGTGTTGGGATTCGCTCTTGCTGTCGCGGCAAAGAAGTTCGCGGTCGAGAAGGATGTCACAGCTGAACAGATTCTTGCGATTCTACCGGGCGCGAACTGCGGAGCCTGTGGTTTCCCCGGATGCTCGGGATATGCCGACGCTCTCTCCAAAGGAACAGCCGAGAACGGACTATGTTCTCCCGGCGGAGCCAAGACATCGAAGGCAGTTTCCGAGATACTCGGGACCGGCGGGGCTGTTGAAACAGAGAAGATGGTAGCGTTCGTGCACTGCCGGGGTAACCATGAAGTAACAGCTCAGGATTATGAATACCGGGGAATAAGCGACTGTAACGCAGCCCACCTGCTGTTCAAAGGCGATTCTTCGTGCAAATTCGGATGTCACCATCTGGGGTCATGTATCGAGGTCTGTCCTGTTGAAGCGATCTACCGCGATGAGAAAGATAATATCATGGTGGATCCGGAAAAATGTATAGGGTGTAAAAAATGTACCCTCGTGTGTCCGACTCAGGTGATCAAGATGATTCCCTACCGCGGATCGCATGCTGTCGCGTGCAACAATCATGATAAAGGTGCTGTCGTAAGAAAGATTTGTAGTGTAGGATGTATAGCATGCAAGATCTGTGAAAGGAAGTTCCCTGAATCGGGATGCACAGTCTCCGACAATCTTTCTTCGGTCGATTATGCCAAAGAGACTGCACAGATCGCAGATGCCGCGGCAGCATGCCCGACAAAATGTATCGTTACAGCAAAATAAGGTAAATAATGTATGATAATAGGTGCTTACAGCCACATACCACCCGGTACTCCTCCTCCTTTACTTGAAACACTTCTATCCGATGTGTATAAGCCTCTGCTCACCTATATATACAATAATCCTTCAATAAAGATTCATCTGTACCTCTCTGCGGTCATGCTCGAATGGTTCGAAACGAATCATCCGGAAATCAATATGCTCATCGCAGATCTGGTGAAAAAAGATCAGCTTGAATTATTGACAGGCCCCTATTACCAGAGTATTCTGCCTCTTCTTTTTCCGAAAGATCGTTCACGACAGATCGAAGCTACCACTACATTCATCCGAAAACGGTTCGGTAAAAGACCTAAGACGCTGTGGCTTCCCAATCAGATATGGTCGTCCCACATCGTCCCGACGATGCATATGTGTTCAGTAGACAGGGTAATGATTTCCACATTCAGCAAGAGACTCGATGAAACCTACAGTGAAGTTCCGTTCTCGATGCAGGATACCGGAAAGGTGATAGAGGTCTACCCGGTCGACACCATAGTTGAATCTCTCGTAAATCTTTTTCGCAAAGGGTTGCTCGATATTCACGAATTCGAAGAGTACCTTGACAATACAGATTTCTCGGACAGGACACATGATCATGTGATCATGGTGAACCTTCACCATCTTTTGCAGGCAAGCACTTTGAACTCACGACAGGTCAGTGCTGTCAACCTTTTCAGTCTCATTTATGACAGCGTGACAAAAACAGGAGATTCTCCGGTACTTCTCAATTCGGTACTCAGGGGGAAGAATCTCACAAAGATAGGATATCTTCCTTCGGCCACCTACGGACTCGACTCCGAACGGCCCGAGATGGTGTGTGCAAACGAGATGCTCACCCAGTACGGCGAACTCAATCATCTATATGGAAGGCTGATGCATGTAAGTGAACTCGCCAGATTGTACAAGACGAACAAGGATGTCAAAAAGCGGGTCGAAGCTCTGCTCATGAAAAGCCAGAGCGGAGGTCCGTTCCTTCTCGATTCCTCAGGAGGCTGTTACCGCAGCGAATACCGTCAGTACATCTACAAGAATCTCAATGAAGCAGAACGGCTTCTTGCCACATATGAAGGAATCAGTTATCCGAGAGAAGTCGATCTCGACTTTGATGGAAACAACGAGATTGTCTGTATGAGCAGACATCTGCTGGGAATCGTCAATTCATACGGCGGTGTGCTCAGTGAACTCAACTATCTTCCTACCGGATTCAATTATTGCGATACCTTCACCGGATATAGAGATGAGGCGAAAAGAAGTGCACTGCATGATCTGAAAGAAGGTACGAGCCAGTCTCTGTTCAATGATGTGTTTATCAATCCTTCGGTCCCTGTAGAAGAATACAGCAAGGAAGACCGGAAGAAGGCATATGATTGTGCATCTCAGAAATGGGACCTTTCTTTCGATGATAAAAATGGTCAGAAGGTTTCTGCTTTCTGCGATTTCGATTCGCTTCCTTTCAATCTTGACCGCATGCGTGTGGAAAAATCGTACCAGCTGAAAAGCAATTCCGTCGTGCTCGAATATACCCTTACGAACATCGGGACGAGAAATGCAAAAGGTGTGTTCGCAACAGAGATGAACATCTCCTTGGGGAAACGTAAGAACGCAGATACAATGTATACGGTCGAGAAGACTCACAACAGGATCATCAAAGATCAGACAAAGACAGCCCATAACCTGAATAACTTCCGTCTGAACGATGATCAGAACAAAACGCTTCTGTCTATCGCCAGTAATGTAAGATTCAATCTTTTTCATGAAGAATACTCACTCTCTGTTGATACGATGATCGAAAATGAATCATTATATCAGTATTCGCTTTTCCTGCTCTCATGGCCGTTCGATTTGAAAGTGAACGAATCGAAAACCATCACTATCGGATGGCGGATCGAGAGAAAACAGACAAGGAAGCAAAAGGAGCAAGCATGAACATTCAGAATAAACAGCTTTTTGATACCATAAAAGAAGAAGCCTACGATGTATGGAGGCGTCTTTGACCCTGAAAAAACAGGACAGAAGATAAAAGAACTCGAAACCGAGTCATCCACGCCGGATTTCTGGAATGACAAGAACCGGGCAGAGACTCTTTTCAAACAACTCAATGAGATCAAAGAGACCTATATTCCATGGAAGGATCTGATTCAGGAAATCGATGATATCGATGAGCTGATCTCTCTTTATCGGGACAGCGAGGATGAAGATGCTCAAAGTGAGATAGAACAGAGTATTGAGAATGTGGAGAAACGGTATAAGCCGCTTCGCCTGAAAACCTTGCTTTCAGGAAAATTTGACAAGAACGAGTGTTTCCTTTCCGTACACGCAGGCGCAGGTGGGACCGAGGCCTGTGATTGGGCCCAGATGCTTATGAGGATGTATCTGAGGTGGTGTGAACGCAACGGATTCAAGGTCGACATTGTAGACCTCCTCGAAGCTGAAGGCGGCGTAAAATCTGTTACTATGCAGGTGAAAGGATCATATGCCTACGGCTACCTTCAGGGCGAAGCGGGAGTTCACAGACTGGTAAGAATATCTCCTTTCGATTCGAACAAGAGGAGACACACATCGTTCACGAGTGTCTATGCATCTCCTGTGATCGAAGATGAGGTCGAGATCAATATCGATCCTTCGGAACTCCGCATCGATACCTATCGTGCAGGAGGTGCCGGTGGTCAGCATGTCAACAAGACCGACTCCGCCGTGAGGATCACTCACCTGAAGACAGGCCTTGTCGTCGCATGTCAGAACGAGAGGTCTCAGCATATGAACAAGGCGTTGGCTATGAAGATCCTTACCAGCCGTCTGTATGAATATTACAGAGAGGAGCAGGAAAAGGATCATGCACAGTATGCTGTCGAGAAAAAAGATATCTCCTGGGGAAACCAGATCAGATCATACGTGTTCCAGCCCTATACGATGGTGAAAGACCATCGAACCGGCGAGCAGATAGGAAACATTCAGGCGGTGATGGATGGAGATATCTCCCAGTTCATCGAATCCTATCTTAAATGGGCTTCTCAGGTGTAATACATATGAAAGCAGGTAAAGGAATCATAATTTATCTCATTCTTCTTATCTGCTTCGGTATTCCTCTCACGGCAGCTGGGAATTTTTCATTGGGAATCGTCTATCTTTCTGAATATGAAGATCTGCAGCCTGCACTCGAGTCTGCCGCAGGCAGTATCAACACGACAGCAGCTGCCCCTTCTGTGATAGACATGATGGAAAACACTGACGGCGACAATGGAAGTTTCGCCCCAGTGGATGTAAGTGTCACTACTATCAAGGCATTTCAATTGAAGGATACTAATGATCCTGTCGTACTTGAACACCTGAGTCGTCAATATGCTTTTGATGCCGTCGTAAGTATCTCTTTATCTTCTCTTTCGGAATTTTATCACCTTGAGATATACCGGTATTCCCTTTCTGACCAATCGTTAATCCAGCTCACAGATATCATCCTCGTAGACTATGATGAGAAGGAGGTTCTTTTTCATCTGCTCAGCGATATCTACAGCTCTTTACATATGTCCCATTTCGGCTTCTGCAGTATCGACACGACATACTCGATTTCATCGATGCAGATTGACAAAATTCATTATGATCCCGATTTGATTGTACCTCTTTCAGACGGATATCATGATCTGAATGTCCTTTTTGATGATTCAAGTGAATACTCCACGACATTCTACCTGAGAGAGGGCGAGTGGAAACAGCTTCAGGTATATCAGAGAGGGATGGAGAAGGAAGCTGTCCTTGTAACATCTTTCCTGACAGACATAGACCTGTCGTCTTCAGTCGACACTCACAATACCTTTCCGTTTCTGCTGCCGGGCAATGAGCTCCCGTTCGTGATGGAATTGAAAAAAGAGGGGTATCTTGATACCTCCTATGTAATACATTCTTCTCCCTCCCAAGTCGAAGTGAAGATGAAGCGCGTACAGTTCGATCCCTCTGTTGTGATACTGGAGTCTCAGAAGCTGTTTTACAGTTCTCTGGCAAGAACAGCCCTTGCCGCAGCCCTTTCGATAGTGACCTCCACACTGGCTGAAGATGCTCAGCCGGTGCATACCTTGATGAACGGAGTGATCGTTGTCAGTTCGATCGAGAGTGTCTTCAGATTATTTGATTATTATAATAAAAGTAAGTATAGTATAGCTGATTATTAAACATCATAAGAGGTTACCATGAAAAAAACATTCGGAGCCAGATTGAAGGCTCTTTTTGGAATAAAGACGATCGATGAGAATTTTTTTGAAGAACTCGAGGATATGCTGATAGAAGGCGACCTTGGAGCCGCGACGACGATGGAGCTTTCCGATGCCCTCCGCATGGAAGCAAAAAAGAAAAAGATGGTATCGGGAAGTGAGCTTCAGCAGCTGATGAAGGCCATGCTCAAAGAAAAGATGAAAACCTATATACCCCGGCTCTCTGCGGATGATCTGAATTTTTTCCTCATTCTGGGGGTCAACGGGGTAGGGAAGACGACGACTATAGCGAAAATGGCGACCTATTACAGATCACAGGGAAACTCAGTCCTTCTCGCTGCAGGAGATACGTTCAGAGCCGCGGCAATAGACCAGCTGGATGTTCATGCCCAGAGAACTCAGTCAAGAATCGTGAAACAGGCTTTTCAGGGAGATCCCAGTGCAGTTCTCTATGATGCGATTGATAGTGCAAAGGCAAGAAAAGAAAATTTAATCCTTGCGGATACTGCCGGAAGAATGCACAATAAAGAGAACTTGGTCAGAGAGCTCAAGAAGATGGATAAGGTCGTCAGTTCAAGAATTCCCGATCAGAAATGGTATAAGAAATTTCTTGTTATCGATGCGACTACCGGTCAGAACGGGTTGAGTCAGGCACAGATGTTCAATGATGCCGTGTCGCTTGACGCCATCATACTCACCAAGTACGATTCGGCCGCAAAGGGAGGAGCTTTAGTGCAGATATGTGATAAACTCGGTCTTCCTATCGCTTTCGTCGGCGTCGGTGAGCAGTATGAAGATTTCAGAGAATTCGATACTGATGAGTTCCTCGATACATTACTGGGGATCAATGGATGATACGAAGAAAGTTCTTTCTGTTAAGTGTACTCTATGTACTGATACTCCATGCTCTGGCATTTGCAGCGCTGTATCAGTCCAACATCCTCGGTCAGCGTCTAGCGCAGATCGAACAGAGCGATAGAGAGAACTACGAATTTATTCTGGAAGTCTTAGAAGAGGACGAATCTATCGTATCGATCCTGTATAACAACATGTCGGTACTCTCCAAGGAAGTGACCACCATATCAGATGATATGAAGACGGTGGTCGAAACAACATACGACAATGATAAGATTGTGAATGAGTCAACCAGGGTGTACGATAGCGGTCTGCTGCAGTCGGTATCGACAGATGATGAAGGACATACGATAGAGTATGACTATATCTATGAGAACAACCAGCTCATAGAAGAGAAAAAGCTTGTCGATACCAGGCTCGATTCACTCACAACATTCTACAGATTCTATGATGGATCTCTGGCAGGGACGAGAGTCATTGACAGAAAAGAGGGCACGTTCGTGACTCTCTACGACAGTGATGGGGATGTATCGACTCTGGTCTCGGACGCCGACAACAGGATATCACTGTATAGAATCTATCCGAACGGAGTGGTCGATGATGATCAGGTCATGACCTCCGATGCCTTCTATGATGAATCCGGAAATCTGCTAATCAGCGAGAATATTGAAGGTATAGTAAAAAAGAGTATGTATTCTCCAAAGGGTAAACTTTTGTCAGTCGATCAGATATTCCCGGACGGCGAAAGTGAATCTATGGTATATGAGTATGACACGGAAGGAAATATTACCCACTCAGTCAATACCATGGCAACAGAGGATACCACCCGCATTGAAAGATGGTATACAGAAGGAAAATTGAAAAGTCAGACCGAATGGGTCAATGATATTCCCGAACGGTCTGTGAAATACCTTGAAGACGGGACTTCGATAGTCACCATCTTCGAGCAGGGAATACCCTATACCGATGTCACATATGCTACTGACGGCAAGAGGGTGTTGAGCATAGAGTACAGAAAGGAACAATAATGGTAACACCGTTGTTAGCCTGGCGCTATGCATTCTCAAAAAGCAACAAGCACCGGAAAATCAGTATTGTTATCATGATCGCCATTGCTGTAGGAGTCAGTGCGATCATCATGATTCTGTCGGTTATGAACTCTTTACAGCATGATCTGCTCGAGAATCTCAAGAGTATAGAATCCTTCCATGTCCATGTGAGCAATGTGACCGGCCTTACACCAAAAACAGCGGCAGAATCACTTTCGAAACTCGATAATGTCTCTTCGGTGTTTCCGTTCGCCGAAACGAGAATGATCATAAGAAATGAGAGTTCCGCAATCTCGTCTACAGGCAGAGTACGGGGAATCCCGCCTCAGTTGTTCACGACAGACAATCCCTTCTCCCGAAATATCAATATCTCACAGGACGAAGACTTTACCGCTGTGCCGGGATATTCTCTCTACAAGTATCTCGACGCCCGAAAAGGTGAAATCATCAATATAGACTATCTGGGGAAGGGGAGAACGCTCAGTCTTACACTTAAAGAGCTCTCTGTGCCGGTAAGCGGAGTTTATCAGAGTCCGATCTCCGAATTCAACCGGTCGACAGTGTTCGTCCCTTTCGATTCACTTATTGACGGATTGGGAGAAGAGAATGTCATCTATGGTCTTTTTCTTGAAGATGATTCGATTCGCAGTATAGAGAAGCTTACCGAAGAGGTGAAAAGCATGTACCCCGAAAGCACGATAGAAAGCTGGCAGGAAATCCATGGCCCCTTCTATTCAGCATTGCTCCTGGAAAAGATACTGATGTATGTCTTCCTATCCTTCATGTTCATCATTATCATCCTGAATCTGAAAAATTCCACTATCCGCCTTATTAATGCGAAACGACGGGAATTGGCGATTCTCCGTTCTGTCGGAGCGACAAGAAGAAGTGTGCATCTGATGATACTGGGATCTACAGCGATCATCAGCTCTTTAGGAGTTGTCATCGGCACGGTACTCGGGATTGCCGCAGGATCAGAACTTCAGTCGATCTTCTCATTTTTTAATGATATATACTTTTCCTTTACAGGCAGGTATCATGTTATTCTGTCATACCCGATAAGCGGTCATATAGCAGAAGGTCAGATCTTCCTGATAGATGTACTGGTCATTGCATTCACTTCTGTTTTCACTTTTCTGGGAAGCAGAAGGTTACTGAAAAAGGAACCAATGGAGATACTTTGGCATGAATAAGACATTACTGAATTTCCTTCACGTCTCAAAAAGCTACAAATCGGGAGAGACGTATCTGTCTATATTGGAAGATATCAGTTTCGAGATTAGAGAAGGAGAATCTGTCGCAATCACAGGAAAGAGCGGATCTGGAAAATCTACGCTGCTGAATCTGGCCGGCGGCCTGGACAGTTCTACCTCGGGTTCAATATTTTTCAGGGACGAGAAGCTGCATACGATGAATGATATGCAACTGTCTTCCTATAGGAATGCACACATCGGTTTCGTATTTCAGTCGCATATTCTTCTTGAGGATTTCAATGCTCTGGAAAATGTAATGATCCCTGCACTCATCAGAGGTGAATCGAAAAACAAAGTTGTCAAAAGAGCGACTGCACTGCTGGAAAGGGTTTCAATGACTGACAGGCTGTATCATAAGAGCAGCAAGCTTTCCGGCGGAGAGAGGCAGAGAGTGGCTATCTGCCGCGCACTTATAAACAATCCCGAGATCATCATTGCGGATGAACCTACAGGGTCTCTTGATGAAGAAAGCAGTGCTGCCATTGAGACGCTTCTTCTGAATATCGTGAAGGAAGAGAACAGGACACTGCTTCTTGTTACCCATGATAAACATTTCGCGACGAGATGCTCCACGGTCTATCTTCTGCAACACAGATCGATAGGAAAGATGTGATGGGCAGATTATCATTTTCCCTGTATCTGGAAAGGCGGATACTGTTTCCCACTCAGTCCTTTGGTAATCAGAGATACAGATTTCTCAGATTCTCGATACTTATAATCATAATCATGATACCGCTGATACTTTCTCTCATGTTCGCCGAAGGTATGATAGACGGCATAACACAGAAATACATCCTTCTTCAGGACGGCCATATTCAGATTTTTAACTCAGAGATGATTCTCGAGCCCGGTGAAGATGCATCCATAATCGATGACAGGATTTACAGCATCGATTATGTGGTGAGCGGGTACGGGATCATGTTTCAGAAGGATTCCAATCAGGAAGTCTACATCAAAGGAGTGAATACCTCCTATTTCAATGAGAAAAGGAGAAGTGAGTTCTCTCTTACTGAAGAACTTCCGCTCGAATCTAGCAACAGGTCGGTCGCACGTGTCTATATATCTCAGACACAGAAGGACCTTCTCGATGTTTCCCTCGGTGATAATGTCGCACTTGTCACCATACCCGGAGATAACGTACAGCGGCTGATGCCTAAACTGGCCACTGTCGCGGGAATCTATGAATCAGGTTACAACAAGATCGATGAATCCCTGATATTCATGGATATACAGAATGCTTTAGCCCTGTTTGACACATCAGCGGTAAGAAGCGAGTTGATCGTTGATTCCTCCGGCGCAGATGATGCAGGAAAGATCATTGATGCAGTCAATGAATATACCCACACGGTAAACCGTTGGGCAACCTATGATCAGTTCAACAGATCGATCTATGATAATTTCATCACCTCCCGGCAGGTGATCCTTCTGGTGTTCATCATCATACTTCTAGTGGCCGGAGTCTATATTGCGAACATCGCGCATGAGATCGTTGAGGACTCAAAACAGTCGATCGCTATGCTCAAGGTCCTCGGTGCAACAAACCGGCAGATGATCTTTTCCTATTTCGCCACTATCATGACAGTGACGGTGATTTCCATGACGATAGGTATAGCATCAGGTCTGCTCCTTTCTCTCCGTCTTACATCGATTCTGACACTTCTCAAGCAAAGCACATTCTCCGGTCTCACCTATTATCTTCTCGATTTCGAACTGAGTATTCCGGTAACCGATATTCTTATCATAGCCGTCACGTTGCTGTCGGTCGCCTCCATTTTCACCATCATCACTTTGAGGAGAATAATTTCTATCTCTCCTTTGGAAGTGTTGCAACAAGATTGATTCCCCGATAGTCTGTCAGATATGAATTTTGAAGTATTTGTATTAGGAACAAGCGGAATGATGCCGCTCCCCGGAAGATTTCTTACCTCTGCGATGGTAAGAAGAGAGGGAGAGCTGTTTTTATTCGACTGCGGAGAAGGCACCCAGATATCTTTGAAGATGCTGAACATCAAATGGAAGAAGATTTCGGCAATTTTCATCTCTCACATGCATGCAGATCATGTAACCGGACTTCCCGGGATGCTGATGCTTTCGAGTCAGGTAGACAGGACGGATCCTCTCTACATCTACGGCCCTCCAAAACTGCAGGAATACATTTATCAGACTCGCAGAATCCTCGATATGTACATCAATTATGATATAATTGTAAAGAGCATCGAACCGGGAATGATCATCGATAACGACGAATACTCTGTTGAGGCCTTTGCTCTGGACCATACCAAACCGTGCACCGGATTTACGATGCGGGAAAAGAAACGTCCGGGAGTATTTTATCCTGAAAAGGCTATTGAGCTGCGGATTCCGGTCGGTCCTGCATGGGCGTCTCTACAGTCCGGAAACAATGTGACTCTCGAAGACAACAGTGTGATAACCCCTGACATGGTGATGGGACCTCCAAGAGAAGGGAGAACCTTCTCGTATGTGACGGATACACTCTACTCTCCTTCAATAGCGGAGCATGTGAAAGATGCAGACCTTCTGCTATGTGAGGGAATGTTCGATGATTCTCTTCTCGAAAGCGCCATTGAAAAAAAGCATATGAGCGCCAGACAGGCTGCACAGATAGCAAAAGAGGCCCGGGTGAAGAAGATGGGATTGATTCATTATAGTCCTCGATATACGAACAAAGAACTGAAATTGCTCAAGAAAGAAGCGTGCGAGGTGTTCGAGAACACGTTTCTCGCAAAAGACCGGGATCGTTTCTCGCTGAAATTGAAAGATTAGAGTCCTTCCTCTTCCTTCTCAAAACCGATGAGAGCATCTCCCTCTTTCTCTCTGGCGAGTTCGAATGCCAGATGAGCCTCTTCGATCATCGAATCAACAGTTGCCTCTCTGTTGTCAACAGATGTATATCCTATGATGACCCTGCTTTCTGGAGCTCGTCTCTTTATCGAACCGATAAGGTCGGCCATCGTCTTCTGGGTCCTGAAGTACGAATAGAAGGGGAGGATCAACGAGTGTATTCCATTGTCCGAATCGGCAATCACACCCAACAGTTCCAGCCGTTCTCTGAACAGATTCTGTATCTGCTCATCCGACTGCATCAGCAGGCAGGAAGCCAGTGAGAGCGGATAGTTGCTGCTCTTACTGCTCTCAAGTTCCTCTTTGAGAATAGACGGAAGAGAGAGTTCGACTGTTTTATACAATTCAGGATACTCATACGCATCAACAGGAGCGGATTCTTTTATGGGTTCGAGAAGACCGGCTATATCACTGCCTTCTTCGATCGGGTACAGGTATTTTTCGAATGTGACTGGACGGTCGAGCGAGAAGTCGAATACGAAAGGATGCTCGGAGCTCTCGAGAGAATCGACTTCCTCCTCTTCGACTATAGTCTGCACAGGTCTTTCAACTTCTGCGAGTTCCTGTACTGCAACCGGGACAACAGGAGCGAGCTGTTCTCTTATGATCCTGTCCTGAATCGGTGATGCATCCACTTTCTCTGCGGGTGTGACAACAGGCGAAACGGGCTGTTCATCCGGAAGATGAAATAGAGGAGCGGTATATTCGTCCTGAGGAATCTCATCATCTCTATCGCTTGTCTGCGGAATAGTCGGAGGAGAGATAACTATGGCGGTGATGACAAGGATGAGTCCGATTATAATCGGGAGAAGCCTTACCAGGACACTGTATACTTGCGCGATCGCTATTCCATAAAAGGGGAAAAGGTGAAAATACAGAAGATATGACAAGGCAGCTAACACAAGAGTACTTGAAACAACAGCAATTAATATGGTTTTAAAGGGGCTTCTTTCGCTCTTCATTCTCATGATATAGTTTATTGATCCTCCGGCAGGAAAATAACCCTGTCTGTGTGATATATAATGCATTATAGCGGGTTGATTAAAGTATGACAAGGAATTCTGCTAGTAAGTTTATTTTTAGTCTCATTTTAACTACTGCCTTGATATTTTCTGCAGCACAGAGTGTTTTCGGGGTACGGGGATTACTTGCAAACAGATATCTTTCGAAGGAGATCGAAGCTCTCAAGGATCAGCTGACGGTCTCTGGAAACGAGATCGGAAGACTCGAAAGCATCGCTTCACAGCTGAAAAGTCCGGATTATATCACGAGGGTGATGAACCGGATAGGGTATGTGCAGGAAGGTCAGTCGATCTACATCATGGAGAGAACCACAGAATCGAACCGGTCATCACAAGCAGTGTCTCACACCGAAACAAAGAATCCTCCGAAGACACTTTCAGTAGCCCAGAATCTGCTGATCTCATTCATCCTTGCATTACTGATCAATATTATAATAGGTATGTTCAAAAAGATGAGAAGGAGAAATGACCATGAACCATAACATTATTGATGCGGCGGATAGTTCATCATTCGACCGTATCTGCAGTGCCCTGTCTTCGGGGGAGCTTGTCATCATGCCCTGTGATACCATCTACGGAATAGTCGGAAAGGTCGATGAAAGTCTGATAGCGCTCAGAAATGTGAAAGGACGGGAAGAGACAAAACCGTTTATCCGTCTGATGACGCTTGAAATGGCCCGTTCGTTCTCCTGTGAACCGATCGGCGATGATATTGTAAAGTTGTGGCCGGGACCGCTGACGGTGATCGTCGATAGTGCACAGGAGAAGACCTCGGTGGCAATACGCGTCCCGGATGATCCTCTCCTGCTTTCTATAATAAAAAAAGTGGGAGCACCTCTTTACAGCAGCAGTGTGAATATATCGGGAGAACCATCCCTGCACGATTTCGACAGTATCGCAGAAAGATTTTCCGACAGAGTAGCTCTGTGTGTGAAAGGAAACGAACTGCAGGGAACGGTCGCTTCGACGATAGTCGATATAAGATCGGTCCCGTACTCTCTGATCAGGAAAGGGGCGCAGGATATTTCATCACTGAACCTCCTGAAGGTCGAAAACCCATTGATCTGAGAAACAGAATGTCAATTATATATATGAAAGTATCTTTTTAATACTTGCGACCCCATTTAAACCATTCTACCATAAGATTATGAACAGGATTAAATCCTTTCATGCATACCGATCGCATGACGGTACAAAATTTTTCTTTACTAAGGAGTAGGTTATGAAAAAAGCTATGGTAGTACTCATGGTGATGATGCTTCTGTGTACTTCACTGTTTGCTCAGGGCGTTCAGGAAGATGGAAAGCAGTTCATCGGACTCGCTATGCCTGAGACTCATGTCGAAAGATGGCAGATGGATGGAGCGGCACTGAAAGAAGCTGCTCTCGCTCTCGGTTATGATGCTGAGGTAACGTTCGGTGATGCCGACCAGACAAAACAGAACGCTCAGATTTCCGACTTCATCACCAAGGGTGCAGACATCCTGATCATCGGATCAGTCAATGAAGGTGTCGTTACCGCGGTGGCGGATGCCAAACGTGACGGAGTAGAGGTTATCGCATATGACCGTCTGATCACAGGTTCGGATCAGTACGATTATTACATCACATTCGATAACTTCAAAGTCGGACAGTTCCAGGGGAAGGCTATTGTCGACGCATTGGACCTCGAATCAGCTACAATGAGCGATCCGAAATTTATCACACTGTTCGCAGGATCTCCTACTGATAACAACGCATTCTTCTTCTTCGACGGCGCAATGAGCCAGTTGAAGCCCTTTGTCGACAAAGGTGTTTTGAAGATTGTCGGACCGGCACCTCTTTCTTCCGATGACACAGCGAACTTTACCCGTATCGCCACTGAGAACTGGAGAGCAGACCTCGCGAAACAGAGAATGGAGAATCTCCTCAACGGTGATGCTAAGAATTATACCCTCGATGCGGTTCTCGCCCCGAACGACACACTCGCAAGAGCAATCATCGAAGCTCTGCTGACAGATGCAAAATACCGCACGGCTCTTCCTGTAGTCACAGGACAGGACGGCGAACTCGCATCCATACAGTTCATCAAAGACGGCAAACAGACGATGACAGTCTTCAAAGACACTCGCGACCTTGCGAAAGCTGCAATAGACCTCGCCGATGCTCTTCTTAAAGGAGAGACTCCCGAAATAGCCGGTGCACGTCTGGATACCACTACCTATGATACCGGAAAGAAAGTCGTGAAATCTTATCTGCTCGAACCTGTGAACGTAACAAAAGACAATTACATGGAAGTCATGATTGACAGTGGTTACTATACTGCAGATCAGATTCGTTAATCGTATATTCTGACCGAATTCACGCGAATCACCCATGCGGCCTTATTGAGTTGAAATCATAAGGTCGCATACATAGGTATAAGAAGATGAATGAAGATTATATTTTGGAAGTTCGCAATATAACGAAGGAATTTCCCGGCGTCAGGGCGCTGGACAATGTCGATTTCAAGGTGAAAAGGGGAGAGATACATTGTCTTGTAGGCGAAAACGGGGCCGGAAAATCCACACTTATGAATGTAGTCAGCGGTGTGTACCCGAAAGGGAGTTATGAAGGCGAGGTCGTCTTCAACGGAAAGGTGACCAATTACAGAAGTACGAAAGACAGCGAACAGGATGGGCTGGCGATCATCCATCAGGAACTCACGCTGAGTCCCTATCTCTCGATCTATGAGAATCTCTTTCTCGGACATATGAAAACACGATTCGGAGTCATCGACTGGGACTCCTGTCTGAGAGATTCTTATCCCTTGCTCAAAAGAGTGGGGCTGAACGAGAAGCCGCAGACTATCGTGAGCAAGATGAGTGTAGGCAAACAGCAGCTGGTAGAGATCGCCAGGGCAATCTCTCAGGATGCTCAGCTCATCATCTTCGATGAGCCCACCTCATCTCTCAATGACGATGAGAGTCATAAACTGCTTAGTCTCATGAAGGAATTCAAGGAATCGGGTATCACATGTATCATGATCTCCCATAAGCTTGATGAAGTACTCTCGGTCGCAGATTCGATCACGATACTCCGTGACGGACTGTCTATCGAATCGATAGACGTAACCGGGGAAAAGGTGAGTGAACAGAGAATCATCCGGGGAATGGTCGGAAGAGAACTGAAGAACCTGTTTCCGAAGAAGGAACCTGATATCGGAACGGTCGTGTTCGAAGTGAAGAACTGGACCGTGTACCATCCCGACTACCATACGATGAAGATCGTAGATGATGCCTCGTTTTTCGTACGAAAAGGAGAGATCGTGAGTTTCTGCGGTCCTATGGGAGCGGGGCGTACCGAAATGATGATGAGCATCTTCGGCAACAGTTACGGATACGGTGCGACCGGCGAGATATATCTCAATGGGGAGAAGGTTGAATTCGACTCACCGAAAACCGCAATACGAAAAGGTGTAGGATATGTCTCGGAAGACAGGAAGAATCTCGGACTGATTCTGATTCAGGATGTGAAGACGAATATCTCGAATTCGAGTCTCCCGATGATCTCAAAAAGAGGGGTGGTGAACAAGCGGACTGAGATTTCGAAGGCCGAAGAGTTCAGAAAGGCTCTCAACATCAAGACCCCATCGGTGCATCAGATAGTCAGAAACCTTTCGGGCGGAAATCAGCAGAAGGTCGTTTTAAGCAGATGTCTTCTCGCATCCCCTGATATCTTCATCGTCGATGAGCCCACAAGAGGGATCGATGTGGGGGCGAAGTTCGAGATTTACAGCATCCTCAACGATATGGTGAAACAGGGAAAGAGTGTTATCGTCGTTTCCTCAGAACTTGCAGAGGCTATCAGCATGTCGGATAGGATCTATGTGATGAATGAAGGAAAAATCAAGGGGGTGATCCCTCGCGAAGAAGCAACCCAAGAGGGAATCATGCGGATGGCTTTAGTTGACTAGGAGGAATTCATGGTAAGTGCAGCCCAGATAGAACAGATTTCATTTTTCAAACTTGCAAAACAGAACATGAGAAAAATATCGATGTTTTTAGTGCTCGGTCTGATCATCATCGTGTTCGCGTTTCTCACGGGAGGAGTCAATCTCACTCCGCGAAACATAACGAATATTTTCATCCAGAACAGTTATATTCTCATACTTACGGTAGGAATGGTTCTGGTTATCATCATAGGAAATATTGATCTTTCGGTAGGTTCGGTAATTGCCTTCCTCGGTGCTCTCAGTGCGATGATCTACAATACAGGAATAGGAGTGGTGCCCACTCTGATTCTATCGCTTCTTCTAGGTGCCGCGATAGGAACGTTCCAGGCCTTCTGGATAGCATATATGCACATACCTGCTTTTATCGTAACACTCGCAGGGATGCTGCTGTTCAGAGGTCTTACCTACATCATTACGAATGTCACTCCGATTTCTCTTATCGATGACAGGTATAAACAGATAGCTTCAGGTTCGCTGAATATTGAAGGATTCACGATAGCCGGTCTTGACGGCCTTTCGATAATCGTCGCGCTGGTTCTTGTGGTCGCCCTTGTCTATTTTACCATCAGAAGCAGAAACCAGCATATAGCTCACGGTTTCACCGTTCTTCCGTTCAGATTTACTCTATACAGAATCGTGGCACTCAGTGCTCTGATACTGTTCATCTTCTACAAGTTTTCGGCATATAGAGGAATTCCGACAGTCTCAGTTGTCCTCATCGTTGTGACAGCAATATTCGTATTTCTTACAAACAATACCGTTATCGGTAGATATATCTATGCGGTGGGAGGAAATGCAAAATCAGCAAAACTCTCCGGTATCAACTCTGAGCAGGTTGTGTTCATTACCCATGTTATCATGGGACTGCTGTGCGGGTTATCAGGAATGGTCTTTACCGCCTATATGAACAGTGCTCTTCCTCAGGCGGGAGTGAACTTCGAACTCGATGCCATCGCATCCTGTTTCATAGGCGGAGCTGCAGCGAGCGGAGGTATCGGAACAACTATCGGTGCTATAACCGGAGGGCTTGTCATGGGAGTCATCAACAACGGCATGTCACTGATGAACATTGGAGCCGACTGGCAGTATGTTGTCAAGGCCGTCATTCTTCTCCTTGCAGTATTCTACGATATCATGAGCAGAAGAAAATCGGGGTTGGGCTGATAGACAGATGGCAGGGCCCCAAAAGGGCCCTGTTTCTTACGTTTACGGTTTGATTCTTCTTGCTTCCATGTAGTAACGCTTCTCGTTTGCTTCACCCATACTGAAAGTCTTTCTCGGAAGAGCTCCGTCTTTTATGATAGTCTCAAAAAAAGTCGATTTATCTACGGCAGGTAGGAACAGACCGATGTTTCCGTTTTGGGCTCCGAGCTCTCTGGTCACTTCCTCGCCGTGAATATAATCGACACTGAGATTCTCATCATCTTTTGATAGAAGGTCGTCAATTACGTACTGAAGAACTCCTGCGGCTATCGCGGATGCCCCGTTTTCGACGGTAATGAGGTAATACCCGTCCTTATCATTATATCCGAAACGGATTCCGTCGCGGGAATCGGCGATCTTTTCCATAAGATCTGAAAGACCTTCGGTACTCTCGAATGAGAATTCATCACAATATTTAGAGAGTGTTTCGAAGAAAAGATCTTTCGGAGTGTTGAACAACACACGATGGATCGGTTCAAACACAAGACCGGGATCGAAGATATTCTCGATTTCGACGAGAGCATATCGTGCCGGATGTGTCGCTCTGAGGTCTTCAGGGAGATCTTTCTTGATATCGTCCCAGCAGGCCTTTGCCGTCGCGAGAGAATGATTTCCGTCACCCATGGCATAGATGAGAGGATTTTCGGGGTCGGCAGAATCGAACAGATCTCTGAATCCGTCGGCTATGGCGGTGAAGTCGGCTTCGCCTCTGATCGCATATGAGGTAAGATGTCCTCCGTTCTGCATCAATTCTGTATCATAGACCTTCTTGAGTTCGTCTTTTCTCTGAATGAAAGGTTCTATTATCTTCTTTTTCTCATCACTGATGAGTACCATGATATGAGGCAGTTCGAGCGGAGCATCTTTTCTGATCTGCTTTCTGGGGGGAATCCTGGATTCGATGGTTCCCTCTGTAGCTCTGACGATCGTTCGGGATCCTTTCGACCAGTCATACTGCTCCAGATCCAAGGCGGCCATAAGACCCCAGCGGCTCACATTCTGAGATGTCTGCCGGTGAACGAGGAAGAAGGTTTGAGGGTATTCATCGAAGATATTCTGTTCTAGATACGATGCCATCGCCCTGTTGATCGACCGGATTCTGACCTGCGGATCTTTCTCTTCGAGATATACCTCTGGATAGATCATATGAAGGGTGGACGGCGCATCACCGACATACTCGTTCACAGCCTTCCAATAATCGAGTTCAGAGGTGAACTGATCGCAGGCAACCACGGCCCATCTTGTAAGATCAACCTTCGAAGAAGGAATCAGGATATCGGGAGGGCATATACCGTACTGTTTCAGATTCTCAATTACATTTTTCATAATACATCCTTACCATAAAATTAGAAATCGTATGTCATTGTACGGGAAATGTCGAAATCGGGCAACTGAATTATCTCTGGTCCCTGTATCCTATTTCATCCTCTCAGCCATTGTGTTATACTCGTCTCGTATGATAAGAACACGGAGAGTACTCTCCTTCAGTGCAAGGGTCTATACCTATATATTACTTTTCAATCTCTTTTTTTATGCCCTGTTTCTTATGCGGCTGCTGATGAATGTCACCGCTGAGTTCGCTCAGATCACACAGGTATTGTGCTTCACATCCTCGACGATCGGAATCCTGTACGGGCTCTATCTGCTGCTGCTGGTTATCGGTCTATTGTTCCATGATCATATCTTCCTTGTTAGGGCAGCAGTCTTCTCACTTGTAAAAATTCTGATCCATATATTCATTCTAATCAGTGCCCAATTCATTATACACATTACCGAAACCGGAATCATACTAACTATGTAAGAGAGGGAAAAACGATGATGAGATTATTCGCGCTTCGCGGCGCGACACAGCTGCAGGCGGACAGCGCCCAGGAGATGATGGAAAAAGTAGGAACTCTGGCAGACTCGCTGTTCAAGGAGAATTCGATCGATCCTTCCGATGTCGTTTCGATCCATTTTACCGTGACCGGAGATCTTCATTCGATGAATCCTGCCACAGCCTACCGAAGGTGGACAAACGAATCGAAAATCCCTCTATTCTGCAGCAGGGAACCCGATATCGACGGTATGATGCCCCGTGTGGTGCGTGTTCTCATGTATCTGTATAAAGATGATCAGTCTCCATCACTGAAGGCTCAGTATCATGGGAACACAAGACAGCTGCGGCCGGACATTTTTTAAACTATACCGGTAGAACTCAATTATTGACATTACAGCTCACTAGTGTAGAATAAATTAAACACCTAGTGAGGAGAGTTTACATGAAAAAAATATCTATGATCGTTTTGGCTGTTCTGCTGATCGCAAGTCCTCTGTTTGCAGATTTCAATGCCCGGCTGAATGAAATGGACACACTGTTCATCAATGACAAACTGGATGAATGCAGGGACATGATTGATGATGCGATAGAAAAAACCAATGATCCAGTAGAATTGAGTGAACTCTACTGGAGATTGTCACGCGTTATCTTATCGATTGCCGATGAACTTGAAGTACTGGGTGCTCAAGAAGATGAATTGTATTCCCTTTTCGAAGAAGGGGAAATGTATGCGGACAAATCGATTGAACTTCATGAGAACGCTCCCGCCTATGTCTATAAGGCTTCGAATATCGGGCGGTGGGGTGAATTGAAAGGTCCTCTGAATGCTTTGTCCAAGGCAGACCCGATACGTGAAACTATCAGATACGTTGTCAACGACCTGGGTGATATGGACCAGACGATCGGCTGGTACGTCATCGGTCAGCTCTATTATCTTCTTCCAGGATGGCCGATCTCATATGGAAATCAGGATATTGCTATCTCTGTTGCCAGAAAGGCGGTAGACACCATTCCCAAAAAGATGCTCTACCCGGGACATTTCAAAGCTCTCGCTGTAATGCTGTGGGACAGGAACTGGAGTTCATCAAAGAGGAATTCAAAGATAAAATCTATAGAAAGGAGCTGGAAGAAGGAATCTGATGATCCGTTCGAGCAGACCTACTATTATGAGGGTTCTCAGGGAGTGAAACATGTTCCTTTCTACTCTTCAGTCGCACTGAACAAGATGAGCGACAGACAGGAAGCTGTTCTTCTGCTCAACTACGCCCTGGCAAAATATGAAGCATGGCCCATCCACACCAGAGGTGATAAGAGAAATAAAGCGGAGATCGATAATTTATTAAAAGAATGGGGATTTTAGCTTGACAAAAAGGGGCTCTTTTTTCTATAGTACACCGGTAACGCCACCTTAGCTCAGCTGGCCAGAGCACGTGACTTGTAATCTCGGGGTCGTCAGTTCGAATCTGACAGGTGGCTATTGACTTTAATAGATCTTTTCTGTAAGGTCATCAAGGTAGTTTAGTACGGGGAGGTTCCCGAGTGGCCAAAGGGGGCAGACTGTAAATCTGTTGGCTCAGCCTTCGAAGGTTCGAATCCTTCTCTCCCCAAAAAAGTTGGTCTTCTATCCAGAAGACCTTCTTTTTTTGATAAGGATATGTTGATGGAATGTTTTTATGAAGATGGCCTCGCATTCACTTGTCTTCCGGGTTGTCGGTACTGTTGTGCGGTAGAACCCGGCTTCGTTTTCCTTTCTATGAATGATTTACAGCGATTATGTTCATTCACTCAAAAACCAGTAAAAGATTTCGTGGCTGAATTCTGCATTAAAGTACCTATGGGAAGCCATCATTATCTTTCGTTAAAAGAAAGAGATAACCATGACTGCATATTTCTCGGAGAGAAAGGATGCACGGTCTATGAAAGCAGACCTGTACAGTGTTCAACATACCCGTTCTGGGCTCATGTCCTTTCGTCCGGGAAAAGTTGGGAAGAGGAGAAAAAATGGTGTCCGGGAATAGGGAAGGGCGTTCTTCATTCGAAAGAAAAGATTGATGAACAGCTTTCGCTGCGCAAAGAGAATCAGCCTCTCATATTCGAAGAACTGGATATGAGTCTCATCCTTTCTTGAAAAGTGATATCCTTAGATGAATAATGGAAGTATATGGCAAAGATTTCACAGTTAGTGATCGAAGAAATTAAATCAAAAATCTCCATGGTGGAACTTGTTTCCCGCTATCTGACGCTGCAGAAGAAAGGAGACAGATACTGGGGACTGTGCCCTTTTCATGATGAGAAGACCCCTTCTTTCTCTGTATTGCCCGACAAAGGTTTCTTCCATTGTTTCGGCTGCGGAAAGAGCGGATCGCTTTTCGATTTCGTTATGGAGATGGAACACCTGAATTTCCCGGAAAGTGTAAGGTATCTGGCAGAGTCGGCAGGAATCCAGATAGAACAGGAAAGCGAAAGTGAAAAACAGAAGAGATCGGAGAAAGAGACCCTCACAGACCTGTATAACAAGATAGCCAACAGTTTTCACTACATCCTGACCTCCTCCGGGATCGGCGATAAGGCGCGCTCATATCTGAAGGAAAGAAGTATCAGTGCAGAATCGGTTGAAAAATTCTGTATCGGCTACGCTCCTGAAGATCCTTCCTGGCTCTACGATTTCCTCAAAGGCAAACACTACAGCGACCCTCTTTTGCTTAAATCTGGACTCTTTTCTAAACACGGCCGGTTTTATCCACTGTTCAGGGACCGTGTGATGTTTCCGATCAGGGACTGGAAAGGTGATGTCGTTGCTTTCGGGGGAAGAGATCTCAGCGGCAGTTCTAAGGCAAAATATATCAATACTCCCGAGACTATACTGTATCGGAAACGAGAGATCGTCTACGGACTATATGAATCATTGAAGAATATCAAACAGCAGCAGCACGCGATCCTGTGTGAAGGTTACTTCGATGTCATTGCCATGCATCAGGCAGGTATGCAGATAGCCGTGGCCCCACTTGGAACTGCGTTCACACATGAGCAGGGAAAGCTCATACGAAGGTATGCTTCGACCATTTCGACTCTATTCGACAGCGACAGTGCCGGAAGAGAAGCAACGAAGAAGGCTCTCACAGTCTGTGAATCGCTGGGGATCGAAAACAGGGTGATCACTTTAAGTGCAGCAAAGGACCCAGCGGAATACATGGAATCATTCGGCAGGGAAGAGCTGCTGAAAGAGTGTTCTAAAGGCAAAAGCGGCTTCGATTATCTTGTATCTTCGTCGATTTCATTGTATGATAATAAGAAGGCTACAGGGAAGTTGCAGATATTTAATGAACTCATACCATATCTAGATGCTGTTGAATCTCAAATCGTCCAGCAGTCCTATTTGCATGAGCTTGCCCAATATCTTCAATTGGATGAGTCTACTCTTATGCAGGAATACAGGCACAAGGGTGTGCAGAGACCTAAATTAGAACGGGAGGCCAACTTACATTCTCAGAACATGAAAGACATTGCTTTGAAAAGCACTCAGTATTCGCAAGATGTGTATGCCTTATTAACTCTGATGAATAACCGCTCCCTCTTCCTTGATGTGCGAAATAAGCTGCATATAGATGATCTTGTTGATGAAGAAGCTATTTCTCTGTATACGGTACTGGAGGATGCGACCAGAAACGGAATAGCCGACAGTGATGAGCTGGTGCTGCAGATGATTGAGGATGAGGCTCTCAAGAACAAGGTGGCAATGAGTTTTCAGTCAAAAGAATTTACAGTTAATCCGCAAGATGTTATACATGAGTTGCTTAATCGTATAACTCTTCGTACATTAGAGAAATCACAGAAGAATCTTGAGAGGTTGATCGCATTGGCTTCGAAAGATTCATCTGTGTCGATAGATGTCTCAAATCTCTTATATGAGAAGAAATCTGTCGATGAGAAGATTACTGCGTTGAGAAATGCTTCGCATTAGAACAGGAATGTACTCCTCAGAAGTGGGGATATAGATATTTGCACCGGATGGAAGAACCGGTGGGCGAGATGAGGTGGTGAACCCAAGATATGGAGAAAGAGATTTTGAAGAATATCGACGAAATACATGAGAATGAAGAAGAAAAAACCATCGATGAAGACAATGATGTCATTGAGTCTGAATTGCTGGATGATGAATCGCCTGAAATCGATGATGAAGATCTTCTTGATGAAGATATTGAAGATCTCGATGAAATAGAAGATTCTCCTATTGAAGAAATCGATGACGAAGTGGTCGAAGAAGATGATATTGAAGATGAGGAAGAAGATGATGATGAAGAGGACGATGAATCAATAGATAAATCTTACTCAAAGCGCGAATTATCCTCGAATTATGATGACGACAGCCACTTTGACAGACACACCTCGATCATGAACATAGAGGATGACAGCGATTCTGATTCGCGTAGAGAACGTTCTTCATATAAAAGAAGCGGTGTTCTCGGAGGTGACAAGAACGACAGCTCGGTGGACGATCCGATCCGGTTGTATCTTCGTGAGATCGGAAGAGAGAACCTTCTCAATGCAGAACAGGAAGTTGAACTTTCAAAGAGGATGGAAGAGGGAGCCGAGATTATCAAAGAGGTCATTCTCAAATCGGGAGTTCTTATTTCTTCTTTCTCCCAGATAGCAGAGGTCGCTTCGATGCGTTTCGAAGACGAGGATCTCGAATTCTCGCAGAAAGAGCTGAAAGAGAAGATGAATGATCAGAAACGCTATCTTCAGTGTTACAAAGATATTCTGAAAGAGGTCTCTTCTGCTCTGAAAAATTATACTGAAGCAAAGAAGAAGGCAATAGCATCCGGTATTGATTTCAATCAGGATGATGCTCTCAAGAAAAAGCATAACATGCTTCTGAAAAAGCTCTCGAAGGTCGAGCTTCAGCCTGAAGAGATCAGTTCGTTCAGTACGAAATATATTCAGGCCGAGCATGACATCATCAACCTTCAGAATAAAAAGAGCACCATAGAGATACGTCTCGGGATCAACAGTGTCAAGGAGTTACGTTCACTTGGAAGAACCCTTGCAATCCCATCTCAGCGGACCGTCCTCGAAAAACGGCTGAATATGAACAGCGATGCGATCAAAGATCTTATCAGGGAAGTTCAGCTTACAGATAAGGCTCTCAAGAATATCGAATTCGACTTCGAAGAATCATGCGAGGATATCATCTCCAATGCAAAAGAGATAATGAGAGGACGGGAGATGATGAAAAGTGCCAAAGATCGTCTGATTCAGGCAAATCTCCGTCTTGTCGTCAGTATTGCAAAGAAGTATACGAACAGAGGCCTTCATTTCTTCGACCTGGTGCAGGAAGGAAACATCGGTCTTATAAAAGCTGTTGAGAAATTCGAATACCGTAAAGGATATAAGTTCTCGACATATGCTACCTGGTGGATCCGTCAGGCCATTACCCGTTCGATCAGTGATCAGGCACGGACGATCCGTGTGCCTGTCCACATGATAGAACAGATCAATAAGGTTGTCAGAGAATCAAGAATGCTCATGCAGACCTACGGAAGAGAACCTACCGACGAGGAGATAGCAGAGAAACTCGGTTGGACTGCAGCGAAAGTAAAAGCCGTCAAGAATGTCGCAAGAGAGCCGATCTCTCTGGAAACTCCTGTCGGCGAGGAAGAGGATTCTCTCCTCAGCGACTTCATCGAAGATAAGGATGTGGAAAACCCTGCATCCCAGACAGCCTTCACGTTGCTTCAGGAGCAGCTTGAGGATGTTCTGAAGACACTCCCTCCGAGAGAACAGGAAGTTCTTAAGATGAGATTCGGTCTGGAAGACGGTTATTCATTGACACTCGAGGAAGTAGGGTTGTATTTTGAAGTAACAAGAGAAAGAATTAGACAAATAGAAGCGAAAGCTCTACGACGCCTGAGACATCCGAAAAGAAGTCGAAGGCTTAAAGATTTTTTATAACTGATAAAGCAGGAGTAGAATATGCAGGAAGTGTTTGACAAGTTACGTGATCTTCAAAGTGTTCTCGCTAAGAAGTTTAGCGTACTTGAAGAGGTTGCCCAGATCCCGAAGACCCTTGAAACGAAAGAGGAGTTACTCAATCGCGGGAAGAAAATCTATATAGAGAAGCATGAAAGAATTCAGAAGACTACAGATGAATTGAAGAGGCTTCGGATTGCCCTCGATGAAGCTGAGGTCGCCCGTGAGAACTATGAAAAACAGATGGAACTCATCTCGACTCAAAGAGAATATGAAGCTCTGGAAAAAGAGATCAAGGATGCTTCGCTTAAGGAACAGTCTCTGAGAAAGAGTCTGCTTGCCAAAGAGAAATATCTCGGAGAGCTTCAGGAGCAGATCGAAGAACATGAACAGCTGATGGAAATCCAGGAAGAGGAAGTCAAGAACGAGACAAAAAAGAAGGATATCCTGCTTGAACAAAAGAATCTTGAGATCCAGAAACTGGAGGAGGAAGAGAAGATGCTGACTCCCGGGATCGATGAATCGATACTTTTCAAATTCGAACGGATCATAAAGAACAAAAGCGGTATCGGTATTGTCCCTATTCACGGACTTGTCTGTCAGGGATGCCACATGACACTTCCTGTTCAGTTCGTCAATGATGTGAGAAGGGGAGACGATTTTAAATTCTGTCCGTACTGTTCACGTGTGTTGTTCTGGGAGGATGCGGAGGTCGCTGAACTCGCGATGTCTGCTAACCAGGAAACCGAAATAGAAGAAGCTGGATTATCGGATTTTGTCAACGCTGACGAATTCAGTGATCTTCTCTAAAATTTGATTATTGTATGGTGGACCATGCAGTCGCCCGGATGAAGTTTTTCATCCGGGAGGAAAGTCCGGGCTCCACAGGACATGACGCCGGGTAACACCCGGGAGCTGTAAAGCTATAGAAAGTGCCACAGAAAATATACCGCCCCGGCGTCTGTCGGGGTAAGGGTGAAATGGTGGGGTAAGAGCCCACCGCGATTCTGGTAACAGGGTCGGCAGGGTAAACCTCGTCAGGAGCAAGACCAAGCAGCAAGTGGGTTGTCCGCCTATATCTTGCGGGTAGGTTGCTTGAGCATATCTGGTAACAGTATGCCTAGATAGATGACTGCATAAAACAGAACCCGGCTTATGGTCCGCCACTTATTTCTTTCATCTGGAGAAACTAATTGAACAAAATTGATGTTACTTCCCTGTTCGGGAACAAATTGCTGTCTGTAACAAACCCTGCACGCTATATCGGCGGAGAATATGTGTATGGAAAAAAACAGACGTGCACTGATGATTCTTTCAAAGTGGGATTATGCTTTCCTGATCTGTATGAGATCGGAATGTCGAACAATTCTATGAGAATACTCTATGATATGATTTGTCAGTCTCCAAATGAGATGATATGCGACAGGGTCTTCTCTGTAGCACCCGACTTTGAAGATCTTCTAAGAGACCATGACATTCCTTTGTATACTCTTCAGCACGGAATCGCTTTAAGTGAACTTGATGTTCTCGGATTCTCCGTAGGCTACGAGCTTGCTGCGACCAACATCCTTCAGGTGCTTGAACTCGGAAAGATTCCTCTCCATAACGATCAGAGGACGACAGATCATCCAATCGTTCTTGCAGGAGGGCCTGCCATCACCAATCCTCTACCGTTTTCTCCTTTTATCGACTTCGTCTACATCGGAGAAGCAGAGAATGGTCTTGTCGAGATTCTCGGCCGGATAAAAAGGATGAAAAGCGAAGGACTGAACAGAAAAGAGATCATCAGTAATCTCGAAAAGTTCGAAATGCTCTGGTATAAGGGGAAGAATAAAGCTGTCAGGGCCATCGATGACTCGTTCAGCGGGAAAGAAGATACGAAAACAGCTAATTTTGTTATGCCTCATTTCAAGGTCGCCCAGGACAACGGCGTCGTCGAGATAATGAGAGGTTGTCCCAACGGATGCCGTTTCTGTCATGCAGGTCAATTCTACAAGCCATTCAGACAAAAGAGTTTTTCAAATATTTATGATGAAGTTATCCAGCAGGTGAAGGATTTCGGATATAGAGAAATCACCCTTTCCTCCCTCTCATCGGGGGACCATCCTCAACTTGAATCGATATTTACCCGTCTCAATGATGATTTCTCTCAGTACAATGTTTCCTTCTCTCTCCCTTCTTTGAAAGTAAGTTCATTCTCTTTGTCTATTCTGGAGAAGATGCAGAAGGTCAGAAGATCAGGTTTGACATTCGCCATAGAGACTCCTCTTGAACAATGGCAGAAAGCAATGAATAAGGAAGTCCCTGTTGAACAGGTAATATCGATCATACTTGAAGCGAAAAAACGCGGGTGGAAACTCGCTAAATTCTATTTTATGGTGGGACTTCCGTTCGTTGATCCGCAAAAGGAAATAGATGCGATCGTAACGTACATAAAAACGATAAAAGAAAAGACGAATATCGGAATGAATCTGAATATAGGGACATTCATCCCCAAAGCTCACACTCCGTTCCAGTGGGCGCCCCAGATGAGAAAAGAGGCGAGCAGGGAACATCTCATCGCGATCAAAAAAAGATTGACAGGTGAGGTAAGAGGAGTGAAAGTCTCCTATCATGAGCCGTATGTATCCTATCTTGAAGGAATCATTTCCCGGGGTGATGAAAGAGTGGGGGATCTCATTGAACAGGCGTACCTGAAAGGATGCCGGCTTGATGCATGGCAGGAACACCTACGTCAGGATATCTGGGATGAAGTGATTGAGAAATCAGGCCTTGATATCGATGCACTCATGTATAACGGATATTCTCTAGATGATCCTCTTCCATGGGATTCGGTTTCTCTTCTTGTTTCCAAAGCATATTTGAAAAAGGAATGGGTGAACGCAAAGGAATCTGTGATAACGGAAAAATGCTGCAGTGACTGCCGGGATCTTTGCGGCGTGTGTTCTTCAGAACACCAAGTGCACTCTCTTGATGGAAAAATGAACGAAAGTGACGAAGTTAAGAGAATAGGCAATCTGCGAGTCACCGATAAAAAAGCTCCTGTCATATTCATCTACGAGAAAAAGGATAAGGCTGTTTATCTATCACATATAAATGTGATGAGGGCGTTCGAACAGACGTTCCAGCGCGCTTCGCTCGATGTGGCCTTTACCGAAGGCTATAATCCGAAACCGAAAATGGAATTCGTGAATCCTCTGGCTACAGGAGTGAGCGGATCAAATGAAGTGATGTGTGTCGAGATCTACGGTTCAGCGGACCTTGATCCTGAACAGACGCTTGATGCATTGAATACCTATTCTCCCGACGGTTTCAATTTCAAGAGTATGCAGGTTATCAATACCGACAGAAGGGTGACTTTATCAAAATATATGGGCGGAAGCGTCTATACAATAAAAGAAGTAGATGATCCTGAGATGAGAGAATCTCTCGATAATCTGTCAAAGAGCTGTTCCAAAATGGCAAATGTTGCGCGTCTGAAGATTAAAGGTGAGACTGTCTACACCGTGATAATCAAAGGAGAAAAGAATCCTTTGAAGCATCTTTTTTCAAAAGACCGGGACAAGTTCGATCTGCTTTCCCATATGCATATGCATAGAGAGATGCTCTTTCGCGGAGAATGGAAAGAGCATCCCGATGATTACACATCCATTGCGGAAATATGGCAGTAGTAATAATGGGTAGGTGAGACCTGAACAAGAGGCGGGGCCTGCTGTTCACAGATGGGCCCTACCTGTTTATGACATCTTCCGGCGAAAGGACATCCTGTGATCTTCTTTGATGGATTGGGAAGATTTCCTTCCAGTTCGATGGCGACATTTCTTTTTGTCGGGTCGACTTCAGGCACAGCAGAAAGTAACGCTTCAGTATACGGATGGTAGGGCGGTGCCATGACTTCATCCCGGGTTCCGTATTCGGCGATCTTTCCTGCGTACATTACCATGATATTATCACTGAGATAGTTGATCACATTCAGATCATGGGAGATGAACATGTATGCGGCATGAGATTCGATCTGCAGTTCGTTCAGCAGATTGAGCACAGACGCCTGAACACTCACATCGAGAGCGCTTGTAGGCTCATCGCAGACAACAAGCTGCGGATGGATAGTCAATGCACGCGCAATAGCGACTCTCTGCTGTTCTCCACCGCTGAGCTGCCTTGGTTTCTTTGTCAGGTACTCTTTTCCGAGATCAACTTTTTTCAGCATGTCTATGATGATCTTCTTGCGCTTGTTCTTATCAGATTCCATCCCGAGTTTCTTCATGGGACGATCGATGATCTGCTGTACCGTGTGGCTCGGATTGAGAGACCTTCCCGGATTCTGGAAAATAAGCTGAATGTCTTTCAGCGTCTCCTTGTCACGTTTTTTCCATGTCAGAGAGATGTCTTTGCCGTTGAATATAATCTTTCCGGCAGTGGGCTTATACAGTCCGCTGACCATATGCCCTGTTGTCGATTTCCCGCAACCCGATTCCCCGACGATTCCGAGTACTGAACCGGATTGGACCGACACATCAATTCCGTTGACTGCGTAGACTTTCTTCCTCGTACCGTAAACTTTGGTGAGTGAATCGAGTGAGATGATCTCTTTTTCTTCGTCCTGAACTTCTTCTACCGTCTTTTTGACTTTCTTTACAGGTTTAACGACCTTGTCGGGAATATCTGTCGCGTATGCGCGGTCACAGGCAGCGATATGATCAGGACCGACTTCACGCATGCGGTACAACTGTTCGCAGGTATCGTTCTTCTTCTCGCATCTATCGGCGAACGGACATCCTTTCTCACTTGCTCCCCGTTTTTTCACATACCCTTTTATGCTGTTGAGCTTCGTGTTTTCCTTCACGACGCCCTTTCTCGGCATGCAGTTGATAAGTGCACGGGTATAGGGATGTGTAGGGTGGTTGAAGATCTCCTGTTTGGGACCTTTTTCGACAATCTCGCCGTTGTACATCACGATGATCTGTTCGGCGACCTTGTTGATGACTCCCATATCATGAGATATGTAAATAAGAGACATATGAAGTTTATCACGCAACGCCTTGATTGAATCGAGTATCACAGCTTCGGTAGTCACATCCAAAGCAGTAGTAGGTTCATCAAGTATCATCAAATCAGGTTTACACAGAAGAGCCATCGCGATACATACACGCTGCTGGATACCACCGCTTATCTGATGAGGATATCTGTTTACAATCGCTTTCACATCACCGAGATTCATCAGCTCCAATGCCTCCAAAGAGGCTTTCCTTGCATCGGCTTTCGAGAGTTTCTGATGATGTATTCCTACCTCATCAAGCTGGAAGCCGATAGTATGAGCGGGATTAAGAGAAGAGTAGGGGTTCTGAAATACCATTGCGATGCGGTTTCCGCGTACTGCTTCCATCTCTTTATCACTTTTCTGCAGAAGGTCGTCACCTTTAAAGATCACCTTCCCGTCTACCTGGGCATTCGAAGGAAGATACTTCATTACCGAATAACTCAGTGTGCTTTTCCCGCATCCTGATTCTCCGATGATACCGATTGATTCATCGTATCCCAACGAGAAGGAGACATCATTCACTGCCGTGAACAACCCGTCAAACGTGGAAAAGCGGATATTTAAATTCTGTATATCTAATATATTATCTTTCATGTACCAATACCTTACTGACGAAATCGGAGAAAATTGAGATTGCAATCACTAAAGAAGCGATCGCAAGGGCAGGGAACAAGACTGTCCATGGTGCCTGCGCAATGATAGGTTTATTCTCGATTACCATCATACCCCAGTCCGGAGTGGGAGGCTGTAGTCCGACACCTAAAAATCCCAAAGATGCGACCATCATGATCGAATAGGCGAACCTTGCAGTAGCCTCTACGATGATCGGTCCTGTCGTGTTAGGGAGGATTTCCACGAACATGATATAAAAATGGCTTTCTCCTCTGATTCGGGCAGCCGAGACATACTCCTGACTCTTTTCAGTAAGCAGAACACCTCGTGATACCCTGGCTGTTGCCGGAACGAATGCGATCGAGACGATCAATGTAAGAGAGAATATCGTCGAATCGCCGAGGATTCCGAGAACCACCATCGAAAGCACAAGAGGGGGAATGGCCATGAGAATATCCATCGCTCTCAAGAAAATCGTATCTGTCAGACCGCCGAAATAACCGGCTGAAAAACCTATAAGGATTCCGATGAGCGTGGAGACGATAGATGTGAACAAAGCTACAGTCAGAATTGACCTGCTGCCGACAACGATTCTGGAGAGGATGTCTCTTCCAAGACTGTCGGTTCCCAAGATATGTCCATTCTCTCCAGGTCTCGCCATCTGGTGGTCGCTGTCAAGCTGGGTATACGTATAATTGAGCATACTCGGGCCGAAGGCGGCGGCAAAGATCCATAAAAGGATGACGACAATCCCTACGATCGCCAGAGGATGTTTCCTGAGCTGGTAAATAAAGTACTTCATCGCTGTCCTCCTGCGAACCTGACTCTCGGGTTCAGATAACTGTAAAGAAGATCGGTAATCATCGTTGAAACCGAGTAGATTACTGTGATCAGAAGAACACAGGCCTCGATAAGAGGTACATCACGGGTTTTGATGGCCGTCATCAATAGTGAACCCATTCCGGGAAATCCGAACAGGGTCTCTACGACGATGAGACCGCCGAACAGCCACCCCATATTCATTCCTATGATGGTGATAGTAGGAAGCAGGGCATTTTTCAATGCATGTCTGAAAATAACATACCTTCGCGGCATACCTTTGAGTGTCGCAGCTCTGATATAGTCTGAATTCATCACGATGATCATCGATGAACGCTGCATCCTCGATATATATCCGAACATGACGAATGTGATCGAGAGGGCAGGGAGTATGACGATATCAAGGTTTTCAAAGAGTGATTCGCCGATTGGAATCACACTGACGATTGGGAAAACTTTCATCTGTACCGCAAAGATAGAGATAAGAAAGACCCCTGATACAAATTCAGGTAACGCCATGGTAGCCAGACCAAAAAAAGAAATAATCGAGTCGGTGACTGTTTTTTCTTTTACTCCGGCAAGGACCCCGAAAAAGATCGAGAGAGGTACGAACAGGATGAAAGCCGCAAATGCAAGTATAAGAGAATGTCCGACTCTCCTCCACAGGATGGAGTTGATCGTAACACCCTGCATATAAATGGATTCACCCAGATCACCCTGAATGACGTTAACGACCCACCTGCCGTATCTGACAAGCACAGGATCATTCAGTCCTCTGGATTCTCTGAGTGCCGCTACCGATTCTTCGGTAGCACTCTGGCCTAAAATCATCTGGGCTACATCTCCCGGCATGATTTCGACCAGCATGAATATAATAAATGACATGACCAGTAAGGTCGCTAAAAGCGACCCTACCTTTCTGATGATGATCTGAATAAAGTTGTTCATTTGATATCCATGTATTTGTATTGTGGGAGCATAGAGATAGGTTGTCTGTAATTGACAACTCTATTATTGACAGCTACAAGATACGGGACCTGCACATTGATGATTGTTCCCTCATCATAGAAGATCTTCTGCAGCTCATGATAATAACCGAGTCTTACATCAGGATCCACTTCAGACCTGATCTTATCGATCAGCACATCGACTTCAGGGATATTGATATGAGATTCGTTCCATGATGCATCGGATCTGAAGGCATAGTTGAGAAGCATCGAGATGTCTGCACGTGCACCCCATCCTGTGATACACATCGGAGCTTTGAGCCAGTACTGGGAAAGATAGATATCTCGTGTATATCCTTTGAGTTCAAGATTGAAACCGGCCGGTGCCGAAAGTTCTTTTATCGTCTGGGCAAGTTCCTTTCCGAACGGATGATCGCTTGCAAAATAGAGATCGACCGTCACACCGTCAGGATACCCTGCCTGAGTAAGAAGTTCTTTCGCTTTTTCGATATTGCGTTCACGAAGAGGAAGATCGAGATACTCGGCCTGATTATTCATCACGGGAACTTCGTTATAGAATATACCTTCGTTCAGCTCCATCTGGGCAACGCTCTTTGCGATCACCTCAGGGTCCATGGTGTATTTGAAAGCAAGTCGGACACGATTATCATCGAACGGCTCCATTCCCTGTACAAGTGAGATGAATCTGTGCTCCTGATAAGGTGCGATCACGGAAAGGTCTCCGTTTGAAGCCAGTCTGTTTTTGATCACAGGAGTAACGAAAGGAACGATGTCTACGCGATCTGCTTCAAGCATTGAAATTGAAGCTTCGATATCAGGGACGAAGTAGATGATGATCTTGTCGAGTTTCGGAAGAGCTGGATCCCAGTATTCGGTATTCTTAACAAGAAGAGCGGATTCTTTCGGAATCAGCTGTTCCATCTTGAACGGACCGGTACCCATAGGCTTCGATTCACCTTTTGATGCGTAATCATAATCGCTAGATAACATCATCATATTGTAATCGGTCATGAGGTAGATGAAAGTCGGTCTCGATTCTTTCAGTTTTATCTCGACTTTATACGGATCGATGATATTGATCGATTCAACGATGGCGAAATCGTTCTTTTTGAGGTGTCCTACCGCAGGGTCCTGAGTTCTTTCAATGGTGAATTTCAGATCCTCAGCGTCGAATGTGCTTCCGTCATGGAATGTAACACCTTCCCGTAAAGTGAATATCCAGCTCTTTCCATCCGAAGTTTCCCACGATGTTGCCAGAACAGGATCCAGCTCTCCGGTTTCGGGATTGATTTCTACAAGATATTCATAAATTGAAGAATTGAGGGAAAACACCTGACCATCCCAGGAACCCGGAGTAATCAGTCCGGGAACCTGACTGGCAACCCTGACTACCTTTTCCTCAACATCCTGTGAAGATTCCTTGTCTCCTCCGGCAAAGATGAGAGACGCCGGAAGCAAGAGAAGACACAAGGCCGCAAATAGTGTACGTTTGTTCATATTTCCTCCTGAAAAAATGATTGATTGTTTGAATTGCACATAGTGAAAAATGGGCGGTTACACACCTTTCCTGCATTAAAAAAAGAGAAAGCAGGAAGTCTAAGGCAATTCAAACCGACAACCTTATTATCTTATATAATATGGCAGATTGTCAAGGAAAGGTAAAATGAATATACACATGTATAGTATATAAGGAATAATCACAGATAGGGGGCTATCTTCATCATGATTGGAGCAGTTTGAACACACTTTCCTTTGTGTCCGGTTTACCAACTATCACCAGCATATCATTTGCTTTCAGAGGTTCATCAGGACCGGGAGATAGCAGTATTTTATATTGCCGTCTGATAGCGATGACTGTAGCTTTCGTTATCTGCCAGAAATTGAGGGCGCTGAGTGTTTTTCCTATGCAGAGCGAGTGTTCCGGAACCGAACATTCATAGGTGTAAAAAGGATTGCTTGCAATGAAATGCTCAGTTGAATCGACAAGAGAATTTGTGAGGTCCATCAGCTCTTCATAGGCGTCTTTCTGGGATTTGTAGATCTCATGCATTCGTTTGAGCAGCTCTCTTCTTTTATCTCTGGTAGAATTGCGTTCCACATAACGCGAAGCGTTCTCCTTTGATTTGACGACAACACCGCTGTTCTGATGAACACTGACAACTTTCATATCTTCAAGAAGAGAGAAAGAGCGGCGTATCGTCTCGGGTGAAACACCGTATTCACTGCTCATGATCGATCGTCCGGATAACCGTTTGCCTTCATGAATATCACCGTTGGCGATGCGATGAGCGATATCCTGTGCTATCTTCACATAGGTAGGATCCTGATCACGTTTCTTTCTTCTCGGTTTGTCGATTGATGTGATATTCTTGTGTTCTTCCATCGTTTGCACACCTTATGGACTGACTTGATCTACCGTGACATTCTTATAGACCGGCAGCATTGTCACCGGCTGTTCATATCCTTCGATATTTTCCTTCATTGCAACAAGATAAGGTACTTGTATATTCAGAAGTGGTCCATTCTCATAAAAATAGTTCTGTAGTTCATCATAGAGCTGCTGTCTTTTGTCATTATGAACCTCGCGGGAAATAGAATCAATAAGTTCGTCAAGATAAGGTTCGGCGAGTTTTGATTCATTCCACGGAGCATCTGAGACAAATGCGAGTCTCAGCAGCATCGACGGATCGACTCTGACACCCCAGGTAGTAAGTGAGAGGGGGACGTTCAGCCAGTACTGCGCGAAGTAGATATCCCTGGGATATCCTTTGAGGATGATTTCAATTCCGGCATCTTTGGCCAGTTCTTTGATGGTCTGGGCAATATTCTGATTATAGACGTGATCAGAAGCATAGGTAAGCTCAATAGTAAGTCCGTCTGGGTAGCCGGCTTCACTGAGAAGCTGTTTTGCCTTTTCCACATCTCTCTTTCGATATGGAATTTCCGAGTACTGGGGTAGGGCGCTCATGATAGGAGTTTCGCTGTATTCTATTCCTTCATGCAGTGTGAGGGTAGTGGCTCTCGCAAGAATCTGGGGGTCCATCGCATATTTGAGAGCCAACCGAACTCTGTTGTCCTCAAACGGGGCTCTGTCTGCAGCCATCGAGATAAACCTCTGGTCCATATAGGGAATAACGACTTTCAACTCTTCTTCCTCTTTTAGACGATCGACCATGACCGGAGTGATGAATGGGACGATATCGACTTTATCATTGAGAAGCATGGCGAGAGAGACTTCCACATCGGAATTGAAATATATGTGAAGTTCATCGATGTAAGGTTTCCCTTCTTCCCAATAGTCTTCATTCTTGACCAGCAGTGCGGATTCTTTTGAAATGAGGGATTCAACCTTGAATGGTCCGGTTCCCATAGGTGCTGTTTCTCCGAGTTTATCGTAATCATATCCAGATGAGAGCATAGCCATATTGAAGTCGGTCATCTGATACATGAAAGTGGGAAGGACTGTATCCAGATATATCGCTACAGTGTATTCGTCTATCTTCTCAATTTTTGTGACGGTTGAAAAATCTTCTTTCTTTGAATGTCCGACAGAAGGATCCTGCGTACGTTCAAGAGTGAAAATGACATCATCCGCGGTAAAGGAGGTCCCGTCATGGAATCTCACACCTTTTCTCAGTGAGATCTCCCAGCGGTCACCGCCATCGGTTCTCCAACTTGTTGCCAGAGATGGATTCAACTCTCCTGTTTCAGGATCCAGTGATACTAGATAATCATAGACGGAAGAATTGAGACTGAAAACCTGTCCGTTCCAGACTCCGGGCGTAATAAGGCCAGGCATGTTATCGGCAATTCTGACAATAGTTTTGTCTGATTGTTCATTTTCCATCTGACCTGAGGAAAAAACCGGGCAGGGCAGCAGGGCGGCAAAAAACATGAAACATGTGATAAAGGTCGCTGTATTTTTCATATCATACCCCTTTTATGTGAAAAGCCTATCATCCCTGCAGCGAAATTTCCATGTTAAAAAGGATTGTTTTGACAATTATTCCATTTTTTTTGCTTCTTCCCACAGAACATTCAGAGCATCTGCATGATCCATATCAAAAGGTATACCACGTTCTTTCGCTAGGTCAGAGACGATATTGAACCTGTTCATGACCTTGTTGTTCGATCTTCGAAGGGCTACTACAGGATTGACATGGACATATCGTGAAAGATTAACGACGGAGAAGAGCAGATCTCCGATTTCTTCCTCCAGATGATCCTTAGAATCATCGAGAGCACCGGTAACCTCGTCGAATTCCTCACGAATCTTATCGACGACACCGGAAATATCCGGCCATTCAAAACCGACTTTCTTGAGGCTTTTTTGAATCTCATATGCATGAAGGAGTTCAGGAAGGGACGAAGGTATCTTCCTGAATATATTATTCTCATCCACGGTCCTGCCTTCAACGGTCCGTTTCACTTCGTTCCACAAAGAAAGGACCTCAGTGCTGTCGGCTGCCTCGGCATCGCTGAAAACATGGGGATGTCTCCTAATGAGTTTCTCGCATACACTGTGGATTGAGGATACCGGTGAGAAATCATCATATTCCTGATGGATTCTCAATGCCATCATGACATTGAGCAAAACATCTCCGATTTCTTCACTACAATGTTGGATGTCCTTTTTCAGTATCGCATCAAGATATTCGAAGGTTTCATCGATGATCGCTCCGCTGACATCTTTCGGAGTCTGCTCCCGGTCCCATGGACATCCGTTTTCGCTTCTCAGCAGGGAGATTATCTCATAGAGATTAGAAAGAGCCTGTTCAATTGTCTTTGGTGTTTTCAATGAATAAGTGATCATAGCGTTCCTTAATTACAGTGCCTAGTTTACAGAATATACATTATATACATACTAGCACTTCTTGTGTGTCAACGATCTAATACAGTTTTATCGTTGTTATCTCATTCAAGGTGGACCAGAAGATGTTGTTGAAATCACCTTCACCACCGCTCATAGCAGCCCAGATATGAAGATACAGAGAATTTGTGTCCGATACGGTCAGATAATCATAGAATTCTCCATCATCATAATAATCATGCAGCTCACCGATATACTCAGAAAGATCTCCAGTATTTCCGATAAAAGCATTTTTCCTGAAATCCTTCAGATAATACTCATCATCAGGTGTGAGGATCTTGAGAGAGGTCTCTTCGCCACTGTTATCGAATTCGAAACTGAAGGTCGTATCGTAGGAGGTCCCGTTGGAAGTGAAATCAGCAAGATCAATGTCAAAGTCATAACTTGGAAAGGTTCCGAAAACATAGGTGCCGTCTTCGGTTTCACTCTGTGAGAAAGTCCCTACGACAAGAGATTCGTCATATCCGTCAAGATCGGGATCATCTATCGAATAAGAAAGAGACGATGCACCTTCCTTCACATAGATGAACCACCCTTCCGCACTGCTGCCCGAAAGATTTGACCATGCAGTACCGTTTCCGCCAGAGCCTTTGTAAAGGGATTTGAAGGCCGACGACATAGATGAAGAAGAACCTTCCTCTAATGGCCAGGTTGCCTGCAACGGTTCTGTCGTGAGGATGTAGAATAATTTTACGGAGGGAGTCGAATTCATCGAGACATATTCTGCGTAGGCATCATAGTCCAATGAGACTTCTATCTCACAGGAAGTATCCGTCTGAGTTACTTCTGTGAAGATATCATCATCATCATAATAGAAGTATGTCGGTATTCCGCAGGAGGTGAACATTAAGAGAAAAAGCGCCAGAATGAGTGGTGTCGGTAACATACTCATACAATGGCGCTTTATCATCTGCTCTAACCCTCCAAGGGTGAAAAAATCTTATTAAAGAATCACAAGTCTGGATTGTGCGAGCTTTGCATATTCGGAATTCGGGTATTCGTCTGCCAGCTGCTGCAAAACAGCTTCTGCCAGTTCGATATCACCGCTTTCTTCATAGAGCCGGCCCACGTTGAACAGAGCTCTTGCCGATTCGGCAGCCTGTCCCTGTGTATCATCATACACTCTCTGATAATATTCGAGTGCCTTGAGAGTGTCTCCCAGTTTTTCGCTTGTCACAGCGGCATTGAATAAAGAGAGCGGAGAAAGATAGGAATCCTTCCCTTTTTCAGCTGCAGTCAAGAAATAATCGAGAGCCGTCTCGTAAGATTCCAACCGGGTTTCAATCAGACCCAACAGATAGTTGGCCTTGACGGTTGCATAAGAACTCCCTGTGCGTCCGGCCAGATCGGTCAGGTCCTCTTTGAGGACTGCCAATGCATCTGCTGCCTCTTCACTCGAGAGATCTTCCATAGATACCCACTCGGTATATTGTTCACCGAGAGTATCGATGGATTCCTGTAATGAAGAACGGTTACTGGAGCTTACGCTCAGACCAATCCATAAACCCACCAGGATAACAAGTAATGCTACCCCGGTGATGATAATTGCCTTTGTATTTCTCTTTACAAATGAAGCTACACTATTCTCAACTTTATTTTGAAAAGAAGGTTCCTTTTTGTCAGCCATTATGTCTCTCCGTTATTCAGAATCTTTTTCTCTTGAACGCATCAGGTCCCCGAATGTGAATGTATCACTGTCTTCAGAATCATGGATGTATTTAGAGATTTCCGATTGCTGAGATTTTCTGATCTTCTCTTTGATGGAAAGACTCAATTTCTGGGTAGAAGGATTGATCTCGACAACTGCTGCTGAAATAGGATCTCCTACTTTGAATTTAGTCAGAACTGAATCGTTATACTCTTCATCCGGACCGATGAGATTGTATTTGGAGATAAGACCTTCAATATCGCCGAGAACACGTACGAACACACCGAAATCTGTCACATTGGTGACTTCACCGCTGATGATCGAGCCCTTAGGATAAGACTGTTTCAGTGTAGTCCACGGATTACCTTCCAGCTGTTTGACACCGAGTCTGATATGTCTTGTCTGAGGATCGACTCTTGTGACGACGACATCGATGACATCGCCTTCTTTACAGAAATCGTTCATATTGCGGATCTTCTTCGTCCATGAGATATCATCTATATGGAGGAAGCCGTCGATTCCGTCTTCAAGGTTGATGAATGCACCGCTGTTTGTGATCTTGACCACAGGTTTGGTGACTGTCATTCCCTGAGGATAGCGGACGTCGATCGTGTCCCAGGGATTCTCTTCAAGCTGCTTGAGCCCGAGTGAAACTCTTTTCTTATCGAGGTCATAACCGAGGATCTTTGCTTCTACGACATCGCCGATACTGAGCAATTCTTTCGGGTTGTTGATTCTCTTTGTCCATGAGAGCTCGGAAATATGGGCGAGCCCTTCGATTCCCGGTTCGATCTCGATGAATACACCGAACGTAGTGATCTTCGTGACCGGAGCCTTGATGATATCATCAACTGCATAACGTTCCTCGAATGTATTCCAGGGGTCTGCAGACATATGTTTGAGTGAAAGATTGATCTTTTGTGAAACAGGATCGATGTTGATAAGGCGAAGATGGATAACCTCCCCTTTCGATACGAAATCCTTAGGTTTAGTCACATGCCCCCAGCTCATATCATTGATATGCAGCAGGCCGTCAAACCCTCCCAGATCGATGAATGCACCGAAACTGGTGAAACTCTTTACCGTTCCTTCAACAACATCACCGATTTTGACTGTCGAGAAGAACTTTTCCTTGTTCTCTTTGATCTTCTTCTCGAGATATTCTCTTCGAGAGACGACTGACTTGAGCTTCATTCCTGTATGGAACTTGTCAATGATGAAATAATCAGCGATACCGATCATAGTCTCAGGTTCTTCCACCCTGACTACGTCAGCTTTGCTGAGCGGGCAGAATCCCAAGAACTCATTGCCCAGGTCGACTTCAAAGCCGCCCTTAATTACCTTTACGAACTTACCCATAACCGGTTCACGGTTTTCGGCAGCTACCTTTAGAACTTCCGTACGTTCCTTGATGTCAGCGCGCTTTTTTGAAATGACGATCTGGCCGCCCTTTCCTTCCTTGTTGACAATCATAACCTTGACTTCGTCGCCGACGGCGGGAACAGTGGAAAACTCATCAATGGCAATTCTGCCCTCTGATTTGTATCCCACATCCACAAACACATACTCGTTATTGACCTGAACTACAGTACCGGTAACAAGCTGACCGTCTTCAATTTCATCAAGAGATTTAAGGTAATGTTCCTGCAACATCGTTTGCATGTCAGCCTTCTTCTGCTGCAGTTCGTCTTGTGTTTCCAACACTTCCTTTACGTCTTCCACTGTATTCTCCTGATCCTTATTTATCCGCTCAAAACGAGCGAATATAGCATGTAACACTTTTACATAAACTTCATCTATGGTCAAGTATGAGGAGTCAATATATAGCGCATCTGGAGCAATCTTTAGTGCTCCAACCGCTTTATTCTTGTCTATCTCATCCCTTTCACGTATCATTTGTGCTATTTGTTCAAACGAAAAATCGGTCTGCTGCTGCTCGTATCTCCTGCGCGCCCTCACTTCTACCGAAGCATCGAGGTATATTTTGCACAGAGCATCCGGGAAAACCACCGTCGTGATATCTCTTCCCTCTGCAACGAGTGAAAGTCCGTTTTCTGCGAGTTTTCTCAGATGCTGATTCACGATCGTGCGGAGGGCGGTGATGGCACTGTGCGCAGCAACCCACCTGTCGATCCGGTCATTGTGCAGATACGGCTCGACGGATTTATCGGATATATGGAGTTTTCCCTCTCTGAGATTGAGATCGAGCGTCTGTGCCGTCTCGATGATCTTCTTCTCATCTTCAGGATCAATCCCCTTTTCCAAAACAGTGTATGTAATCGCTCTGTAGAAGTTTCCTGAATTCAGGAAATAATAATCCAATGAATCACTGAGCATTTTTGCCAGAGAACTTTTCCCGACACCTGCGGGGCCGTCAATCGCGATGACCACCCCTTCTTCCTTTTTTAGATCCTCAATCGTCATCTATGTTTTCCATCCAGTAATTGTGATATCTCTCCTTTCGAGAGCTGCCGGTACCGGCCTTCCTTAAGAGAGCCTAATTCAATAGTGCCAATTCGTATCCGCACAAGCTGGTCAATCGTATAGCCCAGATAGGTGAAGATCTTTCTCAGTTCCCTGTTCTTCCCCTCCTTAAGTGTGACATATACCCATTTTTTTGATTTGATCGAGAATCTTGTGATCGTATATGGTTTCTGACTGTCTATGAACAGACCCTTTGTTGCTTTTTGAAGATCTTCCATATGAAGAGTTTCTTTAGTGGAGACAGCATATTCCTTTTCGATCTCGTATGAAGGGTGTGTGATCTTCTGAGCGGCATTTCCGTCATTCGTATAGAGTATAAGTCCGCTTGATTCCTTGTCGAGACGCCCCACATGGAACAAAAGATTTTTCTCGGGAATCGTGATCAGGTCTCTGGCATACAACGTCTCATTGGGATCGTAATTTGTGCACACGTACCCTCTCGGTTTGTTGAGTGCATAGTAAAGGGTTTTATCGGATGCTTCAGCGAGAACGCCGTCTACGGTGATCACATCGTCTTCATTGACCTTGGTCCCCATCTCGGTCACTGCACTGAGATTCACCTGAACTCTCCCCTCTTTGATCAATGTCTCGCATGATCTTCTCGAGCCGAATCCGCTTTTGGCGAGATAGCTCTGCAATCGTATCGGATATTCAATTTTCATATCGGTCACTCCTCAAGTTGTATGAACCTCTGCCGGTCAATGTCAGACAGCTTCGGTAGAGAGGCTATACTGGAAAGATTGAATTCATACAGGAACTTCTTCGTTGTTCCCAGCAGACTCGGATGCCCGGGGACATCCTTTTTGCCGACTACTTTAATATAGTCTCTGTCAAGCAGCAGTCGGATGATCGTATCGGATGAGACTCCCCTGATGCTCTCCACATCACGCCGCGTGACTGGTTGAGCATATGCTATGATCGAAAGTGTTTCAAGTGCCGCTCTGCTCAATCGTTTGTCAACTTTTTTTCCATAGGCGACGCGCAGCACCTCATGAAAATCTTCATGAGGTGCGATCTGATACCGTCCGTTGTTCTCTGTGATGACCAGGGCATGAGAATGCTCCCTATAATGAGCGTTCAGTTCATCAAAGGCTGTAAGTATCTGTTCCCTGCTTAAAGATGTCAACCTTTCCAGCTGCACCAGCGTGACAGGTTCGTTCTCAAGATAGAGAAGCACTTCGATCAATCGTGCCGATTCACTCAACTTGTCCATTATTGATCCTCCTCTGTCAGCTCTATGATCAATTCATCATCATCGTCCTCAATCTCTTCTACCAGTATTTCCTTCTGTTCGTCCGCGACATATCGTTCGATCTCAACATCGATTGAATCACTGTTCAGATCAGAGTGAAGAATCTCTTCTTTGTAGATGATACTTTCATCAATCTGTGCAGAACGGGTGATCTGAATATCACCGAAGAGGCGGTGCTGTTCTATCACGATCATGTTGAATTTCACAGCTTCAAGGATCGCAAGAAACGCGCAGATGATTTCCAAAGGAGAGGTCTTGTCGACAAGAAGATCACTGAACGTAATCGACTCTTTCTGACCGAAGAGCTCATTCATCAGCGTGATCTTCTGTTTGACTGTGACTTCTTCGTAAACGTTGAACACCTGGTCTACGCTGAGGTTGTTCAATATGGAGGAGAATGTCTTGAGCAGATCCCATACGGAGATCTCGGACCACAGCTGATCATCGGTGAACGGAAGCATGAATTGACTCTTTTTCCTCTGAATAAACAGCTGATCACCCTGATTCTTCTGTGCAAGAAGAACACTGTACTTCTTATATTTCTGATATTCGAGCAGCTGCTGGACAAGCTCATCCCTCCCGTCATCGAAATCATCATCTTCTGCGAGTTCTCTGGGAAGAAGCATATTGCTTTTAATAAAAAGAAGCTGGGCCGCCATATGATAGAAATCGGTCAGATCCTCGAGATCAATGCGTTTTGCCATCTCGAGATATTCGAGAAACTGATCTGTGATCTCAGCTATCGGGATCGAATAGATGCTCACCTGTGATTTCTGGATGAGGTGAAGGAGCAGGTCAAGAGGCCCTTCGAACTGCTGGACACTGTAGGTGAGATGGTTTCTGTTTGCTTCACTGAATAAGGTTTCACCGGCACCGGAAATTTCCATAAACGTAAGTATAACCTGAAAAAATGCATAGGGTAAAGAGAATGTTACCCTATGCAGGTCTCTCTATTTTTCAGCTTTTTTTTCGTTCTTCTTGTTTTCGTTCGGGAACATGATCTGACGCAGAGAGCTTTCTAGTGCCGCTGTGATATCAGCATTGCTCTTCAGGAAATTGATGGCGTTTTCACGTCCCTGCCCGATCTTCTCGGTATTGTATGAATACCATGAACCGCTTTTGTTAACCAGATCGTATTTCAGAGAAGCATCGAGAATTGAACCGTAGTAGCTCAGACCCTCACCGAACAGCATATCAAGTTCTATCCGTTTGAACGGAGGAGCAACTTTATTCTTCACGATCTTGATTCTGACCCTGTTGCCGACGATATCATCCGCACTCTTGCTGATAGCTTCGATCTTTCTGACTTCGATTCTTATGGAAGAATAGAATTTGAGAGCATTCCCCCCTGTCGTCGTCTCCGGATTACCGAACATGACCCCGATTTTCATCCTGATCTGATTGATGAATATGATGGTTGTGTTGCTCTTAGCCAAAATACCGGTGAGTTTTCGCAGTGCCTGGCTCATCAGACGTGCCTGAAGTCCCATATGGGAATCGCCCATGTCTCCGTCGATCTCTGCCTGCGGAGTAAGAGCGGCGACAGAGTCAACTACGATGATGTCTACAGCTCCCGACCGGACGAGGGATTCGGTGATTTCCAATGCCTGTTCACCATTGTCAGGCTGGCTGATCCACAGTTCATCGGTGTTTACACCGAGTTTCCTTGCATAGGTCGGATCAAGTGCATGCTCTGCATCAATGAAGGCTGCGATTCCTCCAGCCTTCTGGGCTTCGGCGATCGCATGAAGAGACAATGTAGTCTTTCCTGAAGATTCGGGACCGTATATCTCTATGACACGTCCTTTCGGGTATCCCCCTACTCCCAATGCCTCATCAAGCAGGATCGATCCTGAGGAGATCACTCCCATGGAAGAATCTACCGGATTGTCCGACAGTTTCATAAGAGCACCTTTTCCGTACTGTTTATCTATCTGATTCCTTGCCGCTTCAAGAGCAATGAGTTTCTCTTTGGTATCGGCACCTTTCAACGCCGAGTTTACCGAAGGGCTGCTGTTCTTTGCCATATTGTATTTTTCTCCTTACTAATCACCTATAGTAACATACGTTACATCCTGATCGTTTACTTCACGACCTCTTTTGAATCAAGCCAGATGGTAACAGGTCCTTCGTTCGTGTAGTTTACTTTCATAGAAGCCTGGAAAATTCCGGTTTCAACTCTCAATCCCTCCTCTTGCAACATTCTGATGGCTCTAAGATAATAATCTTTTGCCATCACGGCAGGTGCCGCATTGTTGAAAGAAGGACGGTTCCCTTTTGTCGTGACGGCACAGAGGGTGAACTGGCTCACGATCAGAATTTCTTTTGTCTCATCCATCACACAACGGTTCATCTTCCCCTGTCCGTCGGTGAAGATCCTCAAAGAACGGATCTTTCTGACGATATATTCCAGATCCTTTTCGCTGTCGTCACAACAGACTCCAAGATAGACGAGCAGACCTGAAGAAATGGAACCTGTGACCTGACTGTCAACGGTAACCGATGCGCCAGATACCCTCTGAACGACCGCCCTCATGAGCGCTCACACGAATGCAGAAGTTCTACGATCCCCTTTTTGTCATCACTGTGGAAGAAGGTCGTCCCTACAACGAGAACATCGGCTCCGCTGTCGATGATCTTCTGAGCATTGTTCGCATTGACCCCTCCGTCTACGGATATAAGGAAATCGAGGTTTCTCTCTTTTCTGATCGCATCAAGCTGCATTATCTTTTTAAGTGAGAAATCAATGAAGGACTGCCCTCCGAATCCGGGATTGACGCTCATCACCAGTACCAGGTCTATCTCTTCGAGCATCAATTCGATAGAAGATACTTCGGTTGAAGGTACAATGGAGATTCCTGCCTTTATACCGTGCTGATGAATGGTATTGACGGTCCTGTGAAGATGGGTGCACGCTTCTGCATGAACGGTGATGTAATCACTTCCCGCATCGACGAATTCCTTTATGAGAATGTCGGGATTGCTCATCATAAGGTGTGTATCAAAAGGAAGAGACGTCTCTTTCCTTATATCTTTGATGAATTTCGGACCGAAGGAGATGTTCGGGACGAATGAACCGTCCATCACATCAAGATGGACCCAGTCCGCATTGCTTTCATTGATGAGACAGATTCCCTGACCTGCACGGGAAAAGTCAGCCGATAACATTGAAGGTGCCACAATACAACTATTATTACTTTTCATATGTATAGTTTTATCAGAATAGGACCTTTTTGTTAAGTCAAAAAACAGCATGAGCATCATTGTCCTGTGAAATTGGTAGTTGTTGCACCCGATTGCTTTTTAAGGTATACTATGGAGAGTAAAATTAGCATATTCTCACCGAAAACACCTGAGCTGTTATACATCCTGTGTTCCGGGATAATAGCTCAGTTATTTATTGTTTACCTAGCCAAATCAGCAAAATGATTAAGGAGCGCCTAATGAACGAAGAAACCATCAAAACCCTGTTGACTGAAGAGAAATGGACGAGAGCTTCAATTAACACCTATACAGTCCCAGCTTTCCAGGAAATTGATGAGACACTGAAAGAGTATACTGCAAATGACGATCTGCTTGAAATGAAAGCGGTCTGTGAAGAACATATTAAGAAAAACAAGAACAGTATCATTGCGATGTATGTTTCCGGTAGCGTTTCTCTGAGCAGAAAATCGCTGGATTACGGGAATATCACTTCTCTTATAGAGATGTTCAATGAGAATAACAAACCTAACGTTGTCGAATTTCTTTGTGAAAAGGTTTTGAAGAATTTCGAAGACAAATATGTGCTTCGGGTTCTTGCTTCCGTATATGAGAAAGCTCATAAGGAAGAAGCGATGTACGAATTGTACGAACGTCTTGTCGCGGTCGATTTTGAAGAGACCGACCTGCTGCTCGTCATAGCAAAACGGTATCTGCAGAACGGTGACAAGAACGGCGCACTCTCTTTCTACAAGAAGGCATTCCAGCGCTATCTCAATGTACAGAACTTCCAGGCAGTTCAGGATGTCTGGGATCTTCTGCTCACTCTTATCCCCGATGATTTCTCATACCTTCTCGGTCTTGCTCACAAGATCATCGATCGTTTCAACGGTGAGGGAGGCATGAAGGTTCTGACTCAGCTTTTCCAGCTGAGTATCGAGAAAGACAATCTTGATCAGGCAATTACGTCACTGAAGCTCATGCTTGCAACCGAACCTCACTCTGAATGGGCGAGAGAGCAGCTCGTATCGATCTACAGAAAAAAATATGCCGGACACAGCAGACTCGAATCGTGCATCGATCTGAGTAACCTGGACAAATCATACAGGGATATACATCTCGCCATAGACGAGTTCGAAAAGAATATCGCTTTCGATAAAGGTTCCTTCGTATATCATAAGACCTGGTCGATCGGAAGAATACAGGAAATCACACATGAGAAGGTCATTATCGATTTCGCCTCGAAAAGAGACCACGTAATGTCTCTCTCGATGGCATTCTCCTCTCTTCAGGTTCTTCCCAAACAACATATCTGGGTCCTCAAGAGTGTCTTCCCGAAAGATAAGCTTAAAGCTAAATTCATCCAGGATATCCCATGGGGTTTGAGGACTCTCATTACTTCGAACAACAATGCTGCTACGATGAAAGAGATGAAAAGTGAGATCGTTCCCTCTATTCTGACAGCAAAAGAATGGACAAGCTGGCTCAACAAGGCGAAAAAAGTACTCATGAGCGATCCTCTCATCGGATTTCTTCCAAACGAAAATGATGTATATACCGTGCGCGATACTCCGATAAGCTATGAAGAGAAGTCTCTGGTTATCTTCAGGAACGAGAAGAGATTCTACCAGAAAGTGAAAGTCATCAGAGATTTTCTCGAACATGGAGATGTCGAATCTGATTTCTTCATCGAGATGGTGAAATATTTCAGAGACCAGTGCAGCATGTATCAGGGAGTCAATGACCAGGTTATATCTTCACTCCTGCTCGTTCAGGACCTGAGTGCCCGTTACCCGTTCATCCATGAGATCGATAACACGAGCTTCAAACACCTGTATGGCCTGCTCGATTCCGTTCCTCAGACATTCAAGGCGATCGAGGACTCGGAACTGAAAAAAGCTTTCATATCCCAGGTCGTCGTCACAGAGGATCCGGAGAAGGTTCCCTATGTTCTTGTTTCTCTTTACCCATACTATCTCACAAGTTTCATCATGGACACACTCAGAGAACAGGGAAAGAAAAAAGTCATTGAGGATATGTTCAAAAAGGCATGCAGGAACTACAAGGAAAATGCAGACCTGTTTACCTACCTTTCCAGAACCTATGACAAGAAGTTCTGGGAGAAGAAGATAAAGATCCCGTTCGAGACTCTGGTGACGAGTCAGCTTCAGCTTCTCGATTTTGCCTTCAACGCGATCGAGGCAAAAAAATCGACCGTTGAGAATAAAAAGATAGCGAAGACGCTTCTTACCATACTTTTCGAAGAGAGAACCCTTTTTGACTACCTTTCAACCTGTAACGAAGGTCAGGCTCAAAGAATAAACTTCATCATTCAGAGGATGCAGGGTCTTGATCCATCCAGGAAGATCGAAGTCAAGCATGCGATTCTCGAACGTTTCCCAGAATTCACCTTCCTCGGAGAGGAGATGTCTTCCACTGAGATGGTAAGCAGCGGACTTCTTGTTACCAAACAGAGATATATCGATAAACAGAATGAACTTGAAAGGATCATGAATGTCGACATCCCGGAAAACTCGAAGGAGATCGGTGAAGCTCTTGCCCTCGGAGATCTGAGAGAGAACTCAGAGTTCAAGGCAGCTAAGGAAAAACAGGGTATTCTCAACACCACAATGATGCGTCTGACAGATGAGATCTCGAAGGCAACTGTGGTGACAACCGAGAATGTTGATGATTCCAAGATATCCTTCGGAACCCTCGCTACTTTGAAGAACAATATCACCGGAGATACTGTACAATACAAGATTCTGGGACCATGGGAATCAGAACCGAAAGACAACATCATCAGTTATCTAGCACCTTTCGGTGCCAAATTGCTGAACAAGAAGGAAGGCGAACAGTTCACTTTCGAAATCAACGAACAGCCGTATGACTTCACAGTCATTTCGATCGAAAAACTGCAGCTGTAGACATTCCTGCCGTCATAAGAGAGCGTGATTCATTCACGCTCCTTATTTTTAAAGAAGATTCCTATATCTATTTTGAATATGCGGTAGACGCCGAGTGTCATCAGAGCGGATGTCAGATAGATGCCGGCCAGAATCAGAAATGATGAAAAGGAGCTTCCATTTATCCACCATGAATTTCCGACAGTCATCTTCATCAGATAAGAAATTGCCGCAAGCGGTATGTTCACCGAAATAATCTTCGCAAGCTTTTTAAGCAGCGATATGTTGAGAAGACTGTAGATGTGTGAGCGTGAGAGGACTAAGGTATAGATCACAAGACCGGCTGATAAGGCGATAGTATTTGCCAGTGCGATGGAAGAAACATCGTTCGTTCGTCCAAGCAGGAAGATCGTCAGGAGAATATCACAGATAGAGACAACGAAAGCTATATAGACTGTCATTCTGAATCTATCTGCTGAATAAGAGAGTCTCTGCAGAAAACCGTACACGGCAATGAAAGGCATTCCTATTGCAAAATAGAGGAGAACTTCACCCGTCTTCACGGCGTCTTCTACACTGTAATTCCCGCCGCTGAAAAGAACTGCGCAGCTTTCACTTCTCCAAACGATAAGCAAAATTGCCGAAGGAATGAGAAATGAAAGAAGATAAGCTATCCCCTCATCGGATAGTTCATGCAGCCTCTGTCTGTTATTCTGATTGAATGCGATAGACAAAGACGGGAAAAATGCTGTCGCGATAGCTGCATAGAAGATACCATAAGGAGCCTGATACACGATGATGGCATTGCTGAACGCGGTGACACTCCCTTCCTGCAGTGTTGTCGCAAAATAATAGGCTGCCTGCTGGGTAACTATCGCGATAAGGGATGAAAATGTGACCGGCACCCATCGTCTCAGCACTCTTCTAACATCAGGAGACCTGAAATTGAAGGATATTCTGATATCATAATCGAGACTTCTGACTTTCGCCACGGTGAACAGCACCTGTCCCGCTCCCCCGATGATCACTCCGATGACCATCGAGTACGGGCCGTAATATCGTGAGAGATACGAAACCGATGCGATCACACATACAGAGAATATCAACGGGGCTATCGAAGCGACCAGAAAAGTCTGGTGGGACTGCAGAACTCCTGCAAACAGTGAATAAAAAGTGATAAGAGCAAGATAGATCGAAAAATAAGCCAACAGATTGCCGGCAAGGATCAGCGACTGGTCGCCGGAAAAGTCACTGAGAAAGACAATGATGGGCCGGCGGAAGATGAAGGTGAGAATGATCAGCGGCAACATGATGACAAACTGGAAACCGAGCAGATTCCTCAACAGCTCCTTCTCTCCCCTCTTTTCGACTATCAGGCGGGTGAATTCAGGGATGAAGGCACTGTTGAATGCTCCTTCCGCAAACAATTTTCTGAAATTGTTCGGAATATTGAAGGTGAAATTTATGATATCGGCGGTTCCTGTGAGTCCGAATACAGTGGCGATCACCCTGGCTTTTACGATGCCGAGGATTCTGGAGATGAGGGTGAAGATCATCAGCACTAAAGAGTTCTTTCTTGCTAGTGTAAGATCCTTTCCCTCATGGTTATCCATAGTATCTTTCCAGATATGATTTCTTGAATTGAGCGAATCTGTCTTCCCTGATCGATTCACGGATTCTTTCCATGAAATTATACAGATAGGTCAGATTATGCTCTGTCGCCAGCATACCGGCGATCATCTCTTTGGCCTTGAACACATGGCGCAGATACCCTCTCGAATACCCCCTACAGGCGGTACAGGTACATCCTTCCACGATGGGAGAATCGTCGAATTCGTGTGCTGCTTTCTTGAGCTGGATCATTCCGTCATCGGTAAAGACCGAACCGTTTCTTCCGCTTCGCGTTGCAAGGACACAATCGAACAGGTCGATTCCGTTCCCGACAGCCTCGAGAATATAATCGGGAGTACCGATGCCCATCACGTACCGGGGTCGCTGTACAGGAAGGAACTGTGTAGTATATGCAAGATACTCTGCAAACTGTTCACTTGTCTCCCCTACCGATAGGCCTCCTATGGCAAGTCCGGGAAAGTCTATCTCACTGAGAGCTAGTGCACTTTCCTTCCTGAGGTCCTTGTAGAAATTTCCCTGAACGATACCGAACAAATTCCCCCTCTCTCCATGTTCCACCCAGTGGTCATATGAGCGTCTGGCCCAGTTTCTCGTGGTCTCCCATGCCTTTTTCGCTTCTTTGTAGGGAATGTCGGGAGCTGTACATACATCAAGACACATCATAATGTCGGAACCTATGATGTTCTGTATATCGACGACCTTCTCCGGAGTTAGCTGATGGCGGGAGCCGTCAATATGTGACTGAAAGATGACCCCTTCCTCTTTGATCTTCCGAAGCTGAGAAAGACTGAATACCTGAAAACCGCCGCTGTCGGTGAGAATGTTATAATCCCAGTTGCTGAAGCGGTGAAGACCATCGAAAGCTTTAAGGACCTGCGTTCCCGGTCTGAGATAAAGATGGTAGGTGTTGGCCAATATGAGGCGGTAACCTATATCGCTGACACTTTTATGATACATCCCTTTGACCGTCCCGTTGGTTCCCACCGGCATGAACGAGGGAGTGATCACATCCCCATGAGGTAATGACAGTATTCCGGTTCTCGCTGATGTAAAAGCGTCTGTATCTGTTAGTGTAAAAATCTTTTTCATGAAAATTCCTTAATTTTTCTGTAATGCAAGAGATAATGAGCTTATCAAAGCCAGAAGTACCAACGGTCCTGCCGATCCGTAAAGAGGCTTTATAACCTGCTGTGAAGACAGTATCGACCCTGCCAGAAGCAGAACGTAGTATATAACGGCAATCGAAATGCTTGTGATGATACTAAGCAATAATATATTTTTTTTCCACGGAAAAACAGTGCTGCAGGAAATCAAAAGAAGGATAAATGGAGAAAAATTTCTGAATATCCGATCATAAGTCTGAGATGCGACTGAAAAGTACTCGGAAGAACCGCTCTTTCTTACAGCTTCAACATAAGAAAGGGCAGAATCGAGAGGAAGAGTCGAAATCTCATTCGTCCTGTTTTCAAACACAGTTATCGGGATGAGTATATCATCTAAGACGATCTTATCTAATCTTTTGACATCAACATGATCTTCTTTGATGGTATAGATGACAGCCTGTCTGAAAATCCAGGATGGATCATTGTATTGTGCAGATGAGGAATCGAGACGGAAAAGCAGTTCTCCTTCATCGTCGAACCTGAACAGAGTCACTGCATTGAGTTGTTTCTCCTTACTCAGATACCGTTTCGCATGCATCACATTGAGCCTGTCTTCACTGTAAAGAGTAACATCTTTCGAATCCTGAGAGTAATCGACAGACAGCAGCTCCTCCATATACTCCTGTTTGGCGTTTTTTGATGATACAACCAGGCTCTCATTGAGCGAAAACTGCAGCGCACTGAGAATCAGACCGGTAAGGAGCAGAGGCAATATGATTCTGACGAAGGAAAACCCCGAATTTTTCAGAATGATCATCTCATTGTTCGCATGTAATGTTGAAAGAAGGAAAGTTGAAGCGAACAGCGCCGATGGAGGAAAGGCGAAGACGACAGCTTCAGGAACGTACAGTAGAGATGACCATAGTATCTGGCCGAGTGTAGAACTGTATTGAAGATAACGGTCGAGATTGGAAAAAGTATCAAAGAGTATCAGAATAAATGAAAGAAGAGAAAGTGTGACGATGAATATTCTGAGAAAGCCGGAAAGAAGATAGCGGTCGAATACTTTCATAGACGCCTCATAAACAACAGAATACACAGAGTCGTACCTACGATGAGAGCATTGGGGGCCCAGATAAGGAAACCCGGATGGAATGCATACCTTATGATCTGGCTTTGCGCAACGAACAGAAGAGCCCAGTAGAGGGCCGCCACAAGCAAGGAAAGACCGAAGCCGAATAATCTTCCATGTTTTATCTTGAGAAAAGAGAGCGGAAAGGAGATGAATGCAAGAATGAGACAGCTGAGCGAAAGAGCTATTTTCTTATGAAGTTCGGCCCTGTAGTACTGCAGATAGAAGTTGATGGGTTTCTGATTCTTCAGCATTTCTATCTGCTCTGAAAGATCGCTTATCTTGTCGCTCCCTTCTGCTTCTTCGAGAGACATTTCGAGTTCGGTTATCTTTTTCTCTCTCTGGGTATTGAGTCTTTCAAGATCATCGAGTCTCTCATCTATTTTAGCGATCAGTTCCTTTGAATTCATCTTGGATGGACTGAGATCGTTTATCTGATTGAGCTGACTTGAGAAATCGAGATAGTAGGTCATCCTTTCGGCTGTTGCATAGGTGTACTCGTTCAGTGATGTTCTACTGTTGGAAAGAAGCTGAACATCATAGAGGTTCAATCTGTAGATGAACGATGACAGATCGATCAGTTCGAGTGTCCCCTGTTTCGCTCTGATGATCTCTCTGTCGTCTGAATTGCTCGTATCGAAAACGACAAGATCGGAAATAAGGCCGTCTTTCACCTCTCCGGTAACGACAGTGATGTCTCCTATGGTATTGATCGCGTAACTTTTCACTTCCAGTGTCGGTATCTCCTGCAGCAGCGAGGTATACAGTTTCTTGAATCGTACATTTGTGTAGGGAATAAGAAAATCGGCAATACTGTAGGTAAGTGCGACCAGAACAAGTGATATGGCAGCAATCATTTTGAACATCTTCCACAAGGAGATACCCGCAGAGCGCAGGGCTATGATCTCATTGTTGGCAGAAAATTCACCTATAACCATTGATGAGGCACTGAGTGTCGAAAAAGGAATCGTATAGAGAAATATCTGGGGCATCGATAGCAGTACCAGCGTGATCATCGATTTAAACGGTACCTGCTTTATCAGTATCCTCTGTGCATACAGCAGTATCTGATTAATAAAGAAAATAAAGAAGAAAAAGGCGAATGCAACGATGAATGACAGAAGAAACTGTTTTGCTACATAGCTGTATAGAATCCTGTAGGAACGTACTGCCCCTCTTTCCATGATCACACTCCAGTGGAGCCGAAGCCGCCTTTTCCCCGCTGTGTCGATGATGTGAATGTGGTGGGAATGAAAAGAGATCTGATCACAGGAGCTATGACCAGCTGGGCGATCCTGTCACCGTCGTGGATGACAAAATCCTCACTCCCGTGGTTGATCAGTATGATTTTGACTTCGCCTCTGTAATCGCTGTCTATAGTACCCGGAGAATTAAGAACGGTAAGGCCGTATTTTGCGGCAAGACCGCTTCTCGGCCGTACCTGTCCTTCATACCCCTGGGGAATTTCAAGAATAAGTCCGGTGGGAATCAGAGCTCTGCCCCCGCCGGATGCCAAAATTACCGGTTGATCAGGAAGGAAGGCTCTCAGATCTGCTCCTGCCGCATCCGATGAACCGAATTCAGGCAGACTTGCTCCCTGAGAAACCTTTACACGTACTGTCAAACCTTCCATCAATTTTCTCCCGGTTTATTTCTTATCTTTCTCTTCAGCTTCCAGAGCATCGATGTATGACAGGTTCAATCTGCCCATTCTATCGATCTCGATGAGTTTCACAGGAATTTCCTGGTTGAGAGTGAGAACATCATTCACATTGTTCACCCTCTTTCGCGCCATCTTGGAAATGTGACACAGTCCCTCTTTGCCGGGAAGAATCTCAATGAAAGCACCGAAGTCCATGATCCGTTTTACGGTTCCATGGTAGATTGTACCGACTTCGGGTTCTTCGACAATCGATTTTACAAGAGCGAGAGCCTTGTTGGCGGATTCACTGTTCTTACCGTAAATGGTCACAGTCCCGTCATTGTCGATGTTCAACTCGGCTCCTGTTGATTCCGCGATTCCTTTGATAGTCTTACCGCCGGTGCCAATGACTGCGCCGATCTTTTCTTCATCGACTTTCACGGTGAGGATCTTCGGAGCATATTCGCTGATCTCGGCTCTGGGGGTCTTGATCGTCTTTTCCATGATGGAAAGAATATGCATTCTTCCCTCTTTTGCCTGATCCAGAGCTTTGGACATGATCTCACTGGTAACACCTGCGATTTTGATATCCATCTGGAAGGCGGTTATTCCTTTTCTTGATCCTGCCACTTTAAAGTCCATATCACCAAGGTGGTCTTCTTCACCGAGAATATCACTCAATACCACATATTTCTCATAGTCCTCACCTTCGGTGATCAGACCCATTGCGATACCCGCTACAGGCTGATCAATAGGGACGCCTGCATCCATCAGCGACAGACAACCGCCGCAGACACTTGCCATCGACGAAGAACCGTTCGATTCGAGAATCTCTGAGACGATACGGGTCGTATACGGGAATTTCTCCTTGGAAGGAAGAATCCCGGCGATGGCACGCTGTGCAAGATGGCCGTGACCGATCTCTCTTCTTCCTGTCGAAAGTCTTCCGGTTTCTCCGACACTGAATGGAGGGAAATTATAGTGGAGCATGAAGTTGCTGAAATGTTTTTCTCCATCGATGGTATCGAACATCTGTTCGTCTGAAGCTGTTCCAAGCGTACTTGTGGCGAGTGCCTGAGTCTCACCTCTTGTAAAAAGTGCAGACCCGTGGGCACGGGGTAGAACACCTACCTCACAGGTGATAGGTCTGATCTCATTGACCTTTCTTCCGTCAGTCCTCACTCCGTCGTTGAGGATGGACGAGCGTAGAATCGTATATTCGAGATCTTCGAACATAGCACCGATCTTATCGGCTTTATCGCTATCTTCGAGTTCCTTCTCAAATTTCTCGATGACCTGCTGTTTCACTTGTGCGAGCGCCGCATAACGTTCCATCTTGCCCTTTACGAAACTCGCCTCTTTATAGAGAGGATATGCATACTCTCTGATGGGATCGAGGAATGAAAGGTCTTCTTCGATTTCCATGAGGGGAAGCTTCTCTTTTCCTGCTATTTTTGCCAGTTCAAGCTGAATCTTACACAGATCGGCTATAACAGGCTGTGCTGTCTCGATAGCCTTGAGCATTGTCTCCTCTGAGACCTGTTTTGCTCCGCCTTCAACCATGGTGATACCTTTTTCAGTACCCGCAACGATGATTTCAAGAGCGGCATCCTGAATCTGCTGGAAAGTCGGATTCACCACATACTCATCCTGAATCAAGGCGATTCTTACAGCTGCTATGGGTCCGTTGAAAGGAATATCACTGATGGTAACTGCAGCAGATGAGGCAATCATAGCAACAATATCGGGGGGATTGATCATATCGGTTGAGACGACTGTGGGGACGACCTGGATCTCTCTTCCGAATGCTTTATCGAAAAGAGGTCTCATCGGACGGTCGATCAGTCTGGATACGAGAATCTCCTTATCCTTCGGTCTTCCTTCTCTTTTCAAAAAACCACCGGGAATCTTCCCTGCAGCGTAATATTTTTCATTGTATTCAACCTGAAGCGGTACATAATCGAGAGGAGTCTCGGGGGCCCTGCCGCTGCAGACTGTTGCGAGTACAGCCGATCCGCCTAATGTGGCATAGACTGCACCATTGGCCTGTTTGGCCATTTTTCCGGTTTCAAGTACCAGCGTACCTGAATTCAAGGTAATTTCTACTTTTTTCGTTGTCATTTCTTCCTACTTCTTTTGTTCTTTTAAACTTCGTCGCAATAGAAAAACAGCCTCAAAAAGCCATATGATCATATGGTTCAAGGCTGTTTTCATTCTATCACTTAATTTTCTTCATACGATATTATTTTCTCAATCCGAGACGCTGGATAAGTTCGCGGTAACGGTTTACGTCATTAACACGCACATATTTCAGAAGTCTTCGTCTTGCTCCGACCATCTTCAGCAGACCACGTCGTGATGCATGATCCTTCGGGAATTTATTGAAATGTTCCTGCAGATCTTTGATCCGTGCTGTAAGAAGTGCGATCTGCACTTCTGCTGAACCGGTATTAGTGTTTGATCCACCGTATGTTTCAATGATTTCCTGTTTTGCTTCTTTAGTTAACATGTTGTATGCAACTCCTTTACAAATTCTAAACTATCGTATCGATAGGATCCATCCCGTATCAGATGAGCGATCTCCATGCCATTTTCATCGGCGGCGGCGAGTGAAAGCCGACTGTCATCGAGCGTACACTTCACCGCGAATGAACGATCACTGTGCATCTTAAGAAATGCTTCATACACCCCTGGTGGCGGCAGGAGCTGCACAAATGATTCTATCGAAACACACAAAGGCCATTCATTTTTCCTGGAAGGTATATGGGCCAAGTCCAATGAATAGTCTCTGCCGAGCAAAGCCGAAACTTCGGTCATTTTGCCCTTCATCAGTGCAGTACGTATAAGCGTACTGCTATCTTCAGTACCGTCGGTCAGACGATACATCTTTGGTACAATCAGTTCTGCGCTGTCAGTATAACGGTGAAGAAAGGACTTGATCGCATTAACATCGGTATCGGCCTTCTGACCGCACCTGAAGTTCTCACCTACGACGAGTGCCTTCACATCGAACAACTCACAACATTTCGCAATAAACTCTTCTCCTGTAAGTTTACTGAAATCAGGGGAAAAGTCAATCACCACAACTTTATCAACACCCAGTGATTCATATAGTGTGGAAGACAGCCTCAAAGAGAGGAGAGGCAGATTGAACTGGGTTCGCTTGAGCATCATCTTTGGATTCTGGGCAAATGTGAATACGACCACATCACTCCCGTTTCGGCTCTTCGCTTCTGAAACAGCCTGCCTGATAATGTGCTGATGTCCGAGATGGAGGCCGTCAAATACTCCTATCGATGCAACAGCTTTCCTGTGTGCGAATTTCCCGGAGATATAGAGCTGGTCGAAATCATAAAATTCCATTATCTACTCATTCTCCTGTTTCAATATCGCTACAGATTTTCCGATCTTCCCGATAGAGTCGACAGTCACGACAGCCAGCATGGTTCCCTCTTTGTCTAAAATCAAAGCATACTCATCACCACATGAGAGCTTCCTGCTGACGATATACTCCTCTTTGGGAAGATTTCCATGCATCATAGGGACACGTGCCTTATCTGCGATTTCAATAATGCCCGTCTTAGGCAGAACACCGAGAAGTTCACGAGTTCTAGCAGTCATGGCGGACAAGGATTCTTTATCATCAACAGAGACCGCATCTGAGATGCTGTAGGGGCCGATGGATATCCTCTCCAATTGAGTGACGTATCCACGACTGCCTGCAGCCAGAGCAATATCTCTTGCAAGAGATCGCACATAGGTTCCCTTCGAGCAGTGAATTTTTACAGTGAGGTACGGCTTTTCCCAACTGATGATATCGAGGCTGTAGATTGTGACCTTTCTGCTTTCGAGCGTAACTTCCATATTGGAACGTGCAAGAGCGTATGAGCGTTTTCCATTCACATGGACTGCCGAATAGACGGGCGGTATCTGGTCTATCTCCCCGGTGAACGAATCTTTGATCACAGCGGACAGAGTTTCCAAATCGGGGACGTCTGATTCAGCGATGATATTCCCCTCAGGATCGAGGGTATCGGTCTGTTTACCGAATTCGAACGTGGCGATGTAGGTCTTATCAAGAGTAGAGAAGAGGGTATTCAATTTGGTGAATCTGCCGGTAAGTGCTATGACCAGTCCATGAGCGAACTTGTCGAGCGTACCGGCATGCCCTACTTTCCTGTCAATCGTTCTTTTTACCGGCGATAAAACGGAAAAGCTTGTGATTCCGCTCGGTTTATCTATCAGAAGTATTGAAGAAGTATTACCCATAGTTATTCTAATGAATCTATCAGATCACTCATTCTCTTGGCCTCGGCGATGGAAGTATCAGCCTTGAAGGTAAGATGAGGAGTATTCCTTGTAGTAAGAATCTTACCAAGACGACTCTGGATATAACCGCTCGAGTGCTGAAGAGCGTCTACGGATCTACCCAGTTTCTCATCCTCCACGAAAGATGAGATATATACTGTAGCATATGCTTTGTCTTTCGAGAGCACAACATCGGTGACCGAGACGAATGGACTTAAAAGAGGGTGTTTTATCTCTTTTGTCACTATCATCGTCCCGATCGCCTGGGCGATTCTCTTTTCAAGACGTTCATGAACATGATTAATCATTTCGCTTTAATTGCCTCTTTTTCTCAACAACATCGATCACTTCGAGGATGTCTCCCGGACGCAGATCCTGGAAATTCTCCAGTCCGACACCGCATTCGAATCCTTCAGCTACATCTCTCGCATCATCTTTGAAACGTTTCAGTGAAGATATTTTACCTGTGTAGACTTTTATGCTATCACGAATCACATTCACCTGAGCATTTCGCCTGATCTTACCGCTGGTAACGTAACAACCTGCGATAGTACCGATTTTCGGAACCTTGAAGGTATCTCTCACTTCGACTTCACCTATGACGACTTCACTTCTTTCAGGTGCAAGCATACCTTCCATCGCATCTCTGATATCATCGACTGCATCGTAGATGATATTGTATTTTCTGATCTCAATCTTCTCACGTTCGGCAAGAGTCTGAGCTCTCGGTGTCGGCCTTACATTGAAACCGAGCACCAGTGCATTCGAAGCGATAGCAAGGTTGATGTCATCTTCGATGATCGCCCCTGCGGATGCCCGAATAGCATTGAGCCTTATCTCATCGGTCGACAGTTTCTCGAGAGCATGCTGAACAGCTTCTACTGATCCCTGTACATCACCTTTGATTATGACATTGAATTCCTGAATCGTCCCGTCATGCAATTTATCGAAGATATTGTCCAACGTGACTTTCTTGACATTTTTCGCCTGGCCGAGGCGTTCCAGTTCCTGACGCTTGCTTCCTACCTGGCGAGCCTGCTTTTCGTTCTCGGTGACCTGGAAAGGATCTCCTGCCCCGGGGATATCGCTCAGTCCGATGATTTCCACGGGAGTTGCAGGTCCGGCCTCGCTAATCTTCTTACCGCGATCGTCGAACATGGCACGAACTTTACCCGGATAGATTCCTGCAACGAAGTTGTCTCCCTGATGCAGAGTTCCCCGTTCGACGATGATCGAAGCAACAATACCTCTTCCCTGATCAATCCGCGATTCAAGGACCTTCCCTTCAGCGCGAACTTTCGGATTGGCTTTCAGTTCAAGCATCTCGGCCTGAAGCAAAATAGTATCAAGAAGATCCTCTATACCGATTTTCTTCAATGCAGATAATTCACAGTAGAGGGTCGTTCCGCCCCAGTCTTCGGGCATGAGTCCATGATCTGAAAGCTGCTGCTTCACTCTGTCGATATTCGCATCAACAAGGTCGATCTTGTTTACTGCTACGATGATAGGCACTTTTGCAGCCTTCGCATGATCGATAGCCTCGATAGTCTGAGGCATCACTCCGTCATTAGCCGCAACCACAAGAACAACGATGTCGGTAACCTGAGCACCGCGTGCTCTCATCAGTGTAAAAGCCGCGTGACCTGGAGTATCGAGGAATACGATATTTCCCTTATCTGCGAGTGAGACCTTATATGCACCGATATGCTGTGTGATTCCGCCGAACTCATCGGCAACGACATCGGTAGACCTGATCGCATCCAGCAGTTTAGTCTTTCCGTGGTCTACATGTCCCATGATCGTAACGATCGGAGCTCTGGGGATCACATCCTGTTCGGCATCATCTTCGGTCTGTATCAATGTCTCATCATACAACGAGACAATATTGACTTCACAATTGTATTCGTTCGCTATCAATGTCGCCACATCAGAATCAATCTGCTGGTTGATAGTTACCATCATACCCATCTTAAGAAGCTTGCCGATCACTTCAGAAGCCTTGAGATTCATCTTCTTCGCGAGATCACTGACTGTGATGACCTCCATGATATCGATCTTCTTCGGAACAGGATTTGCTCTGTGAACATCTTTTCTCTTGATCTGGAAGTCTTTTTCGTTATCCCGTTCGGGTCTCTGGAAGTTTTTCCGTTTCTTGAAGACCTTCTTGCTTGTCTTCTGCGCGATATTCTCGTCTCTTGGCGGTCCGCCCGCACCGGGTCTTTGTGGTCTGGGTCCCCTGTTGTTGAAACTGTTTGGTCTTCCGCTGTTGTTATAGGGTGGACGGCTTCCGTTGTTATTGTAATTCGGTCGACCCGAGTTATAAGGAGGGCGCTGTCCGTTTCTGTTCGAATTGAACGGAGGTCTGCCCTGACCGTCCCTGTTCTGGTACGGCGGCCTGGATCCCGGAGCTCCGCCTCTGTTATTCTGGTATGGAGGGCGTGAACCTCTGTCATTATTCTGAGGCCGGTTCTGAAATCCGCCGACCTGGCCTACCTGTCGTGACCCAGTGGATTCCTTCGGTTTGAGAGAATGCTGATTATTCTTTCTCCACTCAACATGGTCGTGTGCAGTCTGTCCCTGTCCCGGTACCGGCGGCAGGTCTTTAGGATCGATCACTTTAGGTGTAGAGACACCTGCATTGGGTGTTCTTCTGAACGGTTCATGAGTGTTTTTAACTCTTCTTGTTCGAATAGTCGGGTGTTCGTGCTTGACTACAGTACTTTTTGGAGAACCTTCCATTTTAGGCTTTTCAGGTTCGGTACTCTTCTCCGTCAGAGTATCTTTTGCCGGTTTTTTCCCGGTAGAGGTTTTGGAGCTGTCCGCTTCAGGTGTTTTCACCTCTTCAGTGGACGGTTTTGCCTGGGGTTTGACCACAACGACCCGCTTTTTTACCACAACAACCTTCTTCTTTTCGCCAGGACGTGAATGAGACGAGCCTTCCTTTTTCGCAGGCTGAGTCTCATTGGGTGTCTCTGTTGAATTCTTAGTGTGTTTAATCAAGGTTGTTTTCGGCTTTTTATCTTCTTCATTCATATTGTCTTGTACTTACTCCTCATCGACTTCCACTTCTTCAAAACTCAATCCGACGCCACAATTGGGACAACTTGTCATCTCCGGGTTGAGCGGCTCTCCACATTCAGGGCAGAGGAACTGCTGTTCGACCTCTCCTTCTGCCTCTTCTTCTACAATATCCACGTACTCAGATAGAATCTGCATGGCATTGCTTATCTCTTCTTCTGAGATGTCTTCTAATGTCGAAATCTCTTCATCGCTGAGATTTACGAACTCTTCGACAGTATAGATGTCATAGTAGTGCAATTTCTGAAGAAGTTTGCGGTCGAATTCCTCGATATCTCCGAGTTCGATCTCCTCTTCTTCATATTCCTGTTCGACATATTCCTGATCATCTTCTACGAACAGTGCATCAAGCCGTTCCTTGGTCTCCAGATCAAGATCAAGTTCCCTATACTGCTCCATTGTCTTGACGTCAATAATCCAGTCGGCAAGTTTATTAGCCAGTCTGACGTTTATCCCCTGCTTTCCGATCGCCAGTGACAGCTGAGAATCTTCTACGACAGCAATGGCTGTCCGTTTGACCTCGTCTAGAATGACGACCTTCTTGATATCTGCCGGTGAAAGACAATTCTTGATATACTCAATCGGATTAGGGTCATATCGAAGTACATCGATTCTCTCCCCTTCCATCTCTCTCATGATAGTCTGAACTCTGATTCCTTTCAACCCGACACAAGCCCCTACCGGATCTAAATCATTTCGTTGTGAATAGACTGCTACCTTGGTTCTGTAACCGGGCTCTCTGACGATCTTATGGATTTCGATAGAATGGTCATATATTTCGGGAACTTCAAGTTCGAAGAGCTTTCTCACGAACTCGGAATGGGTTCTTGAGAGTTCCACTCTCAGGTCGCCCCTTTCAGGCTTCTCAACTCTATAGACATAACATTTTATCTTGTCATTCTTTCTGTAGACTTCTCTGGGACTCTGGAAGCTCTTCGGAAGAATACCTTCAATCTTTCCCAGATCAATGATCATATCACCGTTTTTACTTTCACGCTGATAATAACCGATGATCATTTCACCTTCTTTCGTTTTGTATTCGGAATAGAGAGTATCTTTCTGAATCTCTCTCAGTTCCTGTTTCGCCTTCTGCTTGGCACTCTGAACCGAGATTCTGTCGAATGTCTTCGGATCGATGGGAATAAGGACTTCGTCTCCGAGTTCACATTCCGGATGGAGCTCTTTTGCATCGGACAATGAGATCTCATCAATCATTCCGTCAAATTCGTCATCTTCTACGATCATTTTCTTTGCGAAAAGTTCCACATTGTCAAGTGCGTCATTGAATTGGACGACTGCATTGTCGCTCGTCCCGAATTTTCTCTTATAGGCAGCGAGAAGAACATCGGTGATGGTCTCTATTACTACATCTTCAGAAATTCCCCGCTCATTCACTAAAGAACGGATTGCTTCTCCTAATTCATTGGACATTATGAAATATCCTCCCATGCATATGTTAATTTAGCCTTCTGAATACGGCTGTATGGTATTTGGTGTGTACCGATTTTTTCTTTGTTATCTTCACGCTCGGCTTGTGCAAGAGTGACCTGATGTTCATCGGCACTTTCAATTATTCCGACGATCCACCCGTTCTCATCAGATTCGTATATACGGCATCTCCTTGATGTAAAAACTTCAAATTCGTAGACATCTCTGATATTACGCTGGATGCCAGGAGTCGATACCTCCATGTCGATATCCCTGTCGTTCTCAAGCAGTGTCAATCGTGTCTGAAGCAGCCTGTGTGCTTTTGAACATTCATCGATTCCCGCGGTATGATCTTCATTCGTGATGGTGATGGTATATCTCACACTTGAGGAAAGCTCGTCCCTCCTCACATCAACCAATGTAAGACCTATCGGCTTTAAGATAGGCGCAATCGCCTTGAAACTGGAATCATTTCGTAATCTATCTCTCATATTTCTCCATAAAAAAGGGACCGGCTTCAAGCGATCCCCCAAAAAACAAACTCTAACTAGGACTATAGTAGGGTATTTAGCTATACATGTCAATCAGATCACATCTATTATATGAATGTAATGAATCCGGCATGTTTCGACCGCTGTGAAGGATATCTCACCGCAAGGAAACGGAAACTCGGGGATTCTCTCCTGCAAAGTTCAAAACCGTTCACATAATTGCAAACATTCACAAGAAAAGGGAAATAATCACTTTCTGAGTCGTCTGCAGTCAAAGCATATCCGAAAGGGAGAAGGACCTCTCCGATCTGACGGACAGTCTCCTTGTGAAATCCTTTTTCCACAGAATCAAAAAAAGTACTCACGACTATTGTCTTTCTGAATACTGTCAGATGAAACGTACTGTTTCGGCAGGTACAGACACTGTTCTCGTGTATAAGATACGAGCCGCAGACTCTGCAGTATCCGTGAAGATATCGAATCAGCATCTCCTCTTTCAGCAGCGCTAGACACTTTTCACACAATCCGGTGCTCTCTTTCCGGCACAGCGGACAAAGATATGAGATCATATCATATAATACGTATTCAAGAGTGTTCATGCTTCATCTTCAAGGACTTTCTTCAGTTCCTCCACAAACAGCATTGCCTGCATTGGAGTCGAATTCTCAAGAGGAAAAGCTTCTATCATATCTTTTAGAGGATTGCTTTCTGATTCATTCGGATGCGATGTGAACAGATCGAGTTGAGGAGTGTTTGAACCGAATGAATAGGATGCATAATGATTCTGCTGAAAATAAGATGCTGTCTGAAGCACATCTTTTGGCATTCCTGCCATTTTCGCCACATGAAGTCCGTAGGAAGAATTTGCTATCCCTTCAATGACTTTTCGGAGAAATATGATATCTTTTCTGTATTCCTTTACAGCAAGTGTCAGCAGCTGCATCCCCTCCGTATCGAGCATGGTAAGTTCATGGTAATGAGTTGCGAACAGCGTACAGGTCTTGAGTTCCACCATCTTTCTCATTACGGCATATGCGATAGACATTCCATCCTGTGTGCTGGTCCCCCTTCCTATCTCATCCATGATCACCAGAGAACGTGTTGTCGCCTTCCTCAGTATATAGGATGTCTCCTGCATCTCTATGAGAAATGTCGATTCCCCCCTGGCAAGGTTGTCGGATGCTCCGACTCTGCAGAAAAGAGCGTCAGTCAGCCCGATCCGGGCCGAATCGGCAGGGACGAACGATCCGATATGGGCAAGCAGTACAATAAGAGCGCTCTGCCTCAGGTATGTCGATTTTCCCGCCATATTCGGACCGGTGATGAGGCAGAATCGACCTTTCGAGTCATTCAGGTAGAGCGAGTTCGCGATGAACGATCCTTTCTCAAGAAATTGTTCTACTACAGGGTGCCTTCCGTTCACGATGTGGTAATCAGTATTCTCATTGATTTGAGGCCTGCAGTAGGAATATTTTACTGCAGTATGGGCGAAACTCTGAAGACAATCGAGGGTTGAGAGAAATGCACCTATCATATGAAGATGAATACGTTCCTCGTTCACCATACCAACTATCTGATCATACAGTTCTCTTTCCTTATCTGCAGCTCTCTGCTCGCTCTCTCTGATCTTCATCTCCAGCTCAACAAGGTGTTCGGTCGTATATCTCTCTGCGTTTACCAGAGTCTGCTTCCTGTAAAAATAATCCGGGACTTTCGCACTGTGAGTTTTCGTTATCTCAAGATAGTGACCGATGATCTTGTTGTGTGACAGCTTTATCTGCGGTATAGAAGTCTCTTCCTTCAGTGCATCAACATATTCTTTGAGAGTATCTCCTCCGTGACGGTATAATGATCTGTACTCGTCGAGCGTCTCGTCGTAAGAGTCCGCTATCACCTTGTGGGGAGTATAGATCCCGCTGCACATCTGATGAACGCCGCTATTGAGAGTCTTCAACAGGTCCATGAGGTTGTTGAGAACCTCATCGTCGATTTCACGATCGAGCATCTGCGTATAGAACTCGGGTTCATTCCGAATAATCTTAAAGAACTGTGTAAGAGTCGCCGCTATCGCAAGCAGATCCTGAGGTGTATTCCTTTTGAGTGAGATTCGCGAAGTCAGTCGTATAAGGTCCCTGCTTTCCTTCAGAAGGGAACGTACTCTGTGGTGTTCCTCCCCGTTAGCTATAAACCAGCTTACTTTATCCTGTCTGGATGTGATCTGTTCAATTGAACGCAACGGAGATGATATCCATTCTTTCAGTAATCGGGAACCACCCGAAGTGCACGTCTGATTGATGGCGGAAAACAGGGTACGCTGATGAGAGTTGTCCTGCTGATTGCAGATGAGCTCGAGATTCCTTCTTGTCGATTCATCGATGTTCATCGTCCTGGATGAAGTCACATGGATCAGTGAATAGAGATTCTGCAGCTGCTGCCTGCTCGTTGATTCTATGTAATGTATCAGCGCACCGGCAGCAACGAGAGCGACAGAGTCACTCTGCAGTCCGAAGGGTTTGAGATTCACTGTAGAGAAGGCTTCACACAATTTCTCGAATCCCGATATGAGTGAGAAATGCCAGGAAGGGAGCTTGTCTATCATGATATCATACTGATTGAGAGTATCGCTGAATTGTGAATTCTCATAGAAGACCGTCTCGTCGACAATGATCTCCTTCGGTCTCAACTGTTCGATAAGTGATCTCAGGTCGCTGAGTTTCCCGTCATATTCGAGATCTGTCGTATAGAAGGTGGAACTTGAAATGTCGCAATAGGCACAGGAAAGCTTTTGTTCGAAGATGGTCACACTCAGAAGATAGTTGGAATCATGATCTTCGAGAAACTCCTCCTCGACGACCGTACCGGGACTGATTACCTGAACGACCTCTCTTGTCGCGATAGCCCCGCTTTCTTCGGGCATTTTCACCTGCTCGCATATCGCGATCTTCTTTCCCTCATCTAGCAGCCGTTTGATGTATGTCTTCGCGGCATGGTACGGGATACCGCACATCATGATGCCGTTGCGGTGAGTCAGTGTAAGATTGAGCAGTCTGGAGACTTCTTTCGCATCATCCAGGAACATCTCGTAGAAATCACCGAGACGGAAGAACAACACCTCGTCGGCATACTCGCGTTTAATGTCGAGGTATTGTTTCATCATGGGAGTGATCTTCTTTTCTGCCATGAGTCCCTTTATCAGTAGATAGTAGATGTGATAGCCAACACGAGCTTGAGCCCGCTGGTGTCATCATCATCATCTGCGAAAATCGTACCGCCATCCCATTCGAATGCGCCGCCGTCTTCGATCAATGCATTCTTGACGAGATACAGACCGAGCGGGAACCCCGGGATGTCGAGTTTTATACCGACTCCGGCTGCGAAATACCAGTCAAGGGGGTCGGTTCCCACCGTAGAAAGAGAACCTGATACACCTGTGGCACTCACAAAGGCTTCACCCCAAAGGATATTCTCCGCAATCTGCACACTCAGTTCAAGAGATGAATCCCACAGGAATTCCTTGTAGAACTGTGGGTCGATACCACGTGCGATCGTCATACCGTCGATATACAGATATTCATATAATGAAGCACTGATACCTGTCGTCCATGCTCCATCATCGTAGTAGAGCTGGTCAAACATGAATGAAACTGTCGAGTTCAGACTTGCAACCACGGGGATGGGATCTTCCGAAGGTATATCAAAGAGTTTAAGATAGGCCGAAGCGCTCGTTGTACTCTTCATATAATTGCTGAGTCCTCCGAGAATTCCTCCGGCATAGGTGAGATTTTGTTTGAGAAGATATCCTTTGGTCGTATTGTTGATAAGGTCCCTTCCATCCCAGGTTACTGCGAAACTGAGTCTGTTCGAGAACTGCCAGGCTTCGTTGTATTTGCCTATGAGATAATCGTACGGCGTATACAGAGACTCATCGTAGTAGGCTCTGTTGAGTGTGAATGTGGGACCGGCAGCCACAGAGAGTCTGCCCGCATCGAACATGAAGGTGTATCCTGTATTGTATCCGAGGGAGAACTTATATGAAGTGTAGGGCATAAGATACTCGGAATCGGGCGTGTTCTGTCCGCTGTTCACCCAGTCTTCATATGATTCGTACGGATACGGATAAGCCTCGTTATCGGTACTTTCGGTCGTTTCAGAACCGTCTCCCAGAATCATCGCACTTGATACGGTGCTTCTGCTGAACGAGAAGGTGAGAGCATTGGCCCAGCGTTTACCTCTGAGCCAGTCATCCGAGAAACTCACCGATACACTCTGACTCGTGCTGGAAAGCTCTGTGGAAACGGTAAGGTCCCTTCCGGTTCCTCCAAGGTTGGAATCTTCCCACGAAAGGAAACCGCTGATGGGGAAACCTTCAACATCACCTCCAAAGGTCGCGCCGAAGCCGACATTCATCTGATTTCCTTCGGTAACGGTATAGGTGACAACAAGAGTGTTTTCTTCGGTACCGTAGGTAATAGTTGGAACTACATCGGTAAGAAGGCCTGTATTATAGAGGTTCTGAGCACTCTGAATATATTTCTGTTTGCTGAAGACATCGCCTTCATTCAAAGAAAGCTCTCTGCGCAGTACATATTCTTTTGTCTTGGTCAGCCCGTTTATAACCACCTTCTCGACGGTAGCCTGTTCCCGTTCCACGATCGAGACCGTATAGGCAACAGTCTTGTTCTCTTCATCTCTCTTTTCTTTGATATCGATACTGTTTTCGACATACCCTTCATTCCAGTAGAGGTCCGCAATATTACTGATATCGGCCTGGACTTTGGTCGTGTCAAGGACATCGCCGCTTTTGACCGAGATTACTTTCCTGAAATCCTCATCCGTGAATATCTCGTTTCCTTCGATGTAGATGTCATCAAGATACCATTTATCACCTTCCTGAACGACGAAAGTGACCCTCAGCTTCTTGAGAAGCGGGTTGTCCTGTTCTACTTCCTCGTAGCGCACTTCAGTGACTTTCGCATCAATGAATCCCATCTGCTGATACGTCATAACGATCTGCTGGCGGTCTTTCTCTATGACTGCTTCCTCGAAGTTCCCTGAATTGAACAGTGACTGAACTTTCGTCTGAAGCACTTTTCTGATTGTCGATTCCGGAACCTGATTGATCCCCTCGAAAAGAATCTCTTCAACCTTGCTCTGTCTGTTTTCGATACAGTTATAGGTAAGGACGATCGTGTTTGTCTGATCATCGATCTTGTATGATGATCTCACCTCTGCATCCGCATATCCTCTGCTGTTATAGGCTGCAGTCAGTTCGGCACTTCCATCTTTCACTTTGGAAAGCGTGAGGAAATCACCCACTTTTATGGACAGTTCTTTCAGTAGTGTATTGTCTCTCACTGTTGCATTGTTTGTGAACTCTATGCTGGCTATGACAGGAAGTTCCGTGAAATTGAAATCGATGATAAGATCGGTCTTGCCTAATCCTCCCCTCACCGCCTCAGCTTCAAAGAGGCTGAATTTATTGAGATTGTTGAGCTTCGTCTCGAGTTCCTTATAAAGAGCCTGAGTGAAAGGTTTTCCGAGATATTCGTAGGTGATATCTTCTATCACGCTCTGTTCTACATTTTTCAGATTCTGGTAGGTGAAACCCTTTATCGGTTTGTTGATATACCAGTCATACTCGGTGATCGAGAATGTGATTTCGATCGAGGTGTTATCGCTGTCTGGTCCCCATTCATAGAATATATCAACGGTGTCATATCCGTTTTCGCGGTACACATCCTTCAGATGTTCGACTGCATTCTCAGCCTGTGAAACGGAGAAGATAGCATCTATCTCAAGAGGGAGGTCCTTTTTGAGGACTTCTGTCGGCAGCAGCTTGTTTCCTTCGAATGTAATCTTTCCGAGCGGGAGAGATTCGACGACCTCGAGAAAAAGTATGAGTGAACTCTTCTGTTCGTCGACAGGAGACGGAAACACATCTATGCTGATGAAGTTCTCTGTCTCCATAAGCTCTTCTATGACAGCATCGACTTTCTGCTGATCATAATCGGAATTCACGAGTTTTTCAGTGATGGGAGAAACGTCGTTCTCCTCGACGTTTTCAAGATTTGCAAAGATAACCTCATCTATCGGTCTGCCTTCCCACCACGGAGCGAGTTCCTCGCCGAACAGAGGTGAGAATAAGGCGATGAGCATCACAAGCGGTAATAATTTCTTGAACATGGAGACTCCTTTTAAAACTCGAAATTCTTGGTTACACTAAATCCCATAGTATCGAATAAATTGAAAATCGACAACTCTTCTGGCTGTGTAAAGAAACTAAAAGTAGCTAAATCATTTAACCATTCAATATTCAATTCCGTATCTATCGCAAGATCAGAGGCGAGAAATGACGAGCGTTCCCCGGTGGTATCTCTCCTTAATGTGAGCAATCCCTGAAGATACAATTCATCCTGGAAATATTTGCCGAGGTAGATGGTCGTATTATCGAGATAGCGGGAGAAAGGACTGCCTGTATCATCACCTGTAAGTCCCGGGATCGCATCGAGAAGGAGATTCTGTATGAGATTGCTTCTGATAGTGAAGACATCGAGTCCGAACGAATCCTTGATAATCGATGAGAAACCGAAAGAGACGCCGGTACCTTCGATGATTCCAAGACGGGATATCACATCGGTTGCCGCAGTCGCTGCGGTAAGTACGGAAGAGATTCCTGATGCATCCGTGTCAGTTGCATTTGAGGCTATCAAATTCTGACCGAGAAGTTGTAGGATTTCGTTCGTCGATCTTGACGGAATCGATTCGAAACGCGGATTGATGTCGGTGAACGAGTTATTCTGAAGGATCAGATAAATATCGATCCGTTCAGAATCTGCATCGAACTTTCTTAATCTGGCTCTCAGATTTATCTTCGGCTCACTCGACTCTATGTTCTGGTTCCTTACTTTCGGGAAGATGATCGATCCTTCTGTGATGTAGAAATTTTCCTGGACATAATAGATCTCACCGCTTCTGAGATTAAAATCTCCCTCGACAGCGAACGTCATTGCAGGTGCAGTGAGAGAGATAGAGAATTTCTGATTGTCGGCGAGAATTGCGCTTAAAATCGGGGAATCGGCATTCGGATATACGAAACTGACATTCCTCCCGGAAGTGAAATCCATATCGATACTCGTTCGTGTTTTCGGATTATACCAGGAGGGAAGATCTTCTATTCCGAAACCGACAAGACCGCTTTCCACATAGATGTCTCCGTACAACAGCTCCCCGGTCAATGATCCTGTCATTCTGAAATCACCTTTCGCCTCGGCTTCTATCACCATATCTATGGCAGGAATCGGAACATATATGGAGATCGTTCCATCGTCGATGAGAGCCTGCAGTCTATACTGCGATAAGTTCCAGTTTTCGAAATCAGCCTCAAGAGAGAACATTCCCTCTGTGAGTGTCCCGTCATCACCGATCGATACCGTTTTCGTCAGCGGCAGGGTGAAGACCTGCCCGTAGAGAGAGATCACGGGGTTTTTCACGGTCAGTGTCTGATTTGGAGCCCAAAAGAGAGACACGGAAACAGCGTTCGAACTCATTGTCCCGAAATACTGCGGATTGTTCAGAGGCCCTTCTATCAGGACATCTCCTGTAAATGTTCCTTCTTCAAACATAATGCTCGGCTCAGTGAACAATGCATTGAGATATGTAAAATCAATTGAGACGGGACTGAGTTCGACAGAAATGAAGTCCCGGTCGATATACCCGGAGGCTTTCATAGGAAACAGAAAATCGTCATCGGCTGTGAACTCTATCTCATGAGTGACAAGATCATAGTCCCCTTCCAGAAATCCTTCTCCCCCGGAACGTATACTGACCTTATCATCCTGCAGCGATATGACATGTTTGCCGTCTTTCTGCTCTATCATCCCCAGAAGAACGGTATTGCTGTTTGATACGGTCACCTCTCTGACAGAAAGAATCTGCCGTATCGAATCGTTCATCCACGTAAAGAGATTATCAGTCGGATCTATTTCGGCCGCAATGCTCAAAGATGATACTGTCGATGCATCTCTGAAGATCAGCTGCTTTTCAGAAACGAAATCGAAAGAGGCAAGAATATCTCCTGAAAAAGGAATTTCCACAGCCGCGTTCCCGATATACGTATTACCTTTCTGGATATTTCCGTTACTCAGAAATATCCCATCTTCCAGAAGAGAGATATCGATCGTCCCTTCTAGTCCTTCACTGTCATTATCATTGAACTCAAGTTTTCCTTCGCCATCAACGAAAGAAATACCGTCACTGACTGCAGCTATCATGAAAGAACTTGAAAAGGAAGATAGCGATGGACTGAAGCGTTCAAGAGACAGACCGCTGATATCTACTGTGCCGAAGGCGACAGACGGGTCTTCCTCGTCAGCGATCGTGGTAACACGCAGCTGCTCACCCTTGTCTCCGCTCAGGTATAGTTTTATCTTCGGATCATTGAGCTCTCTTTTGAGAAATGAGATAAATGAATCATTCGAGATCTCCCCTTCTCCGGCGAGCGTCCCGAATTCATCACGGTATACGATATCCTCGATGATGAACTGATTTCTGTCGGTTATGAATGAAAGAGAAAGTGAAGCATCTTCAACATTCAGATAATCGATATGAGATATGGTGACGCCTTCCCCTGCAAACAGATAGATTCCGTCGGCGAGAGCAAGGTCACCTATGACTGTACCATCAAAAGTAAGTTCATCACTGTAGCGGACAGGAAGGTCGAAATCAAAAGCGTCCAGCGTAAAGGCTATATGTGATGGATTGCTCAGATAATCTACCGTCAGATCCAGACCCGTGAGGTTGAAATCGATCTTTCCTGTATTTCCGTTAAATGAGGAGGTCATAGGATATAAACGGTCATTGAACATCAGAGTTCCGACAGTGCTGATCTCATCGAGAGTATTGTATTTTCCTACTCCCTTCACAAACAATGAAGGAACAACAGAAGTGCTGATCGAATAGCCTACCTGCTGGTCCTGACTCTGCACGAAAGAGACTGAGACCAGAGATCTTCCGGTTTCGACCTCGGCGGCTTCCAGAATTCCTCTGGGGTATAGAGTCCTGCGGTCAACCGATCCCTCATAGGAGATTCTGAACCCTTCGGTCGTCAATGTCGCCAGATCCACGGTAAAACTATCACCATCCATCGAGGCGAGTAATGTTGTGGCGACATTGAATGGAACATCACCGATAAGAATATCTGACAATGCCAGAGAACTATTCGTCTTTCCTTCAGTGAATGATGTGTCGACCTCTCCGTTCACATTTCCCGAAAGCATGGTGTTTGCTCCGATCGAAGGTACAGCTGAGGGTAGAAAATGAGAGATGATCGTATCAAAGCCTGCAATGGGCACTGTATTCAAATCAAGGGAGAATTCTCCTTTTTCAGTCTTCATGTTGAAAGAATACGTACCGGAAAGATTTTCCCCATCATCAAAGGAAAAACTTAAAGGATATTTATCATCCGATGCATTCATATTCAACACTACCGAGTATGTAAACGGAAGCAGTGTAGATGAGAACTCTTCGAAGACCACATTGAGATAGTCTATCTCCTGCGTCTCGATGTTGATATTTCCATCACCTATGAATGATGCCGATATCCCCTGAGGTAATTCGTATGAGATATCTGTGAAAATATCTGAACTGGACTCGAAAAAGATTTCGCTGCTTCCAGTCTCTTTTGACACCAGAAGATAGGGATTTGTCATGGATACAGAATCTATCCACGAAATATCGAACATTCTTTCGGTAAAGTTCGGATCAGAAAGAGAAAGCTCCTCTCCGGTTATTTTCAGCGATTGTCTTAATTGATCCGAACGGAATGTCGTTTCAATACGTGTTCCCTCAACGATCTTTCGATACCCTTCATACAGTTGGACTTCCGTCAAAAATGACGCTGTCCCTCCCTTCTCATTTCGATCGTAGAAGGCGTTGACAGTATCGCCTGTGATTGAAAAATCATCGAAGGCGACTTTGAAGGGTGCTGAATCCACAGTCACATTTTCAATGCTCATCTCATCGAAAAGAGCACTCACACCGAGCGAATCGGAATCTGCCGAAACTTCTAGATCATCAACGACAGTCGTTACATGAAGTTCATCCGCTTCGAGATCGAGCAATCCGGAATTCCATTGTTCTTCCCAACTGTATATCAGGTTGAACGACTGAGTAAAAAGGTCTGCATTCATATCATCTTTCATATGCCCCGAAAGGGATGAGCCTGTCACCTCTGCCTCAGATTTACCGTCTTCAACAGCTGAACTGTCTATCGTAAGAGAAAATGCCTGAACAGCCGCCGTATCGTTGTTGAAATCAAGGATCTCTGCCTCGACGGATAAATTTTTCAGAAGGTTCTGCTCGAGTTCGGCATATCCCGATGGGATGACGGTAAAAAGGGATGTACCCATGTAGTCCACGCTAAAGTCCATGCCGATGATACTCACAGAGATGTCGGGTAGTTCTAAAGGGTCGGACTGAGTATCAGCGGCTTCAAGCAGATGTTCCAGAGTCTTCGAAGTAGCAGATATCTCTACATTTTCGATGGTTACGGGCAGCGGTTGTTTAAACAGTCTCCTCCCGATGAGTCTGTACCACGGAAGATCAATACGTACTGAATCGATCTGTATGAATGTATTGTCGCCGTAGGTTGCTTTTATATCTGATATGCGGATGTTCTCGAATATATTACTTTCAATATGACCTGTCTCTATGGTGATACCATAGGTCGTTTCTAATCTTAACAGCGAATTCACGATAAACGGACGATCTATGGGAAAAGGTGATATGGAAAGGGGAAGAAGTACTACGAGCAAAGAGACCGCAAGTAACACGAGCAGGGAAATGATACGAGTCGATGCGGTAGTATGAAATTTCATATAGACAATTATAACTGGAAAAGCGAGGTTTACCTACCCTTTTTCTTTATACGTGTTGCTAAATCGTCATACTTTGATATAATCAGGGAATCGGAAATACAGGAGAGTAATATGCAGGAAGTTTTGAAGAATTTCATCGTTTTAGAAGGGTTGGACGGCGCCGGTACGACTACGCAGATGAAACGGGTCGTCGAGGAATTCGACAAGATGAACATCACCTGTCATGCGACCTTCGAACCGACATCTTCACCGATCGGAACATTGGTCCGTTCGGTCCTGAGAAAGGAGATCGTCACTACGCCACTGTCTCTGGCACTCCTGTTCTCTGCTGACCGTGAAGATCATCTCAATCATCCGATTACCGGTATTACACGGCGTCTCGACAAAGGTGAGATCGTCATAAGTGACCGCTATTTCTTTTCATCTCTGGCTTATCAGTCAGTTCAGTGCGGATACGAGAAGGTCCTTTCGATCAACGATTTCCCATACCCTCAGTTCATTTTCTATCTCGACACCCCCGTAGATGACTGCATCACCCGCATTGACGGGAGAGAAGAGGAGAAAGAGCTGTTCGAACAGCACGAGTTCCTTTCCACAGTGAGAGACAATTACGAACGGATATTCTCTTCACTGCCCGAGGAAGTGAAATGCATCAGAATCGATGGTCAACAAAGCAGAGAAGATATTACTGCGCGAATCATCAAAACACTCAGAGAGTACTCTCTTCTATAGGATCAGCATCGCATCGCCGTAACTGAAAAAATGATATTCCCTGTCGATGGCATGCTGATATGCTTTTTCGATCTCTTTTTTTCCCGCGAAAGCTGAGACGAGAACAAGCAGTGTAGATTCCGGGGTGTGGAAGTTCGTCATCATATGAGTCACGAGACTGAAAGAGTATCCGGGAGTGATAAACAGCCTGGTATCTCCCTTTCCTGTTGTCAGATGCTCATTTTCCGCATCCCAGGCACTTTCAAGAGTCCTCACGCTGGTAGTACCCACTGCTATGATGGGACGTTTATCCCTGTATGCCTTATCTACAGCCATTGAAGTCTCTTCAGACACTTCATAGAACTCTCTGTGCATCACATGATCCTCAAGATTCTGAGAACGCACCGGTAAGAATGTCCCCGGGCCGACATGCAGAGTGACAGGAGCGATCGTTATGTTCTTTCTTCTGATGGTTTCAAGTACGCTCTCTGTGAAATGGAGACCGGCAGTCGGTGCAGCAACCGAACCGCTGCTGCTGGCATAGACTGTCTGATACCGGTTCTCGTCACTGAACTCGTCGTCACGTTTGATATACGGTGGAAGCGGTACATGCCCGATTGTATCAAAAAACCATTCATCGAGGTCTCTGTCGAATTCGACGATCTTGCCATCGGCTGTTTCTTCAACTATCGTCCCTGTGACATGGTCCTCAGGCAATTCGAACAGGTATGATTTACCTACCTTCTGTCTTTTGCTTTTTGAGACCATCGCGATCCATCTTGACGGAGATATCATGGAAAGAAAGAGAAACTCGACGTTTCCTCCGGTTTCGCTTTTTCCGTAGACTCTCGCTTTTCTGACCTTTGAATTGTTTATGACCAGAACGCTGTCTTCAGGAAGATATTGTGCTATTTCGGAAACTGACGAGTCGACGAGGGTCCCCTTTTTTCGATCCATGACCAGCAGTCTTGATTCACCCCGTCTGTCGCTCGGATATTGAGCGATAAGATGCTGCGGCAGGTTAAAAGAGAATTCCTTGATTTCCATCCATACTCCTATTCGGTTCAATCTGTAACAGTTGATACGCCAATGATGTGACCATCCTTCCCCGGGGTGTCCTCTTCAGATATCCTTTCTGAATAAGATACGGCTCATAAAAATCTTCAAGAGATTCGATCGCCTCTCCCACCGATATCGCCAGCGTCTCGGCGCCGACAGGACCTCCGTCATAGAATTCAATGATCGTCCTCAGAATATTTCTGTCCTGCTGTTCAAGCCCCTGAGCATCGATTCCGAGCCTTTCCATGCTCATGTGCACGATCTTCTCATCGATGATCCCGTTTCCGAGAACCGATGCATAATCTCGCAGCCTCCTCAGGAGTCTGTTCGCGATCCTGGGGGTGCCTCTTGCGCTCTGTGAAAGAAGTGTGATCGCATCATCTGTGATTTCAGTCTCGAGGATAGCTGCCGACCTTCTGATGATCCGGGCAAGTTCTTCTTCCTTATAGAATTCTATTCTGCAGGTAATACCGAATCTTGAATAAAGCGGAGACGATACCTGACCGGCTTTTGTCGTCGCACCGATGAGCGTGAATCGCGGTATAGGAATCCTGATCGTCCTCGCCGCGGGGCCCTGACCGATGATCCAGTCGATCTCGTAGTCCTCCATCGCGATGTAGAGCATTTCTTCGAGAGCAGGTCTCATGCGGTGAATCTCATCAATGAAGAAAATACTGTTTTCGGTGATATTCGTGAGTATTCCTGCAAGGTCCTTGGGCTTTTCGAGTGCGGGAGCACTGGTCATCCTTATCTCCGATCCCATCTCGTTTGCGATGATCGATGCGAGAGTCGTCTTTCCGAGTCCCGGAGGACCTATGAGAAATACATGATCGAGAGCATCTGAGCGTTCTTTTGCGGCTGTGATGAAGACCGACAGATTATCCTTGATCCGCTGCTGTCCCTGAAAATCGGTGAGGGCCTTCGGACGAAGGATATTCTCATTGAGGTCGGTTTCCTGCTGGAACGAGGAAGAAAGTAATGATGTCTCTTCGAAATGATCTGTATCCACAATTACCCCAGTGCTATGATAGCGTGTTTGAAGATAAACTCTTCTATATCATGCAGATTCTTGTTCTTCAACACTTCTTTATGCTCTTCAAGGAGTGTATTGACAGTCGAAATCACCTGTTTTTTATCATATCCCATATCATTTAATGCCGCAATAAGGTCCTTATATCTTGATTCACTTCCTTTGCGGTCCTTAGAAGAGTGAGCCGGTAAAGAATCCAGAACGATAGTGTCTCTCAATGCAAGAACGATCTTCTGACTCGTCTTGGGACCGATTCCGGGAATCGATGAGATGAAGGAAATGTCATTGTTGTCCAAAGCTTCGATAAATGCTTTAAGCTGTACACCGCTGAGTATCTTCAGCGCTTGTTTCGCCCCTATTCCGTTCACTTTGATCAGTTCGAGAAAAACCTGCTTTTCCTTCTCATCGCTGAAGCCGAACAATGTCATGCTGTCTTCACGGTGCTGAAGATGGGTCAGCAGTCTGATCTCTCTTCTCGCTTCGCCGTTCAGCTGTGACAGTCTGCTTGCAAGCTGGGAAGAAATGAGAAGCTCATATTCCACCCCGCCGGCGGTTCTTATCACCGCTTTGGAAGAATCTACGTGAACAAGTTCACCGCTGATTGCATAGATCATACTCACCTTCCCTTAATGTAGTTTCCTTTTGAAACTCTTGAGCTGCGAGGCCAGACAGATTGCCACCGCCAGCGAATCCGCTGCATGGTCAGGTCTGGGAATCTCCTCGAGTTTAAGCAGCAGACGCACCATCTGCTGCACCTGTTTTTTCTCTGCGGTCCCCATACCCGTCACCGCCATCTTTATCTGTAGCGGAGTGAATACGGCGACCTCGAGGCCATTGAGCGTCATCTGCTGAATGACAGCTCCGATCACCTTTGCAACGGTGATTGCGGAAGAGACGTTCTGGGCAAAGAAAATGTCTTCTATGCCTACCAGATCGACCTCATACGAGGCACTCAGCTCGCCGAGCTTCCTTGCTATCGTGAAGATCCTCTCTTCTTTTCTCATCGAAGTCTTCGTTGTTATCGTTCCAAAAGAAACAGGCCGGTAGCGTAGATTATTCTCTTCAATCACACCCCAGCCTGTATTAGCGAGACCTGGATCAATGCCCAGTATCCTCATATTATTCTCCGTCGTCTTGGAAGTCGTCACCGATCTCCAGATTGGATGAGACAAGCTGCACATCATCCAGCTCTTCCAGTCTGTCTATGATACGCAGGACTTTTCTGGTCTTCTCATCATCGAGGGAGACCATCGTATCTGCAATCTTGTTCACTTCTGCACTGGATTCATTGAATCCTGCTGCCTGCATGCCCTCCAGAACGCTTGAAAAATCGGAAGGTTCAGTGAGAACCTCGATGATACCGTCCGAAGTGGAGATATCTTCCGCTCCGAGATCGAGTGCGGCTTCGAGAATCTCATCTTCCGTGTAGGTCTCTTCTTCATAGGTGATGATACCTTTTGTCTGGAACATGTATGAAACAGAGCCGCTGGTTCCTAAAGATCCACCGAGTTTGGTAAGTGTGGAACGGACATCGGCTGCTGTTCTGTTCTTGTTATCTGTAAGAGTATCTATGATAAGAGCGACCCCGCCGGGTGCATACCCTTCGTAGGTAAGTTCATAGTAGGTTGCATCATCCATCTCTCCGGTACCTTTTTTGATGGCCCGTTCGATATTATCCTTAGGCATATTCTCGGAACGTGCTTTCAAAATAGCAGTACGTAATCTTGCATTCGCTTCAGGATCTCCTCCGCCCATTTTTGCGGCAACTGAGATTTCTTTGATCAGTTTAGTGAATTTCTGGCCGCGTTTTGCATCAGCCACACCTTTTTTGTGTTTGATAGTTGCCCATTTACTATGCCCGGACATAAATAGTTACACCTCTTTATTTCTTAATTTCTTCATCTGTTATAGAGCGCTTTAGGTTACCACGCCCTATTTTTACCTGTCAAGTGGGTCACTCAGATCAAAAACAGGGTCGGCAAACAGCTCTATGAAGGAATCACACAGCAGAAGGCCGTCTCTGAGCAGCCGGAAATTGTCACGAGTATCGACTGTGATTGAACCGAACTGACGTTCTATCATTTTCAGCTGAGTTGAGAAGAATGTGGAAAAATCGATCGGGAACCTTTTGTTGAAATCGTTTTTATCAATCCCTTCGTTCTTCCTCAAAGAGACCAACAGGTACTCAAGAATCTGCTCTTTTGACGACAGCTCTTCAAAGATATACCTTTTCTCGTCATTTTCAGTGCAGTAGGTCTCTATATCCGAAACTCCGGTTCGCCGGATCACCGATTCTCCGTCGTGGAAGGTTCCCACTGCCGACGGCCCCACTCCGATATAGTCAGACAGATTCCAGTATCTTTCGTTATGCAGGCATCTGGTTTCCTTCGTTCTCGAGAAGTTGGAGATCTCATACTGATGATATCCGTTTTCTTCCAGATAATCCCAGAGTGTGATGAGAAACTCCCTCTGCTGTACTTCTGCGATCGGGATAAGGCTGCCGCTCGAAAGACGTTCGGCTAGTTTCGTCCCCTCTTCATAGGTAAGGTTATACAGTGAAATATGGTCGACATGCCCCCGGCGGATGATCGTATCTATATCTGCGATCGTATCTTCGACTTTCTGTGACGGGATACAGGTCATGAGATCTACACTGATGTCGGTGCCGTACCTGTCATGGTAATATGCAGTACGTTCAAGAGCTTTGAGTGTCGCACTTAAGGAGGCACTTCTCATAAGAGTCTTCAGATGCCGTTCATCCAACGACTGGATGCCTATCGATAATCTGGTAACTTTCGAAGAGCTGAAAAGAACCTCCATGTCATCTGTGAGCGATTCCGGGTTCATCTCGATCGTGAATTCTCTGACTTTCCCTTTCTCATTGAGAAGACGTGCGATCTTCATCAGACGTTCTGCTCCTAGAAGTCCGGGATTCCCTCCTCCGATGAAGACCGTTTCGAACGGTCGGTCTTTTGAAAAGACGATTTCATTCAACTCTTTGAATAGAGCATCAAAATATAGATTCACACTCTGAGCACTCTCATTATCTTTTGAGAAGAAGGGACAGTAATCGCATTTTCGGATACAGAACGGAACATGAATATAAAGAGAACAGCCCGAATACGAAGCGCAAGCGGGTGTTATCACCTGTTGATCACCGAAGCCCGGTTGAACGGCCAGAAGATGAACCTCACTTTCCCTATGATATCAGAGTTGCTCACGGGGCCGAAATAACGTCCGTCCTGTGAATTGTCCCTGTTGTCACCAAGCGGAAGAGTATACCCTGCAGGAACATAGATGCCGTTTTCGTAGTGAGCGTATGCCGACCTTGCAGAAATATCTGAAGGGTCGATCTCCGAACTTGTTTTCTCTTTTGCCCTATTCACATCATAATAGTCGACAAGTCCGTTATAGGAGGATACAGTCTGATACCTGCTCAAAAGATAATTCGGCGACTGTTTTGAAAGTCCTTTTTCCTGATAAGCCAGAAGCTGACCATATGCATCGAATCCGCTGTAGAGTGACTGATCGATAGTCTGTTTCGGATTAGTGCTTAAATTATTGATTTTTCTGAATTCAGGATCTTCCACGCTCTCGCTCTGACCGAGACCTCTTATCGAGGCGGTACCGTTTGAAAAGGTGACGATATCCTGATTCAACGCCGCGGCCCTTTTCACATACAGTCTTTCTCTCGGGTTTCCGTTCTCATCTACATCGATATTCACCAGCGAGAAAGTGGCCATATAGAGCATCTGTGACAGAATGTCGAAAACAGGCCCTTTTGATTCATATTGAGGATTGTAGAATACGATGACATCGTCTCTCAGAGGTGCAGAGGGAAAAATCTTCGGACCGGTGGGATACAACTCGATCCCGTAACTGGTCTTGCTCACATAGACCCGGTCTTTTACCAGCAGGGTGTCGACCATCGAAGGGGTCGGGATCATGAACAGCTGGAAAAGGAACTGGTTGAGAATAAGAACGAATATCACTGCGAAGACGATCGCATCGACCCAGCTGAGAATCTCTCCTGTCAAAGTCTTTTTCTCCTGTTTCTTCACCTTTTCGGCTTCTTTGCGCCGTCTGCGCTCGGTGAGTCTTCTTTCGGTGAATTCTGTGATCCATTGTGCATATGAGCTCATGAAGTTAACCTATCATAATAGCTTCATATTGACAATAAGTGACTTCAAGAGTAATTTTGCATACATACATGAAAAAGAAAGAGACCAACGAACAGTTAGAAGTAGAACCGGTTAGACTGAAACCGTGGAGGAACATGAGTGCCGCAACATATCTCACTATCATCTATGCGCTTGCAATCATCGTCATCGTCTTTGCGGTTGGTTTTCTTCCGGGAATCATTCATGGAGGAAGACAGGTATCCTTCAAAAGCTCCGTGAAGCCGAGTTCAGTCTATGTGGACTCCGCGTATGCGGGGACGACCCCGTTTACTGCATTTCTGAGTCCGGGGGAACATTCGGTTCGCTTTTCATACAAAGATATCGCTCAGGAGAGTTTCACAATAGAGGTGGATCATCCTCTCTTTCTTACCTGGCTGATACCAAGAAAGATGGAGATTGCTTCCACATCTTATCTTGATGCAGAAGCAGCTGATTCTTATCTGAAATCAATGATGGAAGAGATCGTCAGCTATTCGAAAGTAATCGATTACGGTGATTCATATCATTATCCTCCTCTATTCGAGATGGCGGCATATACTCTCTCCTCTATTGAAAATGCTGATCCTTCTCTCCTTTCCTATTTTATTGACGGAGCTCTTTTCATCACAAGTGAAACAATGCTCCAGGATTTCAGAAATGCGGTCGAAATCCTCGACAAGGCCTCGTTCGATGTCTCGTCTTTGAAAGAAGCCGGTGAGTTGGTTTCTCTTCTGTTCGATGAAAATCAGACAGGTAAAAGCCCCTCGGTACGAAATGACCTTATCGATACTGCTCTTTCGGTGGAGAAGATGGAGCACCCGTTTAACATCGAAGGCTACCGTTTTCCCGCTCAGAAATTCTACATGGGAAAAGACAGTGACCTGCACTACCCCGGGGTTCAGCAGATGGGTGTTGAGACCGAAGTATCTTCTTTCGTTCTCTCCTCAAATGAGATTAGCGAATATCAGTGGGCGCTGTTTATAGAAGCTAACCCGATGTGGGCGAAATCAAACAGTGAGCAGCTGATTGAAATGAAATTGGTCGATGAATCATATCTCGACGGAGTCTATCCCAATACAGCTATACAATCTGCATCACCTGTGAGAAACATCAGTTATCATGCGGCCTCGGCCTTTGCCGAATGGCTCAGTGAACAAAGCGGAAAAGAAGTGTTCCTTCCAACCGATTCCATGCTGGAGCTCGCCTCTCTTATGTCCGACGGCTTTTATCAGAGCACACTGCTTAACAGCTCTGGTAAGACAGACGGTCCCTTATCTCTTCTCGGAGGGGTCTGGGAATTCACTTCGACAGAGTTCGTTCCGCTTTCACGGTATCTGGGAAGAACGGTAGAGACAGATATCACCGTTGATGATATCGTTGTCAAAGGCGGATCATATCTGAACGATCCTGATCTGATCGACAGCAGTACTGTCGGTGTGTTGAACAAACTTCAATGCAGCGATACTGCAGGCTTCAGAATTGCGTGGAAATAATGGCTAAAGAAAAAATAGAATTACTGCAGAAAAACAAGAAAGCATACTTCAACTATGAAGTGGTTGAGGACATAGAGTGCGGAATCTCACTTGTCGGAACAGAAGTAAAATCAATCCGTGCGAACAGATTCAGCTTCGGAGACAGTTATGTGAAGATAGTGGGCAACTCTCTCATTCTCGTTTCACTTCATATCAGTGCCTATACACATGCGAGTATCGAAAATCATGTTATAGAGCGAGACAGACGTCTTCTTGCCCATAAACAGGAGATCAAGCGTCTGAAAAGAAAAGTTGACGAGAAGGGAATGACACTTGTTCCCACACAGATCTATTTGAAAGGAAACCTTGTCAAAGTAAGAGTCAGTGTATGTCGAGGAAAGCAGGCTCACGATAAACGTAATGTCATAAAAGAGCGTGATATGAAGCGCGATCTGAGACGTGAGATGAAAAACTACAACAGATGATATCATCTTGATTCATTCTCATAAAATGAGTATTATCTGATCATACCCCTTCGCGGGGGTGTATCGGTTTCGACTGGCGGCAGATCATGCCAGTAGTTGCAAGCGGAGCGCCAACTCCTTAAACTAGCAAACAAATTAACTGCCAAGAAAGAAGACGAAGTCTCTTACGACGCAGAATACGCTCTCGCTGCTTAAGTAGTGTGAACGTACAGGCCTTAATAGTGCCGCTCTTAACTATTAGGTGCTTGTAACAATAAGGGCTTACCCGCTCATCTGCCAGTGCTGTGCGGGGAAATCAAAGCTGGTGTAGAGAGGACAACGTCGGTCGCCGGTCTTAGTTCTCTTGAAGTAATAAAACTGCGACTAAGCTTGTAGAGGCTACTGGGTGGCACGTTAGGACGGGGGTTCGACTCCCCCCACCTCCACTTATCAGCAATAGACCGTTCCGTCGATGAGGATGGAACGGTCTTTTTCTATCTCCTTGTCAACTGATCAATGATTCCGGAAGTGTCTCAACAAAAGATCTGATCTGGTCGCGTACTTTGCGGTAGCAATTCATCTGCTCTTCTTCACCGTATCCTTTCTCAGCAAGTTCTTTCGCCATCTGTGGAGGATCTTCAAATCCTACGTGGGTAACCTTTCCTTTTCCGAGAAAGAGTGGACAGTGCTCTTTCGCATGGCCGCATACTGTTACGACATAATCGAAATCGATATCTTTCAGATCATTCACATGTTTGGACTGATGAGAAGAGATATCGACACCTGCTTCTTTCATCACCGCCACAGCCTTTTCGTTCAGCCCGTGAACTTCTATTCCTGCAGAATAAGCATCGATGAGATCACCTTTCAGATGTCTTGTCCAGCCTTCAGCCATCTGACTTCTGCATGAATTACCGGTACACAAAAATAAAATCTTGTACTTTTTCTCCATCATAATTCCTTTATCATATTTCTTGAGCAATACCACAATTGAGGTTCTTCACTGTGACAATATCCTGTTGCAGCTGACTGTCTTTCTCTATCATATCCCGTATCAGCGGAAAAAATAAATTCAGATATGAATTATCCCTGTTAAGACGATAGAAAACCCACCTGCCCTCTTTTGAAGAAGAGATAAGATTGCAGTGCACAAGCTTCTGCAGATGCCGTGAAGATGTTGCCCCCTTCACGTTCAGAAGATCTGTGATCTGACAGGCACATAACCGTTCATGCGAGGTGAGGATGCAGATGATTCTGAATCTGTTTCTATCCGATAATGATTTGAATACCTGAAGCAGATCTTCCATAGAGCTCCTCTAGAATTAGTCAATTAGCCAACTGACTAAATTATACCTAAAAATAATCAAGATAACCACATCTTGAGTGTTAATTTTCTGTAAAAATCTTTGATATACGAAAAATTACGGCCTGAATGAAATACTTATGCCGGCATTGACAGCTCTTCCGGAATGATCGAAAAGATCAAGAAGTCTCAGATCAGCCATCACATAGGTATTGGTGATGAATTCTATCGGAATCAGGCGCAGACCAACATTTAAAAGTCCACGGGAAGTAGCATCCCCCCCGCTCGGGTTTACCGAATAACTCACATTACCGAAATCAAGAAGGATATTCACCTTCTCTTTGAACCCTTTCTTCCATAACGGAGTTTCAAAAGCCATTGCGAAATCGATATCGCTATTCATTGTGTCATCGAAGGTATAACCGACGTAAACTGTTGTCTTCGAAGGAAAATCTACTATTGAACTCGAATAGGTCGCGGAGAAACCAGCCTGACCTGCAAAAGAGATAGAATTACCGATGTCCAGCCCCTGACCATTGATAACAAAAGCGAAGGATGTGGTGTTTTTCTCGACAAACTGCCATTTTGCCTGCAGTATCATATCGACGGTATTGCTGATATCGACAGCCAGTGCCGTTTCAAAATCTTCTGCGAATCCAATCTGAAAATATGGAATATGGGAGAACTGTCCGCCGGTTGAGAACATTGCAGAGTATCCTGTGGTGACCACCGCATTTCTTGAAGAATCGACTACCCTGGCTGACGGGACCACAATATAACCCGTTGTCCCGCTCAACGTACTGTTTCCTTCTGTTGCTGCAGAAAAGACGGGAGTGAGAACTGCTATAAATATGACTGTTGAAATGATACGTGCGGTAAGCTTTCTGTTCATGATCATCCTCCATGATTCTCGATTGGAATGCTTTAATCATACAATAGATGGCAAGGATGGGGTATAGATAAATCGAAATTCTTGGAAATTTTTGTATTTATACCAATATCTTTTTACATTTCTCTATATTGCAATTAATAATGTTTTCTGATATACCTGAGGCTCAGAAGTTAGCATATGCTTACTTTAATGTTAATGTTAAGAGGTGACAATCCTATGGCAATAGATCGAACTCCAATCAGAAAGAGGAGTAATTTTGTGGGAATCAATCCTGTCGTTCTCGGGTACGAACCCAAAAAGAAAGGCCGGGAGAAACAGTTTAAAAGAAGAAGACGGAAGGAAAGCGAATACGGCATCCAGCTCAAGGAGAAGCAGAAGGTGAAATTCGTCTACGGTGTATTGGAAAAACAGTTCCTTCTCACCTACAAGAAGGCCGAAAAGATGCCGGGAATCACCGGAGAGAATCTTCTTCGCCTTCTTGAAAGTCGGCTCGACAATGTCGTGTTCAGATCGGGACTTGCAAAGACACGGAAGATGGCAAGACAGATGATATCTCACGGTCATATCAGAGTGAACGGTTCACGAGTGAACATTCCTTCCTACCAGGTATCGGTCGGCGATACCATTTCACCGGATACGACGATGACCGGTCATCTCAGAGCTTTGAGGAGTTCCTATAGCCGAAGTCTTCCTCCATGGCTCTCACAGGACAGTGACACTCTTGAGTCCAGTGTGATCGGCACATCCAGCCGTTCAGATATCGATTTCGATGTCGTGGAATCAAGAATAACAGAGCTGTATTCGAAATAGATTGGTTCTTGCCACATTTTTCTAGTTTGTATATGGTAGGAGTATGTATCATACTCTTACCATTCAAACACAGAAAGACGGGTTTTATGATCTCACCGGCAAGGTGAGGGATATCGTTGCATCAAGCAAAATAGAAAGCGGAATCTGCGTAATCTATTCTCCGCACACTTCTTGTGGAATCACCATCAATGAAAATGCCGATCCCGATGTGCAGCACGATCTGAAGATCGCCTACACTCAGGCTTTTCCCGAAGATTCCTCATACCGTCATAACGAAGGTAATTCGAGCGCCCATGCAAAAGTGAGTGCAATCGGCTCGTCAGCTACAGTATTCGTTGAAAAATGCGATCTGCTTCTCGGAATATGGCAGGCGGTCTACCTTGTAGAATTCGACGGACCGAGAACCAGACGTGTTTTCGTGAAGGTGATCGCTGAATAGCGAACACCTTCTTTCATTCCTATTTTGTTGTTTTAGACGGTCTCAGAATCAGATTGAGGACGACTCCGAATATCGCAGCAAGACCAAGCCCCGACAATTTAACCGGACCGATTTCAAAGGCAGCTCCGCCTAGTCCGAGAACAAGCATCGATGCGCTGATGATAAGCAGTTTCGGATTAGACAGATCCACTCTGGCATCCACCATATTCTTGATTCCAATTGAACTTATCATACCGAACAGAAGGATGCTGATTCCACCGATGACCGGTGCGGGTATCGTGGATATGATCGCCGTGAATTTCGGAATGAGAGAGAGGAAAATTGCGAAGAGTGCTGCAATTCGCATGATGATTGGATTCGATGCGCCTGTGAGTGCTACAGCTCCTGTATTCTCCGAATAGGTCGTGTTCGCCGGTCCTCCGATGAGAGCCGAGATGCTTGTCGCGATTCCGTCTCCGATGAGTGTCCTGTGGATACCCGGATCTTTGATAAAATCTTTTCCGACCACATTTCCGATAGCAAGGACATCACCGAAATGTTCCACCATCGTAACGATCGCGATAGGGACCATCACGGTAATCGCTGAGAAAGAGAATTTGGGAGTCTGAAAATGGGGAAGACCGATCCATGCCGCCTCCCGTATCGGAGTGAAGTCGGTGATTCCTATCACTATAGAGAACAGATACCCGCCTATAAGGGCGAAGAGTACCGGCAGATTAGAGGCGAACTTCCATCCGAACTTTTCGAAATATACTTTTACGAAGATACCAAGGGCAAAGGTGACAAAGGCCACCAGCCATGCAGTGGAGGATGCTATGTCCGGGCTATTGGTACCGTTAGCGTTCGCAACTGCTACAGGAGCAAGGATAAGGCCGATCATGATGATCATCGGACCGGTCACGTGAGGTGGAAGAATATCGTGGAGTCTGTCATAACTCACGAAACGGAATATCGATGCTACAATCAAATAGAGAAATCCTGCCACGAGGATTCCTCCGAGTGCGAATGCGATGTCTCCTTCACTCGCGGTAACTGAGATGATTCCCGGTATGAATGCGAACGAAGATCCAAGAAAGACAGGCACTTTGAATTTCGTGACAACATGAAATATCAAAGTCCCGATTCCCGCCGCAAACAAGGCAACAGAAATATCCAGTCCCGTCAAAATAGGAACAAGCACCGTTGCACCGAACATCACAAAGGTATGTTGCAATCCTAAGATTACTGTTTTCGTACCAATTTTCTCTTTTGCCACTGCTATCCTCCAATGATAGTCAAATTTATGCATATGTATATTCACCCACTAACGTTGTGAATGTTGATATGAAACCTTTTTTTGTCCTGAGTTACTATTCGATTAGAAAAGATGCCCTATTTTTGATTAAATTGCTAGGTTAGCAACATCAATTTTGCCGGAAATATGTAATTTTGCACATTTTTTTTTATGTTGACTTTTGATTCGGAATAAAATAATATCTTTATGATAGCATTTAGATATCATTTTTTATGCAAAGGAGATTCTCATATGAAAACAAATAACCATGTCACGGAAGAAAAAAAAGCTCCCCATCTTCCAGGGATGCTTATGCTGTGGGTGCTGATCATCGCAGAGATTGCCTTCACTGTCCTGTTCATCTATTGTGTCTCTCAATTGAGTATCTACGGCGAAGATACTGTTGTGATCATCATCCTTATCATCTCTGCACTTACAGCATTCGGTCTCCTTCCGGTATGTTTCATCGGATTGAAAGTGATAAAACCGAATGAAGCCATGGTTCTCACTCTTTTCGGCAGATATTACGGTACATTGCAAGAAAGCGGTTTTTATTTCGTCAATCCTTTTGTCGCATCGGTCAACCCCTGCTCTGCAGATCAGGATGCCTCATCTTCCGTCCTCAATTCGATGAAGATCAAGGTGAACAGCAAATCTGTCCAGCTCAACAAAAAGATTTCTCTCAAAGCGATGACTCTCAATAATGACAAGCAGAAGATAAATGATGCTCAGGGCAATCCTATCATCATCGGTATTGTTGTGATCTGGAAGGTGGTCAACACTGCAAAGGCGGTCTTCAATGTCGACAATTACATCGAGTATCTATCGATTCAGACCGATGCCGCTTTGAGAAATATCGTCCGTCTCTATCCCTATGATGAAAATGACGCAGAAGGTGAGAAATCACTGAGGGGCTCGTCATTGGAGGTGGCAGAAAAGTTGAAGGATGCTATACAGGAGAAAGCTGGAATCGCAGGTATAGAGATTCTTGAAGCGAGGATCACCCATCTTTCGTATGCACCTGAAATTGCCGCCGCCATGTTGCAAAGACAGCAGGCTTCTGCCATAATTGCAGCTCGATCGATGATAGTTGAAGGTGCTGTATCTATGGTCGAGATGGCACTCGATGAATTGTCTGAAAAGGATATCGTTTCCCTGGATGAAGAACGAAAGGCCCAGATGGTAAGTAATCTGCTCGTCATCCTGTGCGGAAACAAGGATGCTCAGCCTATCGTCAATTCAGGATCGATCTATTAAATAAAAGGATTGGAGATGGCTTCAAAGGATAACGATAAGAAACAGATAGTATTAAGGCTCTCGCCGACATTGTGGAAACAGGTAGCTTCATGGGCCGAGCAGGATTTCCGTTCTATCAATTCTCAGATCGAATATCTTTTGACCAAAGCAGTCAAAGATCACTATAAGATTGATAAGGAACAGGATGAGGAAGAATCCTCCTCATCCTGAAATCTTTTTACAGCTGTATGCCTGTATAGGTATTCCCTGATATCTTCTTTAGCTGTACCTGCACTTCATCTCCGGCGATGAGTTGACCTTTCGGCTCGAATACGACCATCTCGCTGTGCTGAGATCTTCCCAGATACTGGTTCTCGTTCTTCTTCGAAAGAGATTCGACCAGGACCTCGACAATATCGTGACAATGCTGTTCCTTGTATGAGCGGGTGAGAACTCTCTGATTCTTTATCAGTCTGTTCAGTCTTTCAAGACGTATATCTACCGGCACCTGAGGCTCCATGTCTACAGCTTTCGTACCTTCTCTCGGGTTGAAATAATACATAAAAGCTTCGATGAACCCGATTTCGTTCATTGCCGAAAGTGTCTGCAGGAAATCATCCTCGGTTTCACCGGGGAATCCCACCATCACATCGGTTGTGAACGTCATATCGGGTACCGCCTTTTTTATATCCTCTATAAGAGACAGAAACGACTCTCTCGTATATTTTCTTCTCATCGCATCAAGGATCCTTGTCGACCCGCTCTGCATCGGCACATGAAGATGATGAGGAAGTTTTTTCTCCTGCCCGAGCAGAGAAATCAGCTCCTTCGAGAAATCTTTCGGATGAGGTGATTCGAAACGGACCCATTTGACCGAATCAAGAGTTCGCGTGATCTTTTCTAGAAGATCGGGAAAGCCGTATCTGATCCCATTGTCCGTAAAGCTGTAAGAATTCACATTCTGTCCGAGCAGTGTGATCTCCTTAACTCCGAGATCCTCGAGACGTTTCACTTCATCCAGAATCGAATCCACAGAACGGGAGACCTCTCTTCCTCTCACATAGGGAACGATACAGTAGGAACAGAAGTTGTTGCAGCCGTTCATAATCGGAATGAATGAACTGATCTCCCCCTCTTTATGGTAATTGCGGGTAAACGTATATTCCTCTTTTCTCTCGTCCTTCGCTCCCGATAGGATCGCAGCAATACGGTATTTATCATTTGTTCCGACAACATGATCTACCGCTGGAGCCTGGTCGATGATCTGGTCATGAAGCCTTTCAGCCATGCATCCTGTGATGATCAGCGTAAGGTCTCTGCTTTCTTTGAGATGTTTAAAAAATCCTATTCTTCCCCAGATCCTGTTTTCGGCAGTCTTTCTGACGCTGCAGGTATTGATGATGACGCAATCGGCATCCTCGACCTTTTCAGCCTTCCTGATATCCGCTTTCTGCAGTGAAATCTCGAGTGCATTTGATTCTGCGATGTTCATCTGACAGCCGTAGGTCTCTATCCAGTACAAAGAGTGGCTCTTAGGCTGATCTTTCATCTACTTTCTTCCTTCCATATGCAATTTTGCTGCTGATAGCGTATTATACATCAACATGGCGATAGTCATAGGTCCCACTCCGCGGGGAACGGGAGTTATAGCAGTGCATTTCGAAGCTACAGAGTCGAAATCGACATCACCTGTAAGACGATATCCCCGTTTCCTTGAAGCATCATCTACCCGGTTGATCCCTACATCTATAACGACGGCGCCATCTTTGACCATATCGGAGGTGACAAAGTTCGCTCTTCCTATGGCGACGATGAGAATATCGGCAGAGCGGGTAAACGACGGAAGGTCGGCTGTTCTGCTGTGACACACTGTCACGGTCGCATCGCGTCCCTTTTGCATAAGAAGTGCAGCGATCGGCTTGCCCACTATTGCTGAGCGGCCTATAACGACCACATGCTTTCCCTTAGTCTCTATTTCATAATAATCAAGCATTTTGAGGATCCCGTGCGGGGTGCACGAAATAAAGGTTTCCTCTTCTCTCACAAGGTGCCCCATGTTGGTAGGATGAAGTCCGTCTACATCTTTGCCGGCTGCTATCGAGTTTATCACCTTCGATTCATCCAGATGTGCGGGAAGAGGAAGCTGTACGAGAATCCCGTCGACCTCACTGTCCCTGTTCAGATCATCTATATGACTGAGAAGAGTATTCTCATCGATATCTGCTGGAAGGGAGATATCCTTATGGCCGAAACCTAGCTCCAGAGCCTTTTTCTTCTTCGAAGAGACGTATGCCATTGACGCAGGATCGGATCCCACGAGTATGACCGCCAATGTCGGTCTGTGTTGAAACTGTTCATACAGTCGTTTACTTTCGATCTCTATATTCTCGTAAATAGATGCGGCCACCTCTTTACCCGTAAGTTCTTTCATATCAACTCCATGAGTGTTAAATTGTTTATACTATTGTTATATCAAAAAATAGAATTTATGTGTACACATTATGGCAAAGATGAGAGTACACAGGTTTTCAAACCGCACTAAAATGGATATGATATAGAGGTTCCAGATTTTGTTCTTATGAGGAGATCGGCATTATTATGAAAAGAGTTCTTAGCATCCTATTGATAACGATGATGGCACTTACCTGCATTGGAGCTGAAGATACCTCGGATATTTCGATTCCGAACTACAGCATGGGTTCTCAGATCTTTACTTTCCGTTTTGGTCCCGAGGTGCCGACTTTTATGTATCGGCCTTCCCTCTCCCCTACCTGGCTCACTTTCTCCGATACCCATTTCAAAGTCGGCGGATACGGCTCCTTATCCTATCAGGGATTCTTATCAAGTCATCTGGCCATCGGAGGAGAACTCGGATATCTTTTCGATTATGATCAGAGCGAATTGTTCACAAGCGTGCCGCTGCTGGCAAAACTCACGTATATACCGTTCCAGGGGACTTTTGAACTTCCCCTGAGTATCTCAATGGGATTTGCCTACAATTCGTATGATGAATCCTCCTACCTATCTCTTTTCACCTCAGCCGAGGTTGGACTCTCCTACTTCTTTACCGAATCATGGGGATTCACACTCAGCGGAGGCTTGCAGGTCATCCCTGAGATTTACTTTGACGACAAAGCAGATCAGACCACTTATACAGGATTCATGCCCATAACACTCGCAATATCTTACCGGACTAACTAGGAGCAGTAGATGAAACACATAAAAAGAGAATCTTATATCACCCTCTTCCTATTCGGAATCATACTTCTCACCGTCGGGTGCAATCTTGATTACGACGGAATCTTCTATCAGGTATCCATTTCAGAGGAGACCGTTGAAGTCGGACAGGTCTACCTTGCAGGTATTGACTCAACGACCCTCTTTGCCTATACGACTGATGTCGGCATGCAGTCCTACGACACCGTCAGCGAGGAGTGGACCGAGATAGATACTTCAGATCATATTTCATCCAACATACTGCCGAGTCTCGTATCTAGTGATGGTACCAACATCTATTTTTCCACCAGAAGCGATGAAGGCGAGAACAACAAGATCTATACATTCCCCATGAATGACACGGACAATATATCCGTACACAACTCAGACTACGACGTGATCACATTCGCAGCTCCGTTCGATCTTATGCTCACCAAAGACAGCAGTGACAATTACTACGTTCGCAGAATTTCCAATCCTGCAACTCTTCTTACTACGATCCCCAGCGGATATGAAGCTGTGAAACTCATGGCCCAAAGCGATGATATCTTCCTGCTCAACGCATACACGATGGATGACGATGATGAGAAAGAGTATGACTACTTTCTCTGCAACGGTTTAAATAAATCGACATTGACCCTCGACAGTGACGAATACAGCATCCGCGCATTCTATGTCGATGAGACCAATGACAATATCGCAGTGATCACATCAGACGAGACAGTATATTATGATAACGATTTCGACATCGATTCTGATACCGACTTCACATTTGTCGAATCTGACGATACGGTATCACTCGAAACAACGACTGTTGAAGATTCAGCTCTGCCCGTCATCACCGACTATTCATCTGCTCTGTTCTATATTCAGGGTGACAACGATTATATCTATTCGATCGACAGTTCTACCGGAGAAGTCGAGGATGTCACGGATGATTACACCGTAAGCGTCAGTTCCATCACTATCATCTCGTATCTGTATGACGATTCTACATCAACAGCCTATATCGGAACGATTGAAAACGGGGTGTACGAACTGTACTGATAATACATTCCCATCTTGAGCTTTACTGCTGAAAACCGGTGATGATCTCAGGATTCAAAAAAAAGATCCTTATTTTAAAGGATCTTTTTTTTTGCCCGATGGTTTCATTTCAATATCAGTCACATCTCACATCGTGAAGGATGGCACGGACTGTGGGGTCTCCGTACTGCTGGTCTATCTCTTCGCTTGTCAGACCGATGAATTCATGGTTCATATAGTGAATCCATGCTTCATCCTCCTGATTGTAAAGTTCATGCTTGCGGCAGTAGTAATCCGGCTGGATAGGAAGAGGTTCGGCATCTTTGTAATGAATGACCTTGTAATCATACACTGCAACTTTGATGTCATTTCGGGGAATTCCCTTTGAGAGCATCACATTCACCAGAGCATTGACGGTCTTTCCAGTATCGAAGATGTCATCGACTATAAGTATCTTATCTCCGGTGCGCAGATGCTCAGGAGAATATGTCCATCCATCGATCCTTACCTCGCTTTCCATTTTCATATTCTCATATGAGCGGGCCACCACTGCAGCATAGAAGACAGGTCTCTGATCGGCCTGCTTCCTGATCAGCTTATAATATTCGCTGAATACATTCCCCATATATACTCCTCCTCTGAGAGAGATATATATGATATCGGGAATGAACCCGTCTTCTTTATGCATTTTATAAACAAGCTTCAAAGCTGCATCACGCTGCATCTCAGGGGTAATGAACTCTTTTTTCATGTGTAAAACCTCTTAAAATTATTCTGCCAGTGTAAGGATTTGGATCCCTTCATCGGTTATCGCGATGGTATGTTCCCAGTGAGCGGATGGTTCACCGTCGGCAGTGACTACTGTCCAGCCGTTCTCGAGGACCTCTACTCTTTTTGTCCCGATGTTGATCATCGGTTCGATAGCAAGGACCATTCCCTCCCGAAGTCGGGGATTAGGTGAAAAAGTGCTCACATAATTGGGTATCTGTGGATCCTCATGCACCTCAAGACCTACTCCGTGACCGCAGTAATCTCTCACTACAGAAAATCCGTTACGCTCGGCATGTTTAGATATCGGAGATCCGATATCATGGATCCGCGCCCCTTTTTTCCCGGCACCTTCTATTCCCGCATTGAGGCATTCTTTCGTGACCTTTACGAGTTTCTGTACTTTAGAGGGGACCTTTGAACCTACAAGCAAGGTTCTCGCAGCATCACTGATGTAGCCGTTGAGATTGATACCGATATCGAGAGAGACAATATCACCATCCTTTACCACACGGTCTGAAGGTATGCCGTGTATGACTTCTTCATTCACGCTGATGCAGCAGCTGGCAGGAAAGCCCATATAATTAAGAAATGCCGGTTTCCCCTTATGTCTTACAATATAATCATAAGCGAACCCGTCAATCTCTTTCGTGGTCATTCCCGGTTCCACGAACGTTTCCAGAGTATCATGCAGCTGTGCAAGAAGTCTGCAGGAATCGTGGATGTACTTTATCTGATCTTTTGTCTTCAACATGATCATCTCAACTGTTTCTCCATTGAATCGAGAATACCGTTGATGAATTTATAGTTGACTTCCCTGCTGTATTCCTGTGATAGTCTTACACCTTCGGTTATAACGACATGTGAAGGGATATCTTTATCATACAGCAGAGAGAAGATGCTCATTCTGAGGATATTCCGATCAATAATATCTATCTTATCTAAAGGACGATTGATTGAATATTTGGTGATCATGGAATCGATCTCTTTTAGATGTTCTAATGTGCCTGCCAGCAAATATTTGGCAAATATTACCGTTTCCGGATTCAATGCTTCCCGTTCCTCATCAGTGAGAGTCGGGAACTCTTCGAATTCGGGATTCTCATAGATGACTTTGTGGAAATCCAGAGAATAGAGAGTCGTCAGGGCTAATTCTCGTGCCATGTGTCGGGAGCTCAACTGTTATCATCTCCTGTATACTCGATTTTGATCTCTGCCTGACTGCGTAGAGTTTCAACCAGAGTATCGATGGCTTTCAGATACGCTGATTGTTTGTAGCGTGCACTCAGAGTCTGGGCGATGTACTGTTTTACTGTGGTCGTAGACTCAGGATTGATCCTGTCATCTATCGACAGAAGTTTCGGTTCGGTGTGAGTTGTGACTTTCACGATATGATACCCGCTCGGCGATTCGATCACGCCGGAAGGTTTTCCAAGCTGAAGAGAGAAAACTTCTTCAAAGAACTGATCGCCGAGAACTTTTCTCAGATCGGCATCATCATAGGAAAGCCATCCGATGTCTCCGCCTTTCAGAGCAGAATCGGCATCTTTGGAATATTTGGGTACAAGTTCTTCGAACGTATAGGTGTTGTATTTTAAATAACGGGCAAGCTGGTCCATCTGCTTTTTCACATCAGCTTTATCCTCGTTCTCGAACGGCATGAAAATATGAGAGATCCTTACCAGTTCCGGGTTCATGAACTGAGCCCTGTTGGCACGGTAGAATGCAGAGATCTCCTCCTCTGTAGGTTCTCTATACGATTCGATAACAGCATTCTGAGTACCTCTCACGTACCTGTCTACAGAAGATGAATCCTGGAGGGTCTTCTTGAATTCGTCCAAAGTCAGACCGTAACTCTGCTTTACCGCAAGTTCGAACTGCTGATCTGTAATACTCTGACCGGCCTGCTGTTCGAGATAGGCCTTCTGTTGAGCCACAAGAGTGTCAGCCTGAGCGTCTGTTACTGCATATCCATCACGCTGAGCGCCTTGTATGACAAGAAGATCGTTGATCATCACATTCAGTACATCAATGGGCTTAATAGTGATGTTCGATCCGGCCGCCGCCGCTTCTTTCACATACTGCTGATATCTCTGTTCAAGTTCCGATACACTGACACTCTCTTTTCTCGTAAGCTCGACAGTCGCCGCAACTTCTTCTGCAGACACTGTAAAGATAGTGACAGACACCATGATCATCAGTAAGAATAATGTCCGTATGATATTCTTCTTCATATTATACTCCATAGATTAGCCAAGTTTGATTCGTTTGCCGCTCTCTGTCGCGATCTGGTTGTTAGCAAGAACATCCGAATAGGTCAGATACATCCCCTGAGCTTCCATGAGCTTGAACAAAGCTTGAAGTGTCTTTGTAGAACGGATGGAACCTTTGGAGATGAATGCGGCACTTCTCTTGCCGCTTATCGTACCGCATTGTCGCAAAAAGGTTCCTGTAGCTTCTGGAACTTTCCCTCCCCATAAAGAAGCCGGGGGAACGATAACAGCAATATAATCGTAATAGGAGATGATCTTTCCGGTTTCCTTTCCCATATCGACAATATCACAATCCTCACCCTGTTTCATGATGCCAGAAGCAAAAGATGAAGCCAGATCCTTACAGGTATTTGAAGATTGTTTGTCGTAATAGAGAACACATACTTTCATTTCATACTCCTCATTAAACAGGTAAGACCGCATAATACTATGCGGTCATATTTCCTATTTAAGAATAGTTTTATTGTTAATCAGCATTAGAATCGTTCCACCATTCCGTCGTTGTCTGGACCTGTTCCGTGGTAATGGAATCGGTCAGAGAATCAGTAGAAGGTGTTTTATTGACCACAGCAAGCAGCAGAGCGATCACCAGAAATGAACCGCCTAAGATCGCAGTGATCTTTGTGAGGACCTTGTTTGACTGGCTGCCGAATGTGGAATCACTTCCTCCTCCGAACACTCCGCCGAGCCCGGTACCGCCTTCGGTCTGGATAGCTACAAGAAAAACGAGTAGAAGACTTGCGATTACGAACAATACCAATAGAATAATGCTAATTACACCCATCGTGAACTCCAATTAATCGTTATACCGCACAATAGGAGCGAAATTCTCAACTGAAAGTGAAGCTCCACCCACGAGTGCGCCATCGATATGTTCCATTGCCATTAATGACTTCACATTCGATGGTTTTACTGAACCACCATACTGTATTATTACCGAATTAGCAACACCTTCGTTAAGCATTTCGGCAACTACACCGCGAATAAATGCATGAGCACTATTGGCATCATCTCCGGTTGCTGTCTTTCCGGTACCGATAGCCCATACAGGTTCATATGCAATTATAACACGGGACATGTCATTTGGGCTAACATCTTTTAACCCTTCTGTGACCTGACGTTTCAGAACAGTCTCAAGCTGCCCGTTCTCGCGCTCCTCAAGCGTCTCTCCGACACACAGGATGACATCAAGCCCCTTTTCAAGGGCAAGGAGCACCTTTCTGTTGATGAATGCATCATCTTCCTTGTAGAGGGCTCTTCTTTCACTGTGTCCGAGGATGACGATCGATACACCTGCATCAAGAAGCATATCAGCAGAGACTTCACCCGTGAAGGCGCCGCTCTCTTTATCGCTCATATTCTGTGCTGCAACTTTGATATTGCTGTTTTTCACCTGCTCCACAACAGACGGGATGGTGATAAACGGAGGTGCGACGACTACACTCACGTTCCCGGTGACATCACCGACAGATTCGGCCAAAGAGGCAGCGAATGCCTTGCCTTCCGACGGTGTCATATTCATTTTCCAGTTTCCTGCTATACACACTTTTCTCATGTTATTTCTCCAATGCCTTGATTCCGGGCAGTTCTTTTCCTTCCAAAAATTCCAGTGAAGCACCTCCGCCTGTCGATACGTGGTCAATCCTGTCGGCATATCCGAACTTGTTGACCGCGGCGACGCTGTCGCCTCCGCCTACTACGGTGACTCCCTCGCAATCGGCAACCATCTGTGCGACTTTCTTCGTTCCTTCTGCAAAGGAATCGAATTCAAACACGCCCATCGGACCGTTCCAAACGATGCTCCTCGCGCTTTTCAATGCATCAGCGACTGCTGCAAGGGTCTTGGGACCGACATCCATTCCGATAAGATCTTCGGGAATGTCCACAGAATCGACAGGAACAGCCTCTGCGTTCTGGTCGAACTTGGTTGCTCCCACATGATCGAGAGGAAGGATGACAGAGACGTTTTTCTCTTTAGCCTTGTCGAGGAAAGAGCGTGCGACTTCGATATAATCCTCTTCAAGGAGAGATTTACCGATCGCATGTCCCTGAACCTTCAGGAAGGTATAGGCCATTCCGCCGGCGATGACGATGGTATCGCATGTTCTTAAAAGTGATTCCAGAACACTGATCTTCGATGATACTTTTGATCCACCGATGATCGCGACGAACGGTTTTTCAGGATTATCAAGCAAGGGTGCGAAGAATTTCACCTCTTTTTCGATCAGAAAACCTGCTGCCGAGGGAAGATAATGAGCTACTCCCTCTGTGGAGGCGTGAGCTCTGTGTGCCGTACCGAAAGCGTCATTGATATACACTTCACCATAGGCTGCGAGTTTTTTGGCAAATTCAGGATCGTTGGATTCCTCTTCCTTGTAGAACCGGACATTCTCCAGAAGAAGGACTTCGCCGCTCTTGAGCGCCTCAACCTGGGCTGTCACCTCATCAGAGATCACATCGGAAGCCAGTTTGACTTCTTTACCCAGCAGTTCTGAAAAACGGTCGGCGATCGGAGCCATACTGAAATCAGGATTTTTCTTACCTTTCGGACGGCCGAAATGGCTCATCACTACAAGGCTGGTTCCTTCTTGTTCCAGGATGTATCTGATCGTTGGAAGTGCACTTTTGATTCTGGTGTCATCCCCCACTTTTCCGTCTTTTACAGGAACGTTGAAATCAACACGAATAAGCACTCTTTTCCCTGTCAGATCGATATTTTTAACTGTCTGTAATTTCATCTTAGTCCCTTTTCACATCTAATGCGCACCTTGACTATAAAGGTGCGCATCGATAATTTGTAGAGTTCGATTAAGCCATTAATTTCTTAGCAAGATCAACAACACGGTTTGAATACCCCATTTCGTTGTCATACCAAGACATAAGTTTGAAGAATTTTGGTCCCATCTTCATTGTGAGTGCTGAATCGTAGATAGATGAGTGAGAATTACCGCGAATGTCGGAAGAGACGATAGGATCTGCGGTGAACTCGAGAATACCTTTCATCGGACCTTCTGCAGCAGCTTTCATTGCAGCATTGATGTCTTCAACTTCACAATCCTCTTTAAGAAGAACTGTCAGGTCGACGATCGAACCTGTAGGAGTAGGAACACGCATTGCACCACCGTTGAGCTTACCTTCCAGAGAAGGGATGACTTTTGCTACTGCACGTGCTGCACCTGTAGTTGTAGGAATGATCGAAAGAGCCGCAGCGCGTGCTCTTCTGAGATCTTTGTGAGGCATATCAAGCATGACCTGGTCATTTGTATATGCGTGGACAGTTGTCATGAGACCTCTTTCGATTCCGAAAGAATCATTGAGGACTTTTGCGATGGGGGCAAGACAGTTTGTTGTACATGAAGCATTCGAGAATGCGAGCTTGCCCAGGTCGATTTCATCATCATTTACGCCGCAGACGATGGTCTGATCGATTTCATCTTTTGCAGGAACAGTAAGAATGACTTTCTTGGCACCGGCTTTGATGTGATCTTTGTAACCGCCTCTCGGGCCTTCTGCGACTGCAAAGACACCGGTCGATTCAATAGCGATATCAACGCCGAGATCTTTCCATGGCAGTTCAGCAGGATTTCTCACAGCGAGGATCTTGATCTCTTTTCCATCGACAACGATCGCATCGTCTTTAGCTTCTACGCTCTTCGAATAGACTCCGTAAGTTGAATCATATTTGAGCAGGTGAGCCAGAGTCTTAGGATCTGTGAGATCATTGATGGCCACAATCTCGATGTCTTTGTCTTCAAATGCGATTTTGAAAACATTTCTGCCAATTCGGCCAAAACCGTTAATTGCAATTTTCATTAAAAACCCTCCATTAGTAGGTGTATACGATATTAGTAAGCATATATCGATATAAGTATAATAATTTTTTTAACTGTGAGTCAACGAATCAGGTCCGTTTCGTAACAATTTTGACGCTGTTGATCTTATGTCCTTCTATATCCTGCACAATGAAATCCACAGAGTCGTAGGTAATCTTTTCCTGATTCGCAGGAATTCTTCCGAACTGTTCGAAAACGAATCCTCCGATAGTCTCCGCATCCTCCTGAGGAAGGTCGAGATTGAGTCTTTCATTGACATCATCGATATCGGCCCTCGCATCACACAGATAGATACCTTCACCCATCTCGACGATCTGGTCGTCTTCATCGTCGTCGAACTCATCCTGGATCTCACCCACGATGACCTCGAGGATATCCTCCATCGTCACGATTCCGGAAACGCCTCCGTATTCATCGATCGCCACCGCGATATGCACCTTCCGTTTCTTGAATTCCCTGAGGAGTTCATCAAGTTTCTTCGTATCGGGAACGAAATACGGCTTTCTCATGATCTTTCGTATATCGAGAGATGATGTAGCGATCATAGGAACAATATCCTTCACATAGAGGATACCGACGACATTATCTATCGTTTCAAGAAAAACAGGATAACGGGAGAAACCCTCCTCGTGCAGAGTCTCGAGAAGCTCTTCTTTTGTTGCCTTGTCGTTGACGAAGACGACGTCGATGCGGGGAACCATCACCTCTTTGACCATAGTATCTTCCAGCTCGTCGATCCCTTCTATCATCGAACGTTTCTCTTCAATGATCTGAGTCTCTTTCTGATCTTCTTCAGTGCTACCGGTGGTAAAAAAAGATTTGAACATCTGCGAAAGTTTCACCTATCCCCTCTCCTTCTGTATGGCAGTGACGACCTTCTCCTGCATGACAAGCATCGGTTCGCTCTGATCATTCGTCGTATGGTCCCATCCCAACAGATGAAGTGTACCATGCACCAGCAAACGTATCAATTCTTCAGACATTTCGACACTGAAGTAGTCGCAATTCTCCTTCAGGTCATCCACGGAGATTACAAGATCACCGAGAACCGGTGTCTCTATCCCTCCGAATTCACCTTCTTTGGCGACGAAGGAGAGAATATCGGTAGATTCGTCTTTGAACCGGTACTCTCTGTTCAATGTTCTGATTCTTTCTGCAGAGACAAAGGTGACAGACAGTTCACCTTCTTTCACGTCAAGAGCCTTCAAAGTCTTTTCAAGGATGTTCTCAACGTCCGATAACGGAATATCATCGCTTGACTGACCGGATTCGAAGCTCACATCGATTGTGTACATTCTATTCCTCTTTATCGTCAGGATATTTCATCCTGACATGGTTTCTTCCTGTGATTATCTGAACGAAACTCTTTGTGATCAACTCAAGATCATTCAGAGAAAGTCTGGACAACACAAGCTGTTTACGTTCTATTTTACCCATTATGATGGAATTAATCAATTTTTCGTATTTCTGCGGTGAAGGTTTCACGATCGATCTGGATGCAGCCTCCACGCTGTCGGCAAGCATCACGATCGCAGCTTCGGGAGTCTGAGGGATTTCATTGTTATATGAATAATCCTGCTCTCCCACTTTAGAGTTCTTCCCCTCCACAGCCGGTGCGTTCTGAGCTTCCTTCAGAAATACGGCGATGATATCATTTCCGTGGTGCTGACCGATGATGTCGAGAACCTCCTGGGGAAGCTTGGCTTCCCTTCCCTTCTCTATCCCGATTTTCACATGACTTTTTATGATGGCAACCGACAAGGATGCCTTAAGATCATCATGCTTGTTCTCCCCTTTCTGATTTTCGATGAAATAATCGGGGTTTTCCTGTTTCCCTATATCATGGAAAAGGGCCCCCACCTGCGATAGCAGAGGATCGGCACCGATGGCTATGGCCGCATTATAGGCAAGATCTGCAACAGCCAGAGAATGGTTATAGGTTCCCGGAGCTACCTGTGAAAGCCTGACGAGCTGCTTATGATGTGAGCTGGTAAGCTCTCTCAACCTGAACTGCGTCGGCAGGTTGAGAGCAACCTCGAGAATAGGAAGGAGAAATGCGGTGATCACATAGGTCACTGTGAGATTCATGGAGATGATCGCGATGGAAGGCAAAAGAGTATCCAGAGAAAAATCGTGAATCAGGACTGAAAGAAGGACTACCGATGATGAAGCAAGAAGAGTGAAAAACCACTGGTAGATCATACTGATCCTCTTTGAAACATACCGCATGAAATATATTGCGAGGAATGAATTCACAAGGAGGAAGAACAGAGTGATCGTTGTGGTGAACGGGTAGAGTGAAAGATATGAACACAGCGCAGCTGCACTTACCATCCCGATTCGCTTCTTGTTCGTTATCAGGGACAGTAACAGTGGGAGGGAATACACCGGCAGAAACGGGTCGATCCACTCGAATCCCTTTCCTGAAAACAGGGATATCGACAGAAAGACGAGTATCTGGGATATGATCATGCCTGCAAGATAGATGATCGATATCTGGAATTTACGCTTCGAGAATTGAAACAGATTGAATACCGCATACAGAGAGCCTGCGGTGAAGAGAGCGGAAAAGACGAGCCTCCCGACAATCTGGGTGGCACTGTATCGTGTACTCGCGGCTCTCATTGCCCTGAGCGTTCTGACATCATCCTCTTCAATGACGGAATCTTTTTCTATGATGAAAGAACCTTCCTCGACCTTCACGATCACAGGGTCGATCGACTCCCTCGCCTGTTCGCGTTCGACAGTCGTAAGATATTCATCGTAGTGAACGTTCGGATGCAGAGAATCAGTCAGAACAGAGATAATCTGCCTCTTGACTGCTTCAGGTAAAGACTCATCCAGAGTGTCTAGATACGAAGCGATGGCATCAGAAATATTCTGCGATGTGGTCAGATCATCGATATCCCAGATTTCGTAAGTCATCTCATCAGCAAACCGTGAAGAGGTTATGTACTTGATTGACTCGTACCCTCCGTCTTTCATCTTCTGAAGTTCCCCGGAGTCGAACACCCCCTGGGAGAGCAGAGACTGCATGATCTCATACGAATATTCCTCGATCACGGTATTGTACTTCTCACCGAAATCGCTCTGTTCCAGGTACCTTTCAAGCTCATCGAACGAACTTCTTGTATCGAGAAGAGTCATATTAAACTGCGGCAGAGGAAGCGAATATGATTCCATCTGTCGACGTCTGGTCTCCGATTCGTCAATATAATAAAAGCTCCGATTTGCCTTCACGTCCTCTTCGGCAATCTCTCCTACTGTGAAACGTGCGTTGATATCATTGAGAAGCATCTTGGAGTTGCGGTTATAGAATGAAGGCAGCAGTACGGCAAGAAAGGCTGAGATACATGAGAGAATGATCAGAGAGAGAATAGAAAAGGTAACCTTCCTCTTCTTTTTACTCTTTACTGAATGGTTCGCTTTCATACGCGTTAATTATCCTTTGTACGAGTTTCGATCGGATGACATCAGAGGATGAGAACTCGACAAACCCTATACCCGGCACATTATGGAGGATACGGGCGGCATGTACAAGCCCTGAATTCTTCCTCCGCGGAAGGTCTATCTGGGTGATGTCTCCGGTTACTATTGCAGTTGATGTCTCACTTAGTCGTGTCAGGAACATCTTCATCTGTTCGACGGTAGTGTTCTGCCCCTCATCGAGAAGTACGCACGCATTATTGAACGATCTGCCTCTCATGTAGGCCAGAGGTGCACTTTCTATCGACTCGCTCTCCTGAAGTCTTTTGACCACATGAGGGGGGATAAGATATTCCATGGCGTCATATACGGGAGTAAGATACGGACCGAGCTTCTGTGTTAGATCTCCCGGAAGAAAACCGAGATTCTCCCCCGCTTCGACCACGGGTCTGGTGATAATGATCTTCTGTTTCCTTCCCGAGAGAACCTCTTTGAGAGCATAGGCTATCGCAAGGAAGGTCTTTCCTGTCCCCGCAGGACCTATTCCGAACACAAGCTGTTTCGTTTCCATCAGATTGATGAATTCCTTCTGATGAATACTCTTCGGATAGATCACCTTTGAACCTACGGCTATTGAATCGACTTTGAGATCCGCTTCGCCTTGAGAAGGATGCAGGATCTGCTGATACTCCATATAGATTTCAGGCTCGAAGATATCAGGCTGAACAGCCGCCGCCTCTTTGAGTTTTTTCATCAGAAGCTTGAAAACCTGCTTCTTTTGGTCATTCGATTCTTCATCCTGTTCAAATGAAAGAGAATTGCCATGGACGAAGATATTCCCGTGAAGGAGCAATTCCATATACCCGATGTTTCTGTCGTTCGCACCGCAAACGGCTCTCATTATCGCCTGATCTTCAAATACAACTGTCGTACTCATACATCTCCTTGAAACTACCCTATTGAATCACAGTTCGACTTCTCGTTCAACCTCGAATTCGGGTATAGCTTTCCATTGCACGTAGATCGACACATACGGCGTCCATTCATAGGTTCCGTCTTCCAGTTCAAGATCACCTTCGAAGCTCATCGTAAAATCCCAGTCAGTCATATAATGGGTGACGGATAACGAATAGGAATCCATGACGAAATTGGTCTGGCTTCTTCCGTCCCCGAAGAAATCAAAGGAGTCGAAGAAATCGCCGACAGCTTCACCAACGCTTGCATATCGGTACAGTCCATGATTGGCCGAAGTGAGATCGAAAGATACCGACAGAAACTCATAGATATCGAATGATAAAGAAAGGTCGAACAGAAGATACGAACTTGTAAAGTCGACGATGGAATGATGGTACCGGGCGGCAAGATCATATGAGAGAGATATTCTATTCTTCCACCACCTCTTCTCATTCACAGACGTCAGAACCTTCACATCAAAAGATTCGAAGGAAAAGGTCCCCTCATCACTTCCTGCGTTCACAGATGCCGAAAGAAACGGCAGCGAGACGGAAGTTGACAGATCGTCAATGATCATGTCGTCAAAATCGTATGTGATATCGAAGGTAAGCTCAAGATAGTCCTCAAACAGAGACAGGTCATTGTCCGAAGAAAACTCCATATTCTCGAAATCAGGAAAATCGGATTCAGACTGTTCGAAATCAAAGGTATTCGAACTCGAAAAAGCCGGACCGTCATATTTCAGAGAGACATATCCGTCTGAGAATTCAAGAACCTCATCATTGCTCTCTTCGAAAGAGATGGAAATGGAAGAAGTGAACTTTTTCCATGAGAATGTGAGAGACGGATTCAATGCCGAGGTAACAGGAGGAAGATAATAAGTGAGCGAAGGAGTTACGGTGAACAAATTTCCCTCGAAAGAAGGGTTATACGAAACATAATGAGCCGATACATAATCGGCAGTGAAGCTGTAGAACCCCTCTTCTTCCTGATCATCCTCACCATCCTCACTATACAAAGAATAATAGTAGAGTTTCTGATTGAGGGTATACGATAGAGAAAGATAAGGAGAAGAGACTGTCGTATATGACCAGAGATTGTATGTCTTCGATGATTCGTCAGATGTCTCACTGTCCGAGAATGTGGATTTCAGGCTGCTCGTCATCATCAGAAGATCCGGTTTGAAATAGGAAGAGAAGGTAAGAGAACTGATATTCTTATTCTGTCTGTACCAATCGCTCTGATTGCCGTCATCGTAATCAAAATCCTCATACAGCTGCTGCGTCATCTTGTAATCGAGAGACGCTCCGATCTCTGTGAGGATCCTGCTGTTTTCCGGATCATCTTCAACGGGTGAAAGATCGTATGCATCAAGTAGAGCTATCTGATCATCACCGTACCCTGATGATTCCTGTTGTTCTCTCTGCGATACAGGAATCGTGACAGAAAGGAGATTTCCGCTGATCGATGCTTCCAGATCGGCAAGGACAATCGAATCGATGATGAACGAGTCATCATCTTCTTCGAATTCTATTTCGCTGCTGATGTTTGACAGTTCAAGTGAATCGATGAATGGTATGGAATCCGCGATGGAGAAAGAATAAGAACCTTCCATCTCCCAGGTATAGGAATCGATCGAAGAATAGGAAGAACTTGAAGTCGAGTCGGTCAGATTCAGATCGACGGAAACCTTTCTTTCAAGAAAATCCTCTTCGACATCCGGATCACTGTACAGAGGGAAGGCGAAGGAGAAATCTCCTCCCGGCAGAGCAATATTCAAATCGGCATCCATCATGTATCTCACGGTAGGAGCGCCAGAATCATCAGAGGTAGGCAGATATGAAAGGCCCCCCAGTAGAGAAAATGAGAGAGAATCATCGTAGATATGGTTTTCGGTGTCTATTGCTGCGAACAGCCCCAGTTCTGTATATCCGTCGAAATATACTGATGCATATGAGCTGCTCTTTTGAGCCCAGGTCTCGAGCTCTGATGGAATTTCTTTCTCCGATGTATCGTACACCCATGAATCATCGCTCTTGATAAGCGAAGTCTGTGCCGAGAAAAGCGAAGAAAAACCGCTCTCCTGCTGAGAATGGATGAGAGGATTGCTGCCGTACAGTTCATAGGTGGTGTTGAAAAACGAACCTCTCTCGCTGTCGTATCCGACAGAAGGATTGAAGACGAGGGTTCTGCCGGGATAGTAAAAGAAGGGAAGATAGGCAATGGGAACTCTTCCCATATAGAGTACCGCATCTGTGAGGAACAGATCATTACCTTCCAATAGGAGCAACGATGATGCATCGATATGATAATAACGATCCTGTTCACTGCTTGTGAGAACACTTTCATCTATGGAAAAGATGAACGGCTGTGTGCTCAGTGTCAGATGTTCTCCGCTTGTGAAATACTCGATCTGTTCATCGTCACTGTTCGTTGTGGTGAATGAAGTGATGCCGTTTTCGAGAATGACAGTATCATCATCGAACGAAAGATGCATCACCTCTGACGAAAGATTCTTCTGGTCTTCATTTTCATCTCTGATAAACTCGACATTTCCGATCGCATACAAGGTTCCGTTCTCTTCATTGATCATCACAAGATCCGCAGAGAGTGTCTGCGAATCGAAAATGAGGACAACATCATATCTCAGAACGATCCTCCCAGTCTGCGGTGAAACATAAAAATAACCGGCATGTTCGATGAGAAACGAAAAATCTCCATCATCTTCAATTATATCTCTTTCAGTCTGCTCGAATCCGTAATATGAATAGAGAGAATCAAGCAGCTGCTCTCTTGTATCGTAGCGCGGGAGATCAAGAAACTCGCTTTTCTGTTGAAGCTGCTGGACAGTGCCGGACTCAAGCGAATAGATGATCCTGGCCATCCTGTCGTCCTCTGCAGAGGCGAACAGACTCATCCCCGAAAGGATAATGAGTAAAACTATACGTAGTGACGGCGGCCGGATCCTAATGGTTTTCATCTCTGGCTTGAGCTATATAGTATCCAGTATGTGATCTGCCGCACCGCGCAACTTCCTCCGGAGTACCTGTTATCACCAGCTCTCCTCCTCTATCTCCCCCGTCGGGTCCCAGATCCACAATATGGTCTGCACTCATGATGATATCCATATTGTGTTCAATCAGCATTACGGTATTTCCGTTATCAACGATTCTGTTGAGAACCTCCATCAGATTTTTTACATCCGCAAAATGGAGTCCTGTGGTCGGTTCATCCAGAATATACAGGGTCTTCCCTGTGGATCTCTTGGAAAGTTCAAGCGACAGCTTGACCCGCTGAGCCTCGCCTCCGCTGAGAGTAAGTGCGGATTGTCCCAGTTTGATATATCCCAGTCCGACAGATTCAAGAGTCTGTATCTTTCTATAGATAGATGGAATCGCACTGAAGAACTGTGAAGCCTCACTCACCGTCATATCAAGAACGTCATATATATTCTTACCTTTGTAATAGACCTGAAGAGTTTCTTTATTGAACCTTTTTCCCTTGCATACATCGCATGTCACATAGACGTCAGGGAGAAAATTCATCTCGATTTTCAGATTTCCGTCTCCTTTACAGTGCTCACAGCGGCCTCCGGCCACATTGAATGAGAAACGGCCTGCCTTGTATCCTTTCGCCTTTGATTCGGGAAGTGATGCGAAAAGATCACGAATCGGGGTGAAAGCCCCGACATAGGTGGCCGGATTTGACCGGGGAGTTCTACCGATAGGAGTCTGATCGATACTGATAACCTTATCGATATGTTCTGCCCCGGTGAGAGACGTGTATCCATCATAGATCTGGTGCTGCTTGTTGAGTTTACGCTTCAGAGCAGGAAGAAGTATTTCATGCAGTAGTGTCGATTTACCGGAACCTGAAACTCCCGTGATAACATTCATGACTCCAAGCGGAAAGGAGACATCGATTCCCCGAAGATTGTTTTTCTTCGCTCCCTTGAGAACAAGAGAGTGACCGTTCCCTTTTCTCCGTTTTCCGCTATGGGGCATCCTCAGAGTCTTCGCCAGATACTGTCCTGTGAGACTGTCCGGATTTCTCATCAGCTGCTCTGCCGTCCCCATGCTCGTGATATACCCTCCGTGCACACCTGCTCCCGGTCCCAGATCGACAATATAGTCTGCCGCTCTCATAGTCGCCTCATCATGCTCCACCACGATCAGAGTATTTCCGATATCTCGGAGAGCCTTGAGAGCCGAGATGAGCCGATCGTTATCTTTCTGATGAAGCCCTATGGAAGGTTCGTCAAGAACATAGATGACTCCGCTCAAGGCACTTCCGATCTGGGTCGCCAGACGGATCCTCTGAGATTCTCCTCCGCTGAGGGTTCCGGTGGAACGATCCAGTGTCAGATAATCAAGGCCGACATTGACCAGGAACGTGAGGCGAGAGATGATTTCCTTCATGACCTGATGAGATATTTCTTTCTGTGTCTCGGTCAGTTCAAGATCTCTGAAAAACCGCAGTGATTCCTTCACCGAGAGAGATGTTATATCGATGATACTCTGTGAGCCGACCTTTACGGAAAGGGCCTCTTTTCTCAGTTTCTTTCCATGGCAGGTACTGCAGACCTGCCCTGTCATGAAAGTCTCCATCCACTGTCTCATCTGGGATGATCCTGTTTCCCGGTACCGTCTTCTCAGCTCGTTGATGATTCCCTCGTAGGGTCTGGATGCTGTATAGGTCGAATTGCTTTTTGCAGAGTGGTAGACGATATCGATCGGATCACTTCCGCCATACAGAATGATATCGATGATATGCTGCGGCAGTTCGCTGAAGGGTGTATCGAGCGTGAATCCGTAGTGTGATGCCAGAGCTTTGAAGGAGTTTCTGTACCAGGTCGCATCCGGGTTATGTGTCAATATCGCTCTCTGGTTGTATGATTTGTTATAATCAGGGATGATCTTGTCTTTGTCGAAATCACTGGTATAGCCGAGACCGTGGCATTCCGGACAGGCTCCGAAAGGATTGTTGAAACTGAAAAGACGAGGTTCAAGGTCGGGAAGGCTCACTCCGCAATGGACACAGCTGTTGCGCATCGAATAGGGACGGACAGTCTCGCTCTTGTCATCGTTTATCATGAGAATCGATACAAGTCCGTCACTCATCTCGGTTGCGCTTTCGATCGAATCGGCAAGACGGGAACGGATCGAAGCAGAGAGGATCAGCCGGTCGACGACAATCTCTATGGAATGCTTCTCCCCCTTGTTCAAATCAGGCACCGAATCGAGAGAATAGACGGTTCCGTCAACGCGGACCCTGACATATCCCTCCTTGCGGGCATCTTCGAAGATCTTCTTATGCTCTCCTTTTCTTCCTATGACCACAGGCGAAAGAATCATGATCCGGCTTTTCTCTTCGAGTGTGTAGATCGATTCGAGAATCTGGTCTATCGACTGTTCACTGATGGGAGATCCGCAGTCTGGGCAAAAAGGCGTTCCTATTCTCGCCCACAGAAGACGATAGTAGTCGTAGATCTCCGAAACAGTTCCTACGATCGATCTTGGATTCTTGTTCGTCGTCTTCTGCTCGATGGCAATCGATGGACTCAATCCTTCGATATAATCAACTGCAGGCTTCTCAAGTCTTCCGAGAAACTGTCTCGCATAGGCACTGAGAGATTCTACATATCGCCGCTGTCCTTCGGCGAAGATAGTATCGAAGGCAAGAGAAGATTTCCCCGAACCGCTGAGACCCGAGATCACGATCAGCTTGTCTTTTTCGAGATCTATGTCGATATTTTTAAGATTATGCTGTCTTGCACCGCGAATTATCAATTTATTGTGCATCAATCATCTCCCCGATCGCCTTCATAAGTTCTTCTTCCGCCGTATCTGACAGGACCTCTTTTACCAGTTTTCCTTTCATGTAAAGGAATACTCTTTTGCCTATACCTGTTATCGCTATGTCCGCGTGTGCTGCTTCTCCGGGCCCGTTGACCTGACACCCCATGATCGCAACGGTGAGATCGCTTTTATAGGCCAACAGCTTATGTTCGACCTTCTTCACGAAACTCTGACTGTCGAAGGTCGATCTGCCGCATTTCGGGCAGGAAATGAGATGTATACCTTTGTGTTCTATTCCAACAGTCCTCAATATCTCTTTAGCTGCTGAAATCTCGTACATATTGTCGTCACTGATACTTATTCTCATCGTATCACCGATTCCTTCGCTCAGCAGTCTTCCAAGAGCCCAGGTGCTTCTGGTAACCGCACTCACGATAGAACCGGCCTCGGTAACCCCGAGATGAAGCGGATATGAACACTGTTTCGCCAGTTCTTTATAGGAGCGGTAGGTATAATCCACATCAGTATGCTTCACGCTTAAAACAGTCTGATCGAAATTCCAGCTTTCGAACCAGTCGGTGTATTCAAGAGCCGTCTCAACCATAACGGCGACAGGATCCTCGTTTCTTCTTCTGACAGGCAGTGAACCGCCGTTAAGTCCGATTCTGATCGCACAGGCATGATCCTTCGCACACGAGACTATTTCCCTGACCTTGTTCTTCGATCCAATGTTTCCGGGATTGATCCTGATTTTTGCACTTCCCGCTTTGATTGCCTCTATAGCCAGCTTCTGATCAAAATGGATATCTGCAACTACAGCGAGAGGTGAATCGTTGCAGATAGCCCTGAATGTCTCGAAATGATCCGAAGAGGGATAAGAGAAGCGGATGATATCACATCCCATAGTGGCATATGATCGCAGTGTGAAAAGCAGTTGTTCATACCATTCTCTTTCGCTGAGAGGATGAAGAGGCAGAGAGTACATCGTCTGAATCGCTACAGGATGGCCGCTTCCTATCGTTATATCTTTTATAAAGACTTCGTTCGTCTTTCTTCTATTCATCACAGTATTCCTTCCATATACTTAACAAGAGTACACCAAATAAAAAAAATAGGAAAGAAGAGCGTTATATTTTCAGTGATACAAAAAATCTCCATTCACCTGTCACGAGGAGGATGAATGGAGATATGATAATATGAGTATGTCCGGTTACTGTAACAGCAGCAGGAGGAAAACCAGAGTGAACAGAGCGACCGTTTCAACGATACCGATAACGATGAAGTAGTTCGCCGTTCCTTTATCCGTTTCAGCCAGAGCGTCTGATGCTGCAGCCGCAGCTTTACCCTGCATCCATGCCGACAATCCGATAGCCAGTCCGCCGAAGATTCCTGCAGCAAGCAGCATAAGCTCATCTTTTCCTGCAGCGGCAGCAGTGCTGATGAAGTTCATCAACAGAAATCCGTAAATGGTCTGTGTGAGCGGAGCGCCTGAGAACGCAACCAAAAGAAATGGTGCAGGCTTTCCGTTCGCATACCGTTTTTTCCATCCTCCGACTGCTGCCAATGAGGCTGTTCCTGTTCCGAGTGCCGAACCGGATGCCGAAAGACCTAATGCTGCAGCCATGCCAATCATTCCAATATTCATACCATGCTCCTTATCGTTGTATCTCACAACGTGTGTGATTATCTATTTTACCGTTTCACGAAACGGGTTGTATTGATATCCGGTCCATTCCATTCCGAGCTGACCGGAAAATTCGAGTAAATTGAGGCGGACCCCGTGAACGACGACTGAAAGCAGCGCCATCACAAGGTTGAGTCCATGTCCTATCAGCAGTATCAGAATACCGACAGGAATCGCGAATCCGCTCATCATCGATGATGCGATGTTGTTGAACGACTGCGCGATGGCGAGTGACGCCATTCCTACGGCAAACAGTCTGATGTAACTTATGATATTACTGAAGGTGCTGATCGAATCAAGAAATGTAGTGAAGAGATTCGCCGCACCGCCTGCAAGGCCCTTGAGGAAGGATATTCCCGGTCCCTGAGCTCCGAACAGAACGACCAGTACAAATCCGACTCCGACCAGAGCCGCTACCGTCTGTACCTGTATCGTCTCGTTGATGACTAGCATCAGAACGACGAAATAGAGCGAATCTACCATGATCAGCCAGCCTGCGTCCGCAACTGCAGAAAGATCTTTCTGCCCGATCTTTCTGTGAATGTTCATCACACACGCCAGCGAAAGCTGGACCGTTCCTATGATGAAACAGAACTTCATCACTGTATTCTGAGCTGTAGTAGCCTCCATCGAGAACAGTTCAGGGAATGACGATATGTTCGGGATGACAAGACTCTTCAGAAACGGAACGGAAGTCAGAATTTCCTGTGACCCGAACCACGTTCCCGTGATAGCACCCCAAATGATGCTCGTCGTACTGAGCACATACAACAATACTACCGCATTCGTGGCCTTTCTGCTTTTCAGATGCAGTGCAATCGCTCCTAAAAAGAAGATGGCTCCGTAAGCACCGTCTCCGACGATCATGGCGAAGAATATCGCGAAGAACATGAGAAACCACATCGAAATATCATATTCACGATATCCGGGAACTGTACCGAGGATATCGAAGACCGGAGAGATGATCGATACCACTTTGTTGTTTTTTACATAAGTCGGAGGATTCTCATCCTCTTTCGGATCATCAAGTGCATAAGCGAGATTATTTTCCTTTGCGAAGGTTCTGAAACTATCGAGAGCAGTCTCGGGAATATATCCGCTGAGCCACGAGACGATCGAATCCGATTCATCCATTGAACTTTGGACATTCTCGAAGATCTGATCCTGTTCGTTCTTTCCTATATAGTATCTATAGGAATGGACCATCGCGATATCCCCTGCGATTTCCTCATCGATCGTTCTTATCCTGTCCTCATCTTCGGCCAGCAGCTTTCTGCATTGCTCAAGTGAACGATCGGGAAAGGAGATACGGGTATTCACGACACTTTCATCAAGGGTATCACCTATCAGTGCGATATAGGTATCCTTCTTTTCATTGAACAGTCTGAAATAGTTCTGTTCGATATCCTTCAGACTTTTTGTCGCAACTTTATATACCGACAGTTCGAGAGAATGTCGTTTCAGCAGCTCGAGATCTTCAGGAGAGACCTCTCCGAAAGGTGTGAGAAATTCAATATCTCTTTTCAGTTCATCCATGTGCTGCAAATGGCTGTTCCTCTGTTCACTAAGCCACACGAGGCGCTCATGAGTAGTAAGAAACTGCTTTTCATCAAGGACTTCACCAGTATTGCCGATCTTTTTCTTTTGCTCTTTTGCATAAGAAAGGAGGAGATCGTTGATCTTGCGGTAACTTGTCTGAGCGGATGCGAGATCTTCTATCTTCTCGTTCTGGAGTTTTCTCTCATCGAGATGTACGACCCCCATCTTTCTAAGCTTCTTTAATGCAGAAGTCTTTTCATGAGTACGCATCACAATGGATATTCGTTTCATCGGTACTATCATGCTATCTCCTGATTTGCCTGCTTTACTAATTTACGCTTGGAGATCTTTCCTCTGACTACAGCAGATGTCTGCTGATCTCCCAGATAAATCTGTATCTTCCTGATATTCTCTTTGGTCTGAGGTATTTTCACTTTCTCAAAGAGGTTGACTCTCTGACTGGTCACTCTCAGCTCCCTTCCAAGCAGTTCGATCTGCTTCTCCAGTGTAGTGATCATCGCATCGAATCGGGCAATCTCCTTGAGACTGCTGATCCCCCGGTCGACCCACAGCGGATAGACATTGTAATCGTAGGGAATATCTTTGAAGGTAAGTTCCTTGAAGACCGGGATGGGTACTCCGGCAATGTTCCCCTTATATTTGATCACTCTGTCGACTATGACCAGATGTTCGAGCTTCACCGGTCTTTCGAACTCTCTGTTCTCGTTGAAGACAGCTACCCAGCTCTGAAGAGATTCCACTACGGCTTTCTGCTGCTGAGCAAGTTCAGCCGCCTCAGCTTCTATTCGTCTGATAACCATCTGCAGCTGCTGTTTTTTCAGCTGCAGTGTAGGCAGATACCGCTGAAACTGCTTGAGTTGGTCCTTCTGTTTCTTCTGCTCATTTTTCGTGAGCTTGACACTAGCCATTGTTCACACCTCTCGATTAGTTCTTAGGCCAATATTTGAGTACCAGCTCGGTTCGAAGTCCGGTCTCTTTCGGTTCGAAACACTGTGCCAGAATAGACCAGCCCAGGTCCAAGGCCTCTTCCAAAGGAATATTCACTGAAAGATCCATCAGTTTCGTTTCGAACAGGTCACCGAATTTGAGGAGTTTATCATCCCACTCGGACATCTGGAATCCCATAGATTTTTTCTCGAGTGATTCCTTATATGCGGAATAGAGCTTGATCATACCGTCCATGAGTGCCCGATGGTCATCTCTCGTGTCTTTGTTGACCTGCTGTTTCAGTCTTGACAGAGAACCGAACGGCTCGATACGGGAATTTTTCAGGTAGTACTGCCCTTCTGTGATATATCCTGTATTGTCGGGAACCGGGTGGGTAACATCATCTCCCGGCATCGTCGTGACTGCAAGAATCGTTAGAGATCCCGCCCCTTCGAAGTCTACGGCCTTTTCATATCTTGAAGCGAGAGAACTGTAAAGGTCTCCCGGGTATCCTCTGTTGGAAGGAACCTGTTCCATCGTGATCGCTATCTCTTTCATGCTGTCGGCGAAGTTTGTCATATCGGTCAAAAGGACCAGAACCTTCTTGCCGTCGAGGGCGAACCTTTCGGCGACCGCAAGAGAGATATCGGGAACGAGAAGACATTCGACAGTAGGGTCGGATGCGGTGTGAACGAAGAATATCGTCCTGCTCATCGCGCCCGATTTCTCCAGGGTGTCTTTGAAGAACAGATAGTCATCATATTTCAGACCCATACCGCCGAGGATGATCAGGTCTACTTCCGCCTGCATGGCGATCCTAGCGAGGACTTCGTTGTACGGTTCACCGGATACCGAGAAGATCGGCAGTTTCTGAGATTCGACGAGCGTGTTGAACACATCGATCATCGGGATACCGGTTCTGATCATATTCCTGGGGATGATTCTTTTTGCCGGATTGACCGCGGGACCGCCGATTTCGATCATGTTCTCGGTGAGTGCCGGACCGTTATCACGGGGAGCACCGGAGCCGCTGAAGATCCTTCCCATAAGATCATCGGTATATGAGACTTTCATGGGATATCCCAAAAATCTCACCTTGTCTCCCGTCGAAACACCCCGACCTCCTGCGAATACCTGCAGAGAAACATTCTCTTTATCGAGCTTGATCACGTTTGCCAGCGATTCACCGTGACTCGATGATACCACCGCGAGATCGCCGTTTCGGACATTTTCGGCTTTAACTGTGATAACGTTACCTGAAATTGAATCAATCTTTGTATATATCTTTTGCATCATGCACCACCCTATTTCGAAGAAATTATCTTTTGTGCCCGTTTCTCGTAGGATTCGAACTTCGTAGCGACGGTTTCCTGTATCTCTTTCTTGTAGATCTCGAACCTTTCGTCATCACGCGGAGTATTATTCCAGTCGATGAACTTCTGTCTGATATCGTTGATAAACGAACGGGCGGCTTTCTTGTCTTCCAGATTCAGATTCGAGCCGAGAACAGAGAACAGCAGCTCGAACACGATCTTCTGTCTGTCGATCGGTGCGGCAAAGTCCACAGGATCGAATGAATTCTGCTGGAGGTAAACGCTGTCGATCAGTTCGCTTTTCAGATAGACGATATAGTCTTCCAGAGATGTTCCTTCTTCACCGACGACCTTCATCATCTGAGATACTTCATTTCCTCTGAACAGGATCTCCCTTGCATAGGAGACTTTCCTTTCATCTATCGGACTGGAGTATTTCGTCCATGATTCGAGCGGGTGTACAGCGGGATATTTTCTTGCATCACTTCTCTCTCTCGAAAGTCCGTGGAATGCTCCGACGACCTTCAAAGTCGCTTGTGTTACAGGTTCCTCGAAGTTACCGCCGGCAGGTGAGACAGTTCCACCGATCGTTACCGATCCTTTCGAACCGTCTTTCAGTGAGACGATACCCGCACGTTCGTAGAAAGATGCGATGACCGATTCGAGATATGCAGGGAAGGCCTCCTCACCGGGAATCTCTTCGAGACGTCCGCTCATCTCTCTCATCGCCTGTGCCCAACGACTCGTGCTGTCCGCAAGAAGAAGGACATCAAGACCCATCTGCCGGTAGTATTCACCTATTGTCACGGCTGTATATACTGATGCCTCACGGGCTGCGACCGGCATACTGCTCGTGTTACAGATGATGATCGTCCGTTCCATCAGAGTCTTTCCTGTTCTCGGGTCGATCAGTTCGGGGAACTCCTTGAGTGTTTCCACAACCTCACCGGCTCTCTCCCCGCAGGCTGCGATAATAACGATATCGACATCCGCGTTTCTGCTTGTCATATGCTGAAGAACTGTCTTTCCTGCACCGAAAGGTCCGGGAATACAGTATGTTCCGCCCTTCGCCACAGGAAGGAACGTATCGATGATCCTTACCTTCGTGATCAGTGGATCGGTTGGTCTCAACCGCTCTTTGTACAGGGTGATCGGACGCTTTATCGGCCAGGTGAACACCATCGAGACGCTTTCTTCTTTTCCCTTCCGGTTCTTGAGAACGGCTATCTCGTCTCTTACATTGTATGTTCCACTTTCTTTTATCGAAACGACTTCCCATTCTTCATCGGCGAAGTTGAACGGAACCATGATCTTGTGTGTGAAGATTCCTTCAGGAACGGTTCCCAGTGTATCTGCGGGATAAAGGATATCGCCTGGCTTAGCGACAGGTGTGAACTCCCATGAAGCGTCGGGAATCGGTTTGAGGTAGACTCCGCGCTGAAGGAAGAAGCCGCATTGTATTGCCAATTGCGGAAGAGGATTCTGAAGCCCGTCGTAGATCTGCGTAAGTAATCCCGGCCCCAGCTCAACACTCAGCAACTCACCTGAAAACTCAACTGTATCTCCGACTTTCACACCGTTGGTCATCTCGAAGACCTGCATCGATGCGGTATCGCCTGATATCCTGATAACCTCCGATTTGAGGCGTTGATCATCCAAAAGGATATATCCTACTTCATTTAGTGAGATACTTCCCTCAAAGGCAACACTTACCATGTTACCATTAACTCCGGTGACTCGTCCTGTGTTAGTACTCATAACAATTTACTCCGTTTATAAGCTCTTTATGCTTGACTGCAGGTTCGTGAATAATCGTTTAAACTCCGCATTTCCCTCAATGGGGACAAAAACAGCTTTTCTTTCTAAGATTCTCAATTCAAGGGCATATGCATAGATGGACACTTCATCGTAGGAGTGTCCATCCTTGAGATACTCGATCTCATTCCATAACATGTTCATTATCGACTTTTCAGCTTCGAGGGGATTTTCCTGTTCGACCGCCCGTTTCACAGTCGCCAGAACGGTCTGATTGTGAAGCATGGTGCCGCTTCTCGATTCATCGCCATCAGTGCGTCCCTTGCCTCTGCTGCTTCGTATGCGCTGCAGCTCTTCGGTAAGATCATCGGTGAACGAATTGTACCGGGTCAAAAAAGGGTGATCGACGCTTCCTGTATAGCGTGCATTCTTATCGATCGACATCAGGACATCCATATCCTCAACGCTCACGAAATTCCTGCAGGAATCAAGGAACTGCGTGTAGGTAATGGGAACATCAGCATCCATGGTGAGCATCGGCAATGATGAAAGAACGTAAAAATAGGCTGACACTTACCTACCTCACTCTTCGCTCAGTATCTGAGATATCGCTGTGTTCAAAAACGGCTTGAGCAGAGAACTGATCTCCTCGTCACTGAAATCATAGTAGCTTGAACCGCTTTTGTCGGTAAGACGGAATCCGACATCTACCTGTGGAACCGCTTTGATAGTCAAACCGGCCTTAAGCTCTTTCTCAAGGTCTCCCCTCAGACTCTCCTCGAGTGAGGCGATCTGATCAGGATTTACTTCGAGAACCGTCTGTGCAGGATCTTCCAATCCTCCTTTCACGACCTGAACGATCAGTGAGACCAGCTGCTTATCAGTAATACCTGTTTTGACTTTTTTTGTCAGAAGACGGTCCATATGATCATAGATGCTTTTCTTCAGAGAGAGAATGACATCTCTGGACGCCTGTTTGACAGCTTCTTTCCCGCTGCTTTCCATAACACTCACTTCTTTCTGAGCCTTCTCTATGATAGATGCCGCTTCTTTTTCGCTCTGGGCGATAATCTGTTCGGCTTTCTTCTGAGCAGCGTCTATGATCTGTGCACTTTTCTTCTCAGCTTCATTAATTCCATCACGTTTGATTGACTCAACGAGGTCTTGAATCTGTTGTTCCATTGTGTATCTCCACCTTTTGAATTGTTCACTATAATAATTGTTTAAAACTGTTATTGCAACTGTGTCAATGGGGGGTAATGTCAAAAAAAACGGTAAACAAACCTTTATTTTTACTACAAACATCAACCTATTGAGCCTATGAGCTGATTTTCAACCGATAAAAATTTATTTTATTTTTTTTGTTGCAAATATCACTTAAAACCCGCCTTTTTTGCTGTTTAATTACACAAGCGAGGTGTGTAATGAATAAAAAAAAGAACGGAAGAAAACTCATCAGAGTGATCAGTTTCACCCTGTCAGTCTTTCTCATAATCGATCAGAAAATGATCGTGGTTCTGGCACTTTATCTGATCTCGGTCGCATTGACGCCCATCTTCGGAAGGTTTTATGGTTCTTATTTGTGTGTCATGGACTGCGCTCTGAATACAAAGATTTCCCAAAAGAAGAGAGTAGAAACGATTTCCGATAGACTGACTTTCTATCTTCCCTTCCTTTCGCTTGCAGTCTCTGCGGCATTGATGATCCTCTTCAAGAAGACATTTCATAGACAGCTGCCGATACTGCTGATTCTTCTTGTCCTATCATTCGTATACGGATTGGCAGGACAGGCAACCCACTGGCACAATTACATCTGTCCCTTTTCACCCCTTCTGAGAACAGCTAGTCATTCACCGGTATACAGTTATAGAGTTGATGAAAAGAAATGCCTATCATGCACCCTCTGTGCCGGAGTCTGCTCTGTCAACGCGGTCGTGATTGATGAGAAAAGCAGAAAGGCGGCGATAAAAACGAGTCTGTGTCATCAGTGCGGTGAATGTGCATCGGCATGTCCTGCCGATGCAATTGTTTACGGAAAATGATGATATATCAGATCCTTCCGTTTTCTCTATCGGTTCTTATGAGATTGCGCAGCCCCTGTATGACCACTTCGATGGCAACTTCTGTATCATGAAGGATAGGATTGTCCATTCCCAGAGCTTCTCTCTCCTGGTTTCCTACAACGAAGAATTCGCTTCCGCATCGGACACCGAGATATGATGCTACGACGAACAGAGCCGCCGACTCCATTTCGCTGGCAAGGGTGTTGAGCCGTTTCCATGCTTCCCATTTGTTCTGAAGTTCATAACTTACAGGTTTTGTCTCGGGTGAATGCTGACCGTAGAAAGAATCTTTACACTGTACGATTCCGACATGATATCTCTTTTTGAGCTGCACTGCGGCCTGCTGCAGCGCCTGCACTATCTCGAAATCTGCGACAGCCGGAAATTCGATCGGAGCATATTCTCTGCTCGTTCCTTCGTTACGTATAGCGCCTGTTGCAATTACAACATCCCCGCCCATCACAGGAAGAGCGATACCACCGCAGGTTCCCATCCTGATAAAGGTGTCGGCACCGCAGTTATGCAGCTCTTCAATCGCGATCGAGGCGGACGGGCCGCCTATACCGGTACTTGTCACGCTTACTTTCTCACCTTCAAGATAGCCCGAGTAGGTTACATACTCTCTTGAATCGGCAACGAATTCGGGATCATCAAAATATGAAGCGATCTTCTTGCACCGTTTGGGATCTCCCGGAAGAATCACATATCTGCCCACATCTCCTTTTTTCAGATGAATATGATACTGTACTCCTGTTCCGTTCATGTAGTCTGTCATAATCTCTCCTTCTCTTGCCAAGGATGAAAAAATAACACCCCGGAGGCGGTGCAGTCAAGGTCAAGGGCCCATCTCGACATATGTTTTCCCGTGCCCCCCGTCCTCGGGACGGGCAAAATAGAAGGAACTCACGTACGGAAGCGTCGAAAGCCGTTCATGGATTCCCCTCATAAGGATACCGTCGCCCATCCCGTGGATGATCGAGAAGGTCTTCATTCCGTGAAGAAGTGCTCCTTCGATCTGGGTATCAACTGCGGCAAGGGCATCTTCAAGCGTTCTTCCTCTCACATCTATACTCATTCGCACCTGTTCTATCGAGGAGGAATAGGAGATCGTGGGAGCCTTGGTTTTCTCGGGCATCCCTTTCGGTCTCAGTTCTTCAGATCTGAAGGTGAATTTCATCCCGCCGATTGAAACAAGATATCTCCCCCGTTTCTCTTTTCGAACGATCACACCTTCTTTCTTTTTGTCGCCCGCATATACATTCATCCCCACTTCCAGAGTGCGATCGAGTTCCTTCGTACTGTTTTTCGCAGGATTCACCCTGATGGCATTTGCCGCATCCCGGCTTTCAGCTTTCTTCTGGTCTAGAGAATCAAGGTACTGTTTCACCTTCCTCGTCTTCTCTCTGGTGATTTCTCCTTCTCTCAGTTCCGCAACTAGATTCTCGAGTTCCTTCCTCTTTTCGCTTATGAATCTTGAAAGAGAACCGATCTGCTGTTCTCTTACCTGCCTCTCCTTCTGATTCAGAGAAAGCTGACGCAGATCATACGCTCTCTTCATTTCCGTGAGTTCGCGTTCGCGTTCGGCTATTTTCTCGAGTTTTCTTTCCGCCTGATGCTCCTTCTGTTCCAAAGAGGAGATGATTGTTGAGACTTTCATATTCTGCGATCCGATGTGGGATATAGCCGTTTCGAGCACAGATTCGGGCAGACCCATTCTCCTTGCCGTATCGATTGCATGCGATTCACCGGGTAGCCCCGAGATCACTCTGAAGGTCGGATTATGGGTCTTCTCGTCGAACTCCATCGATGCATTGAGAACATGTTGATGTGCGTAGGCGTACTGCTTGAGCAGCGTGTGATGACTCGTTATCAATGTGATCACCCCGCTGTCCATAAGATGCTCGACGATGGCCTTTGCGAGTGCGGCTCCTTCTATCGGGTCGGTACCGCTTCCCAGTTCGTCGAGTATGACCAGAGACCTGTCGTCTATCGATTTGACTATCTCTGCTATACGCTTCATGTGGGAGGAAAAGGTTGAAAGCGATTTCTCTATCGACTGTTCATCCCCGACATCCGTGTAGATCGATGAGAAAAGAGGAAGAGACGAACCCTCTTTCGCGGGAATGACAAAGAGTGTCTGATGCATGAACGCAAGAAGAGCGACAGTCTTGATGCTTACAGTCTTCCCCCCGGCATTCGGTCCGCTGATGACAACCGTACTGACGGGAGGGGAAATCTCCATGGTGATGGGAACGGCCTGATCTTTCAAAAGAGGATGCCTTGCCTCCAAAAGTTTGATAGTGCGGTCTTCACTGATATCGGGAAAGGTGCACATATAGCGCCCTTTGAAGAGACTTCGTGACAGCATAGCATCGGCATATCCCACAGCTGACCTGAGATCCTCTATGTCGCTGAGGGCCGAAAATGCCATATCGGAGAGAGAGGAGATGATCTTCGCCATCTCGATCTCGATCTTCTGCTGCAGCAGCACGACCTGATTATTGTATTCGACAAGAGGAAAGCTCTCCATGAAGACGGTGGATCCTGAATTGCTCGTGCTGTTTATGAACCCCTTAACTTCGCTTCTTCGGTCGTTTCTGACAGGGAGGACAACGCGCTGGTCTTTGTATGTGGGAACGGATTGTGCCGCTGTATCTTTATGCTCTTTAAGAAACGATTCTGAATACGATTTCCTCTGAGTCCGTTTCGACTCGAGAGCATGTACGAGGGAGGCTATCGCGGGATGGCTCATCTTCACCACTCCGGGTGATTCCAGGCAGAAATCGATCTCTTTCATCAAAGCGGTGAGACTTTCGGGTATACGGTCCATCAAAGCGCAAGACGGATACTCCGCCGTTGAGTTCGAGGCGGCTGCAATGTCTCTTTTCGGAGCGTGCAGGTATTCATACAGTTCGATGCTTGAATGAAGATACTGCCCCAGAATGAAGAGCTCTGTGCCGTCTATCGATCTGTGAATTGAACAGAGATGTCCTACGATCTGTGAAATATCGGGAAACGATGATAACGGAAGGTCGTTATACAGGGGGATGAGAGACAGGTCTTCTATGATTCTCTGATTCTCGGCGATCACTTTGCGGTCTGTGACGAACGGTGAATCTCTCAGCTGTTCGGCACCTTCAACCGACAAAGTCAGTGCGCACACGAAGTCCATCACTCTTTCTATCTCAAGATCTTTAATCGTATTGCTGTTCATGCTGTCCTCAACGTCTGTCTGATGCCCAGAGGGGACCTCTCTCTTTCAAAGAATAGAGCATCCTCAGATAACTTTCATAACGGTCGGTGTGAATCTCGTTGTTCTCAACTCTTCTTTTTACATCGCAGTCGGGTTCATGTTCATGAAGGCACATATCATAAGCACATTTCCCCCGTGATTTTCTAAATTCAGGGAAATACTCTTGGATCAGATGACTATCGGTATGTGGTATCATGAGTTCCCGTACACCGGGAGTATCCACGATCACGGTCTGCCCTTTATGGAACAGAATGGAATGATTGGTGGTGTGTCTGCCTCTGTTGAATTTCTGTGAGACACTGGCGGTTGTCTGACGTATCTGATTTCCCATAAGCTTGTTCACTATCGTCGACTTGCCTACTCCTGACTGTCCCACGAAAGCTACAGAACGACCTTCTATACGTGAATAGAGAAGGTCTATCCCCTCTTCGTCGAATGCTGATATCTTCAGCGTCTCGTATCCGAGAGTTTCGAACAGCTCGAAACGCTCGATCTGCTCCTCCAGCAGCGGAAGGTCGCATTTGTTGAGCACTATGAGAATATTGCTCTTCGCGGCACAGACTATCGCCCGGTCGATGAACCGCGGGCGGAACGGCGGCTCGTCGGTGCTGCAGACGATGACGATCTTATCCATGTTCGCAACGACCGTCTGATTCGCACTTTTTTTTGCATTCCACCGCATGAAGCTGCTTGTCCTATCCAGTCTTCGGGTGATCAGCCCCTCAGAGCCCTGGTGGACCGTGAACAGGACCTTGTCTCCCACCGCAAGCGGTGCGTACTCGTCGATCACATCAGAGAGTACTTTGCCCTTTATCCTGCACATATAGGTTTTCCCATCGTCATCACAGACGGCGCCCGCTTCTTTTACCGAGAATATGTTATTGATACCGCGTGTCACGATCCCTGTGAGTTCTTCCATATCTGTACAATACTGACAAAACAGAGAGTGTGCAAGCAATTGCCTTTACTCGCCGCTGTCAATTTGATACATTTAGCTATGTTTCGATGTATACCATGCAATCATCCCGGTTGCAAAAAATATGCGGTGGAGGACGAATTCACCTGCCTTGAACACTCTGACCATCCCGACAGGATACTGCATACCATCACCAGGGCTCTGGGAGACAAACACAATCACCGTGACATGCTCATCACCGACGCTGTCTTCGATCACCTCGATTTTTCAAAGACGAAACTTTCGATGTGCAACTTCGCACGGTGCGTGTTTCGGGATGTGGATTTTTCCCACAGCAAAATAAACTCGTGTTTTTTTGACTTCTGTCTTTTCGACAGATGCATGTTTGACGATAACGATTCTAGACATTCAGTGGTTGCAGGGTCCAAACTCATTCAGTGTTCCTTCACCGATTCGATGCTCATACATACGAATTTCATGGGAATAGACGCCAGAGAGTGTGATTTCTCTACAAGTGACCTCTATTATTCCAATTTCAGCAGCTCACACCTTGTGGACGTGCAGTTCGTAGACTGCAACCTGAAAAATGCTGATTTCAGATATACCGAAAGAGATAAGGTATCATTCAAGTATTCGAATTTCGAGGAGGCAATATTCTAAACGCCTATGAAGATATTCTCACATTTCTCCCTTGATGATTTTTCGAACACCTACCTCATCGGCCCTGAAAACGGCGGAGATGCGATCCTGATCGATCCCGGACATATCGACATATCGATCATCGAGCGGGTGGAGCAGAACAGATACAATGTCGCCCATGTGCTCATCACCCACAGACACGACAGACATATCGCCGGTCTCGGCACTCTGATGAAAATATATAATCCGAAAATCTATGCGGGATCCCCCTCTCTCTACGACTTCCCAGTGACAGGCCTCAAGGATTCACTGTTTCTCGATGTATCGGGAATCTCGGTGGAGGCGATGCAGATCCCCGGCCACTCGATCGATTCTTTCGTATTCAAGATCGGGAATGCTCTGTTCACCGGGGATGTCCTTCACGCAGGCCGCGTCGGCTCGACAAAAGGTGTTCTGGAGAAGGCCCTTCTTTTGAAGGGTATCAAAAAGAGGATCCTCACTCTCGACGAGAGGTTCGTCATATTCCCCGGCCACGGTACACTGAGCACGATAAAAGTCGAAAAACTTTTCAATCAGGAACTCATCGAAGCCATGGGAAGTGACGATCTCGACCAGATCAGTCATCCGAGTATCCGTACCTGAGTCAGTTCAGCAGTTTATCTTTGAATCTTTGAGGCATGGGAGAAGTGATCTTCATCCTCTCTTTCGTTTCAGGATGGTCAAAAGAGAGAGACAGAGCATGAAGCAGTAAGGGAGAATCGTCTTTTTTCCGGTTGTAGATACTATCGCCGACGATCGGATGAAAGATGCTCTGAAGGTGTACCCTGATCTGGTGGGTCCGTCCCGTGAACAGGTGCACCCGAAGCAGGGCAACTTCTTCATACTGTTTCAGAACAAGATAGTCTGTTCTCGCCTTTTTCCCCTTGTCGGGGTCTTCGCTTGCGCTGAATTTCTGCCGGTCCCGTTCATCACGTACGATCGATGTACGTATCGAACCTCTTCTCGTTTCAAAGACACCTTCAGCGACAGCTATGTAGTATTTATCGGTCTGGCGGTCTTTGAACTGGCGGTTCATCTCCCGCAAAGCTTTCGCGGTCTTTGCTATTAGGAGGACTCCGCTGGTATCCTTGTCCAGACGATGGACTATCCCGGGCCTCAACTTCTCCTGATCGTGTTCTGCAACGAAAGAATCACCGTAGCGGTAGACCAGAGCATTCGCCACGGTCCGGTCCCAGTTGCCGCTTCCCGGATGTACGACCATCCCCGCCTCTTTGTCTATCACCAGAATCGAATCATCCTCGTAGAGAACTTTAAGAGGAATATCCTGAGGCTCCAGTGAATCGAAGAAATGTTCGGTCCACTGCAGAGTGATCTCATCTCCTTTTTTCACTCTTTTGCTTTTTTTAACCTTTCGGCCGTTGAGGAAAAAACGGGTTTCAGGATCATCTGATAGAGTTCTGCTGAAATCGGGAGCCAAGGATGAACAGACCATGTCTATCCTGCATGAATCGAAACTGTCATCTATGCAGAAACTCTCTGCGTGTTCGCGAACAGCCATATCATTCACCCAATAAATAGTCGACCACAGCGACAGCAAGAGAGAGGACCGCTGCCGATCCGACGACGATCGCTGCTTCTCCGAGATCGGTGGAATGAAGAGGTGACATCCCGGCATTCTGAGCAAGTGTGTATGTGACCGAAGTGAGAGCACATGTGAGAGGCAGCGATCCGAAAAAGAGGGTCTCCCCTCTTCTCAGAGAGAGGGCCCACTCGGGAAACTCATCCTCCCGATATTCCTCACCTGTCGCCGAGAAAACCGGCATAAGGAGAAGAAGAAGTACCATCACACACAGAATCATCCTTTTCATTAATATCCTCTCGAACCGAAGATTGCGGTCCCTATCCTTACTATGGTAGATCCCGCTTCGATCGCAATCCTGAAATCTCCGCTCATCCCCATCGAAAGCTGATGGAAATCAAGATCGGGGAACTGTTGAGCACATTCGTCCTGCAGAAGCCGAAGTGAATTGAAAGCCTTATAGATTTTCGTTTCGACGGATGTCTGCGGACCGACGGTCATCAGTCCTTCGACTTTCACATGGTGGAGGCTGCTGATGACTTCGAGAGTTCTAAACAGATCGTCTTTATCACCGAACCCGTGTTTTGTTCCATCTTTGGCAGTATCGATCTCAAGAAGAACAGGCATCACTTTCCCTGCCTTCTCTGATTCCTTATCGATGAGGCGGACAAGCTTTTCACTGTCTACCGAATCGATTCCATCAACGAGAGAAACAGCCTTTTTTACTTTATTCGATTGAAGATGACCGATCAGACGCAGCGTGAACTCACCTTCTTTTCTTTCTGTGAATTTTCCGGCGATCTCCTGTACCCGGTTCTCGCCGAACAGTGTCATATTACAACCGAGAGCATCCGCGACAGCCTCATACGGGTGGTTTTTTGATACGGCCATCAATGAAACACCATCACTCCTTCCGGCCTTTCTCACAGCTTCATCTATCTCATATCTGATCTGTGCGATCCTTTCGTTCATCTCGACATTCATTGTATCTACACCTTCTTTGACAATCATAATTTTTCGTAGGTATCGCTGAACACTGCATATAGAGCCGAATCCTGGTAGCCGTTCAGTGAGCTTTTGTAATAATGGCGGAGACAGGAGCACTCTTTATGCATTCCGGCTTTCTCCATGACTCTTCCGCTTGCCGCGTTGGCAAGAGAGTGGGCAGCTTCTATTCTGTGAAGTCCCATGTAGGTGAACGCATGACGCAGGACATAGGGGAGAGCTTCGCTCATGTACCCTTTCCCCCACTTGCTGCGGGAAAGACAATACCCGACTTCCCCTTTATGATCGACAGGTGATATGGTCATTACACCGGCAGACCCGATCACTGTACCAGTCTCTCTGACGACGATCGCCCAGTTCACCGAATGTGGAAGGGTCTCGTCCTCGATCCAGCTGCTGATCACCTTCTCTGATTCCTCAACGCTCTTGTGGGGCACGAATCTTAGATATCTGGTAACTTCATGATCGCTTGCCCAACCGAACATCGCAGGAGCATCAGAACGTTTGAAGGGACGTAACAACAGCCTGTCCGTCTGTATTTCATGCTTCTTTATCGTTTTCATAGGTCTCAATCCTCTAGGGCACCAGTATACCAGCGAAAAGGTTTAATTGAAAACGGGTAGAATATAAAAAGAGAGAAAGTTCTGATACTTTCTCTCTCGTATGGGGGGTAAGGGATTTGAACCCATGACATCCTGCTTGTAAGGCAGGCGCTCTCCCACTGAGCTAACCCCCCGTAATGCGTAACGAAAAGAAAACTACCACACACTTGTAAGTTTTGTCAATAATGAGAGGCGATAAATCGGTGAAAGAAGTACCTTGATTGTTGAAACCTGCCCAATAACCCTTTACCATCATAGACATAGATAGTAACATCGGTTATTACATCCTTTGCTTGTAACCACTTACCGTGTTTCTCAAATAATCGAAAAGGTTGATGATGGAGAATAAGAAAGAAATGACAGACGATTTCGAGTCCCGTTTCAGGGAAAAAGAGTCCTCACTATATGCCTACTACACTTCCCTGTATGGTAACAGAATGTATGAGAAACTTATCTCCATGATCAGAAAAAAACGGGAAGAAAGACCTGAAAACATGAGAGAACTCGACGCTCTCAGACTAGATAAGCCTCTGTGGTATCAGGAATCTTCAATGGTGGGAATGATGCTCTATGTCGATAATTTCGCCGGAGACTTTGAACACATGGTCGAAAAAATCGATTACCTGAGCGAAATCGGAGTCACCTATCTTCATCTGATGCCGGTATTCAAAATGCCTGAACTTTTGAACGACGGAGGCTATGCAGTCAGTGATTTCACATCGATCGACGGGAAGTTCGGCACGAACGAACAGTTCGACGTCTTTACCAGGAAGTGCCATGACCGCGGCATCAGTATCTGCGTCGATTTCGTCCTCAATCATACGAGTGATGAACACCAGTGGGCACAGAAGGCGAAGGAAGGAGATCCTGAAGCGAAAAAACGCTATTTCATCTTTCCCGACAGAACGATGTGCGACATGTATGAGAAATATGTCAATGAAGTCTTTCCCATCCTCGCTCCAGGCAATTTCACCTATAACGCTGCGTCCTCCTCATGGATACTCACCACCTTCAATCACTATCAGTGGGATCTCAACTATCAGAATCCCGAAGTATTCATAGATATGGCTTCGGCGATGCTCCAGATGAGCAACCGTGGAGTCGACATCTTCAGATTCGATGCAATTCCATATATATGGAAGACCTGGGGCACTTCCTGCAGAAATCTTCCCCAGGTTCATACCCTCGTCAGAATGTTCCGTCTGGTACTTGAGATCGTATCGCCTGCGACCATCATCAAAGGTGAGGTCGTCATGGCCCCCAAAGAAGTTGCCCCATATTTCGGAACGACTGAAGAGCCTGAATGCCATCTCTTGTACAACGTCTCTCTGATGGTCGAGCTGTGGAATTCACTGGCGACACGGGATACGCGAATGCTCGCATCTCTCATCGATTCCATTCCCGCTACCATCCCGCCGAGTGCAAGCTGGGTCAATTATGCCCGTTGTCATGACGATATAGGCTGGGGTTTCAACGATGACAAGGCCAGAGAGCTTGGGTTCGATCCTTTTTACCACAAACAGTTTTTGATCAATTTTTACCTGGGATCTTTCAGCGGGAGTTTCGCCAGAGGCGAGCTGTATGAATCTGATCCTAAAACACAGGATGCCAGAAACTGCGGAACTCTCGCTTCTCTGTGCGGTCTGGAAAAAGCAGTTGCTGAACATGATGAGTATCAGGCGGAATTAGCCATCAAACGGATCATTCTCATGCAGGTGTTCACCTTCGTCACGAACGGAATCCCCGTCATCTACAGTGGAGACGAGATAGCACAGCTTAATGATTATTCGTATATCGGAGACCCTCATAAATCACGTGATTCACGGTTTCTTCACCGGGGTAAATTCGACTGGCAGAGCGCTGAAAAACGCCGAGATCTTTCTCTTTATTCATCGCAGGTCTTCTACCACCTTCTCCGTTATATCGACAAGGCCAAGGGTAATCCCATGATGGGAAACGACTGCACTCTTCAGACTATCGGGACAAGTGATATCTCCACTGTCGCACTTATCGTAAAGAAAAGGGATGTAGAGGCATCGAATCAGATCATGATAGTCATCGCCAATTTCAGCGAGTACCAGAAAAGTATCTCGGTCGATCTTTCAGATAGCTCGTATCTGGTGGAGAATATCTGGAGTGAACTGATACAGGGAAAGATCGTTACATTCGGAAAAGACAAAATAATAGTAGGACCCTACGAAATCATGATTCTCACCTCGAACTGACTCGTTCGTATTGACAGAAGGTGAATGTTTCATGTATATATGAATATGTAATCATATATTAATACGTGGAGATTTGAATGAGCCAGACAAGAACATATACAATATCAGGAATAGACTGTCAGCACTGCGCCCTGAAGATCGAGAAGGAAGTCGCAAAGATGAACGGTATTCATGACAGTTCCATCAATATCGTTCAGGGACGATTCGACATCACCTATGACGATACTCTCGCATCTAGGATAGACCAGACAGTGATGTCTATCGTGAGAAAGATTGAAAAAAGAGCACAGATCATCCCCAGAGAGCAGTCTTCTGCCCATAAGAAAAAATTTCTTACGACCTATATCGTACCTTTGAGAGTATTTCTCAGTGTCGCTATTCTCATTGTCACCCATTTTCTCGTCACCAATAACAGTCTCTCACTGATACTCTATATTGCAGCCTACCTCATCAGCGGCTATGATGTACTTTATAAAGCGGTCAGAAACATACTGAAAGGTGAATGGTTTGATGAACAGTTTCTCATGAGCATAGCCACGGTCGGAGCATTTTTCATTTCCCAGTATGCCGAAGCGACAGCTGTAATGGCCTTCTATCAGGTCGGTGAATTCTTTCAGAGTAAAGCTGTCAATCATTCGAGAAATGCGATAACAGCTCTGTTCGAAATGAAAGTGGATTATGCAGATGTGTTACACGGCAAGAAAGTCGAACGATTCCCGGTCGAGCAGGTTAAAATCGGCGATCACATCATCGTAAAAGCGGGAGAGAAATTCCCGGTCGATGTCAAAATTACGAAGGGTTCCACTTCAGTCGATCTCAGAGCGGTCACAGGAGAATCAAAACCGATACCCGTGAAGGAGGGGGATACTGTCGTATCAGGAGCAATAAACAACAGCAGCGTCATCGAAGCGCAGGCACTCAGAATATGGGAAGATTCCAATGTGGCGAAAATGATGAGAATGGTTGAGGATGCCGGAAAACGAAAAGCGAAAACCGAAAGCTTCATAACCAGATTCTCTCATTATTACACACCTATCGTCGTCTTCAGTGCACTATTTGTAGCTCTTGTAATGCCCCTTATCACATCAACGCCCTATCAGACATGGATATACCGGGCTCTGGTATTCCTTGTCGTCTCGTGTCCATGTGCTTTAGTTCTTTCAGTACCTCTGGGAATATTCGCCGCGATAGGGTCTCTTTCCAAATCGAAAGTCCTTGTTAAAGGAGGATCATTCATTGAATCGATGAGCAAAGTTGATACCATCGTCTTCGACAAGACCGGAACGATAACAGACGGAGAGCTGAGAGTCAGAACGGTCAACTCGTTTGATACGTCCCGTCTGACCGAAAAAATGGTTCACTATTTCAGTGCCAGTCTCGAACAGTTCGCGAACCATGTGATCTCCCGTGCCATTGTCTCATCATACAACTTTGATTTGAGTCCCCGTGTCGAACAGGTAACCGAATATCCGGGCAGAGGAATCGAAGGATATGTCGACGGAAGAAAGGTTGCCGTCGGGAATCTCTCTTTCATGAAGGAACTCGGCATCAATGAAAGCCCCGAAATGGAGACTTTGAACGATTGTGACATTTTCATGAGTGTAGATTCTGTCATCGCAGGTTCCATCATCCTTGAGGATTCTATCAAAAGCGGAGCAAAACAGACTGTCGATGAGCTCAGAAGGCTGCATGTACATGATATCTCCATCGTCTCCGGCGACAGCGGTCACAATGTCGAAAAGGTCGCATCGCTTTGCGGTATCGATACTTTTTCTGCAAGGAAACTTCCTGAGCAGAAATTGAAGATAGTCGAAGAGAAGATGGCAAAGAAAAAAAAGAACTCGTTTGTCGCTTTCGTAGGAGATGGAATCAATGATGCACCGGTTCTCACGGTAAGTGACATCGGTATCTCGATGGGAATGATCGGATCGCAGTCTGCGGTCGAATCTTCCGACATAGTTATCATGGGTGATGACCTTAAGAAGATCCCCCTTGCGATCCGAAAAAGCAGACATGCAATGACGATCATCAAAGAGAACATCTTCTTGGCGATCTCCATCAAGATCCTTGTGATGATCCTTTCACTTTTCGGCCTCTCGACTTTATGGATGGCGGTCTTCGCGGACACAGGAGTCGCACTGCTGGCTGTAGCTAATTCCTTGCGTATTCTAAGAAAAAGTGATATGTAAAATAGTCTTTAATCAAAATATTAATTATGATACTATTTCTGGGAATTTAACGACTCAGAGTATCTGATCTGGACGAACAAGGATTATTGTATGAACGATTCACTCACTAGAAACATTGGGATTATGGCTCATATCGATGCAGGTAAGACTACCACTACCGAACGTATCTTATATTATACAGGCGAAAACTATCGAATCGGCGAAGTCGATAACGGTGAGGCCTCGATGGATTTCATGGAACAGGAGCAGAACCGCGGAATCACGATAAGCAGTGCTGCCACGACCTGCTACTGGAAAGATCACAAGATCAATATCATTGACACACCCGGACATGTCGATTTCACAGCTGAAGTCGAACGTTCTCTGCGCGTCCTTGACGGCGCTGTCGCCGTAGTCTGCGGTGTAAGCGGTGTGGAGGCACAGACGGAGACTGTCTGGCGGCAGGCAGACAAATATAAGGTCCCCCGGATCATATTCGTGAACAAGATGGACCGTCTCGGTGCCGATTTCTACAGTGTGATAAAGGAACTTGAAAAAAAATTCTCCGCCACCTGCGTGCCTCTTTTCCTACCCATAGGAAGCGAATCGGATTTTTCCGGTGTCATCGATGTGCTGAATAAGGAGAAAATAACTTTCGAGATCGATGATTTCGGCTCTTCGATGAACCGAGAGCCCCTCGGTTCTGAATTTGAGGAGCTTCATTCAAAATGGTACGAATACCTCATTGATTCTGTCGCATCCTATTCGGATGAGATCACTGAGCTCTATTTCTCGGGCGAAGAAATCCCTCATGAGATGATCTGGGATGTCCTCAGGGAACAAACGATCGCAAGAGAACTCTACCCGACCTTTGTCGGAGCTTCACTTAAGAATATCGGAGTACAGACACTCCTTGACGGGATCGTCCGATTTCTCCCTTCTCCTTTGGATATTCCTCCGATGAAAGGAGTCAGCATCAAGCACAACAAAGAGGTTGAGGTGACGGTGAAACATGATCCGAAAGGTCAGCCTCTCGCCCTTATCTTCAAGATTCAGTATGACAGGGAAGCGGGGCCTCTATGTTTCGTAAGGGTCTATTCCGGTGTCATCAAAAAAGGAAGCGCGATTCTTAACATTACCAAGAAGAAGAGAGAACGGGTGAACCGCATAGTCAGGATGCATGCGAACAAACCTGAACCCATCGATTCTCTGAGCGCCGGCGATATCGGTGTCATCATCGGATTCAAACATGCTCAGACCGGCGATACCATCGGAAGCGAAGGGGCCCAGATTCTCCTTGAGAACGTTGTTTTCCCCGAGCCGGTAATATCCGTAGCCATCGAATCGAAGACTCTCAGTGATCAGGCAAAACTCAAGAATGCCTTGAAGACTTTGAGCATCGAAGATCCCACGTTCACATGGAAAGAGAACTCCGACACAGGTCAGCTGGTCATAAGCGGAATGGGAGAACTGCATATCGATGTTCTCGTCACCCGGTTGACGAGCGAGATGAAAGTCGATGCAAGAGTCGGGAAACCTCAGGTAACCTATAGAGAATCGATAGCAGAGGAAGTCACAGTTGAAGAGACCTACAGCAAGATACTCGGCGGAAAAGAACAGGAGGCGACAGTAGCTTTGACCATCCGTCCGCTACCGACAGGTTCCGGGGTGAAATTCATCTCTAACGTGCCTTCCAGAGACCTTCCTTCAGAATACCTTGACGCCATCAGGCGCGGGGTGAACAATTCTGTTCAGTCGGGAATACGGTACGGCTATGAAGTCGTCGATATCGAAGTGGTGCTCGAGAAAGCTCAATTCTCCCTTCTTACGGTCAGTGAATTGGCCTTTGAGGCGGCCAGTGCCCTCTGTTTCGAATCTGCCGGGATGAAAGCGGACCCGATTCTTCTTGAACCCATCATGAAAGTAGACATCACCGTACCGACGCAGTTCGTCGGAGAAGTGATGGCCTCACTTACGAGCAGAGGCGGTCTGATAAATTCGATGGAGAGCCGCTCGAACGGAGACCATGTGATAGCGAAAGCTCCCCTTGCCCAGCTGTTCGGCTATTCCACGGCTCTGAGGTCATCGACCCAGGGAAGAGGTTCTTTCACGATGGAATTCTCCCATTTTGCCCGACAGAATTAACAATTTCTAATAATTGTTTGACAGACGCCCTCTATGGATTTACGATACTTCTTGAGTATCTTTGATACTTTTTAATCAAGGAGGACATATGAGCGTATCCAGTACTGACCTAAGGAACATTGCTATCGTTGGGCATAATGGTACCGGGAAAACCTCATTATTGGAACAAATCCTGTTTCAATGTGGAGTGATTTCCCGGGCTGAACAAATTTCTTCCGGGAAGACAGTTAGTGACTTCACGGAAGAGGAAATCGCACGGCAGATCTCTATTCACACTGCCATGGCACCTATCGAATTCGAGGGAAAACAAATAACTTTTCTTGATACACCGGGTACTGCCGATTTTATCGGAGAAGTTATTAGTGCATTCAGATCGTGTGAGAATGCTCTCGTTTTAGTCGACGCCCGGGACGGAGCGCAGATCGAGACCATCAAGTTATGGAAGCGATTGAATGATCGAAACAAACCTCGTGCAGTGTTCATCAACAAATGCGACAGAGACCGTTCTGATTTCTTCGCGGCATTCACGAACCTGAAAGAACAGCTGCCGGCAACCTACGTACCTGTCACCATCCCGATGGGATCCGGTGATTCCTTTGCCGGTGTGATCAATCTCATCGAGATGAAGGCCTACACCTTCGACGAGAACGGGAAAGAGAGCCAAATCGATATTCCTTCTGAATACAAAGATGTGGTTGATGAATATGAGCTGCTGCTCATCGAAGCTGCGGCGGAAGGAGCCGACGACCTGATAGAAAAATATTTCGATGAAGGAACACTTTCTCCCGAAGATATCCGCAGAGGATTGAGAGAAGGCCTTGTTGAAAACAGAATAGTTCCTGTTTTCGCAGGATCGGCCGAGAAAGGATCGGGTATCAACTCCCTTCTGATCTTCATCAAAAACAATTTCATTTCTCCGATAGGACGCCTCGACGAGATCATAGCTGATGAAGAGGTAAAGGAGATATCGATATCAGAAGAAGGTCCTGCGAGTGCCTATGTATTCAAGACCACGATAGACCAGTTTTCCGGAAAGCTCTCTTTCGTGAAAGTCGTTCAGGGCTCGATAGCCGGTGACACGGATCTGATGGATCCCAACGTCGGAAAGAAAGAACGGCCCGGAAAAGTCTACCACCTCATTGGAAAAAAACTAGTGGAAGTGCCGGTGCTGGTCGCCGGTGATATCGGTGTCATCGCAAAGAGCAATATTACCTATACGAATAGTACTCTCACTAACGGTGATCAGGGATATACATATCTCCCCCTGAGATTCCCCCACCCCATCTATTCCCTCGCAATCGCCGCGGGAGATAAGAAGTCGGAAGACAAGATGAACGATGCCCTTCACCGTGTCATAGAAGAAGATCTTACTTTCCAGACTCATTTCAATGAAGAGACGAAGGAATCGACGGTAAGCGGAATGGGTGAACTTCATATCAATATGATTCTCGACAGAATCAGGGAGAAACAGAAAGTCACCATCAACACGAAGCTTCCCAAGATCGCCTACAGGGAGACCATTACCCGAAAATCGGGCATCGTAGAGTATGCACACAAGAAACAATCGGGCGGCCACGGGCAGTACGGGAAGGTTCTTATCGAAATCGAACCTCTGCCCCGGGGAGAGTATTATTCGTTCACAAATGCGATAAAAGGCGGTTCTGTCTCCAAAGGCTATATGCCTGGAATCGAAAAAGGTCTTCATGATGCGATGGAAGAGGGATTTTTAGCCCATTATCCGCTGGTCGATATCGGAGTCACTATCGTCGACGGTAAAGAACATCCGGTTGATTCATCCGAAATGGCTTTCCGCCTCGCTGCCAAGGGAGCGATGAAAGCGGCGATAGAGAAAGCAGGCCCGGTTCTCCTCGAACCCTTCATGATGCTTCAGGTATATATCAACGACCAGTATCTCGGTGATATCCTGTCGGATCTGAGCGGAAAACGAGGAAGAGTTCTCGGACAGGAAGATATCGGAGGCGGTATCCAGCTTGTCAAAGCGGAAGTCCCCCAGTCCGAGATGCTCAACTACTCGATAGATCTGAAGAGCATGACAAGCGGGACAGGTTCTTTCGAAATGGAATTCAATCACTACGAGGCTGTTTCAGGCAGAATCGCAGACGATGTCATAAAGGCTGCGAAAGCGGCATTCGAAGAGGAAAACGGCTGATAAAAAAGGCTGTAAATCACTGGGTTGGAAGAGATCTTCCAGCCCTATTTTTTTTCCACCCATATTTCATTGATCGGATACTCTTTCTCGAGCCCCTTCTTCTCGAACACGGTCACCGGCCTCCAGCTCGCGGGTTCGGCAAAACCTCCGTATGGGTTGTTCAGCTGTTCGACCGCATCGAATACCTCCACCATCTGATAGGCATACTCTTCCCAGTCGGTTACACAGTAGATATATCCACCCTTTTTCAGTTTCCGGGCAAGAAGCTGTGCGAATGGGACCTGAATCAGCCGTCGTTTATGGTGTCTCTTCTTCGGCCAGGGGTCGGGGAAGAAGATATGGAAACCGTCAACCGATTCATCCCGAATCATATCGTTGAGAACCGAGACGGCATCGAATCTGATGAGTCTGAGATTTTCGATTCTGTCGGTACCCGCCTGATGCAGCAGTTTCGTGAATCCGTTGAGAAACACCTCGATACCGATGAAATTCCTGTCGCTCATTCTCAAAGACATCTCTCTTGTGCTCGTTCCATTACCGAAACCGATTTCGATGATGAGTTTCTGATCCTTTTCGAAATAGTCATTATAATCGATGAATCCGTTTTTGTACGGTATCACATATCGGTCACTGAATTTCTCAACGGCATCAAGCTGATACTGTGAGAGTTTCCCTTTTCTCAGAACGAAGCTTCTGACAGCCCTTTTCCCGTTCTCATCTGCCTTATCGACTCGTCCGTTCAAAATATCCATATGTATCGTTTCCCTATAATAATCGCTGTAAGGTCTCAAGGATGAACACTGACTTATCCTTCAATGAGACTGCATCTGTTTTTAACACAAGAACATTCATTCGTCTACTGTCCAATGCGACTTTCTTCTGTCTGAGACGGATCAGTTCCATCACCTTATCGATAGAGATGTCCTTCACCTTTTTGAAGGTGACGTTAACCACCCCGTTTCTCTCTTTAAGATGCTGGATTGACAGCTTTTTACAGATGATCTTCAGTTCCGCGATATACATCAGATTCGCAACGACTTCAGGCATCTCTCCGAATCTCGATTCCAGCTCGCCTGTAAGCGACTGCAGCTGATCATCACTGTTTATCGAGGATATCTTCTTGTATATTTCGAATTTGATCGAGGGTTCGCTGATATAGGTGTCGGGAATGAAACCTGAATAGTCGAGTTCAAGGAAGACTTCGTTATCGTCTATCACTTTGTTCTCTTTCGTTAGTGTAGCGATGGCCTCATCAAGGATCCTCATATACATATCAAGGCCCACGGATGCCAGCTGTCCGCTCTGTTCTTTTCCCAGGAGATTTCCGGTTCCTCTGATTTCCATATCCTTCATGGCTATCTTGAAACCGCTTCCCAGTTCAGTATGTTCACTGATCACCTTCAGCCGTTTGATCGCGATCTCGCTGAGCTGAGCCATATGGGGATAGAACAGGTAGGCGAAAGCCTCCTGATCGCTTCGTCCCACTCTTCCTCTCAGCTGATAGAGCTGGCTGATCCCGTAGCGGTCTGCACGGTCAATGATAATGGTATTCACATTCGGGATGTCTATCCCGTTTTCGATGAGTGTCGTCGAGACCAGTACATGTATACCCTGATGGATGAACCGGTGCATCACATCCTCGATATGATGTGAATCCATCTGCCCGTGAACCATCTCCACGATCAGTTCAGGTATCTGTGACTGAAGCATACTCATCACCTCATCAAGAGAATCGATCCGGTTGTGCAGGTAGAAGACCTGCCCTCCCCGGTTCATCTCGAATCGTATCGCGTCTACCACGGTTTTGATGTCAAATTCCTTTATCACTGTTTTGATCGCTCTTCTCTGAATCGGAGGAGTCGTAAGCAGCGACATGTCACGTATTTTAAGAAGGGACATATAGAGAGTCCTCGGAATCGGGGTGGCCGATAGCGCAATCGAGTCGATATTGGCTTTCAGCTCTTTCATCTTCTCTTTGTCTTTCACACCGAAACGCTGTTCTTCGTCGATGATCAGCAGTCCGAGATCCCTGAACACCACATCCTTCTGCAGAAGCCGGTGGGTTCCAACCAGTATATCGACCTTCCCCTCTTTCACTCTCTTGAGAATATCTTTCTGTTCTTTCTTTCCGATGATCCTGCTTACCACTTCAGATTTGACCGGAAACGATCCCAGTCTTTTCACAAGTGTCTCATGGTGCTGTTCGGCCAAAATCGTCGTGGGAGCGAGAAAAGCCACCTGTTTTCCGGCCATAACTGCCTTGAATGCCGCTCTGAGGGCGATCTCGGTCTTCCCGTATCCGACATCACCGCATACGAGACGGTCCATCACGATAGGAGATTCCATGTCCCTCTTGATATCTTCCACACAGACAAGCTGATCTTCGGTCTCTTCGAATGGGAAAGAAGCTTCGAACTCCATCTGCCAGTCGGTATCTTTGGGAAACGGATAGCCTTTTGAACTTTTCCTTTTAGCATACAGCTCTATGAGTCTCGAGGCCAGCTGCTCGGCACTTTTGCGGGCACGGGCCTTCTTGGTCTCCCACCCCTGTCCGCCTATCTTATCGAGTTTAGGCTTCTTCCCTTCACTGCCGATATAACGCTGGATCAGATTTGCCTGCTCGATGGGAACGAAGAGAATCTCCTTGTCGGCATATTCGATCTTGATATAATCGCGCTCTCTTTTCGACATGGATACCCGGTCGATCTTCTCGAACCGTCCGATACCGTAATTGACATGTACCACATAATCGCCTTCATTCAGGTCGACGAATGAATCGAGAGGAGAAGAGTTCACTTTATGGAGTGTCTTATTGACGATCTTTCTTCTTCCGAAGATCTCGTGGTCGCACAGTACACTCAGTTTCTTCTCTGCGATGGTAAACCCGCCGCTGAGCTCTTCCTCGTGTATCGTAAGGGAGGGAAAGGTACTGAGCATTGATGCAAGTCTCTTCTTCTGAAGTTCACTCCCGGCATAGACGGCCACCGAATATCCATTGTGAAACAGGTTTGTGAGATCTTCTTTCAGAAGGACGAAATTGCCGAAATAGGAATGTGGTCCGTCGACATCGAAGGTGTAGCACCCTTCAGTCTGACCTTTTACCTCTGCGACTGTCGTACAGCGTGAACACCTGCTGTAGAATGAGGGAAAGTCGAAGAGGATCCGATCCGGTTTGGGAGCGTCCCGGTCTTTGAGGAACTTGTCTCTGTAGAGAGCTTTCGCCTCAAGCGTAAGAGAATGAAATGAGGAATCCAGCCGTTCTTTTCCTATAAAGAACAGATAATCAAGAGGGCTGATATAATCGTCGATACTTCCCCACACCTCCATATCATTTTCATCGAGAAGGTTGAAGGTGAATTTGGAAAGGGTCTTGAGAGTCTCCTGTGTGGAGGGATCGAAAGTCGTGATCTTCTCGATCAGATTCCAGTCTCCGTGAATACGGTACGGAACATCGCTTCCGTGGGGAAAAAGATCGAAGATCTCTCCATGAGATGAGAACTCTCCGGGAACTGTCGTAATCGGGGAGCGGTAGTAGCCCGAACGGACAAGCAGTTCGCTCAAAGAGGTTGGATCGAACTGGTCATGCAGATGTACCGACACCTTCGATTTTTCGATATGATCTTTCATAGGTACGGGAGAGACGAAGGTCCTCAGAGGAATGATGATGACGTTGCTCGTTGTCGTGTGAAGGGACTGAAAGGCTCTCACCATCTCATATTCGTCGTCGCTTCCCTCGAAAGGACTGTAGAGTTTCTTACCGGTAGAAGGTATGAGCACAGACGAAACCGATGTCGCATCCATATCTCTTTTCAGCTGAAGTGCCGTCTCCTGTGTTGGAACGAGCACCCAGGTCCTTCTGTTGAGATAATTTGCGTAGGTTCCAATCGCCACTGCAAGCGGATACCCGTGAAGTCCGTCCACATAAGAAGGGAGATCACTATTTCTCTTGAATGCCTTGTACGCTTCGCTGCTTTTGATATAGGATTGGACCTGATGTTGGATGTGCTCTTTCATAACCGAACTTACCCTATCATAGAGAGGAAAGGTGTTCAATGGATAAATTTGACCGATTACAGCTGAAAATTTTGGAAATGGGAGAATATGCCTGCGAGAGCCAGAAGGATATTCACCGTGACTACAAGAATGACGGAAGTGTGCTTACTCAGGTGGACACATTCATCAATAATGCCCTGAGCGAACAGATCGCAGAATTGTTTCCCCGGGCGAATATCATCACTGAAGAATCGCTGTCTGACTTTGATCCAAAAAAAGAGATGACTTTCATACTCGATCCTATAGACGGCACAGATGTCTACTCGCAGGGGCTTCCTGGATGGTGTATCTCCATCGGCATCCTAGACCGCCGAAGGACAGCTGTCGGAGCGATGGTACATGCTCCCCGATGGGGACTGAGCAGAGACGAAGGCCTTCTTCTCAGGCTCGATCCCGGCTGTGAAATGATGATGAACGGAAAACCTTACAGCTCTCCTCTCGCCAAAAACGGACTCGAACAGCTCGCGATGGCATCTCATGCTCCCCGTTATGTCGATATCACCAGATTTAAAGGAAAGATCAGATGCTACGGATCGAACATCCTCCACATGATCAGTCCTCTCATCCATAATCACATACAGGGATCGATCTCGGTACCCTGCTTCGCATGGGACATCGCCGGAGCACATGCCCTTCTCTCTTCTCAGAATCTGCCGACTGTCTACAGTGACGGCAGAATATTCGAATACGATGATGCGATCCTAAGAGACAGAAAAAAATTCAACGGGATATTATACAGCGGAACCGCAGAGGCTGTGAGCGCCATGCGGCAGATCTTCAGGGTATGATATTCCTGCTGTGCCATTTTTTCGCCAGATAGATGAACGGTGTATCGGCCATTGCCACCACGACCTTCAGCACGTATGTTGTAAGAAGGATCTCCCACAAAACACTCATCCCGAAGACCCCGTAGAAAGCGACGAACGTGAAGATCACACTGTCGATGAGCTGGCTTATCATCGTGGAGCCGTTGTTTCTCAGCCATAGCAGCGAGTTGGAAGGAAAATGCTCTTTTATTCTTGCATAGGCGAAGATATCGTGGAATTGAGCCGCAGTATAGGCAAGAAGCGATGCGATCGCTATTCTCGGCATGACGGCAAAGATCGTTACCATACTCTCATGTACGAAATCACTTTGAGCCGGTGCGAACTGCAGAGCGAGGTTCATCATGACCGTCATGACGATCATCGAGAAGAACCCGATGGTAACAGCTCTTTTCGCATCCTCTTTCGTATAACATTCACTGAGAATATCGGTTGCGAGAAAACTGGTCGCATAGACGATATTACCCAGTGTCGCCTCGAGTGAAAAAAGCTGAACAGTCTTGGTGACCTGGATGTTGGCGATGATCACCGAAATCGGTATCCAGATAAACAGTCCGGCCTTCCCCCAGAGGCGGAATGCCGCCATGATGAGGACGAAATTCAAAAGCAGCATCACAAGCCACCACAGTTCATTAATCATGTATTACCCTCTCATATGCACTGTCGGAATCAGTGCCGCTGTCGATGACTATCAGTTCATTCTCATCTATAGAGAAATATTCGCAGACCTGTGTGAGAAATTCTTCACGCACATTGAAGATGATTCTTCCCCCGAAATTCTTCAGTGCATCTGTGAAAGATGGATAGAATCCCCCTTTTTGCAGTTCCAAAAGACCTATCTCGTCGAATATCAGGTAATCGGATCCATCGCAGGCTTTCATGATCTGAGCATTAGCCCAGTCAAATGCGCTCTGATCGATGAAAAAGCATTTAAACTTCTCCCATCGGTCGTGCTGTTGTCGATCGAGGATCGTCCTTACTTCACCTGTATGCTGATCACTGAGTTGATACATATTCTTTTTCTGATGAGGAAGTGAGGGGACCTGTATCATGCCTCCGATGACAGCTCCGTCCAGATCGATGAGAGAACAGAGTGCGTACATGAGATGTGTCTTCCCTCCGTTCTTCTCTCCTTTGATGCAGATCAGTCTCCGTTTCATCACACCTGACCTCCTAGAAAGCTCTGCAGTACGGAAAAAGCCGCCATGGAATCTTCCCTTCGTATGACGAAAGTGAGTTCGTTCATCGTTGAGACTATCTCATTCACGTTTATCTCCTCCCAGGCGAGTTTCCTCACCGCCTCGTATACGATTCCCGGTGTCGACATGAAATCACCGCTGAAGACAAGGGAAAGGGCGACCAGATCACCTTTCTCATGAAGGATCTTTTCATCACGTATAAGCGATTTCACCTGGTCGACGTATTTCTCGCTTATGGAAAGAGAGATCTCGTGAGACCCTACAGAGATATTCATAAAATCACCACTCGAAGGATTCACGAGAAAAAAGAGATCCTTGACCTTGTCGAGAATGGAATCGCTTCGTATCAGATTGATATCGTAGATATTGGTCTTCATCACTATTTCGTACTGAAGTGGAGAACTCTTATGCTCTTTCTCCTTTTTCTTCAGCTCCTCACCGTACCGGCGTACCGCCATGATGATGGCGGAAGTCTTCACAGGTTTCCCGTGAAGTTTTTCCACGACATCCTGGATCGATGAAGCATAGTTGCTGTAGCTGAGGATTCCCTGGATCAGCATCTCATAGAGAAATGGAGTGCGGTCGATGATCCTCTTCACTGAATTACTTACTGATTCCATGACGATTCTCCTATGCTCAAAGTGTTATCATTATCACAATCAACTAATTATTACAACTATATATAACAATTTGTCAATATTTATATGGTTTTATGACCATAACAGATGATATATACTGTATTTTTGTTGACTGAATATGATATTCTGTACATTGAAGGAGATTATGGTATGTTATGCCCACATTGCGGTCGTACAGATGACAGAGTTCTCGAATCCCGCCAGAACAGCAGCGGTTCGTCCATCAGACGCAGAAGAGAATGTCTGTCGTGCGGTTACCGGTTCACAAGTTACGAACGGATAGAAGAAAAACCCATCATGGTCATAAAACGTGATAAAAGAAGGGAGCCGTTTGATCTGAAGAAGATCGAACGGGGTATCAGAATCACCACCGAGAAGAGAAATATCAGTCAGGACACCATCGAGCGCCTGCTTTCAAAGATCGAAGATGAGATCGTCCTTTCGGCGAGCAACAAAGGTGAAGTGCATGCCACGAAGATCGGTGAGATCGCCCTGAAACATCTGTATCAGGTCGATACGGTCGCATACGTCAGATTCGCATCGGTCTATCGGGCTTTCAGCAGTGTGGACCAGTTCATCGAGGAGATCGAAAGGATCACCGACAAGATGAAATAAGATTATCTGACATCAAACCACTTCCCGGTCAGAGAACGCTCTATATCTTCGTTGAGGTGGGTGGGTTTGAGAATCTCATCGGCGCAGTCCAGAGCGAAATTGTCACTCATCCCCGCCACATAATCGAATACGACTCTCGAATAACCCCCGTCGGTTCTTCGGTAGGCCTCCTTCATATCTTTAAGATAATTGACGAATCCCATCGAGAGCATATTCTTCTCCTTCTGATAGAGGTCGAAATCAAACCCGTAGGTCCCAAAGAGGTGTTCGAGATAATCTACGATCAGATGCAGCAGCCGGGAGAAATAATCAAAATAGCCTTTGAGCATCGGAGAGCGGTAGATCTGACGGTAATTGAACTCTTTCATCTCGACCAGAGCTTCATAGACTTCATCACTGAACGTAATACCTTTTTCACTATTGCTGGTACATATGATATCGTGAACAAGAGTATCGATGATCTTCGAGTTTCTGTCTCCGAGTACCCTTCTCACATTTTCGGGAAGCATATCCTTCTGTATCACATTCAGTCTGCAGGCATCTTCGAAATCTCTGCCGACATAGGCGATCTGGTCGCTGAAACGGACTACCACAGATTCCCATGTTGAAGGAACGATCCCTTTGCGTCCGGTGACGGCATTCAGATCCTTTTCACTGTGAGTTGGTTTGATAGACTGCAGAAAGGTCTCCCCGTTATGGCTTGCGATGCCGTCTCTGACCGCGTAAGTCAGATTCAGCCCCTTTCCGTTATCTGCTAGAAAGTCGATAACTCTCAGAGAGTTCATCTCATGTTCGAAATGAAGAGCGATCCGATCTGTCATGATGTCATCTATGATCTTCTCTCCCACATGACCGAACGGCGTGTGACCGAGATCATGCCCCATCCCGATCGCCCAGGCCAGATCGGTATCGAGAGACAGCTGCTGACAGATTGCGCTCGCTATCGACGCCACATGCAGCACATGCTCGATCCGGGTGCAGATATGGTCATTGGAAGGGGCGAAAAAGACCTGAGTCTTGTGCTTGAGCCGTCTGAACGGTGAAGAATGAATGATGGCGGTGGTATCCCGGTAGAAGGGACTGCGCAGATCGTCTTTGCGCTCGTATACCCTTTTTGTCAGAATCTCTTTATCGAGGTGGTTGATGAATCTCTTTTCTCCCATAGATACCCCCTGTGAACTTTTTCCGTCATTACTTCCATAACGGCTCCAATAATGATATCATGTTTTACATGCTGATACTACTTGTAGCGATCATAACGACATTCATCTGTTTTCTGAGTATCATCGCCTCTGTGCGCTTTCTTTTCACGAAACAGGGGCTGTTCTGGCTGATCCCGCTCGTTCTGTCGGTAACCTTTCTCATCATGAGCATCTCTCCTCTGGTTCTCGTTGCCACACAGATGATCGACGGCAGTTATCAGGTGTCGATATCACCCGACCGGTCGGTTCGTGAGGTAGTTCCTCTCATCATCGTCCTTCTGTGGTATACGATGATCATTTCATTCAGATATGCTCTGAAACTGGTGATACCTGACAATACCTATTTCGAAAATAAGAAGAAGAATCTGGACGAAGCTCAGTATATCCAGAAGAAGGAACGGCAGAAATACCTCATTCAGCAGATGAAACGCAACAAGAAGAAGATAGACATCTCCCGGGAAGTAGCGGGAACGACCTATCCTATCAAATGGGTAACCCTCTATGATGAACACTGAACGAAAGATATATTTTCTCACTGGAATAAAACACAGCGGGAAAAGCAATGTGGGAAGAAACGCTGCATCGCTGATCGCCCGGGAAATGAATGCAGTATTCGTCGATACCGACGATCTGATCGTACAGGCACTTCCAGCCGGATACTCCTGTATCCGTGATTTTTACCGCAGGGAGGGAAAGGATGCCTTCATGGATCTGGAATACAGAACACTGAAACAGTATCTGTCGTCTGTGAAGGAAGACCTTACTTTTATCATCGCAACCGGCGGAGGCGCCTGCGACAATACACGAATGGTCAGTCTGATGAAAGAGAGCGGAACCGTTCTCTACCTCTGCCTGAAAGAAGAGACTCTCCTCAAAAGGATACAGAAAAAGGGGATCCCTCCCTTTCTTGACGAGAATGATATAGAGAATTCGTTCCATACTCTTTTTATCTCGAGAGACAGGGAATATAGGCATATCTGTGATTTTGTGGTACCATTAGAGGATTTAAAATCCATCGAACATAATGGACAGGTTCTTGCCTCCTTTATCGTTCACATCTAATGAGGAGAATCTACATGCCAGGGAACACTTTTGGAACATCATTGACCATCACGACATTCGGAGAATCACACGGGAAGGCCCTTGGTGTAATAATCGACGGTCTGGAGAGTAATTTCCAGATCGATCTCGATGATCTTGCTTTCCAGATGTCACGACGGCGGCCGGGCGGCAATCGGCTGGGTACAAAACGCAATGAAAAAGATGAGATCGAGATCCTGAGCGGAATGTTCGAAGGGAAGACGACAGGGACTCCGCTTGCGATACTGATCCGAAATACTAATCAGCATTCCGACGATTACTCTCCTATCGCAGATTTCTATCGTCCGGGTCATGCAGATTATACCTGGGATAAGAAATTCGGCATCAGAGACTGGAGAGGCGGAGGCCGCTCGAGCGGCAGAGAGACGGCGGCGCGCCTTGCCGCAGGAGCCATCGCGATGCAGATTCTCAGGAAGAAAGGTATCACGATAACGGCCTACACCACTCAGATCGGACCAATCAAAGCGAAGGTCAAGAACCTCGAGGATATCTCGAAGAATCTTGTGAGCTGCTGTGACAATGAACAGGCAGAGAAGATGGTACAGCTGATAGATGAAACGAGAGAGAAGAAGGACAGCATCGGAGGAATCATCGAATGTGTGATCACCAATGTGCCGGCAGGACTCGGTGAACCGGTATTCCAGAAGACAGAGGCTCTTCTCGGCCAGGCGATTCTCTCTCTCGGAGCTGTCAAAGGTATCGAGTTCGGTGAAGGGTTCAACTGTGTCAATTTCACCGGTTCAGAGCATAACGACCCGATCACCAAAGACGGATTCGAGACAAACAGAGCCGGCGGAATAAACGGCGGAATAACAAACGGAGAACCCATCATTTTCAGAGTGCCGGTCAAACCTACCGCATCGATCTCCCTTCCCCAGAGGACTATCGGTATCGATGGAAAAGAACAGACGATCGTAGTCGAAGGGAGACACGATCCCTGCATCTGCGTCAGAATAGTCCCGGTAATCGAGGCTATGAGTGCGCTCACCATTCTCTCTTTATGGTACGATCAGAATGGAAGATAAACCTCTCATCATACAAAGTGACCTCTCTTTGCTCCTCGATGTTCATTCTCCCGGCGCCATAGCAGCCCGAAATGCCATCATGGCTTTCAGCGAGCTCATCAAATCGCCTGAACATCTTCACACGTACATGATCACACCGCTGTCGCTGTGGAATGCGGCATCTGCAGGCATCTCGACTGAAGAGGTGCTCTCGAGACTCCATACCTACTCCAGATATGATATCCCCCAGACTGTGATATTCCACATCAATGAGATTACCGAGCGTTTCGGGGCGATAACTCTTGAACAGTACTCTGATGAAGATCACTATCTCGTCAGGTTCCATAATGACCGGATAGAAAAAGAGGTGGTCACCCGCCCAGCATACGCAAAGATGCTCAGCAGGTGCCCCCGGGGATTCCTTCTCGAAAAATATCTTCGTGGAGATTTCAAAGTACAGCTGATAAAAATCGGCTATCCGGTTGATGACAGAGTCCCTCTCATCAAAGGGGAACCCATCAGTGCCGAGTTCAGAAAGACCTCCGTACAGGGAGTAGATCTCGTTCTCAGAGACTATCAGAAAGAGGCGGCCGATTCACTCCTCGGAGATGGATCTCCGGGAACCGGATACGGGACGATCGTCCTGCCGTGCGGGTCCGGAAAGACTGTGGTGGGGATGGAGATTCTCAGGCGTGTCAAGACGAGAACCCTCATCCTTACGACGAATGTCGCCGCTGTCCACCAGTGGATCGCCGAACTGAATGATAAACTCATCCTTCCTCCAGACAGTGTCGGAGAGTATTCGGGTATGAGAAAAGAGATCAGGGACATCACCGTCTGCACCTATCAGATTCTCACATGGAGAAGCGACAAGCTTGCCGATTTTCCCCATATGAAGGCTATCAGAGACCATAACTGGGGACTCATCATCTTCGATGAGGTTCATATGCTTCCCGCCCCGGTTTTCAAGATCACAGCCGAGATGCAGTCGGTCTACCGCGTCGGACTGACAGCGACGCTTATCAGAGAAGACAGACGTGAAGATGAGGTATTCTCCCTGGTAGGTCCCAAACGGTACGATGTGCCATGGAGCGAACTTGAAGCGGGCGGCTGGATAGCAGAAGCTGAATGTATCGAGATCAGGGTCCCTCTCCCCCGGCAGAAGGAAATCGAATACGCCATCGCTCAGAAAAGGGAGAAATACCGGATCGCAAGCGAGAACGAACGTAAGATCGATATCGTGAAGCAGCTCATCGAAAATCATCGCGAAGACTTCATCCTCGTCATCGGACAGTATCTCAATCAGCTCAAAAAGATCGCGAAGGAACTCGATGCACCTATCATCACGGGAGCGACAGCCGAATCTAAACGGGATGAACTCTATCAGGCTTTCAGAGAGGGAAAACAGCGTATCCTCGTGGTCTCCAAGGTAGCTAACTTCGCGATCGATCTTCCTGATGCCTCGGTAGCGATCCAGGTAAGCGGTACGTTCGGATCAAGACAGGAAGAGGCTCAGCGCCTGGGACGCATCCTCCGTCCGAAAGAACGCAGTTCCCACTTCTATTCGATTGTCACCCGTTTTTCAAGTGAAGAGGAATTCGCAGTCAACAGACAGAAATTTCTCAGCGAACAAGGATACAGATACCGTTCAGAGGTATGGGAATGATCGATAAGGAAACTCTGGACAGCTTTATCTCCTCCCTCTCGCTGCTGGATGAACAAGTCTATTTCGAGATGGCAGGCTCCTACCTCGGAAAGATACCGACTCCGTTTGACAAGCAGAAACTGCATCTCAAAATCGCATCGGTCTTTCACAATGAACAGTTCATTTCAAATCTGATCACCCGGCTTGATGAGGTAGACCTTCTTCTCGTCAATGCAGCCTACTTCATCTCAAATATCGGCGAAGAGACACTCATCTCTCTTTTCAAAAGTGAACACCCCTACGGGTATTTGAAAAAGAAAGTCGTCAATCTCGAAGAGCGGCTCATACTGGTTCCTTCTTACACCCATCCACATAAAGTCTGTCTCAACCAGCTGCTCCTGCAGCCGTTCGAACATATGGTGATAGACCGCACTATACTTTTCCCTTCGTCTGAAGACGTTCCCTATGTATTCTCCTCACAGTTTCCTCATTATCTTCAGGCTGTCTATTCCATCGTCATTCACAATAAGAAGGAAAAGGCGATGAGAGAGAATCTCAACCTGATTTCCTCTAAGATTGAAAACCTGCCGTTTGCGATTCCTGACGGTGTCGAGGCAAGGCTGCGGGAAGTACTGCTCTCTTTCTCTCTGAAACACGGTCATAACCGCGAATATATGAGTCACTTTTTCTCTCTCGATATCTACTCGCTTCTCACCTACGTTTTGAATCTGTATAACACCGCATTCACTTCATTATTCTCATGCGATACTTCGACAGAGAGGCTCTCTTCATTTTTCCGCATCCTCAGCGATGTCCTTGGTACCTACAAGATAAGCGATGAGACTATACTGAGAAGAGGCATCGGTCTCTGCAGTGCAGCTGCAGATATCGAAGTGTATGATAATGACGAGTTTTTCCGACTCATGACACTCTGTGCCGTTCACCGCAGCAGGACCCCCGCCGGAACTCAGCACAAAGGTGTCGTCGACAGTGATTTCACTTTTACCTATCATCCGGGAATGTTGAAATATGAATATCATCCGATCCATTATTATGCACGCATCACAAGCTGGGATGTCGTCGTAGCCTACACGATAGATAAGAACACGATATTCCATGCCTTCGACTACGGCTTCTCGGTCGATCAGATCATCGGCGATCTCGATACTATCGCCCATAACGACAATCAGCTGCTGAAGGAACAGATCGAGCATTTCAGAAGTGAATATGATCAGATCAGAATCTATGACGGAATCACGGTCTGTGTGGATGAAAGACTCGAACGGATAATCGAGGGTTACCATCCTCTTAATCAGTACGTCATCAAAAAGCTTGCCGCGGGAGTCTTTCTTTTCAACAGGGAGCAGGAGATATATTGGAAGAAGGAATTCGACCATATTGGGATATTCGATCTTCCCAGGACGATCACAGGAGCATCATCGAAGGAGGATTTCCTTCTGCCTGTGAAAGATGATGAAGTAAAAGTCACCCTGAAACGGATCAAAGCAGATTCAAAGGCACACGAGAGACTGGCAAAACTCAAGCTGAAAGAAGAAAAGATGGTCAATGATCTCAAAACGATCGTAACCCGTAACTTCCCGCAAAAGAGCGTACAGGAAGAGCTGCTAAGAAAGATCGAAGAGAAGATTATCGTTCTGCCGTCACAGATAGAGGCTCCCATCCACAGCTCTCATATCATTCAAGCCTCCGGTTTCGATTTCAGCAAGAAGATCAGAGTCATAAAGACAGCACTCGATCAGCCTGACCTGTTCGTAGAAATCAAAATGATAAACGATGAAGAAGAATTCGTCACACTGACGTGCGATATCATCAGCTACAGCGGAAACGGTGATGATGGTGTCGTTGTGGTCAGACATATTCCTCAGAAAAACGAGATAACAATTCCTGTGGGAAAGATATTCATGATCAGGACGATAAGAAAATCAATTTTCTTCTAGAGCAAGATCTATCTGCAGCCTCTTCGGATAATGATACCCTGTAAAATTCTCGAACTGAAGTCTTCCCTGAGAGATCAGCATATCGATGCCGAAATAGAGACGCGAACCGCTCGTCCTTGCTCTTTCGAGCATCGGGGTGTACTTCGGATCATAGATGAGTTCATATACATGATGCCTTTCGCTGAAGGTAAATGACGGTATGGGGTCGAAGGAGCCGCAGCTGCGCATCCCTGCCGGAGTCGTCTGCACGACAAGATCGACCGACTGATACAGAGAGGCATTCTCAAGCTTGTCATAGGCGCTCATGGTCTCATCGGCAAGGTTCTTCGCCTTTTTGACATCACGGTTGATGATGACGACTTTGCACCCGTAATTTCTCAATGCCCACACCACCGAACGTGCAGCCCCACCGGCTCCGACAACAAGAGCACTTCTGATGCTCTTGTCCTGAATACGGGGAATCAATGCCGTGATGAACCCGTAATAGTCGGTATTGGTTCCCATCCACAGATTCTTTGCTCTTACGACAGTGTTGCACGATCCTATCTGTTTGACCTCTCTTGTAATCTTTCCCAGATAGGGAAGAACTGCCTGTTTATGAGGTACGGTGACGGAAAAGCCGTATAATGGCAGCATCTCGGCAAGAACGAAGAACGAGCGGACAGAATCGACCTGAAACGGGACATATATAGCATTGAACTTGATTTCTGCGAAGCCGGGATTCTGAATGTATGGGGAGCGGGTGTGGAGCACAGGATTCCCGATGATCCCGTAGATATGGGTCCGGTCATTCACCAGATGGGCTCTGTATACATCGTGCATCGTCTTAGCGCTGATCTGCCCGGGCGCTATCTCATTCTCACTGGTAAAAGTGAGCATCGATCCGAGCCGCTTATAAAGAATCCTCGTGGGAACACCATACGGTCCCATCCCCACGATGATCTTCCCGGTAATATGGCTCAGTTCCTTTTCGATTCTGAAAAGCTGGATGACATCCAGCACCGAATTGGGTGTGACTGCTATCTTCGGGATCTGACCTTTAGAAGAAAGCCTGCTTATCTGGTGATACAGATCGGTCGGAATCCCGTTGAAATCATGAAAGGAACGGATGATTTTGATATTCTTCTGCTGAGCCTTCTGCAGTATGACCGAACGCTTGATATCCTCTTCGATATCGACATAAGCGAAATTTCCGTCCAGAGCACGTTCAAGGAGAGCCATTCTCCGTTTTTCACTGTCCTCAAATGCACCTCCGTCCGATTTTCTCCGGCAGGTGAGGATGACGGGAACATCGGTCAGATCGGGAAAAGATGCAGCCTTCTTTTTCTCCCCATCGTTCAGCAGATCCATTCTCAATTCAACTAATTCTATATATTCACTATTTCTATGTATCAAATCCAGATTTTCTTCAATGGTAGTACCGGTCAATACCAAACATATCATATCCTGTCCCTCCGTATCATTGAAAACACCTTATTGACGTCATGAAGGACTTCTTGCATCCCGACGTACCATTATGATACGTTTTATCATACTAGTATGATGAGTAATCTGCAACACCTTAAGGACCGTTAGAGGAACGAATGAAAACCCTGCAAGTACAACACATAAATTTAGCCTATGGCGAAAGAGAACTGCTCAAAGATGTAAGTTTCACCCTCTCTGAACGATCGCGTTCTGCTCTCGCAGGGGGAAACGGCTCGGGAAAATCGACATTGCTCAAGATCATATCGGGAATCATCAACGCCGATACCGGGGAGATCACAATGACAAGGGGGATGAGGATATCTTATCTGCCCCAATCCGATATAGTTCACAAAGGGCGATCGCTGTTCGAAGAAGTGGAAACCTCTTTCGAACGCTTCAATCCGATCCTCGATTCGATCAGTCAGATAGAACAGGAACTTGCCGACCCGTCTGCAGAGTCCGCCGAGATCGAGCAGCTGCTCATCGAGCTCCATGAACTTCAGGAAACGATTCTTCACAGTTCTTATTATCAGAGAGATGCCGTCATCGAAAGGATCCTGAAAGGTCTCGGGTTCGCCCCTGAGGATTTCGGTAAGCTGTGTGAGACCTTCAGCGGCGGATGGCAGATGAGAATCGCACTGGCTAAGGTCCTGTCCGACGATCCAGACGTCATGCTCCTTGACGAACCGACGAACTATCTCGATATAGAATCGCGCATCTGGCTGAGAAACTATATCCGTCAATATCAGGGAGCTATCATGATGGTATCGCATGATCAGGATTTCCTCGATGAGACAGTCGATGAGGTGTATGAACTGTTCGGGGGTCATCTCAGACGGTATAAGGGAAACTACACAAAATACACCCGGGTGAGAAAAGAAGAACTTGAACGGCTGCATGCGGCGCATCAGCGGCAGGTCAGAGAGATAGAGAGAACCGAACGATTCATAGAGAGATTCAGGTACAAGGCATCAAAGGCGAAACAGGTCCAAAGCAGAGAGAAGCAGCTCGAGAAGATCGATCTTATCGAGATTCCTCCACACCTCAAAAGCCTCTCCTTCTCCTTCCCTCCTCCTCTACACAGCGGAAACGATATCTTCACAATAAAGGATCTGTCGAAACGATACGGTGAGAATACTATCTTTTCCGAACTCTCGCTGAATGTTAACAAGGGCGACAGACTTGCGATCACAGGTCACAACGGAGCCGGAAAGACAACTCTCCTGAGAATGCTCAGCGGTATAGACACCGATTACGAGGGAACGATCACAGTCGGCTCGGATGTAAAAATCGGCTATTTCGCCCAGGATACCGAGAAGACCCTCCATCCAGAACTGACGATCTACGAGGAAGTCGAACAGGTGGCCTCTATCGGCGATATCCCGAGACTCCGTTCTCTTCTCGGTTCGTTTCTGTTCACCAGCGATGATATCGACAAGAAGGTTGCCGTTCTGAGCGGCGGAGAACGAAGCCGTCTGGCGCTTTTGAAGATACTTCTACACCCGGTCAACGTTCTCATCCTCGATGAACCGACGAACCACCTCGATATCAACGCTAAACAGATGCTCGTTCGCGCCCTGAAAGAATACAAAGGGACTCTCCTGTTCGTATCCCACGATACCTACTTCGTCAAAAGGATCGCTTCCTCGATACTCTATCTCAGTGAGGATTCCCCTCAACTGTTCGTCGGAGACTGGGATTACTTCTCCTATCGACTTGAACAGAAAGAGCTTCTCACCTCCCTTGAAGAGCCCGCTTCACAGAATGCTTCCCGCAAGCAGGAAGAACAGCCGAAATCATCGGTTATCGAACGCAAAGAGTACAATAAGGCAAGAAACAGACTACAGAATCTGATCCAGCAGCAGCACAAGCTGATCGAGTCAATCGAAGCTATCGACAATAAAGTCGAAGAAGTGACGATCAAAATGGGAGAGAAGGAAAATTATAGTGATAAAGAGAGAATCACCTCCCTTATTGCTATGAAAGAGAAGCTTGAAAAAGAAAAGGAAGAGGCTGAAGAGAATTGGTTTGCGATGGGAGAACAGATCGAACAGCTGAAGGAATACATAGGATGAACGGAACGAAAGTGATTCTTGCGAGCCAGAGCAGTGCAAGAAAAGCCCTTCTGCAGCAATCAGGATTTACTGTCATACCTATACCAACACTTACTGACGAAAGCCACAGCATCAAAGATCCGTCCGAAGCAGCTCAGACATTGGCACTTCGAAAACTTCATGTCTGCCTGTCAAGATCGGGGGCATTCACCTTTGCAGTCATTGCAGCCGATACGATCGTCAGCATAGACGGTACACAAATCGGGAAACCGGCAGACCGCAACGAGGCTTTTTCGCAGCTTTCGCTGCTGCAGGGACGCAGCCATACAGTAATAAGCGGCTATGCCGTTTTTCTCCCCCTTTCAGAGAAAAGAGGGAGGATATACTGCGGCTGTGATGAGGTCACGGTACGATTTTTCCCTCTTGATGAATCACAGATCGAATCATACCTCTCAACGGATGAATACATCGGTGCTGCAGGGTCTTATCGCATCCAGCAGAGAGGAAAACAGCTGATTTCGTCAATTAGTGGAGATTTCTCCACGGTCGTAGGCTTGCCAATAACGAAGATTTCTGCCATATTAGAAAAACCTGAGAATTTTTTATATCAGGAATATCCACCAAATGGTGAGAAATAGCGAAGGGGACAGTATCAGTTCTGATAACTGTCACAGGAGGAAATGTGTCCGTAGTCACAATGAAAAGCCTGCTCGAATCAGGCGTACATTTTGGTCACCAGACCAAAAGATGGAATCCAAAGATGGCCCGCTTTATCTTCTCAGAAAGAAACGGGATCCATATCATCGATCTTCAGAAGACAAGTGCCTGTATTGTAGAGGCATACGATGCTGTCAGAGCTCAGGTCAAAAACGGTAAACCTATTCTTTTCATAGGTACCAAGAAACAGGCTCAGCAGACAATCGAAAACGAAGCTAAACGCTGTGGAATGCCGTATGTCAACAACAGATGGCTCGGCGGTATGCTTACCAACTTCACAACTATCAAAAAATCAATCAACCGCTTGAAAAAGCTTGAGAAAGAGGAGCTCGACGGTACGCTGCAAAGTTATACCAAAAAAGAGATCGCTCTCCATCTCAAAGAAAAGAATAAGTTAGAGAAAAACCTCGGCGGTATCAAAGAGATGAAAGAATTGCCCGGTGCGATCTTTATCATCGATACCAAAAAGGAATCTATCGCAGTAGCAGAGGCAAAGCGTCTCGGTATCCCCGTGATCGCTGTCGTCGATACTAACTGCGATCCCACAAACATCGATTATCCCATCCCGGGTAACGATGATGCTATCAGAGCGATCTCTCTGTTCGTAGAGATCATCGCGAATGCAGTGTTGGATGCCGACAATGAAGTCGGAATCGAAATCATCGAAACCCTCCCTGAACTCGAAACAGCTGTCAAGGAGGTTGAAGAACCTGTCGAAGAAGAAGCTCCTGCAGCCGAGGAAGAGGAAGTTGTCTTCGCAACCGATGATGAGGTCACTGACTATACCAAATTCGATGCAGATCTAGCCGCACCGAAAGAAGAGGAAGAGGAAGTCTCTAAAGTCAAGGCTGTCAAGGTTACCGAAGGCGGTATAGAGGTCGACGAAGAGATCCTTTACGAAGATTAATCGAAAACAAGGAGTTATTCATGGCAATTAGCGCAAAAATAGTTAAAGAACTGCGTGACGCTACCGGCGCAGGTATGATGGATTGTAAGAAAGCTCTTGTCGAATCCGATGGAGATTTCGCAAAAGCTGAAAAGATTCTGAAAGAGATGGGACTCGCTGCAGTAGCAAAAAGAGCAGGAAGAGCAACCAATAACGGAAGAGCATTCACAGCAATCAGAGACGGAAAGGCTGTCATTCTTGAAATGGCCTGTGAAACTGACTTTGTCGCCCGTAACGTCGATTTCATCGCTCTCGGCGAACAGCTGTGCAACGATATCATCGATAACGGATATACCGAGATTTGTCCTGAACTTGAAAATCAGGTACAGGGACTGATCACTAAGATCAAAGAGAACATGTCTCTGAAAAGATTCGAGGTGTTTGATGTTGACTCCTCCACTCTGGCCAGTGCCTACATCCACGGAGAAGGAACTCTCGCGACCCTCGTTCTGCTCACTTCAACCGATGCTGAAGCGATCGGGAAAGATGAAGTTAAGGAACTGTCCAACGACCTTGCTCTTCATGTAGCGGCATTCAACCCTCTGTATCTGGACAAGAGCGATGTTGATGAAGCCTATGTGAACGAGAATAAAGAGATTTTCACCAAACAGGCTCTCTCGCTGGGTAAACCGGAGAAGGTCGTAGCAGGTATCGTTCAGGGAAAACTCAACAAGCACTTCACTGAGATCTGCTTCATGCAGCAGGCATTTGTCAAAGATGACAGTATGAGTGTAGAAAAAGTTCTCCAGAAAGTTTCCAAAGAAGTTGGTGCGACATTGAAAGTTGTCAGCTATACTTGTTATAAAGTCGGTGTTGACGCTTAAAGACGATCAATTACGATCCACACCGTCTCGAAAAGAGGCGGTGTTTACTGTTGGAGGATGATATGAAAGCAATTTTAGATACCTGCGAATCTAAAATGAAAAAGAGTGTTGCGAGTCTATCGCATGAGTACACCTCATTACGCACCGGCAGAGCTTCTGCCGCTCTTTTTGACAAGATAAAAGTCGATTACTACGGACAGGAGACACCTCTTTCCCAGGTGGCAAGTATCTCGGTTCCTGAAGCGCGGCTTGTCGTGATTCAGCCGTGGGATAAGAGTCTTCTCGCCCCGATCGAAAGAGCTATTCTGAAATCGGAACTGGGCCTTAATCCCAACAACGACGGAAAACTTCTCAGGATCAACTTCCCTCCCCTCACCGAGGAGAGACGTAAAGAACTTGCTAAGAGTGCTAAGAACACCAGCGAACAGTTCAAAGTAGCCATCCGCAATATTCGCAGAGAAGCCATAGACGAACTGAAGAAAAAACAGAAAGCGAGTGAAATATCTGAAGATGAGCTCAAAGACGGTGAGAACAAAGTTCAGAAGATGACTGACACGTATATCGGACAAGTCAGCGATCTGGCAGGTGAGAAAGAAAAAGAGATCTTGGACATCTGATGCTGCAGAGATTGGACTGAAGATGCAAGAAAACAAATATCCTGACCATATCGGAATAATCATGGACGGTAACGGGAGATGGGCCACCAAACGCTCACTCCCGCGTACCATGGGACATTTCGAAGGTATAAAAGCCGCTAAACGGGTAGTCAAGGCAGCTACCGAATTACAGATTCCCTTCATTACCTTCTATGTATTCTCGACGGAGAACTGGAGAAGGCCGAAGGAAGAGGTAAAGTACCTGATGAATCTTCTCTCATCCAGGCTCTTCAGCGAGACCGATTTCTACAACAGACTCGGTGCAAAGATCCTCATCAGAGGAGATCTCGACAAATTCCCTAAGGATGTCGCCGCCACGATGGATGCAACCCAGGAAGCAACCAGAGATAATGAGAAGATCACAGTCTCACTTGCGGTTAACTACGGAGGGCAGGATGAGATCATCCGTGCAGTCAGAAAATGGGCGAAATTTACTGAAGACCGGCCTTGTCTGAATACCGAAACTCTGCGGACATTCTTCGATCACCCTTTTATCCCTCCTGTCGATCTTATCATCAGAACCGGCGGAGAAAAACGTCTTTCAAATTTTTTATTATGGGATTCAGCCTATGCGGAACTTGCGTTCTTTGATACACTTTGGCCGCAATGGGGGGCTGCAGAATTGAAAAATGCATGTGAAGACTTTGCAGGGAGAACTCGACGTTTCGGGGGTGTTCTGAATGAATAGTGTTGTGAAGAGGGTGTTGCTCACCTTCACGGCGGTACCGGCCTTATTCTCTCTCATATATTTTTTCCCCCACTTCAATCATCTTCCATTTGCCCTCCTGACAGTCGGTGCTGTCATCATCGGTTCTGTTGAGATGAGAAAGATATTCTTCAGCGGGACCGAGAAACACTTCTACCTCATTTTTCTTTCTGCAGCACTGCCGGTGCTCACCTACATCGAACAATCTTTCGCTTGTGGTACCCGTTACCTACCCTTATATATGATAGCAGTCGTATCGGTCATCATGAGTGTCGAGATCTTCTCGGGTGCTTCAGACCATTTTACAGCTTCTATAGAGAGAGTGGCGAAATCGATTCTTCTTTTCATTTATCCCGGAGTCTTTGCCCTGTTTCTTGTCTACATCCTCTTTATGGAACATACGACTTTCCTCCTGATTCTTTTGTTTCTCATGGTCTTCGCCAATGATACATTCGCATATGTTTTCGGAATGTTATTCGGAAAGAACAACAGAAACATCTTCGCAGTTAGCCCAAACAAGAGTGTTGCCGGATTTATCGGCGGTCTGCTGATGACCGTCGTCATCGCATTCCTATACCAGCGTCTTGTTCCCGGCGGTCAGTCGATCATCACAGACCTACCTCTTTTGATCCTATCTCTTTTCATATCGCTCATAAGCAATATCGGAGATCTGGTGGAATCCATGTTCAAAAGAAATGCTAACATCAAAGATTCAGGCTCTGTCATTCTCGGACGCGGAGGCCTTATGGATTCTATAGATTCTCTGCTTCTGAGCGCACCATTCTTCTATTTCTTTCTCTCGGTACTATAAGGAGTAAAAGCTTTGGGTTATAGAAAACGGGTCATGATCCTTGGATGTACAGGGTCGATCGGAACAACTGCGATGCAGAGTCTTGATTCCCTACGCTCTTCATTCGATATCGTTGCCATTTCGGCTCATAAGAACCATGCCAAGCTTCTGTACTATGCACAGTCGTTCAACGTTCCGAATGTCTGTCTTTCAGGTGGTTCCTTTGAAATCGAACAAACAGATGGAAGATGTTTCTACTACGGCAGTTCCGGTCTTCTTGATATGATAAGAAACGTTGAGTGTGATGTCGTTCTCAATGCGATCAGCGGATCGGCAGGGCTCGAACCAACCTTCGAGATCCTCTCTCATCACACCACTTTGGCTCTCGCGAACAAAGAGAGCATCGTGATGGGAGGAGATCTGTTCACTCAGACAGTGAAGAAATACGGTGTAACAGTCTATCCCGTAGACTCCGAGCACTCGACGATAGATTCTCTGATCAAAGCTCATGGCGATTCCCATGTCGATTCTGTGATCCTTACTGCAAGTGGAGGCCCCTTCAGGACCTTCACTCCCCGGCAGATGGCTCATATCACCATTGAACAGGCTCTTAATCATCCGACATGGAATATGGGAGCAAAGATCACCATCGATTCGGCAACTCTCGCGAACAAGGGACTGGAAGTCATTGAAGCTTCCTACCTATTCGGTAAAAACGTGGGTTCGATCGATGTGGTGATCCACCCTCAAAGTGTTGTACACTCGTTCATCAGGATGAAAAACGGTGCATTGTATGCCCAAATGTCTCCCCCCGATATGGCTTTACCCATCATGAATGCGCTCAATGGAGGACATATAGAACTGAAGGATATTGTTTCACCGCTCGATCTGAGTGATCTGACTCTTCGATTCGAAAAATTCGACAAGAACCAGTTCCCGCTTCTTGATATGGCCTTTCACTGTCTGAAATCCCGTAAAGGATATCCGATAGCGTTCAACGGTGCCAACGAGACGGCAGTGCTTGCCTTCCTCAAAAAAAAGATTTCTTTCATTTCGATAAGTGCGATCGTTCAGGAAGTACTTCAGCATTCATGGTCTGAACAGATTACCTCCATAGAGGATATCTACAGTGTACACCGGAGGGCGAACACGATGGCACAGCAGCTCGTTGAGAGGTACCGCATTGAATAGCCTCGTATCGATACTGATCGGTTTTTTTGCGATAGCCACAATGATCACGATCCATGAGGCAGGTCATTATCTCGGAGCGAGGATATCTCATATCGAGGTGGAAGTGTTCGCGATAGGATGGGGAAAGGCAATCAAGCGGTGGTACAAAAACGGTACCGAATACAGAATCAACCTTTTTATTCTCGGAGGGTACTGTAAACTCAAAGGCACAGATGATCTGGTCAGATCGATTCAAAGAGACGACAGTTCTTTCACCACAATCGAAAAAGGGTCCTTATTCGCCGCATCTCCTCTCAAGAGAATCATAACCTACCTCGCAGGACCTCTTCAGAATCTGATCTTCGCGGCGCTTTTGTTCACTTTCTTTTTCATGCTCGGATATGATCAATACAGTGATCCTCCCCGCATCCTTTTGACCGGAGATTACCCGAAGATTTACAACACGAGTGTCGACAGTGCATTCGATGGAGGTCTGAGAAGCGAAGATATCATCACCTCGATAGACGGTGAGTCTATATCATCCTTTCAGCAGATCGCATCTGTGGTCGCAGAATATGATGGAGATGGACCGTTATCAATTACGGTAGATCGTAACAGAGAAAAGCTGAACTTTCTGATAACACCCGAATTCGATTCTGAAAGCGGCCGGTATCTTCTGGGAATTACCAACGCATTGGAACCCGTTATCGATGAAATCGTCCCTCTTTCACCGGAAGCTGTCGCTAATATGGAAAGCGGTGATACAATTGTGGCGGTCAACGGGGTCGAAACACCTTTCACGATGGATGTAATCACTCAGCTGATAGATCCATCGTCACCTGTCGTCACTATGAAACTTCAGAAGACGAACAAAAATATCGAAGAGATCTCTTATCATCCGTTGATAGACGAATCTGGAAACACTACCTTGAACTTTTCATTTCAAAGAGAGATCGTCAGAATGAACGGAAGTTCCTTCACAGCCGCAGTCTCTCGCAGTATTGTTCATACTATCACCGCTATCAAGGATACAGCAGGGATGATCGTGCAGCTGTTCACGGGAGCTTTCAGTTTCTCAGATTCCCTTGCTGGGCCGGTCAGAATCTCCTATATCATCGGTGAGATGAGGACTGCAGGCCTGCGTGCATTCTTACAGCTTCTTGCAATGATTAGTATTTCACTTGGAGTTGCGAATCTGCTTCCTCTTCCGGGACTCGACGGAGGATCGATCATCCTCTCTCTCATAGAGCTGATCAGACATAGATCATTCGGTCCAAGGATGTATGTGAGATTTCAGACATTCGGAATACTGATCCTTTCGATCCTGATGATCTTCGTTCTTTTCAGTGATGCGAAGTTCTTCTTTATGTAACTTATCTTTCCAGATCTACGAACCTCACAAGCTGGTTCTGGAATCCCATCTTGATGACACCGGTCTCGCCGTTACGCTGCTTTGCCAGAATGACTTTCGTCTCCTGGACTGGAAATCCGTTCTGCATGATCTGCGGTTCGTTTTTCTTTGATGAATTATCGTTCTCACCATTATTGACGAGTCTGTCACGATGCAGAAGTATAACGACATCGGCATCCTGTTCAACAGAACCTGATTCTCTCAGATTCGCAAGGTTCGGCTCTTTCCCCTCAGCATCACGGGAAACCTGAGACAGTGCAACAATCGGTATCTTCAGCTCTCTGGCAAGCGATTTGAGAGATCTGGATATCTCGGCAACCTGTTCATGTCGGGGAACGTTCGCATTTGATTCGGGGTTGATAAGAGATATGTAGTCAATAAAGAGAATTTTGATATCTCGTTCTCTCTTCATTCTCCTAGCCTGACTTCTCAGGTCGAACAGCTTGATATTCGGTGTATCCTGAATATAGAGTTTACCCAGATAGATCCTTCCCGCAGCATCTATGATGGCGTTCGTGTCCTGATTTCTCAAAACGGCAGAGCGAATCCGTTTCGAATCGACCCTTGATTCAGCTGCCAGTATTCTTTCCATGATAGCCATGGAAGTCATCTCTGCCGAGAAGAAGCCGACGGGAATTTTCCGGTGTATCGCCATGTCTATTGCCATGGATATAGCAAAAGCGGTTTTACCGACAGAAGGTCTTGCACCGATGACGATGAATTCACTCGGCTGGAAACCGCCGGTCATATCATCAAGCTGCGAAAATCCGGTCTTTATACCATCGGTGTTACCGTGTTTCAATCTTTCCATCAGCAGATCGACGGTCGATTTAACAAGAATCGATCCGTCCTGATATTTCTCGGCAAAACTGGTACTGCTTGTCTGCAGGTCACTCAGACTGCGCTCACCTTCATCGAGAAGGTTCGCGATATCTTTAGATTCATCGAATACATTATCGAAAAGAGAACTGCTGAATTTGATCAGAGATCTTCTCAGTGACAGAGATCTGACGATCTGAGCATAATAGACAGCATTTGTGGTGGTCGGCACGTTGCTCGTAAGACTCGCGATGTATGCCATGCCGCCACATAGTTCGAGCAGATTTTTGCTCTTCAGATAGTCGGTGATAGTGATCAGATCGATGATCTGACCACTGTGGTCCTGTTGAAAGGAGATAACCGCATCGAATAATGCCTGATGTGAAGGTGAATAGAAATCCTCTCTGCGAAGATTTTCTATCACCTCATTAAACGCATCGGAACTGAGAAGGATCGCTCCCAACACTGCCCTTTCGGCGTCATCATTATGCGGAGGCACCCGGCCTCCATCTATATTCAATGCCATGAGTATCTAACCTACTCCTCTGTTTCTACAGTTTCTTCTTCAACAGCGGCTTCTTCTGCAGCTTCTTTCTCGGCTTCAGCTTTTGCTTCCTTCTCGGCGGCCAATTTTTCAGCTTCCTCTTTCTTCACTTCAGCTTCACTTTTCACCACGAGTTTCACTGTTGCACTCTCACCTTCGTAAAGGCGGACTTTCACAGAATAGGTTCCGACCATCTTGATATCGTGAGAGGCCACCTCGATCCGTTTCTTTTCGATCTCGATGCCCTGTTTGGCCAGCGCTTCCTGGATCATCGTGTTTGTGACAGATCCGAAGAGCTTTCCTGATTCACCTGAAGAGACGACCAGAGTCAGTGTCAGAGAATCAAGATTCTCCTTCAGTGAAGCCGCAGCTTTTCTCTTCTCTTCTTTTCTCTTCTCGATAGCTGCAGCCTTCCCGGCAAAGATCGCCTGATTGGTCTTGTTCCATACTACAGCAATATTTTTAGGAAGCAAGTAGTTACGTGCATAGCCGTCTTTTACTACTACGACATCCCCTTCTTCACCCAGATTATGTGTATCCTGGTTTAATATAATTTTCATAAGTCTATCTCCTTACTCGTTCTTTCTATATGTGATCCACGTTTCACTGACTCCCAGCAGAGGAAGTGCAATGATGAACACCACATTCGCACCCGGCAGAATCATCAACACTATTCCCAAAAAGAACATTCTCACAACCCGTATCTGTTCGAATTTTCGTTTCAAAAGATACGTAGCAATCGAAAGTCCCTGAACCGCATATAACAAAGCAACCACACCGGTTATATTATATGCGACATTCTCAAGAAGCACCGAATCCGCCACATATGATATCAATACAGCACTCATCCCCGAAAGGAGGACCCAGATACTCTGATGCGGAATACTCCAGTGAACCAGCGACTGTTCCAGAGATGGAGAGTTACGTCTCTTTATGACCTCACTGATCAGTAAAGCCAGACCGAACTGACCGGTAATAAAGGGCAATCCCAGTTTACCTATCACCGAACCGACGAATGCTCCAAGCTCCTGTGCACTCATGACCTGAACCTGCTGCTGCACGAACATAGTCATAAATGAACTCAGTATATCGTTGTACACCTCTAATGTACGAGATGCACTGGCACTATTCCCAAGCAGCCATATCAACATCGCAAATCCCGCAACAACCGCAAAGGAAATCGAATAGAAGAACCGTTCGATATTCTTTCGTCCGTATGTTGCGATCCAAATACCACTCGCAACGAGCATCGATAACGGAGTATATAATCCTACGATCAATAAACCGGTATTCTGCCCGTCCTGTAATACATTTGCCAACTGAACTGCATGAAATCCTATCACGAACAGGATCACTGCAGCCACACCGTACAGAAATTTCCGTACAGGTTGAACCTTTTCAAAAACCAACAACAGAGGCAAAATCGACAAGAACGCCGAAGAAGAAACCACGTAGATCACTATAGAAGCCAGCACAGGGATTCCGACATAGCGTACCGTGTCATTGGTCTGCCATTGCATATACTTCCCCTATTTTCTGTCAAATGGGAGGTATGCAAGGACACGAGCTCTCTTGATCTCGGTAGTCAGAGCTCTCTGATGTTTTGCACAGTTGCCGGTTATTCTGCTGGGGAGGATCTTTCCTCTTTCGGTGACATATCTTCTCAGCATATCCGGATTTTTGTAATCTGCTACGAGATTCTGAGTACAGAACTTACAGACTTTCTTCTTGTAAGGTCCACGCTTCGGAGAATATCTTCTTTCCCGATTCGGTGAGCTGTTTGACCGCTCCCGATCATCTTTTTCATAACTTTTTGCATTATCATTATCATCACGCATGACAGTTTAACTCCTCATCAAAATTTAAAATGGAATATCATCATCGAACTGTTCCGGTCCGGGGAACGACGGGGTATCCGCAGTTCTGCCCTGAGGAGCAGATACAGGTCTTGTATTCTGCTGACCGTAGGAACGATTCTCCGATCTCTGTGACGGCTGGCCGTTCGATGCATTGCCGCCGCCTAACAATTGAATGGAATTAGCAACAATCTCGATCCGTGATCTGGATTGGCCATCCTGCTCCCACCGGTTCTGTCTCAGTTCACCACTGACACACACCTGCCGGCCTTTGGAAAGGTACGGGTTCAGAACTTCGGCTTGTTTTCCCCAGACTACAACATCGAAAAAACTGACCTCTTCTTCTCTCTGATCGCCTGACCTCTTTATGCGATTTACTGCGAGAGAGAAACGGCCTACTGCTGTTCCACTGTTCAAGTATCTGAGTTCGATCTCACGTGTGAGACGTCCAACGAGCACGACGTTATTGATATCATTTGCCATACAATTGTCCTTTTTTACTTAGACTTTTAGTTGTCTTTCAGAACGAACAAGAATTTGTACACCGGCTGCATCAGACGAAAAGCATTCGAGAACGCATTGATCGATGCGGGCTCTGCAGCGATTTCGAAATAGTGGTAGTGTCCTTTGTCTTGCTTTTTGATGGGGTATGCGAGGTTTCTCACGCCCATGTCATCATGTTTGGTGATTTCCACTTGACCTGTCGCCAATTCTTTTTCGACAAGCTCAAGACCTTTTGCCGTAGTCTCTTCGTTTGCTTCGAAGATTACGGTTAATTCATAGTTTCTCATAGTTCCTCCTTGCGGACTAATAGATCCACCCACGGTGGATAAAGAGGTCAAGATACCCTAACATGAGAAGTATAAAGAGTCAATAATATCACTGAGGCTCACATCAAATTCCTTCCCGTCCGGATGAAAAAATAACCCGCCGGAGCGACCGACGGGTTTGATCAAGATTGCAGAAGATCTATTTCTTCTTCTTATGTCTATTCATTCTAAGCTTTTTCTTTCGCTTATGTGTGGCAATCTTATGTCTTTTTCTTTTTCTTCCACAAGGCACAATAGGACTCCTTACCGATAAGATATAAATTGTAATTACGTTGGCCATTATGATGGCTAAGGACGTTTAGGTCAAGTGGGATCGCCTCCGCTATGAAAAACTTGTCGGTTATACTATACTTCCATCATATGAACGTCCTGATTTTCGGCCTTGGAAACCATAAGGGAGGATACAGTGCCGCCCGATACTATCTCTCTCGGGGAGATTCTGTCAGAGTAACCGACCTCAGAGAAGAAGCCTATCTCAAACCGGATGTCGATACCTTGAAAAGACTCGGAGCATCCTTCACTCTCACCAGACATGATAAAAGCGATTTCGAATGGGCTGACCTTGTCATCAAAAATCCCGCAGTGGCACAGAACAATCCTTTTCTGACGATGGCAAAGAACATCTCGACCGACATCATCGAACTGTGTCTGGCAGCCGGTAAACGAAATAACGTTCATCTGATAGGGATAACCGGAACGAAAGGGAAATCATCGACAGCACACACGATCTATCATCAGCTTCTGTGCCATAAGGAGAAAGCACTTTTGTGCGGGAACATCGGCATCAGCGCATTTACGATCATTGATCAAGTTCTGCAGAATCGGGGCGATCCCCTCTACATCGTGATGGAACTCTCCTCTTGGCAGATTCATGATCTGTATACCTTTCTCCCTGGTGAACGACCACTCTTTCATTCGCTGATACTCACCTCACTCTATCCTGATCATCTCGATGCATACGCTTCGACTGAATCATATTATCGTGACAAGATGCTTCTTTTCGACTTTCCCGGCAGTCACCTCTTTATGGCAGCACAGAGCATCAAAGCCCTTGAGGATTTGAATATCCCGCATCCTTCCAACATCAGGATAGTCGACAGCAACTCAGCTCTCATCACGGCAGTACTCACTGAATTCGGTCTGAGTGAACAGAGCATCAGAGAATCTTACAGAAAGATACCGCATCTTCCTCATCGAAAAGAGATTGTAAGAACTACAGGGAAGATCACCTGGATAAACGACAGCAGTGCCACGATCCCCCAGGCATCGGATTACAGTGTCAGAACCCTCGACTTTCCATATATTCTCATCTGCGGAGGTTCCGAGAAGAACAGCGAGATACCGCTTTTCCATGATGCTCTGACAGGAGCATCTCATCTGATACTGATAGAAGGGACTTTCACACGATCGAGACTGCTGCCGTATATCACAAGTCTGGCACTTCCTTTCAGCGGACCGTACAGTGATATGACAACGATCGTAAAGGAAGCATCAGAAATCGCAAACAGAGACGGTCGGAAAATCACCGTCATACTGTCACCGGGTGCGGCCTCATTCGGCCCGTTCAGAAATTCCGATGACAGAGGCAGGCAGTTCACCGAATGTGTCGGCCGCCTCCTTTAGATTTTCGTTTTTTCAGGATCTTATAGCGGAGAGCTTCGGCCCTCGAGTAAAGAGAATAGAGAAACGGCCTGCGAATATAATCGGTACTGGGCTGACGATAGAATATAGTCCCTCCGAAGCTCTGTTTGAACAGCGTAAGACTCTCAAGATGAGAGCCTTTGGAGAAAGGTCCTGCAACTCCGTGAAAATCAAAATAGAGACAGCCTCTCTCACATGCTTCCCGGACAGACCGGTCCAAAAGAGGATATCCCGGAGAAATACCGCTGATGCGTTTAGTAGCTCCGAGAAGATAGACACAGACATTGTCTGAACAGATCGTGATGACACCACCGGAGAGTACTCCGTTATGAAATGCCAGAAAGAACGGGCACTTTTCTCTTATTGCAGGATCGTGAACCAGACGACTGATGTATTGTTTCGTCCGGGGAGAAAAACCGTCACGTTGTGCTGTCTCTCTGTATAATTCATACCACCGCTCGAACAGGAGGGTATCTCCCTGATATCTGATGATGGCAAGGTCCTGTCGAACCGCATTGCGTATCGCACGGCGAGCCCTTTTTCTGTAGAGAGAGCGTACTTTCTCGTATCCTTCTTTGAGATCGATGATACTGGTAGCCTGCGGCTGGACCGATTCCTCGCATTCTCTGATACGTCTGCCGCTGATAGATACAATATTCTGTTCATCCGTATAGGTAAATGGAAGATCGTAACGGATCATCACAACAGAACGCGGAAGAAAACGACAGAGACTCTCAGAAAAGCTCTGAAAGTCTCCATTATTCAAGAGTAGAGTCTGTACCGTATGCGGACAGAACGGAATATATGCGATATGGAACAGCCTTCCGATCGGACGGATGAGAATCAGCAGATTCTCACATAGATCATAGCTTCGACTCTCAAGATGCAAAGCAACTGCAGTCCATCCGTTGATCTGTTTCAGATATGCCCAGGGAGGACTCTGAAAAGGGTGTCCATCAGAAGACAGCATCTCTATTTCGATGGATGAGATATCCATATCATTCATATGGTTCTCTAGCCGATCTCGCCGTTAAGATACACCTTGGCTGTCAGCAGCTGCCCGCCGCTTCCGATAGGTCTGCCGTCAATTTTGACCACACCGTCCTCGCTGACGAGATTGAAGTCGAAAAAGACATCGGCTTTCAGCTGCTTTCTGCTCTCAGGCATCTCAGTTCCCTGAGGCAGAAGCTGTGTTCCGACCTCGAACTGAGGGGCGAACAGAACTTCACAGGTCGTATGTTCGGGAGCTGCGGGATCACTTGCTGCCAGGAGCATTCCCCGGCTTTTGACCGATCTGAAGTTTGCCGGCTTCAGGTTCTGGACCAGTATGATATGCTGTCCGAGCAGTTCTTCTTCTTTATAGTATGGAACTATGGAAGAAACGATCTGCGTCGGCTCTTGTGCACCTGTATCGACCTGCAGTATATAGAGGAACTCCCCTTTCGGATGACGTTCCACCTCAACGATCTTCGCTACAGTCAATGCGACTTTATCAGCGAAATCCTGCGCTATATCTTTCTTTTCTTCCTGCTGTTGTTCTTCCATCCCGCTATTCTCCTTATTCCTCGATGCCTGATTGCCGCTGTAGGCCGCCTTCAGTTCTTCTATCCGATCGTCCTCGAGTTTCGAGAACAGATGTTCGATCTTTCCTATCCTGCCGAGATTCCCGACAGTTCCCAGCTGATCATATCCCATATCGCTGGTACCGACGAACTGCAGGATCTTTCTGCTTGCTTCGGGCATGAACGGTGAGATGAGATATCCGATATCACGTATCATGAGGAGGATCGTAAACAGCAGAGCTTTTGTCTTCACGGGTTCTTCCTTTCTCATTTTCCACGGTTCTCCGTCCTGGAATGCTTTATTACCGATAGAAGAGAGTGCCAGGATGGTTCTCAGAGCATCTCTCAGTTCGGCTCTTTCAAAAGACTGATCGATTCGCTTCTCCATCTCCAGAACCTGCTGCAGCAGTGCGGGATCGGTCTCTTTCGTTTCAAGATCACCATCATAAAATCTCTGGATGAAAGAAAGTGTTCTGTTTACGAGGTTCGACAGGTTGCCGATCAGTTCCTTGTTCACCTTCTCCTGGAAATCCTTCCATGTGAACATAACATCCGATTTCTCGGGACGGTTGTAAAACAGGTAGAATCTCCATACATCAGCAGGGATCCTGGTATCCTGTACATCGTTACCGAAGATTCCTATCCCGTGACTCTTGGAAAACTTTCCGTCTTCATAGTTGAGATACTCGCTGCTTGACATATGATGAAGCATCGTCCATTTCTCCCCTGTAGCCAGCAGGGTTGAGGGGAAAATGACGGTATGAAACGGAATATTATCCTTTCCGATGAACTGAAAAAGTTCGACATTCTCATTATCCTGCCACCACGATCTCCATTCATCCGTGAGATTTGCCGTGATCGAGATGTACCCTATGGGAGCATCGAACCACACATAGAACACCTTGTTCTCATAGCCCTCTTTCGGTACCGGAATTCCCCAGGAGAGATCGCGTGTGATAGCCCGTTCTTTCAGCCCGTCTCTGATCCAGCTTTTAGTCGTCTGAAGGGCATTTTTAGCCCAGAAGCCTTCAACAGACGCTGTATCAAGCCATTCGGTCAGAAGCGGGAGAGCCTTAGGCAGATCTATATAGAGGTGCTTCGTCGATTTCACGACCGGGGTGTTACCGCAGATAGAACATCTCGGCTCGATAAGCTCCAGCGGGTCGAGCAGAGTCTGGCAGTTATCACACTGGTCACCTCTTGCACCTGTCGATCCGCATTTCGGACAGGTTCCTTCCACGAAACGGTCGGCAAGGAATCTTTTATCGTGCTCGCAATAGAGCTGTTCAATGACCTTCTCGCTTATGTAGCCGTTCTCATCAACCTTTTTAAAGATATCCTGTACGATCTCCGTCTGTTTTTCGCTGCTTGTCCTTCCGAAATGATCGAAGTCGATTTCGAACCATTTATAGATATCCTTATGGATCACATGATAGTGATCACACAGTTCTTTGGGAGTCACACCCTCCTGAAGAGCTCTTGTCTCACTTGCGGTGCCATATTCATCGGTACCGCAGACATATAAGGTCTCGTATCCTTTGATACGGCAAAATCGGGCGAAACAATCTGCCGAGAGAACCTGGATGAGGTTTCCCAGATGAGGAATGTTATTGACATACGGTAATGCTGAGGTAACAAGTCTTTTTTTCATAGCTGTCACTATACTCTCTTACCCCTATTTTTTCAATCATCCGCTTTGAATTTGAGTTCACACTTTCTTCACCTTCATTGACGTTGGAGATCAACTATTATACATTTAGAGAATACCGATTCAATCGGAATTTTCAAGGAGGAGATGCTATGGACAATTCGGGAGCATCCCGTCAGTTTCGGCTCAGTCCGAAATTAATCATCGCGATCATAGGTATCGTGGTTCTGTTTGCTCTGGTAATGAGCAGCTTTTTTGTCGTAGACCAGAGTGAAGAAGCCGTCATCCTGCGATTCGGCAAATACAACAGAACCGTGGGACCAGGATTACAGACTAAATTGCCTTTAGGAATCGACAAGAATTACAATATCCCTACACGTGTAGTACAAACAATGACTTTCGGACAGACGACACCATCATCCAGCTTCAGTTCCAATTTCATGGATTCCCCTTCAGGATCATCCGCAGGCGAATCGATCATGCTCACCGGAGATCTGAACATAGTCGACGTGCAGTGGATCATCCAATACAGGATCGAAGACCCTGCTAAATGGCTGTTCAAAGTGAAAGAGAGAGACAAGACAATACGAGATATCAGTCAGAGCGTCATAAACCAGCTTGTCGGAGATCTTCCGATTCTGGCCATTATGAGCAGCTCGAGAACTTCTATCGAGATCGAGTCTCAAGAAAGGATGCAGGAAATTTTCGACTCGTACGAACTCGGTGTCAGAGTGGTAACAGTAAAACTTCAGAATATCGTTCCGCCTGAAGGTGAAGTCCAGGATGCCTTTGAAGATGTCAACAAAGCTATTCAGGATATGAACAGATATATCAATGAAGGAAAACAGTCCTACAACGAGGAAATCCCGAAAGCCCAGGGAGAAGCGAGCAAGATCATCCAGGTTGCCGAAGGTTATGCCGCAGAAAGAGTCAACAATGCGAAAGGTGATGTAGCCAGGTTCAATTCCGTCCGTGAAGCATATGATGCAAGCAGGGATATCACGGCCCAGAGATTGTACATCGAAACGATGGAAGAACTGCTGAGCGGTGAAAACAGCGGAAGTCTCACGCTCATCGACAAGAATCTGGAGAACTTTCTCCCTATCAGCCAGTTGAATAATATGGGAGGTGTTCAATGAAAAAATTAATCACCACAGGTGTAATAATACTTGTCCTTATCATTATCTTTTTGCTGCTAGGACCTTTTTTCATCCTTCAGGAGGGTGAACTGGCAGTCGTGACCCGTTTCGGAAGAATCGTCAACACCTACGAAGATGCAGGTTTGAAGATCCGTGTTCCCGTAGTAGATAATGTCATCAAATATCCGAAAATGATCATGTCCTGGGATGGTGATGCCCAGCGGATTCCGACCAAAGAGAATCAGTTTATCTGGGTCGATACGACCGCCCGGTGGAGAATCAGTGATCCTTCCGTCTTCTACCAGTCTGTAAGCACCCTTTCGAATGCTATTTTGAGACTGAATGATGTAATCGATTCTACCATTCGTACTGTCATCAGTGAAAACTATCTGAATGAGGCGGTGAGGAATACCAATGACATCAATAATCTGACGATAGAAGATCAGGTGCAGAATGTCGACGGTCTTGAAGACGCCGAACAGCTTAGAAACCTTACGAAAACTGAAATACAGCAGGAATCGATCGAAGTAGGACGTGAAGGTCTGTCATCACAGATGTTTGAGATCGCCAGCCAGTTCACAGCTGAATATGGTATCGAAGTCATAGATATCGTCATACGGCAGATTCGTTACAGTGACGATCTGACTCAGAGTGTCTATCAGAGGATGATCAAAGAAAGAAACCAGATAGCTGAAGCCTACCGGTCCTACGGACTCGGTCAGCAGGCAAGATGGGTCGGTAAGACAGAGAATGATATGAAGAGCATCATCAGTCAGGCATATGCGGAAAGCGAAGAGATCAAAGGTATCGCAGACGCTACAGCAACTCAGATCTATGCTGAAGCCTATGAGGCTGATCCTGAATTCTTCACCTTATGGAGAAATCTGGAATCGTATAGAAAGACCATACCTGATCTGAATAAGATCCTCAGCACTGATATGGATTACTTCGATCTGCTTTACAGCCCGGCTGAATAAGTATCAGATACTATAGAGAGCATCCTTGTCGTGAGACCGGCAGGGATGTTTTTTTACAAAATAAAAAACGACAGACTATCCAGACTGTCGCCGTATTCTCAGATCCTGAAAAATTCAGGAATGTTTTTTGCATTCGGGACAAATTCCCTCGAGAAAGAGAACCTTGCGTGTGATATCAAAACCATCACCGATCGCGACGGAAGGAATCTCGACATCGAGAATATCTGTGACCTTCCCGCACTTCAGACATTTGAAATGGATGTGGGGTGTTGTGCGTGCATCATAACGCATCTCTTTGCTGTCTATTGTGACAGGCATGACGACACCTTTTTCAACCAGAAGATGCAGCACGTTGTAGACGGTGGTTCTTGAAATCGAGGCCATTGTATCTTTCAGACCGTTATAGATATCATCGGCTGTCGGATGAGTGGGATTGTCGTGCAGGTATTCCAATACCGCGACTCGGTGATTCAAAGGTCTGATCCCATGGGCCTTTAACGTAGAAACCTGCTGATTCTGCTGAAACATTGCCATTATTCATCTCCTAGCTCATTATACATAAAAAGGGTAATTAAAATTTGATCATTTATAGATTCATTTCCAAAATGCTCTTTGAAACGACCTAGAACAGGATAATACATTTCTACCAAATTTGCTACTACTTAACAGTACTAAAATTGAATTGATAACAATTCGTAACTATAAAGACGTTAAAAACTTATCACACATATTCTGCCCCATTACTCATTCAACGGCCATCTATCTTCATAGTACACATTTCTAATCATTTTTGCATAAATATACATAGAATGGTTGTAATAATCTTATTTTTATGCAATATTACAAGAAATACGTGAGTATATATACATTTAGATAAATGAGGTGGTCCCCAATGGCAAAAGAGAAAGTAATTTTAGCATACAGCGGCGGTCTTGATACATCCGTGATCCTGAAATGGCTGGCCAACAAAGGATTCGACGTTATCGCCTATGTGGCAAATGTCGGACAGCAGGAAGATTTCGAAGCGATCAAAGAAAAAGCGATCGCTACAGGAGCTTCAAAAGTGTACGTCGAAGATCTGCGCGAAGAGCTGGTCACCGATTATATCTTCCATGCACTGAAGGCTAATTCCATGTATGAAGGACGATACCTGCTCGGAACCTCAATCGCACGGCCCATCATTGCAAAAAGACACATTGAGATCGCAAAGAAAGAAAATACACTCTATGTCGCACACGGGGCGACCGGTAAAGGGAATGACCAGGTGAGGTTTGAATTCGGGTACTACGCTCTCATGCCCGAGGTGAAGATAATCTCACCCTGGAAGGATCCGGAATGGTTGAGTGAATTCGAAGGAAGAAGTCAGATGATCGCATATGCTGAAAAATACAACATTCCTGTAAAAGCATCGACGAAGAAACCATACAGCGAAGATGAGAACCTGCTCCATATCTCCCATGAAGCCGGAATACTTGAAGATCCCGAAATGATGTGTCCGGAAGAAGTGTTCAGCCATACACTGAATCCTCTTCAGGCTCCCGATGAACCTACAATACTCTCAATCGAATTTATTGACGGAATTCCGGTGAAAGTGACCAATGAGAATGACGGGACCGTCAAAGACGATCCTCTGGAATTGTTCATCTATCTCAACAAGATCGGTCATGACAATGGTGTCGGAAGAGTCGATATGGTGGAGAACAGATATATCGGAATCAAGAGCAGAGGAGTTTACGAGACTCCGGGGGGCACTATTCTCTGGTTCGCTCACCGTGATCTTGAAGGTATCTGTATGGATAAAGAAGTCATGCACCTTCGTGATATGCTTATGCCGAAGTTTGCAGAACTTATCTACAACGGTTATTGGTTCTCTCCGGAATTCGATTTCATCTCCGCTGCCGTCAATAAGAGTCAGGAACTCATTACAGGTGTCGCGAAAGTCGCTATCGTGAAAGGAAATATGATCACTGCGGGTGTTTCAAGCCCCTACTCTCTATACAACGAGAAGCTGGGATCTATGGAAGTCGCTGGAGGATATCAACCGGTAGACTGCAAAGGATTCATCAATATCAATGCGATTCGTCTTCAGGCTCACCATTACTGGCTCAAAGCTCAACAGCTTGACACTGCAGGTAAAAACAGCTAATCACTGAACAATTCATCGTAGTGTTCCACACCTAAGGCAAGGATGCGTTGTATATGATCGTCATTAAGACTATAATATATACTGCGTCCTGCCTTTCTGCTTTTCACCAGCCGTGTAGCTCTGAGAAGTTTCAACTGCTGCGAGATCGTAGACTGCTGCATATCAAGCTCATGGGCTATGGAAAGAACGGGAAGTTCTCCACCCTGAAGAAGAAAGAGTATTTTTAGACGTGTGGCATCACCGAAGACTTTGAAAAAATCTGCAATTTCGTCGACGTGCCGGGATGGAGGGATTGTCAGGCCGGCAGGACCTTCTTTAACTTCTACCATAACAATGAATGTACCATAATGACTTTAGCGGTGCAATAGAACAACCTGTATTGAAAAAGATCGCTATTTTGTATACAACATTCAAACATAAGATCATGGAGGTATTATGATGAACACATTGGATAAAAAACCTGTTGTGGGTTGGATTGGAACTGGAGTCATGGGAAGATGGATGTGTCAGCATATCATGCCGTTATCTTCAGAAATGGTCGTTTACAACAGAACAAAATACAAGACCGAAGAACTGGCAAAGGCTGGTGCCACAGTAGTCGACAGCGTCAGTGAGGTCGCTCAGGTTGCCGATATCGTCTTCACGATAGTGGGACACCCGAAGGATGTCAGAGAAGTTTATCTTGAGAAAGGCGGTCTCCTTACTGAAACGAGAGAGGGACAGCTATTCATCGATATGAGTACAACCGAACCTACATTGGCCGCAGAGATCTATAACAAAGCCAAATCCATGGGATGCGACTCTCTCGATGCTCCGGTCTCAGGCGGAGATGTAGGGGCAAGAGAAAGCAGACTCACGATCATGGTAGGCGGTGACAGCAAAACCTACGAGAAAGCCGTCCCCTTTTTCGATAAAATGGGAACCTCTACCTATCAGGGGCCTGCCGGAAGCGGACAGCACACCAAAATGTGCAATCAGATCGTAATTGCCGGAACGATGATAGGTGTATGCGAATCTCTTCTCTATGCCCGCAAAGCAGGACTGGATGGAGAGACACTCATCAGCACCATCTCCAAAGGAGCTGCGGGATGCTGGACGCTCGACAATCTCGCTCCCCGGATTCTTAAGGGAAACTACGATCCGGGATTTATGATCGACCACTTCATCAAGGATATGTCAATCGCCCTGAGTGAATCAAAGATGATGGGATTAGCACTCCCCGGTCTCGCTCTGGTGGAACAACTCTATCTTTCGTTACAGGGATCCGGTTCCGGTAAAAACGGCACACAGGCACTTGTTCTGGCTCTGGATCGTTTGAATGATACTCATCTATTTTCATCATAGGAGGCAATATGGAAATTAATAAGGAATTTGCTACTTTAACTCTTCCTGACAAAGAGTCTCTCCGCATCCCGGTGATCACCGATAACATGGGTGGAAAATCGATCGACATTCACGCATTGAGAAAAGAGACAGGATACATCACCTACGATCCAGGATTCATGAACACCGGCAGCTGTATCAGCAGTATCTGCTATGTGAACGGTGAAGAAGGGATCCTTCGTTACAGGGGTTATGATATTCAGGATCTTGTCGAACATTGTGATTTTGTAGAGGTTGCATACCTGCTGATCAAAGGAGAGCTTCCCGACGAGAGCGAACGTAAAAGATATTCAGATCTGCTCAACAAGGAATCTCTGCTGCACTATGACATGCAGAGTTTCTTCAGAGGATATCCTTTCGATGCACACCCGATGTCCGTACTTGCCGCAATGTCTGTTTCTCTCTCGGCTTTCTATCCAGATATGGATGACATCGATCCGGAACTGCAGGTAGACTTCGCGGTGACCCGTCTCGTATCGAAGATCAGAACGATCACCGCATTCCAATACAGACACATGAGAGGAGAAGACTTCGTTAATCCATCCTACAAATTGAGTTATTGCGAAAACTTCCTGAATATGATGTTCAGCTCCCCCGTGTTCGAGTATAAGATCAATCCCCTTCATGTAAAAGCCTTGAATCAGTTGCTCATTCTTCATGCCGACCACGAACAAAACTGTTCCACTACCGCTGTGCGGCTGATCGCAAGCAGCGAGGCAAATTTATATGCCTCGATCTCTGCTGGCATGTGTGCTCTGTGGGGTCATAAGCACGGAGGTGCGAACCAGGCAGTGATCGAAATGCTCGAAGAGGCGCATGATAACGAATGGACTGCTCAGGATATTGTCGACAAGGCCAAAGACAAGAGCAATTCATTCCGGGTGATGGGTTTCGGTCACAGAGTCTACAAGACGACCGACCCTAGGGCGAAGATCGCGAAAAAACTTTGTAAAGAAGTACTTGACGAAGATGGTGAACACGATCCTCTGCTTGATCTGGCATTGGAACTCGAAGAAGTCGCAACCAAAGACAGTTACTTCATTGAACGGGGACTTTATCCTAATGTGGATTTCTATACAGGGCTCATCTTCAGAAAGATGGGTATTCCTACGAACATGTTCACGACCATGTTCGCCATCGGTCGGCTGCCCGGCTGGATCGCACACTGGCTTGAATGGAAAAAAGATCCGTACGGAAAGATCGGACGACCACGTCAGGTATACAGCGGACCATGTGTTAAATCTGTGAAAAGTATCAAAGAACGATAAGAATAGAGGCTATTGCTTTTGCAATAGCCTCTATTTTACGATTTACTGAACTTTCCTTTTCTGATACTCGAGAAGTCCGCCAACTTTGATATATTCAAACTGAAGAGGAGTTATCTGCGCAACCGCCTCAATAACGGAGTCTGACTTTCTGATTTTTATGGAAATCGGTGTTCCCTTGTCGAGATGCTCCTGTACCTGCACGAGAATATCCGAGATCACGAGCTCATCCCCCTGCCCGATAAGATCATACTGGGATTCATCAGCGAACTGCAGCGGAAGTATTCCGAAATTGCACAGGTTCGTGTGATGAATGCGTTCGAACGATTTCGTCAGTATGACTTTTACACCGAGATACATCGGACAGATAGCCGCATGCTCGCGTGAAGACCCCTGCCCGTAAGAATAACCGGCCACCACGACATTTGCCTTTCCTGTGCTCTGTATCTCTTTGCATCTGTCATGAAATGTGGGATCCACTCCTTCGAATGTATAATGTGCATATGCCGGAATGTTCGATCTGAATTTCAGACGCTGACCGGCAGGCATGATATGGTCGGTAGTGATCTTGTCACCGGTTTTCAACGTGACGATACCGTCTATATCTGATGGGAAGACCGTGCCTTTTGGAGGATCTCCGATATTCGGACCTCTTACAACCTTCACGTCCCTGCCTGAAGAGGGAGGGAATTCGATCATTGAATCGTCTACATAGAACTGCTCGGGATATACTTTCTCGGGACATGGTATTCCGTGATTCGAAAGAGGGTCTGTGAAATATCCGGTGATGGCGCTCAGTGCGGCGGTTTCGGGTGATACCAGGTAGACCTGGGCGCTTTTCGTCCCGCTTCTCCCTTCGAAATTTCTGTTATTCGTTCTCAAAGAGACGGCATTCGATCCGGGAGACTGGTGATTGCCGATACAGAAACCGCAGGCTGATTCCAGGATCCTGGCTCCGCTCGCGATCATCTTCGACAATGAACCGTCTTTAGAGAGCATCATGAGAACCTCTCTAGATCCGGGAGCTATCCCCAGAGATACAGACGGATGAACGGTATGATTCTCAAGGATCTGAGCTACGGCATACAGATCGGCGTAGCTGCTGTTGGTGCAGCTGCCGATCAGGACCTGATCCACTTTCAAATCCTGCACACTTTTCACATCAACGACATTTCCCGGTGAATGGGGAGCTGCAGTCTTCGGAACAACCGTTGCCAGATCGATCTCGAAGATCTCGTCATAGACTGCATCATCATCAGCTGAGAGGGAGGTATATGAATCTGCCCGGTTATGAGATGCGAGGAACTGGAGAGTGATCTCATCAGAAGGGAACAATGATGTGGTGACACCGCATTCAGCTCCCATATTACATATCGTCGCTCTTTCAGGAACGCTCAGAGACCCCACCCCGTCACCGAAATATTCGAAGACCGTATTCACATTTCCCTTCACACCATATTTTTCCAGTACCGTGAGAATCACATCCTTGGCACTCACGAAAGGTCTTAGAGCTCCGGTAAGTCTGATTCCCACTACTTTCGGACAGATGAGGTGAAACGGTTCTTTCGCCATCGCCATAGCGATATCGAGTCCGCCGGCACCGATTGCGATCATCGCAAGACCTCCGCCTGTCGGAGTATGGGAATCGCTGCCGAGAAGAGTCTTCCCGGGGACACCGAAACGCTCCAGATGAACCTGATGACAGATACCGTTGCCCGGACGTGAGAACACGATATTATATTTATTTGCCACAGACTGCAGATAGGCATGGTCATCGGCGTTTTCGAAACCTACCTGAATCGTATTGTGATCGACGTAGCTTACTGCCAGTTCGTTACGGACCTTATCAAGTCCCAGAGCCTCGAACTGCAGGTAGGCCATCGTTCCTGTCGCATCCTGTGTGAGAGTCTGGTCTATGATAACCGATATATCGTTACCTTTTTCCAATGTACCACTTTGCAGGTGCTGTGATAGTATCTTGTATGTCAGTGTTGACCCCATATGAAGTTTTCTCCTCTACTGTTATTCTCTTCTATTGTGCAATAATTGTTCAATTTGGTACAGACTCTCCTGTTTTTCTTTTTAGGTTGAAAGCTATAAGAGCTGCAAGGGGAATCAGGACGATGACAGAGCACATATAAAGTACCCGTGTAAAGCCGAAGTACTGGTACAATGTGGCCCCGAGTGTAGAGCCTATGACGGTCCCCACAGTCAGTACGGCTTCATGAATCAGCATTCTTTTGGAACGGTAGCGGCTGCCTGAGGCTCCGTGAAAGATGCTGAAGGTGTACATCGCCGAAAACAGGGCGCCGAACACTATGAAAAACAGCATATAGCCGATAAACGATTCAAACCTGGTTGCTATCAATGCGGTGATAGAGAATATCGCAAGAGTCCCCCCTATCGCACGGCTGTTGAAATGCCACCAGTGGTGTTTTCCAAGATGATGAAAAAAGAATACTGTTGAAAGGCCTCTGAGAAACAGGAGGATCCCGACCTGGAAAGATGAAAAGGGAAGAGCGTCCATGGCATAGATCGGAAAGATGGTGAGAATGACTGCGAGAGCCACGTACATAGTCAGATTTCCGCCCCAGCAGAAAAAGCGAAGCGGAGTACTTTCATCCTTTTTCCCGCTGCGCCTGATATTCTCATTCTCACTTTCAACCTTCTTTATAGAGGGGATGCTGGAACATGCATACAGAAGAATAAAGATGACGCCGATGAAAATGAACATCGAAACGATGATCGAAAGAGAAGGAGATTTCCCCACCAGATACCCAGTAAGAAGAGGAGAGAGCGCCGCCCCCACACTCCAGCTCACATTGAATAGAGCTGTTGATCTGCTCAGAAGCTCTCCCTCCTTCCCTCTCGTGATCCATGCTGCGAGCTGAGGCCATAAGAATGCCATTGATGCTCCGTAGACTATAAGCGAGAAGAAGGCGATATAGACATTCCGGGTCGCAAGCAGGAGAAGAAGGGAGAACGCCATACCTGCCATGGAAATCTGTATGCTGCGCGATGGAACCATTTTAGAGGCTACCGGTCCGACTGCGAAACAGAAGATGAAATAGCTGCAGGTATACAGTGCCGCAGAAAGCCCGATCATCTGGGCCGATAGGTCAAAAACGAGTCTGAAATAATAAACGAAGGCAAGATTCGCCATAGATATGGTGAACTGCCCGAGAAAGGTCACGATCGATAATATTAATAAATCTGGGTTCACGAGCGGTTTTTTCATCATTTGCTGACAATTTAATGAAAAATGAGAAATATTATCAAGTGTTTTGATGAAAGTCGGAACAAAATCAGTTGCAACTGTCACCTTTCATGCATTATTGTAGCTATATGGATCAGATACTACTAAACAGGCCCCTCGCGGCAGCTTTCTTCAGTGCAGTTTTCGCTCAGTTCCTTAAGCCGTTCATCTTCTATCCAATAGAGAAAAAATTTGATATCCATCTGTTCTACAGCACAGGAGGAATGCCCTCATCGCATACGGCTGCTGTCGTAGCTCTATGTACCAGTATATTGGTGCTTGAGGGGTGGAACAGCTATTATTTTGCCATATCATTGACGTTCGCCGCGATCGTCATCCACGATTCAATGGGTATCCGCAGAGCAGCCGGGAAACAGGCGGCGATAATCAACGAATGGAGCAGAATATTCACCGAGATCCATGAGCAGGGACAGTTCACTCCCGAGAATCTCAAGACGATGCTCGGACACTCTTTCACACAGGTCGTAGGCGGTTTTGCTCTGGGAATCTTCTTCGGTTTATTGTTCACAATCATTCTATGAATATTTATACATGATTAATTGACTTTAATTGCATATTTATGTAAATTAAAGAATCTTTTAATTTATGGAGTTCATATGAATAAAAAACTAGTTGCTGTTTTAATCATTCTGGCACTTTGTGTTACCACCATCTTTGCTCAGGGCGGTAAAGAAACCGAAGGATATGTGATCGGCTCTGACTGTACATGGCCGCCTCTCGAATATGTCGATGAGAACGGGGATATCGTCGGATTCGAAATCGATCTTGTTGCTGCAATCAGCGATTACTCCGGTGTCCCTCTCAAAATCAAGAACGTCGCATGGGACGGGATTTTCGCAGGACTCTCAAACGGTGCATATGATGCTGTCGTCTCCGGTGTTACCATTCTCGAAGAAAGAAAGAAAGCAATGGATTTCACCATTCCCGTTCTCGAGATCACCCAGTCGATTCTCGTTCAGTCCTCTCAGACCGAAATCTCTTCAACCGCTGATCTGGCCGGAAAGACCGTCGGTGTCCAGATCGGTACCACAGGTCAATTTGCACTCGAGAGCATAAACGGTGTGACGATCAAAAGCTATGACGAGATCGGACTAGCCGTTCAGGATCTTCTGAACGACAACCTCGATGCTGTCGTCGCTGACTCGATCATCGCTTCCGACTTCGTACTTGCCAACGAGAACTACAAAGGCAAACTGACAGTCACCGGAGATCTTGGCGGAGACAAAGAACAGATCGGCTTCGCAGTGAAAAAAGGAGACACCGAATTGCTGGAACTGCTCAATGACGGCATTAAGGCAATGATGGATGACGGAACTGTCGACGAATTGAAGGCAAAATACAACATTCTGTAGGTGTGCAACACCAGTAGGATATAGGAGGGTCACTCCTCCTATATCTTTTAATGAGGTCTCATGGATACAAAAATCGAACATACAACAACTTCCAGACAGAATAAACTGAAACAGAAAATAGTCTCTCCTGCTCTGGAAGATGAGAAAAATCGTCGTGTAATCGGTCCGAAACTGGAGATGACCGATGGAGTCCTTATTCCTAACAAGAATAATAATTCCATTTTCAATGCATGGCGATTCACTTTTTTCTTTGCCATATTTTTGCTCGCTTATCTGATAATTTTTGTCCCGGATCCTTATCGGCAGATCGTACTCGTTGTCATCCAGGGCCTTCCGGTCACCTTCCAGGTTACCGTGTTCTCAATCATCGGGGCCCTGTTCATCGGTTTGTTCGTCGGTCTCGGCTCTGTGAGCAAGAACAGGTTCATCAATATGCTTGCAGGAGTATATGTTGAATTCATCCGGGGAATTCCGCTGCTGGTACAGCTGATTTTTATCTATTATGCCCTGGGAAGATTACTCCAGATAGAAGGAATGCTGGCTGCCACGATAGCACTATCGATCTGTTTCGGTGCATACATGGGTGAGATCGTAAGAGCAGGGATTCAGGCCGTTCCTAAAGGACAGATGGAAGCGGCCATCGCTCTCGGCCTTTCCCGTTCACAGGCGTTCCGGTATGTAATCATCCCGCAGACGGTCAAGGTGATTCTCCCTGCTATCGGAAATGAGTTCATTTCCATGCTGAAAGATTCATCTCTCGTCTCGACGATCGCTCTGAGTGACATATTGAGAAAGGGAAGAGAATATATCTCGAGAACATTCCTTTCGCTCGAGACGATGCTCGTCGTTGCCCTGATCTATCTTGTCATCACGCTGATGCTGTCACGACTTGTTGCGATACTTGAAGAGAGGTTACATAAAAATGGATAGAATTCGAATCGAACATCTGTATAAGGATTATCAGCTGGGCAGCAACCAGACAGTTCATGCCGTGAAGGATGCATCTCTTTCAGTCAAACAGGGAGAGGTCGTACTGATCATCGGACCGTCAGGGTCAGGGAAAAGTACACTTCTTCGTTCTGTGAACAAACTCGAGATTCCAACCTCAGGAAAGATTTTCATCGATGATGATGAGGTCACCGGTACAGCTGATATCAGAAAGATCCGTGAAGAGGTGGGAATGGTGTTTCAGAGCTTCAATCTGTTTGCCCATCTTTCAGTTATCGACAATATCATGCTCGCACCTTTAAAAGTGAAGAAGATGAATAAAGCCGATGCACTGCGCCTCGCGAGAGAGCTTCTCGAGAAAGTCGGTCTTTCCGATAAGGAAGACAGTTTTCCTTCTCAGCTTTCAGGCGGACAGCAGCAGAGAGTAGCTATCGCCCGGGCTCTTGCGATGAATCCGAAGGTTATGCTCTTTGACGAACCGACAAGTGCACTTGACCCGGAAATGATCAAAGAGGTCCTCGATGTGATGCTCTCTCTAGCGAAAAGCGGTATGACGATGCTTATCGTCTCGCATGAAATGGGTTTTGCCTCCGCCGCGGCGGACAGAGTCGTCTTCATGGACGGCGGAGAGGTCATAGAGATAGACACTCCTGACAACCTTTTCTCCCGCCCGAAAGAAGAAAGAACGAAAAAATTCCTGGATAACATTCTCTAGTAGATCCATCTTACCCGACAGATAAGCAATAGTAGATTCTGCCTATTGCTTATTTGTCTTTTTTCCCTCACAGTCTGATCATGAATACACAAGATACCTGGCTGAAACGTCATATAACCTTACACGATCATCAAGACAGAACGAGTGAGCGGGAGAATGCCATATCACATGGTATCGCATCTGTGCTGTCACTGGGGTTCATCTTCATGATCTTCGCGTTGAGAAATGAGTTCCAATCCGGATCGACCTATGCGGGAATGATTATCTTCTCCTTCTCGCAATGGATCCTCTTCACATCTTCAACTTTCTATCACTATCTCGAAAAAGGTGATATGAAACGGCTGTTCAGAATATTCGACCACAGCACCATATACTTCCTCATAGCCGGAACCTATGCACCTATTCTGCTGTACATCAACACCCCATCTACCAGACTTATTTTTGCTGCTGTGTACCTGTTTCTGATAGGAGGCATTCTCTCTACGATATTCTGGTGGGGAAGGTTCAAGGTCCTTCATGTGATACTCTATCTTGTGATGGGCTGGTCTATTGTCTTTGTCTGGGATGAAGTGGTTCCGAATCTTCCGGGAAGGCTCATAAGTTTCATCATAGCGGCGGGGATCCAGTACACGGTCGGCGTCCTCTTCTATGCCCTGAAAAAGATGAATCATGGTCATCTTGTCTGGCATATCCTCTGTATGAGTGCAAGTGCGACTTTCAGCACCGGTTTTCTTCTATATTTTATCTGAGATAACGATAGACAGATACAGCCGATACCGATACAGTGATGATATGCCCGATACACCAGATTCGAAACAGATTCAGTTCGACCGATATTATCAGGAAATATACAAAGAAAGGTGGCAGACTCTCAAGACGGCCCTTCTGGCACAGACTACGCCTGTAGCTTTCCAGTACTCTCCTTCGTGTCAGCCGTATTACCTCGATGAAGCTTCCGTTATAGCCGCGTCAGCTCTTCCTGTACGGGAAGGAAACACAGTACTAGACATGTGCGCTGCTCCCGGAGGGAAATCTCTTGTTCTGGCGAAAAAACTTGGCAATTCGGGTTCGCTCGTATGCAACGACCGCTCCTCTAAACGCAGGTCCAGGCTTCATTCGGTTGTGAACTCTCATCTTGACCCTCAGATGGTCCAACGCGTTACGATCACAAGTCATGATGCTTCAAAATGGTCATTATATGAACAGAACATATATGATGCAGTCCTTCTGGATGCTCCATGTTCGTCAGAACGACATCTTCTGCATGACACGAAAGCCATGGCGCAGTGGAGCCCCCGAAGAACCAGAATGCTGGCAATCCAGCAGTTTGCGATGCTCGCTTCAGCTTTGGAAGCGGTGAAAGCGGGCGGATACATACTTTACAGCACCTGCTCGATAAGTCCTCTTGAAAACGAGAAGGTGGTTGAAAAACTCGAAAAGAAACGAAAAGGACGATATGAGATAATCGATTTGAATCTCGATACCGCACAGAAGTGTTCTTCCGGCCAGATCATTCTGCCCGACAGTGAAGAGAATCTCGGTCCTCTCTATTTCTGCCTGATAAGGAGAACCGGATGAACAAAACAACAGCAGCAGTAGCTATCACCCGGTGCGCGACCTACTCGAAAGAAGATCTGACCGCCTCTCTCAAGTTGATCCTCGACGAGGGGGGGATGATGGATGTCACAGATAAAACCATCCTTCTGAAACCTAATCTTCTCTCCGATGCTCCTCCCGAGAAGGCCATCACCACCCGTGGAGAGGTAGTTGAGGTTCTTATCAGACTTCTCTACGAAAGAGGCGCGAAAAAGATCTATGCAGGAGACTCTCCCGGAATACACACAAACCATTTCATACCGAAACACTCGGGCATCTATGATGCAGTGGTCAATTCAGGTGCACAGTGGATACATTTTTCCGATGAAACGGTGATGAAAAAGATTCCCTATACCTACGGCAGAAAACTTCCTCTTCCTGCGATCATCGATGAAGTCGACTACGTGTTCTCCGTTGCGAAGATGAAGACACACCAGCTGATGTATATCACCGGAAGTGTCAAAAATCTTTTCGGTCTTGTTCCCGGCCTTCATAAGAGCGGGTCCCATCTGCGTTATCCCACAAGAGAGTCCTTCTCCCGACTCATCTGCGGCCTGTACAAGGTGAACAGACCCCAATTCTCGATCATCGACGGAATCATCAGCATGGAGGGTGCAGGACCCGCCAACGGAGTACCCCGCTATACAGGATTACTTCTCGGGGGAAGAGAAGCGCCTTCGGTCGACACGGCGATGTCCGTTATCATGGGAGTAGATCCCTTAACCGTACCACTGCTCGAAACGCTTCATAAAAAGAACCTTACCGATTTCGACAGGTTGGAAGATATCCCCTTCCCTCTTCTGTCTCCTTCAGACCTTGTCATAGAGGATTATAAACGAATCGATCAGGACAGACAGACAAACCTTTTCAATGCGCTCATCGGTCCGTTTTTTACCAGAAAGTTCAAATTCAATCATCAAAAAAAGGAACCGAGACCGATTTTTATAGATGACTCGTGTATCGGATGCGGCAGATGTATCACGATCTGTCCGGGGAAGGCACTCTCTTTTTCTTCTGACAGAAAGATCTCAGCTGATTACAAAAAGTGTATAAGATGTTATTGTTGTCATGAAGTGTGTCCTGCCGATGCGATCGAGATCGAACAAAGGGAGTAGAAATACATATGGGAGAATTGTCCACTGTTCTGTTCACATTACTTTTGGGTATCACCCCCATCAGCGAATTGAGAGGCGCGATTCCTTATGCGTTCTTCAACGGAATTCCATTAGTGACGAGTGCTCTTCTCGGGTGTCTTTCAAATCTTCTCGTCTACCCTCTTGTATCCTTCTTCCTTAATATATTTCACTCTTTTTTTTATGCCCGCATCGGTTTCTACCGGAGATTCTTCGATCACACGATCGCCCGAATCCGTCACAAGGTCGAATCGAAAGTCACTCTGTACGGTATGGTAGGAGTCACTCTTTTCGTCGCTATCCCCTTTCCCGTAACAGGAGCATACAGCGGTACTTTGGGATCCTGGGTACTCGGACTTGACAAGAGGAAGAGTTTTTTGGCAGTATCGATCGGAGTTCTGATATCCACGATCATTGTCACTGTGGTTCTTTTCCTCGGCAACGGAGCGTATTCGATCTGGATCAAACAAGTATAATACATGGAGCACCTCATGAATTCTTCTCTCCTCTCTACTCTCAATGAAGGTCAACGACAGTCTGTTCTCACAACCGAAGGACCTCTTCTCATCATCGCAGGGGCCGGTTCCGGTAAAACTAAAATGATCACCCACAGGATCGCCTATCTTCTCGAGTCCGGGGTGCAGGAGAAAGAGATCCTTGCTCTTACATTCACGAATAAAGCAGGAAACGAAATGAGCGAACGTATTCGCTCTCTTACCGGCAAGCCGCTCAAGGACCTTCTCACCACGACATTCCACTCTTTCGCTTTGAGAATCCTGAAGAAGCATATCCATCATCTCGGATTCCATCACAATTTCACGATCTACGACGGGCAGGACTGCACTGCAGTGTTCAAGGAAGTCCTTCGCGAAAAAGAGTACGATATCGCATCCTTCGATATCAGAGCCCTACTCGCTGTTCACAGTGAGATCAAAACCTCACGGATAAAAAGTCACCCGCTGTACACACCTGACATAGCCTCGCTCTTCGAGACATATGAGCAGCATATGAAACTGTATAATGCTCTCGATTTCGATGATCTGATAATAAACACCCTGAAACTCTTTGAAGAATTCCCCCATGTCCTCGAACAGGTGCGGTCCAGATTCACTCATATCATGGTCGACGAATTTCAGGACACTTCAGCCATGCAGTACAGGCTCATCCATCATCTTGCTCAGGAACATCGCAACATCTGCATCGTCGGTGATGATGATCAGTCCATCTACTCCTGGAGAGGAGCAAACTACCAGAATATCGTCCAGTTCGAGACGGACTTTCCCGAACGTAAAGAGATCTTCCTCGACAGGAACTACCGCTCGAGCAACACAATTCTTTCTGCAGCCAACCAGCTGATAGTCAACAACAGTGACAGGAAGGAAAAGACGCTGTGGACCGACAGTGATAACGGAGAGACGATCATCACCTTGGAGAGCGAAGACGGTGAAGATGAGGCTAGAACAATCATAGAGCAGATGAGGTCCGTCAGTTTCAGAGAGCAGCTCGGATGGTCATCTTTCGGGATTCTTGTGAGAACGAACCATCTGCTGCCGACACTCGAGAACGCCTTCATGCTCGAACAGATACCTGTTTCAGTAACAGGCGGGCAGAGCTTCTTCGAGCGCAAGGAGGTCAAAGACCTCATCGCCTATATGAGAGTGTTCGTCAACCTCAACGACGATATCGCACTTTTGAGAATCATCAACACCCCGAGAAGAAAGATCGGTCTGGCGACTCTCTCAGCGGTACGGCATATCAAAGATGCTCTGCATATCTCATACTGGGAGGCTATAGCCCATATTCTTGAACATAAAGAAGATTATCCTTCATCCCGGATAAAAGCCCTTCAGCAGTTCTACGATCTCATAGAGGAGTATCAGTCACTCTTTTTCCAGGGCGGAAGGAGAAAGAGCAAGGTGCTGCATTCACTGCTTGAGAGGATAGAATACCGCAGTTTCCTTCTATGTGAATATCCCGGGAATGAGAATGGTGCGTTATGGCGGTATTCCTCCATGGAAACGTTTTTGAAACTCTTTTCAAGATGGGAAAATGATCCTGAGAACTATGAGAACAACATCTATGAATATCTTCAGCGTCTGATGCTGCAGATGAGAGAACAGCAGGATAAAGAGAAAGGGGAAGAACGTGTCTCGCTGATGACGATGCATTCTGCAAAAGGACTTGAATTCGACACGGTCTTTCTGGCGGGAGTCGAGGATCATATCATCCCCCATAGAAGGACGATAGAGGAGAATGAAAAGGCACTGGAAGAGGAACGGAGACTCTTCTATGTTGCAATCACCCGGGCGAAGAAACGGCTTTATATATCCTATGCGAAACAAAGAAAGGTGGGCAGTGATTATATGACAACATCTCCCTCCCGATTTCTTGAAGAGATCTCTGCCGACCTGTTTTCGTTTCCTACAGAAGAAGAACAGATGAGCACCGACGAACATCTCGAGAGGCTCTCTTCTCTGGCCGCGTTCCTTGAGTCTAAAGAAGCTTAAATAAATATAACAATTATATTTTATTTGTATAATTTTTATATAATATAAATATAATTTACATCTTATTTATCCTATTATTAATATCGTTTTCATATAGGTTAGCGGTAAAAGACCAACAAAAATCATATAAGTCATTTTTCGGCATATTTTTTGCTGAACTCTTTGAGTGCAAATCGGATACCGCCGGCCCAACCGAGTCCCATATCATGAAACATCTCTTCCAGTTCTTTCTTGAATGAAGGTTCGATGGAGAAGGTTGTCAATATCTTTTTTTCTTTCTGGAAAGGTTTCTCTCCATTGAACACTTGAGCGGCCTTATGAACGCTGTCGTAATGGACCTCCAATTCTCCCGGATTCTTCTTCAATGCCATGATTAACTCCATATGTTTTGTGATATCTCTGTTATCGACCGAAGAGTCTGTTTCTTCAATCCCTTGCCGCGCATTTTGAATAATTGAGGCGCAGTATGCGATTCCTGAGATTTTCTGAACACGGGATCAACTGCGATCTTATATATCGAATATTCCCCTTTCAACGCAACACGCAGAATCTCCTTATGCTGTTCTATCCGCTCATCAAAACTGTTGATGATCACTTTGTTGTGGACCACAGAACTGTTGAATCGCTTTTTTATACCTTCCAGTTCATGAATGAAGATCTCCAGACCGTCGAGAGAGAATATCTCGGGTGTCATCGGAGTGATGATCTCGTCACTTGCAATAAGTGCCGAAGTTTCAAGGTTTCCGAGACCGGGTGAAAGATCGAGAACGATGTGATCATACTCTTTGGAAAGCTGTTTTACCAGATCGAAAATCACATATGGTTCAGACTTTATGACCTGTTCCCCATACTTTTTCAGATCTCCTCCGATTCCGAAGGAGGGAAGTATGTAGAGGTTCTTCATCGACCTTACAGGTACAACCGCTTCATGAATAAAACATCTTCCCTGCAGCACATCCGATACTTCATATTTCGTCTTATCGATGAGAAACCAGGACGAGGCATTCCCCTGAGGATCAAGATCGACGAGTATCGTTTTCGCTCCCTGCATGGCAGATTGACATGAAATAGTGCCCGAGATTGTAGTCTTACCTACTCCTCCTTTCTGTAAATGAAAAGATATCGTTTTACTCATAAATAATTTATACCTTACGGTATTATAAAAGCGCAACGGGATTAACGCAAGGATTAAATTATAAACGATACAATATTAATCTATTCTCAAATCCTATACTATACAAATATGTACACAATAGTATTCTTATGCGGTTTATTACTGTAATGATATAGAAACTATATAAGAATTAACATCTATCATTTTACTATCATAATACTATAGGTTCTATACTATTTATTGTCGCCGGGCCGCTTTTGTGAATCCTGGTCCTTCAAATTGATAAGGTATCGTTTCTCAAGTTCCGATAATAATGATATACTGTCCCAATCGTTAGCCGAACGATTCTCAAGGAGATATATATGAACACACCACAATTTCCGAAAGGGTACCGTCCGTTCATGGATGCCCGACATACAGAAAGAGCCGTAAAATTCGTCAAAGACACGTTTGAACGAGAACTCAGCGGAGAACTGTTTTTATCCAGGGTGACCAGCCCGCTGTTCGTAGCGAAAGGATCCGGGATCAACGATGATCTCAACGGTATTGAACGTCCGGTATCTTTCGAAGTGAAAAATATGAACAACCTTAATATGGAAATAGTCCATTCTCTTGCGAAATGGAAAAGAATGGCTCTTGCCGATTATAAGTTCGAAAAGGGTACGGGATTGTATACCGATATGAACGCGATCCGTCCGGATGATGATATCGATGCGATTCATTCCATCTACGTGGACCAGTGGGACTGGGAGATGGTGATGGATGAATCACATCGGAACCTTGAATATCTCAAATTCATCGTCAAAAAGATCTATGGAGCCTTACGCAGAACCCAGTTTCTCACAGGAGAACTTTTTCCTCAGTGTACACCCGATCTTCCAGAACAGATCACATTCATCCACACCGAAGAGGCCCAGCGTCTCTATCCTGATCTGACTCCGGTGGAAAGAGAACGCGCGTTGGCAAAAAAGTACAAGGCGGTCTTTCTGATAGGAATCGGCAGAACCCTTGCCGACGGGAGACCTCAGGGAGGAAGGGCCCCCGACTATGACGACTGGACGACCTTGACAGGGGAAGGTACATACGGGCTGAACGGGGATATCATCGTTTATGATTCTGTACGCAAGGATTCTCTCGAACTTTCATCGATGGGGATCAGGGTCGACAGAGAAGCTCTCGAACGACAGTTGACCCTCACAGGCAAAGAAGAAAGAAAGGATCTCTACTGGCATTCCAGACTGCTCAACGGAGAATTTCCGCAGACTATCGGAGGAGGGATCGGACAGTCGAGGATGTGTATGTTCATTCTCAAAAAAGCTCATATCGGAGAGGTGCAGGCTTCCGTGTGGCCGAAAGAGATCCATGACGAAGCCAAAGAACATGATGTAACTCTATTGTAAGATTGACTGGAGCATTCAGATATGTAAAACTACTTATAGAACATTCATGCAGCAAAGGAGTATCTGAATGCCAATTTTCAATTTCGGATCAACCAATATCGATATCATCTTCAAAGTCGATCACATAGTACAGCCCGGGGAGACAATAGGATCCGCCTCTTTGAAAAGAAGTACCGGAGGAAAAGGGGCGAACCAGTCAGTCGGAGCCTGTTATGCAGGAGGAGAAAAAGTCTATCATGTCGGCAAAATCGGTCCCGACGGGGATTTCATCAGATCGATCCTTCAGGAAAAAGGAGTCGATACGACCTTTTTGAGAGAGGGTGAGACTCCTACCGGTCAGGCATTGATTCAGGTAAGTAAGGAAGGACAGAATTCTATCGTGCTGTACAGCGGAGGAAACAAGGAATTCACCGAGGAGGAAGTTCTCGAGACCCTCGCCCATACACATACAGGAGATTGGATCCTTCTTCAGAATGAGACCAATCAGCTTTCGTTCATCATCGAACAGGCAAAAAAGAGAGATCTGAACATCTGTTTCAATCCCGCCCCGTTTGACCGCTCGGTGCTGGATCTTCCGTTGCACCTTCTTGATGTACTTGTAGTCAATGAGGTTGAAGCAGAAGGGATAGCTCATACTTGTGACCCCTTCAAAGCGATCGATATCCTCTGTTCGCTCTATGAAGATTCGGAGATCATCATTACGTTGGGAAGTCATGGTGTGATGCACAAGAAAGGCAGCGGTCCGCTGGTAACCTTCGGCACATGGGATGTTGATGTGGCAGATACCACAGCAGCAGGAGACTGCTTCATAGGGTGCTATATCGCATCGAGAGCCAAAGGTATAGAGGTTGGAGAATCACTGTACAGAGCAAGCGCAGCCAGCAGCATCACCGTTATGAGAGACGGGGCCATTCCTTCCATCCCGTCGGCGGATGAACTGAAACTGCTTGATTCATATCCGTTCAGACAATTCAGTTTACATAATCAGGAATAAACCCGCGGTTCTCGAATACTTTTCTCTGCTGTGCATTCATGATCGCTTTCAGGACTCTGATATTGTGAGGGGTAACTTCGACAAGCTCATCATCCTTGATGAACCTGATCGCCTGCTCAAGGGAAAGAGGCGAAACGGGAGTGAGAATGACAGCCTCATCTTTACCGCTGGCTCTCATGTTGGTCAGCTTTTTCGTCTTTGTAGGATTCACATTAAGATCGACATCCCGGTTGTGTTCCCCGACGATCATCCCCTCATAGACCGAGTCTCCAGGTCTCACAAAGAGCCTTCCTCTATTTTCAAGATTGAACAGTGCATAAGGTACGGCCGATCCGCTTCTGTCGGATACAAGAGAGCCGGAAAAACGCGAGAAGATCTCACCTTTATGACGTTCCCAGCCTTTCAAAGAAGCGTTCATGATACCGTTCCCCTTCGTATCGGTCAGAAATTCATCACGATAGCCGATGAGGGCCCGTGAAGGTATCTCGAAATGAATCGTCACCCACGAATCACCTTCATAGGTTATATCCACCATCTGCCCTTTCCGTTTCGAAAGCTTCTCCATGACGATTCCGCTGTATACTTCAGGACAATCGATACGAAGATTCTCAACAGGTTCGATGGTGTTTCCCTGCTCATCCTTTCTGAACATGATCATAGGCTTTCCGACACATAGTTCGAATCCTTCTCTTCTCATCGATTCGATGATAATTGCGAGTTGGAACTCGCCCCTTCCTTTCACGATGAACGAATCATCACCAGTAGATCTTTCCACACGGATAGAAACATTCATGAGAGCCTCTTTCTCAAGCCTCTCGAAGATCTTCGTGGACTGGACGTTCTTTCCGTCTTTTCCCGCAAGAGGTGAAATGTTCTTCATGAATCTCATCGCGACAGTCGGTTCGTCAACGCTGATCCTTTCGAGAGATTTTACTTCATCACGGTTACAGATAGTATCTCCGATTGAAACGCTTTCAATACCGGATAAAACTGCGATATCGCCTGGTTCAATCGTCTGGACTTCATGAAAAGTCGGTCCGTCATAGCTTTGAAGGCGGGTCACTCTCAAAGGGATTTTCGACCCCTCTTTGTCGATACAGACGAGAGCGTCATGATTGTGCGCCTTTCCGTTGATCACCTTACCTATAGCGAGGCGTCCGAGATAATCACTGTAGCTCAGATCTGAAACGAGCATCTGAAATGGTTCAGAGTCATCGTAGGAGGGACCCGGTATCTTTTCGATCATCGCATCAAGAAGAAGATGCAGATCATCCTCGAGAGAATCGATTGACAGGCCGCATTGACCAGTCTTCCCTATACAGTAGAACAGAGGGACATCAAGGATGTTCTCATCATCATGTAATTCCAGCAGCAGGTCGTAGATACTCTCCAGGACCTCCTCTTCCCTCCGGTCGGGACGGTCGACCTTGTTTATGACAACGATTACTGATGCATTATTTTTCAGAGCCTTCTGCAGAACGAATCTGGTCTGCGGAAGAGGGCCTTCGGCGGCATCCACCAGAAGCACGACTCCATCGACCATCGACAGTCCCCGTTCGACTTCACCGCCGAAATCGGCGTGTCCCGGGGTATCGATGATATTGATCTTGACCCCTTTGTAATTGATCGCACAGTTCTTTGCGCTGATCGTGATGCCGCGTTCTCTTTCCAGCGTATTGGAATCCATGATTCTGTCCGAATCATCCGAGACATCAAGTATTCCGCTCTGCCTGAACAGTCCATCGACCAGAGTTGTCTTTCCGTGGTCGACATGAGCGATTATCGCGATATTGCGTATTGTTTCATTAATTTTAATCATACCGGAGGCAACTATAACACAATGAGGGACTTTTGTTATAGATACGAGAGGTATTTTATTTTTTTATTCACAATTAATTAGTGTGAATCAGATCTCATCCCTTCTCGGAGGATTCGCCCCTTTCCTGCTTGTAGTCACCGCAGCACATCTCACGGCGAAGTCCATGATCTTTCTTGCAGTTTGTTCGCTGATCTCGGTTGAAGAAGTGATCTCATTCTCACTCAGATAGGTCAGAACAGCACCGCTTACCGTGTCTCCGGCACCTACGGTATCTACGATGGGATTATCAATGGCGTCAACCCTGATATCCATGCCGCTTTGCGAGATCCATCTCAGGCCGTCCTTTCCCATCGTAAGGAGAAGATGGGAAGTGGTATCCCTCAATAGTCGGGCCACTGCCTGCTGCTGTGTCATAGAAGGAAACAGCAGCTGCAGATCTTCATCAGAAAGTTTGATCATCGTCGAAAGTGACGCGACCGATAGGACTCTCTTCCTGTAGGATTCGAAATCTTCTATGACCGTCGGTCTCACATTCGGATCGAAAAAGACGAAAGGAAGTGTCCTGCACGATCTGAGAGCATCTAAAATGGTTTCACCGCTCTTATCCAGGGCGACCGAGACAGACCCGACATGCAGGTATCTCAGATCTTTCACAGATCCCAGAGCATCCAGGATCTCGTCAGTGGTAAGTGCATTGACGGTAGTCCTCTCTGTGTAGAATACATAGGAAGCGGCTCCGCTCTCATCGATCTTGGCAAATCCGATCATCGAATTCTCATCTACATCACACAGATTTTCAATCAGTGAGACATTGTTGTCGATAAAATAGTTCTTCATCTGCTGACCGAACATATCTTTTGAAAGTTTGCCTATATATGTGACTTCTCCGTTCAGACGCGAGGCGGCGGTTGCGGCATTGAGAGCACACCCTCCGCAGTAGTAATGAAAGAGAGGCTCATCGTTCTCGCCGGTACCGCTGATAAAATCAATTAAGGATTCTCCTAAAAAACCAATCATATCTTTACTCCTTGCACATCATAAGTATTGTTTGTGATCCTGCCCGATAACCTTGGCATAGAGTTCTATGTACGGTTTGACCGGGGACATTCTGATCTTGGGATAGAGGACCTCTTCCACCTGAAAGAACCCCACTTCGTTCGACATCGATACGTGGATGGATATAGGTTTTTCTCCGCCTTTTTTTATCTCCACCTTCTCAATCGCATTCGAAGAATATTTATGGATATCACCTACTTTGGCCTCATGGCTGATGGTCATGGGGATTCTCGCCCGTCCCTTCTCCATATCGCACCCGTCGGCAATGAGTATGATACCGGCTTCTATGCTGTGGATTCTCCTGTTGGCCATATGCCCCACGATCCCCTCAAGTGCGATTGATCGAAGGACTACCCGTTTTTGCAGATTGTCGGGATATAAAGAATCAAGGATCCTGTTGATAACCGAGATTGCCAGCGTTGAACTGAGAAGTTCGTGATCCTCACGGCCGACCGCCATGCCCACATCATGCAGAAACGATGCCAGGATCACAGCACATAAGGAATCCTGATAGGTCCCCACATTGTCATGTTCCAATGAACTTTGAACACCGGCTTTGTGCAGCAGAGAAAAGAGTCTGATTGCATTGAGTGTGACCTTTCTCATATGAACGGGACCGTGATCGTTGAATCCGAGACGCACGATCGAAACATTGTTCGCATAATCCTGCATCTCCTGAACTTCCCTGTCGTTACATAAAAGCCTTATAAGTTCTCCGCTTTTCTCTTCGGGAGAAAGTATAGAATAGAGTTTCTTTTCCAGACTGATCTCTTTAGGTGACTTCATGATACACAGTTTACTTTGGCTGCGTGAAAAAGGCAACGCCAAAGAAGCGAAAAGGTGAGCCTTAAGGCTCACCTCTTACGCTATGATGATCCGGTTTTCTACTGCTGTGAAGTAATACCCATGATCTTGTCCAGATAAACTGTGAGGAAGTTATCCTCATAATCGTCCGCAGTGAATATCGTGTTGATAAGATCCTGCTGAATGGACTGCTGGTTAACGTAGGGATAGATCATCGAAATATAGTCTCTTGTCTGTTCGTCCATCTCACCTTCGGAGGTGACCTGAACGACTATGGAAGAATCACCGCTGGCAATCAGAGAGGAGACTTCCCCCTCTTTCAGAGCGTAAAGCTCCTTCATGATATCCACATCGGTGGAAACAGCCTGCAGGTAGCCTGTCTGATCGGTATAACTGAATCCCATGAGATAGCTTGTCTCTCCCACATTCGGTGGAGTCAGGTCGACACTGTTGACAGTCAAACCGAGTTCATCAGCAGCTTCACTGAAGCTCATCGAGCTGTCATTCACCATGGAAAGCAGCTGCTCACCCTTCTCAGCCACATATGACTGAGTCACATCGGGATTGTTCGCCTGGATATAGGCTCTTACATCATCGAGGACATCACTGTCATTGTAATCGGGGAAGAAGGGAGCCTGTTCTACTCTGTACAGAGCATATCCGTTGGGAGATGCATAGACGTCACTGACCTGAGCAACCTCCGTGGAGAACAGTTCATTGACCTGCTCGGTATCGGTAAAATTGGTCTCGATCTCGTGGTAGTAGAACACTCCGGCCTTCCCGCCTTCTTCGGCAAATCCGTCCAGAGAGTTCTCTTCAGCTGCCTGTTCGAAAGTGATCTCGCCGTTTACGATCTGTTCTCTGATCGACTGTGCGGTCTGTTCATCATCAAGTGAGATGATCGAGATATCAATGAGTGTGAAGGGAGCCGGATTGGATAAAGCGAAGGCCCGGGTAGCATCATCAGGATAGATCGAAGCATCAAGGACAACGAAATCGAATGCTTTTGAGGCGTCTCCTATCGAAAGGATGTAATCAAGCTCTCCGTCACTGTCGAGAACCGACTGCAGATCGCTCACGATGATCTGTGTGGGAATTGAATCACTGATCTCTTTTTTGACCGAATTTTTGCTTTCGACACTTGCTTCTTCGTATGTCGCTATATCGAATTTACCGTCTTTGTTGTAGACACCGCTATCGATGATAGCATCATTCAGAGTGCTTTCTGCTACGATGATACCGGCATCATCCGCCATCTGCTCGATCGCGGTATGAAATACGGTCTGTTCGAATGCTCCCCGCCAGATCTGATATGCTGCAGCCTCACCGCTGCCGCTGTTCTGCTGAGCCTGATTCTGATATTGACGGTAGAAATAGTTTCCCTGTGAAAATTCGATCGGCTCCCCGTTATACGTACCGAACTGCACGCTGCTGCTGCTTTGAGAAGAGCCCAGTGAAGGGACAACGACCCCGACTATCAATACAATAGACAGCAGCCCCAGAATCACATAGGTAAGAATGAGAGAAAAAGTAATGGGTTGCCTGACTTTCTTTCCATCTTTTTTCTTAGGTGTTTTACTTGGTAGCTTCACTACGTTAGTACCATCGGTTTGAGACTGCTTGGAATCCTTTGAAGGCATGTATGACCTCTTTATGCGCAAAATCGTATCTGAATGTTGAGATACCTTGGAAAAAATACCATACACTTACAAGTATGTCAACGTAAGTGATTGACATTGAAAAACGCATTAATTATAGTGGGGTCTATTCGGGTAGTAGCGCAGGGGCTAGCGCACTTGGTTCGGGACCAAGGGGTCGGAGGTTCAAATCCTCTCTACCCGACTAAGACAATCCACACATTAAAAAAACCGACTGATCAGAGCTCTTTTTCATGATGAAGAGCTCTGACTTGTATTTCTCCCTTTCGGGCGTATTTGATAGCCTCCAAAGCGGCTTCGGCTGCACTTAAGGTCGTCGTATAGGGAATATCGTAGGCCAATGCGACTTGTCTCAATGACAGTGTACTGTGGAGAGACCGTCTTCCCATAGGGGTATTGATCAGCAGATCGATAGTCCCCATTCTCATGTGATCCACAATATTCGGATGCCCTTCCCCCTCTTTCAGAAGAACCTCGCTGAGAATACCTCTTTCGAAAAGGAATGCCGCATTTCCCCGGGTTGCCGCGATCGAGAACCCGAGTCTCTGAAATTCTTTTACGATAGGAAGAACTTTTTCTCTGTCTTTCTTGTTGACCGATACGCACACCCTCCCTTTCACGGGCAGGGCATTGTCGGCAGCGACCTGACTTTTATAATACGCCTCGCCGAAAGTGCTTCCGATACCGACGACCTCGCCTGTCGATCTCATCTGGGGTCCGAGCACCGGGTCGAGATGAGTGAACCGGGAGAATGAGAACACCGCTTCCTTTATCGCCCAGCCGTAACGGCATACACCGCTGACAGTATCACCGGGTTTCTGTACGACCTTCTGATCATATAAAGATCTCCCCTCCCAGATATTGACCGCCATTGCTACGATATCGACATCGGACATCTTTGAGAGAAACGGAATCGTTCTGCTTGCTCTCGGATTGACTTCGATCACATATAGCTGACTGTCTATGCTTGCGAGCTGGATATTCATGAATCCTCTGATATCGAGAGCCTTTGCGATCTTATAGGTGATCTCTTTTGTCATCTGTAAAAGATCATCGCTCATGTTGTAGGGAGGAAACACCGCGGCAGAATCTCCGGAATGAACCCCCGCAGCCTCGATATGCTGAAGGATACCGCAGATATAAAGAGACTCTCCGTCAAACAGGGCATCTACATCATATTCGAATGCATCCTCTAGAAAGTGATCGAGCAGAAGCGGAGAATCGTCACTGATGACGACCGGATCGTTCAGATACTGCTGAAGCTCATCTTCCGAGTAGAGAATATGCATGTTCGCACCGCCGAGAACATGAGAGGGTCTTACCAGAAGAGGAAAGCCGACCTGCTTCGCAAGCGGGATGACATCCTCAATGCTCGTGGCGCTCCTGTTGGAGCTCTGCCTGATTCCTATCTCCTCCAAAAGAGCGCTGAAGGCCTTTCGTTCATCACTGATGAACAAAGACTCATATGACGTGCCTGAGATTGCTATATTCTCTTTCTGAAGCGCTTTGAGAAGCTTCAGGGGAGTCTGCCCCCCCAATTGGACGACAACCTCCTTGACCTTTTCCCTTTTGACGATGTTGATGACTTCTTCGCTGCTGAGAGTCTCCAGATAGAGTCTGTCTGAGATCGAGTAATCTGTGCTCACTGTCTCGGGATTGTTGTTGATCATGATGGGATGGACACCGCTTTCCTTGTAGGCAAGGGAGGCCAGAGTACAGCAGGTATCGAATTCAAGACCCTGCCCCACCCGGTTCGGTCCGCTCGCGACGATAGCAACCGAATTTTTCCCTACCGGTTCACTCTCGTTCACCTCATCGTATGTAAGATAGCAGTAGGGAGTCGAAGCATCGAATTCTCCGGCACATGTATCTACGAAATGATCGACAGGAAATATTCCGTACTCTTTCTGGAGAGTTTGAACATCCTTCTCATCGAGACCGACAAGAGAGGCGATCCGCCGATTGCTCATGCCGTACGACTTCGCTTTGATGTACAGATCCCTGTCCAATGCAGAGCTTCTGAGCAGGTTGTCGAACTCGACCTGTCTCACTACAGCATCGACTATGAACGGATGATAACGGGTGATCTTCATCGCGCTGTCCGCATGTGAAGACCCGTAGCGGTTCAGATATGAATACAGGGCATGGATCCTGTATGGATGAAGCGAAGAAAGAACTGTAAGGACATCGTTCTCACTGTAGCGGTCGATCGATTCAAGTTCTACAACACCCTCTATCTTCTCCTCCGTACCCCTGATCGCTTTATTGAGTGCCTCCAGGAACGTTCTTCCGAGTGCCAGAGATTCTCCTACGCTTCTCATCTGTGTGCCCAGCGGCTGACTTGTGAAGGGGAACTTGTCGATCTCGAACCGGGGAACTTTCACCGCGATGTAGTCGAGAGCAGGTTCGAAGCTGCTGCTCGTTGTCCCCGTGATCTCGTTGAGGACCTCATCGAGAGTGTAGCCCACCGCAAGTTTCGCACTCACGCGGGCTATCGCATAGCCGGTGGCCTTGCTGGCGAGGGCAGAAGACCGAGAGACTCTGGGATTCATCTCGATGACGAGCATTTCACCGGTATCGGGGTTGACTGCGAACTGAACGTTCACTCCGCCCCCTCTGATTCCGACTTCTCTGATGATGCTCAGCGATGCGTCTCTCATCTTCTGGTACTGGCGGTCACTCAGATTGATGATGGGCGCTACCGTGATACTGTCTCCTGTATGGATCCCCATGGGATCGACGTTCTCTATCGAACACACGACGATCGCGTTGGATTCGCGATCGCAGATGACCTCCATCTCGAACTCCATCCATCCGATAAGAGACTGCTCGATAAGCACCTCGTGAGTCGTACTGGCAAGCAGCGCTTTCTGAACCATCGAATCGAAGGTATTCTCCTTTTCAATGATCCCTCCTCCGATTCCGCCCAGCGTGTAGTTGGGCCTGAGAATCAGAGGAAGTGAGTGATCCTTTTTGAAATCATATGCCATCTCGAGTGATGTTATCTGCTGTGAGTGCGGGCTCGACAGACCTATGGAGGAAACCAGCTGTTTGAAACTCTCTCTGTCTTCACCGTTCTTTATCGCCTCGACCGATACGCCGAGGAGTCTTACTCCGTGTTTTTCCAGAATACCCTTTTCGGCAAGTGCCACGGTGAGGTTCAAAGCCGTCTGTCCTCCCATGGTGCCCAAAAGTGCATCGGGAGATTCCGATTCGATGATCCTCTCCAGGTATTCGACCTCAAGCGGTTCCATATAGACTGTAGCACCGAAGGACGGAGTGCTCATCATCGTCGCGGGATTGGGATTCACCAGAACGACATCGAATCCTTCCTCTTTCAGTGCTATGAGTGCCTGAGTTCCCGAGTAATCGAACTCGCAGCCCTGGCCGATGACGATCGGACCGCTTCCGATGATCAGTATCTTCTGTATATCTTTCATTTTCGGCATCAGAAATTCTCCTTGGTTAATAACGAATCGAAGATCCACAGCCCGTCATGGCTGCCCGCTGCAGCTTCCGGATGAAACTGGGTGCACATCACATTCCATTTCCTGTCGATCAATCCTTCGAGGGACTGATCGTTGAGATTGATGAACCACGGGGAAGCCGTAGTCTCAAGAGAATCGGGATCCACGGAGTAATTATGATTCTGACTCGTTATGATGATCTTACCTGTGACGGTGTCCTTCACGGGATGGTTCGAACCGTGGTGCCCGAATTTCATCTTCTTCACACGGCAGTCAAGGGCAAGTGCAATGATCTGGTGACCGAGGCAGATGCCTCTGACAGCGATCTTTCCCAAAAGCGATTTCACTTTGATGATATGATCGTCCAGATACCGCGGGTCGCCCGGCCCGTTGGATAGGAATACGCAGTCGTAGGAGGAAAACTCTTCAGGCTCCATCTTCAAAAAAAAGGAGGCAGGGATGATATCAACATCTCCACCTCGTTTGAGAATCTCATCAATGATCGCTTTCTTGCTTCCGTAATCGATATACGCGACTTTCATTGTACCATCCGGCGATTTCAGATGCTGAATCTGCTGTGTTTCGGTAAGCGAGATAAAGTCCCGTTCGCTCATATTCTGTATATTCTGCAGCTTCGAGACGATGGTGTCGATCTGCTTCTGCTGCAGATCATCCTCATCGACGAAGACGGCGTACATGGATCCGTTGTTTCTCAGATGGATCGTCAGCAGTCTCGTATCGATCTGTTCGATACCGCAGATATCAAATTCGTTTAAGAGAGCATCGAAACTGATTCTATTCTCGCTGATAATTCCGCGGTAGAGTTCTTTTACGATGAACCCTGCGCACAGAGGCTTGCTTGTCAGGTGCTGGAACCAGGAAGGGTCACACCCGTATGTGCCGATATGAACATTGCTCATCACAACCATCTGCCCTGCATACGAGTTGTCGGTAAGAACCTCCGTATAGGAACTCATCGAGGTATTGAACACCAGCTCTCCGCTGCTCAGTGTGAGATCCTCCAGCGCTGAAAGCTGTTCATATGAGAGAGCGGATGCACCGAATGAGACTCCTTTGAAGGTCGTTCCATCCTGTAATATCAGATATCGTGTGGCCATTACAACTCCATTTATGCAACATTTTACGTTGCATTTATATGAATTTTGTTGCATATTAGATTTTATTACATAAATATACAATAGTTTTTACATAAATATTCATAAAAAAAAGTTCTCCTATTACAGAGAACTTTTCTTTGAATGATGTGATTGTCACTGTCTGTTGGGAACAAAAACCTTCACTTTCTGTGTTTCTACGATCCTGTTTCTCCCCATCTGAACGCCGTCGAGTTCGCCAGTGGCGATCATCTGGACCATAAGGTTTCCCAAGGCAGTAGCTTCGACCGGGCCTGCAACTACCTGAAGTCCCGTCTCATCGGCAGTCCACTGGTTGAGAATCTCATTCTTGCATCCCCCGCCGATCACATGAATCGAATCAAACGTCTGTCCTGTTATCTTTTTGATCTCATCGATCGACTGCCTGTAGGCTCTGGCAAGGCCCCTGTAGATCGCTACCATGATCTCACCGTGACTTTCGGGAGGAAGGAAGCCCTTGTCGGTACATCCTTTCTTCACCCGGTCCACCATTAGAGACCCGGGAGAATTGGGTTTGAGGAACACCGTATCAAGAGGATCGATATATCCTTCGTAGGAAGCGCAATCGATGGTCTGCCCGTCAAGCTCCTTCCATTCGATCTTCTCTCCGTTACTTTCCCAGTATCGTACACATTCCTGCTGAATCCACATACCCATGATATTCTTAAGAAACCGGATATTGCCGTTCACGGCCATTTCATTTGTAAAACCGCTATCAAGCGCTTCTTTAGTGACGATGGGCTCTTCTGATTCAACTCCGAGAAGTGACCACGTACCGCTTGAGATATAGAGAAAATCCTTTCCTTTCTTATTCGGAACCGCTGCCACAGCGCTTGCCGTATCATGAGTACCGACTGCTACGACATCGATGCGATGTCTCACATTGAGTTCTCTGGCAAGTTCGCTCTCGAGAGGGGCTACCTTCGTACCGCTTGAAACGATCTTCTTGAATATAGACGAAGGAAGACCCGCCTTCTCTATGAGCTCGTAATCCCAGTCTTTTGTCGTCGGGTTGAACAGCTGAGTCGTCGATGCGTGAGTCATCTCATTGCTCATCACTCCGGTGAGCCAGTAGGTGATCGTGTCCGGGACACTGAGATAGCGGTCTGCGGTCGAAAGGACTTGAGGCCGCGTCTCTTTCATCGCCTTGAGCTGATAAAGCGTGTTGAACGGCTGAAAGGCTATCCCGGTTCTTTTGAACAGCGTCTCTCTGTCGATTACCCGGGTGATCTGCTCGATGCGTTCATCCGTTCTGCTGTCACGATAGTGGTAGGCGAACGATACGGGTGATCCGAAAGAATCGAACAGAAGATAGTCGACACCCCAGGTATCGACACCGATGGAGGTAATCTGATCCCCGTAGAGGTCTAAAGCCGCTTTGATCCCTGTCTTTATCTGGGCAAATATATAGGGAATGTCCCAATAGGTCTCATGCAGAAGCTTCACGTTCTCCGTTACGAAGCGGTGGACGACCTCGAAACTGTCGAGGTCCCCCACTATCACACGTCCGTTGCTGGCGCCCAGGTCGATTGCTATATGTTTACTCATAAGTTCTCCTCTCAGTGTTTCGGGGCATGTTTCAGAAGATACTGCTCAGCCTCGAGAGACCACAGGCCGTTGTTACGTTCTGTGATCTCAGATAGGGCCTTGTAGAAGGGATCTGTTTTTCCCAGTTCAGCGAAGTCTGCGATCGCTGTGAGAGGAAGATCGTAATGCGTGTACATCAGTTTCTTTCCGCCGGGAATCGAAGGAAGATTTATGACCGTATCGGTTACCGCGTTGAGTCCTCCGATATGAGTCACCATACTGGCCGGATTCAGTTTACCTTTCTCCATCATGGAAAGGGATTCAGTCATATCGGCCGTGTTTCCGCCGCTGGTTCCCACTATATGAGTAGAAGCATAGTGAACATTGTAGAAATTCATCATAGCACTGAAATCAGTTCTGTTGGGACCTGCGAAAAAGTTGAGACATCCGTCTCTGGCAAGGATCTTGTCGGCCTGTTCCACAAGAGGAGCCACGGGAGCCATAACAAGAACATCATCGTATCCCTTTCCTTCCGAAAGCTCCATCAGAGCAGCGACAGGGTCGCTGGTGTTCTTCGTATTGAGATAGATGAGTTCGACACCACCTTTCGCCGCCTCTTCGATCGAATAGAGTGTCTGAGCCCTTTCGAGACGAGCATCGTCGATATCGGTTACCACAACTCTCTTCGGTCTGCGGTCGCAGTGGATCGCATAGTCTATAGCACCCAGCCCCATCGGCCCCACTCCGGCTATGATGGCAAGATTGCCGCCTTCTCTGATTCCCATATCATGGACATAAGACCCGTTTGTCGTATGGTACATAGCATGATAGGTCCCGACGATACACGATACAGGTTCAGCCAGTGATCCGAGGAAGAAAGCTTCGCCTTCGTAAGGAAGGAGGCAGTTGAGCTCCATCACTTCGTGAGGGATCACGATATAGGTTGAATCTCCTCCGATATAGGGATAGGAATATCCCGGTGCCGCAAGTGATCCCTTGTAGTTGAGTGCAGGCTGAATAGAGAATTTCGATCCTACAGAGAAGGAATCTTTCCATTTTGCCCCGACCTCTACGATCTCACCGCAGAACTCGTGCCCCAGTATGATCGGATTGTCTGCCACATCGTTCGGAATACGTTTGTGATCAGCGCCCTGTTCTGCCGCCTTATGATCGCTCATACACACACTGTTGGTGATGATCTTTGCGAGTATCTCATCATCTTTGATTGCGGGAAGTTCGAATTCCTCAACTCTCAGATCGTTTTTTCCATAAAGTCTTACTGCTTTTGTTTTCATCATAATCTCCCTTGTCTAGTTGAGCATTACCTGCCCGCCGGTTACCGGCAAGGCCTGACCTGTCTCATACTTCTGTTCTACAATATAACATATTGCCCTGACTACATCCGTTGTCTTACATCCTCTTGATAGTGGTACCTTCGATTCATAAAAGGCCCGTACATCCTCGACGCTTTTGGCTCCGGGGACCTTGTTCGCTCTCAGATACTGGACAAACAGTCCTCTGTCGGGATCGGACCACAGCGGACCGTCCAGGAAATTTCCCGGGCACACCGCATTCACCTTGATGTTGTCGCTGACCAGTTCGAGTGCAAAACTCTGTGTCAGCCCGATAGTACCGAATTTCGCTCCGGCGTAGGCTCCGTTCTTGTTCGACCCTTCAAGACCGCTTTTGCTGCTTATGGTAATGATATCGGTCATATAGCGGCCGCCCGATCCGATATTCTGAAGAGCCATCTGACGGGATGCGAATTTTGTGCAGATGAAAAACCCGGTATAATCGACTGAAGTGACGAATTCGAAATCTCTCAGGGAGATCTCTTTGACGCTTCCGGCTTTCAACACCCCTGCATTCGATACGAAAAGATCGATCGAACCGGTTAAGGCCGCTATCTCGTCCATCATCTGTTCGACAGACTCTTCGCTGCTCACATCCACTTTCAGACCGAGAGCTACAGTAGATCCCGTCTTCTCATTGAGTTGAGATGCAAGAGAATCGGCGCCCTCTTTATTCATATCGGCGATGAAGACGAACCCACCCTCATCGATGAGTCCCTGAACGATACCGGCACCGAAACCCTGTGCTCCGCCTGTTACGATGGATATCTTTCTTTTCATGATATCACTTCTTCTGCTGCTTCCTATAAAGGAGGGTTCCCGAGAAAAAGTCCCGGAGACAGCTTCGTCATAACTCATTCCCAGGTTGAACGTTACTGGAACGTTTTGCACACCTATACTTTTCGGGTATCTTCCGTTTGAACCGGCATATCCGGCAACTATTGAATCGAGGATCTTCACCGTTTCAGCAGCATCATCCCCGATGACAGACTCTGGAAGCATTACCTCAGCCTGACTGCCCTCTATTGCATGAACGAATACGGAGGACTCACCATCATAGAAATATCCTCTGATCACAGGTCCCAGGAAAGAGACCAGTTTCTTTATTGTGCTATCCATCGTTAACATAACTCCTTGAATGTTCTTTTTGCGATATCGACTATGCTTTGAGGTTCGTAGGGATCCATTTTCATCCCGATTCCAGCATAGACCGATATCTTATCCTGCAACTTCCTGCCGTTCAGCGGGTTGTGTTCGCTGAACAGTCCCCAGTCAGGGTTTACATCTACCAGTTTTTCATGTGCAACAAGAGCCCAGGCGGACGAAACAAGGTGAACTGCTTCCTCTTCAAGCAGCTGCGGACAGTTGAACGACTGCCGTGAACTGTTGATGTCGACACCGCTGATCTCCATAAGATTGTGTTCTCTGCATAGCTTCTGAAGTCTTGCCATCTGCTCTTTCGTATTTCTCGGGGGCATATAGGTGATGGCAGGAAAACCGATGGAGGCCAGATATGCAACGAGTTCATCAAGAAAATCATCTTCAAACTTCTCTCTCTTCTTGTCGCCCGTGACGCTGTCGCCGACATCGCCGAGGTATGCATAGGCAGGAATCGCATCGATTGAAAGTGCAAAATCAACGACCTTTCTCACATCGATAGTCTCTTCTCGTGAAGGCTGGATGAAGAACTTGTCCAGATAGGCTCCCTTCAATACACCCAGTACGTCATAAAGGAAATGGACATTATCGGTATCGAGCAGACGTGACCGCAGCGTATCGGAAACGGAAATCTCAAGCTTTTCGGTCAGAAAGGAGACAACTTCATCCTGAGATTGTGCCATCTTTGATATCTTCTTCGAGAAGGCATAGAGGATATGACGTTCTGTAATAGAGCCGCCTTCATCCGCTTTGGACAGAGGGGCCACATCGGCATCGAAATCGATAGGATCGACACCCAGAGGAATGATGATCTTGTTGAGAGCCTCAACCTGTTTCCTGTTCCGTTTGTTTCTTTCGATACATACAGGTTTCAGAAAATCCTTCACCTTCTCATATGCGCCCGCTTTGACGCCGTGAACAACCATGTAGACGATCCCCCTGCTGTCGGGGTTGTTGATCTTCTTATCTTTGAAGGGAGTATCGAGAAAACTGCATCTGACTTCAAAACCGCACGTACTTGCGATACCGAGACGTTTTGAAGCCTCATGCATCTCATAGGCGGCTCCGATCGAATCATGATCGACCGAACCTACGATCGCCAGTCCGGCTTTCCAGGCGGCATAGGATGCAGCTGCAGGCTCGTATGGACTGAATGAATATGTGGTATGCACGTGGTTGTTAACCTGTTCGAGAACCTCACGGGAAATTTCACCTTTTTTGTATGATTCACGAACAAAATCGCAGGCCGCAAGGCGTCGCTGCAAAGATGGATCGTTGATATCCTTCTGAATCGTTTTAATAGAAAAATCACTCACTATAGGGTATCTCCTGTCTTTTTCAGTAGATATGAAGCGGCAGGCCCGAAAGCCCACCGCTGACATTTTTTTTATTATACACCAGATTCGAGCTGACGGGTAAATTCTCCGTCACTCAGATTTCTCACTATCTTCCTGTTTGCGATCGGAAGAACCTGCTGATGAATCGCATCGATGATCGAATCAACCTGCGGGAAGTAATATTCTTCCATCTCGGCAGGCGGGGTTATCCAGTTACGTGAACCGATGACTACAGGTGGAGCATCAAGGTAATCGAAAGCGAGCCGTGAGAGATTCGCCGCGACAGTCTGAAGATAGCTTCCTCTTTCGCTGCTGTCGGTCACCAGGACGGTCTTGCCTGTCTTCTTGATCGATTCGATGAGAAGATCGTATTTGAGAGGATTGATCCATCTCAGATCGATGACTTCTGCTTCAAGGCCGTATTCTTCTTTCAGTCTCTTCTGTGCCTTCATACAGGTGTACAGTGACGGCCCGAGGGCTATCAGAGTGACATCCTTTCCGTCCACTCTCTTGACCGGTTCTCCTTCAGGAATCTCATAGTAGCCTTCAGGAACACCTTCTTTGACAAACTGTTCGCCGATACCGTAGAGTTTCTGGCTTTCGAAGAACACAACAGGGTCGGTTCCTCTGAGTGCTCCATTCAACATACCTTTCACATCATATGGGGTTGCAGGATACATCGCCTTCAGTCCGGGAACCGATGCGACCATGCTTGTCCATTCCTGAGAGTGCTGAGCACCGTATTTATTACCAACGGAGACACGCAGTACCAGAGGCATCTTCAGGACACCGGCTGACATCGACTGCCATTTGGGCATCTGGTTGAACACCTCATCTCCTGCACATCCGAGGAAGTCGCAATACATCAGTTCAACTACAGCACGGCCACCGCTGAGTGCGTAGCCGACACCGGATCCGACGATGGCTGATTCGCTGATGGGAGAGTTGAAGAACCTGTGGTATGGAAGAAGTTCGGTCAATCCGCGGTAGCAGGCGAAAGCTCCGCCCCAGTCGCGGTGGTCTTCACCGTAGGCGATCATGGTCGGGTCCTGAACGAACCTGTAGGCCATAGCCTCGAATACCGCATCACGGTACTGGTATTGTCTGCTTGCCGAAAGTTCTTTGCCGTTTTCGTCGAAAGCGTACCGGCTTCTTCTGCTGATCTGTTTCACCCTCGCGTTATCTTCGAGTTTCTCGAGCAGCTCGACCTCTCTGTCGTCAAGAGCAGGAGCATTGCCGTTGCTGAACATGACGCTCTCGATAAAATCGCCATCAACCATCGGAGAGAGCTTCTCATCGACAGTGATGCTCAAGGCCGTCTTGAGTTTACCGAGGACTTTCTGCTGCATCTTCTCGAGCTCTTCTTCGGTGGTCACTTTGTTATCTACAAGATATTTGCCGTAGGCATGAATCGGATCTTGAGCCTTGAACGCCTCGAGCTCCTCTTTTGTGCGGTATGTCATTGCATCTGAAGGAGAGTGACCGCTGAAACGGTATGTCAGAGTATCCATGAGAACTGGACCTTCACCTTTGAGAAGGATCTCTTTCTTCCGGGCTGTCGCATCTGCGACGGCCAGCGGATTGAAACCGTCAACACGTTCCGAATGCATGTTCTGGGGATTGACTCCGGCACCGAGGCGGGCAGCCATACCGAAACCTGATGTCTCACCTACAGGCTGTCCGCCCATGGCATAGAGGTTGTCGAATACGTTGATCATATAGGGAGGTGCACCCTTGTTGTCTTCCCACAGAGTTTTGTACTGGTCCATCGTGGACATGTTCATCGCTTCCCATACAGGACCGCGGGCCAGAGAGCCGTCACCGATGTTGGCTATGACGATCCCTTTCTTTCTGTTGACTTTCTTGTAGAGAGCCGAACCGAAAGCGATCGTACCGCTTCCTCCGACGATCGCATTGTTGGGCATCGATCCGAAGGGAGCGAAGAAGGTATGCATGGAACCGCCCAGACCTTTAGAAAAACCTGTGGATTTCGCATAGATTTCGGCAAGTGTACCGTAGATGATGAAGTTCTGAGCCAGATCTTTTATTGAATCACCATCAAAGTTCTCTTTTACGACCTTATAGGTCTCACCGTTCATGAATTCTTTCATGATGGTCTCTATCTTCTCATCATCCATCTTGTCGATTGCCGAAAGACATTTTGCAAGGATCTCTCCGTGAGACCGGTGGGAACCGAAAATATAGTCTTCAGGATCGAGATTCATCGCCTGACCGACTGCAGCGCTTTCCTGGCCTGCAGAAAGGTGGGCAGGCCCTTTATGATTATAGGAGATCCCCTGATAGACACCTTCCTTCTTGATGGAGTCCAGCATCGTCTCGAACTCTCTGATGACGACCATATCATAATAGACTTTGATCAGTCGATCTTTGCCGTATCGTTTGAGTTCTTTTTTGATATCGCTTACATACTGGTTGACCGGAATCTCTCCGAGGTCAACGACCTCTTTCTCTCTAATCTGTTTTGGGTCAAATGATATTTTCTTAGCCATTTTCTTTTTTCTCCTATAAATTATGTGCAAGCGAAACGATAGTGTCTTTCATGACTTCCGAGACACTAGGGTGCGGATACACGATCTGGGCTACTTCATTAACTCTTAATTCACTTTCAATGATGACTGCAGCACTGTGGATCATCTCACTGCTGTAGGGACCTATCAGCTGTATACCGAGGATGATGGAAGTTGCCGCATCGACGACAATCTTGCATAATCCTGCAGCACGTTTTCCATTCTCCGCCAGGAAGCGTCCGTTCGAACGCATCTGGGTCGAAACGACTTTAACGTCGATATTCTTATCTTTCGCCTCCTGCTCGGTCAGACCGCAGCCTGCGACCTCCGGAAGACTGTATACGGCCCACGGAATCGCATGATAGCGCATTCTGTCTTTCTTATCCCCGTAGAGGTTGTTCACGGCCACATCGGCCTGTCTGGATGCACTGTGGGCAAGAAGCGATTTTCCATTAACATCCCCGATGGCGTAGATATTGGGAACCGAAGTGGCCATAGTATCATCCACGACCACCCTGTTGCGGTCGATCTTGAGCTTCAGCGGCTCCAGATTGGCGACATTCGGTCGTCTTCCCACACTCATCAATACCATATCGGCCGCTACGGATTTCTCTTCACCTTTCCTGTCGGTGTAATAGACGTTCTTTTCATCTATTCTTGTCACCTTGGCTTCGAGATTGAACGTCACATCCTTCATCTCACGGCGAAGAAGTTTTGCGATCTCTTTATCCGCCATAGGAATGATCTCGTCGAGCATTTCTATGACTGTTACCTTCACGCCCAGTGTCGAGAACAGGGAGGCGAACTCCACACCGATGACACCTCCACCGATGACGGCCAGAGAAGAGGGAAGCTTCTCAACCGAAAGGATCTCGGTGCTCGTGACAACATGGTCAAGATCATGTCCGGGAATCGGAATGACTACCGAAGAGGAACCGGTGGCGATGATGATCGATTCGGCGGCAAATTCTTCCCCGTTCACCAGCACATGCTGCTGAGAGTTGAAGGAGGCTTCTCCGAAGACCACATCAACCTTTGCACTTTTCATCAGAAACTCGATTCCTTTTTTAAGAGTATCGATCGTATCCTGCTTCCATGCCATAGCAGCGGCGAGGTCGAACGAGACATCCTTGACTATTACACCCTTCTTCTCGGAGTCCATCGCATGTTCGTACAATTTGGCACTGTTGAGAAGGCTCTTTGTGGGGATGCAACCCCAGTTCGTACACACACCGCCCAGAGCATCTTTTTCGATGAGAAGGACCTTCTTTCCCATCTCACCTGCTTTGTGAGCCGCGACGTATCCGCCGGGGCCTGATCCGACGACTATCAAATCATATTCTTTCATCACCTACTCCTTAGATTATAATGCAAGCATCAGGTCGATCGAGGCGATATTGTTCACTAGAGCCTTCATGAACCGGGCTCCGGGAGCACCGTCGACCGCCATATGGTTCACCGTCAGTGACAGGGCTATATGAGGAACGAACGAGACATCGTCTCCCCCTTTTCCTACGGGTCTCAGCGAAATACCGCCGACTCCGAGTATCGCGACTTCCGGTATATTGATCACCGGAGTGAACGAATCGATTCCGAGGGCGCCGAGATTGGTCACCGTAAAGGTCGAACCGCTGAGTTCATCCATTTGAGCCTTACCGTCGATCGCCTTCTGTGCGAGACGTTTAGCTTCCGAACTCAACTCGCGCAATGAACGCAGAGAAGCGAAGGGGATGACCGGAACCAGAAGGCCCTTGGGTGTGTCGACTGCACATCCGAGATGCACATGCTCGAACTCGACGATCTTGTCTCCCAGGTAATGAGCGTTCAACGCGGGGAACTGCTGCAGTGTTTTCGCGACTGCGAACATCACCATATCGTTCAGCGTGACATTCTGCAGTTCAAGAGCGGGATCACTGTTTTTACATCTGGCTCTCAGAGCCATCAGTGATGTGGCATCTGCATAACTTGTCATGGTGAACTGCGCTGTCGTGGCAAGGGATTCGCCCATTCTCTGGGCAGTGACCTTTCTGACTCCTTTGACCGGAATCTCCCTGACCTCCCCGGGGAAGGCAAGCGATGAAGTTTCAGCAGCAGTGTCGCCGGAATGTTTCAACAGATCCTTGAGAAGGATTCTTCCGCCGATCCCGCTTCCCTGAGGCGGAGCAAAACCGTCACCGTTGACGATGGCTTCTTTTGCAGCCGGTGATATCGAAGGATATTGAGCTGAATAGGCCAGCACATCACGTTCGATGATTCTTCCTTTCGGTCCGCTGGGTTGTACAGATGAGAGAGGCACTCCATGATCCTGAGCGGCATGCCTGGCTCTAGGTGAGGCAAAAAGTTCATCCGACTCATTGACAGTCCTGACCGGTTCGGCAGGATTTTTCTGCACGGCGACCTCTTCCTTTTCTGCCTTTTGAGGTGCACTTTCCTCAATTCCCTCTTTTTTGGGAGTGGAAATCTCCACCTTCTCCCCTTTTTCACCGACGATCATCATAGGAGACATGACGGGAACTTCATCCCCGACTTCATATAATAAGGCAAGGACAGTTCCGTCTGCACTCGATTCCACCTCGATGGTAGACTTATCTGTTTCCGCTTCGCATACGACATCTCCGGCAGAAACGGTGTCTCCAACGGCAACTCTCCATTCGAGAATGATACATGCTTCAACAGAATTCCCTTGTTTCGGCATTACAACTTCTACAGCCATCTTAATACTCCCTTATACAATTATTAATTTTATTCCTAATCCCTCGATCTCTTTTACTGCCGAATCTACCAGATTCGAATCGGTAATCAGAACATCGATATCTTCCAATGAGCATATTCTCACAAAACCTATCTGATTGAATTTGGTGGAATCTGCCACCACGACCTTGGTGGTAGCCTGACTACACATCCGGCGTACGATCTCGGCATTTTCGGTAAGAGGTGTGGTAAGGCCATGAGTGAGAGAGAATCCGTCGGTTCCGGCAAAGGTTATTCCCACATGATACTGCTCCAGCTGTGCCAATGTGAGAGGACCGACGAGAGCTTCGGCGGAAGGACGAAACTCTCCACCTACCATCGTAAGTGAAATATTGGGGTTCCCTCTCACATAGGCTGAAAGGAGTGTCGAATTCGTAACGATCTGCACATCTCTTTTCCCGTACAGATACTTCGCGATGAAAGCGCTCGTCGTCCCGTTGGTGATCATGATCTTGTCGCCGTCGGAAATCATCTGGGCTGCAGCCTGTGCAATTCTCTTTTTCGTCTCGATGTTGCTGGACTGCTTTTCCATGAAAGTGGGATGATAGGCGACCATGGCCGAACCGTGCGAACGGTTGATGACTCCCTTGGTCTCAAGCGAACGGAGGTCACTTCGTATGGTGACCGCAGAAACTCCCAGACTGCTGCTGAGCTGATTAACTGACAGCTCGCCATCCTGAACCAATAGAGCAATGATCTGTTCTTCCCTGTTTGACAATCCTACCATATCCACTTCTCTTTACAAATTCTTTCTATATGCTTTCGATTATATTTCATTATACTTTCATTTACAAGTCTTTTCTTCATCGTTTTTCATCAGATTCCAATTTTCCCTTCGAATCTTGTCAAAACCTCCCAGAGTCTATAGTGTAGAGTGAATGGAGAGCCATTATGCCTATACTTGTACAGATTTTGCTTTTTTCAATCGTCGGTCTGGCAGGAGTCGCGTTATCAAACATCCTTCCGATCCCTTTTCCCGCTTCGATCCTTTCGATGGTCATCCTTTTTCTGCTCCTTCTTTTCAGGATCATCAGGAAAGAGGACGTGAAGGGAGTTTCCACGACTCTGGTGAACAATATGGGACTCTTTTTCATCGTACCTGCCATATCGATTGTGAAATATATCGACACGATAGGTGATAATCTGATCTATTTCCTTCTGATATCAATCATTGCGACGATCACTACATTCATAGCAAGCACTCTATCGATAAAACTCGCCATCAGATTTCTCAAGAGGGTAAAATAATATGGAACAGTTGACAGCGACGCCATTCTTCGGTCTGAGCCTTACCATAACAACCTTCATGGCAGGACGCTTTCTCGCGAGGAGAATACGGCTTGCCATTGCAAACGAGATGATCATTGCGATCCTTCTGTGTCTTGCCGTCATGTACATTTTCGACATCAGAGTCGAACAGTATATTCAAAGCAGTGCGGCCCTTAATTTCATGATCATTCCGGCAACCATAGCTCTTGCCTATCAGGTATATGAGCAGATATCCTACGTGAAAGCCTATCTCCTACCGCTTCTTGTAGGGACGATCGTAGGGTCCGCCGTTTCGATCGGTTCGGTGCTGCTCCTTCTCAGGATCTTCCCTCTTCCAGATATTCTCGGCCGATCACTGATTCCGAAATCTGTAACCACTGCGATAGCGATGGAGGTGAGCACACTTCTCGGTGGCGAACCTTCGATCACGATACTGGCCGTGGTGTTCACGGGTTTCACCGGAATTCTGATCAATCCATTCCTCATAAAAGTACTCAAGGTGAAAGACCCGGTGGTCACGGGGCTCGGGTTCGGCATCAGTGCTCACGTGATAGGAACCGCGAAAGCTTTCGAATATGGTAAGGTCGAAGGAGCTATGGCATCAATCGCGATCTTCTTCACCGGGGTCGCCACGGTTGTGTTCTCGCTACTGCTCATCTAAAAGTATCTGATGCTGAGGACCGATCTTCTGCAGGTAGTTGCGCCGGTAGTAGGTCGGAGCAAGACCGGTTTTCGCTTTGAACTGTTTTGAGAAATGGAACTCACTCGAAAATGACAGAGTAGCAGCTATTTCCTTTATCGACAGCTCCGTACAGGTCAGCAGCGCGCTGGCAGCCTCGATTTTCAATTTCATATAATACTTCATCGGCGTCTGATGCATCCGCTCTCCGAACAGTCTGATGAAGTAGCTTTCGGTAAGATGAAGCTCACTAGCAAGTTCGGAAAGTGTCAGATTTGCCATCACATTCTTCTGCATGATCCTTAGGGCCTTCTCGAGATGTCTTGACTCATTGTCGTTATTCAGTCCCTTCCTTCCGTCCTGCACCTGATACAACAGTGATGCGATCTGGTGACAGGCCGACTGATGCCGGTTGTATGAAGAAGAGAGAGCCTTCTCCTTGATCTCCTCGAAAAAGAACCGGTAGTTGGTACCGATATGATAGGGTGAATTCGCCTGCTGCTGTTCGAACAGGGAAGTAAGTGCCGTCTCGTTCTTTGAAAGTCTCAGAAGTATCGCATAATAGGTTATGGGATTTGAAGAACTCGCTTTTATCGTATGGACAATCTGAGGCAGAGAGACGAACATAGTACCGGGGCTTATGGTGTAGCTAGTACGATTATTGATAAATTGCCCGTCACCTCCGAGAAAGTAATGAATCTCATACTCATCTTCTTTGTGAGCATGAGTTCGCCCGTGCCATTTGAGTTCATTCTGATTCTTCATCTGATAAACAAAAACTGCGTCGACAATTTTCATATGTCAATTATATACATGTGTAGACAATTTTGTCTATTTTTATTTTCACCTGTCTCCTCCATTATGGAGACGATAGGAGATGTACGAGATGGCAGTTATTGCAGGAATAGATGTCGGCACGCAATCCACGAAGGTTGTGCTTTACGATGAGAAGACAAGAGAGATCATAGCTCAGGCTAGTTCACCCCACCGGATCATCGCACAGGATGACGGGACCAGAGAACAGAAGGCCTCATGGTGGACCGATGCGATACGGACGTGTTTCGACTCGATTGACGAACGCAGTAAAAGAAGAATCGATGCCATCGGTGTAAGCGGACAGCAGCACGGATTCGTTCCCCTCGATAAGGATGGAAACGTCCTGTATAACGTGAAACTGTGGAACGACACTTCGACCGCTTCAGAATGTGAATACCTCACCCGATGTGCCGGAGGCCGGCAGAAGCTGCTCGAGAACGAAGGAAATCTGATCCTTCCCGGTTATACAATCGGAAAGATCCTCTGGCTCAAGAACCACAAAAGAGAATTGTACGACAGGCTTGCTCACATCCTTCTTCCCCACGATTACATCAACTATTACCTTACCGGAAATATCACATGTGAAGCAGGAGATGCATCGGGAACAGGACTGTTCAATGTTAGAGAGCGCACATGGTCTCACCGTCTTGCCGCCTGTATAGATGACAAAAGGAATATCATCGAATGCATGCCTCCTCTCATCTCAAATGAGAAGAGCTGCGGAACCATACGTGCTGAAATAGCAGCCGACCTGCATCTGAGAGAAGATGTCATCGTCTCGTCCGGAGGCGGAGATAATATGATGGGAGCAATCGGAACAGGAGTCGTGAACGAAGGGACCATGTGTGTATCACTTGGAACCAGCGGGACGATCTTTGCCCATTCGTCCACTCCTCTGATCGATGACAACGGCTATCTCGCCGCATTCTGTTCTTCGACGAACGCATATCTGCCTCTATTGTGCACTATGAACTGCACCGTGGCGACCGAATATACACGTGCCCTTTTCGGTAAAGATGTGGTCTCTTTTGATATGGAGGCAAAAAAGGCTCCTATCGGCTGCGACGATCTTGTGATGCTCCCCTATTTCAATGGAGAGAGAACACCGAACTACCCCAACGGAAAAGGAACCCTGATCGGTCTGAATCAAAAGAATATGACCGAGGCTCACATCTGCCGGGCCGCGATGGAATCTGCGATATTCTCCCTGCGTCTAGGTCTGGACACCTTCAGGGAGAAAGGGTATGCGGTAAAGGAGATCAGACTCATCGGCGGTGGAGCGAAATCCAAGGTATGGCGTTCAATGTGTGCAGATATCTTCAATGTGAAAATTGTGATTCCCGAGGTTACAGAGGGAGCAGCCTTCGGAGCAGCGCTTCAGGCCCTATGGGCATTGTCCACTATCAACGGAGGCGGCAGAACGATCCAGGATATAGCAGATGAGCATGTTATCCTCGATTCCGATCATATCTACTATCCTGATGAGAAAAGAGTCGAATCATATGAAACGGCATATAAAAGATATCTCAACTATATGAAAGAAGTTGAACATATGTTCAAATAACCATTGATCTGATCGATTTCAGATGAGGAGGAATTGATGAAAGACGTATTTGTCGGAAACACTGAATATTTCAAATCGGTAGAAAAGGTAGTCTATGAAGGACCGACCTCCGATAATCCGCTGGCTTTCAAATTCTACGATCCCGATAAGATCGTAGCAGGAAAGACGATGAAAGAGCACCTGAGATTCTCGATTGCATACTGGCATTCATTCTGTGCAGACGGAAAGGATCCTTTCGGCAATGCGACGATCGACTTTCCATGGACGGATCCGGATCCCATGCAGAGTGCGCGAAATAAAGCGGAGGCCGCATTCGAATTCTTCACAAAGATTCAGGCCCCCTTCTATGCTTTCCATGATATCGACGCATCACCCGAAGGTGATAGTGCTGATCAGTATGTCAAAAATTACCATGAGATAGCCGACCTGCTCAAATCTCTTCAGGATGCGACAGGTGTAAAGCTTCTGTGGAACACTTCGAATCTTTTCAGCAATCCCCGATATATGAACGGTGCTGCAAGCAATCCCGAGTTCTCGGTGCTCACCCGTGCGGCTCTTCAGGTGAAGACATCTCTCGATGTGAATGTCAAACTCGGCGGTCTGGGATACACCTTCTGGGGAGGACGTGAAGGTTATATGAGCTTGTGGAATACCGACACGAAACGTGAGCTGGATCATCTCGGGATGTTCTTTGCGATGGCTCGTGATTACGGCAGAAAAATCGGTTTCAAAGGAAACTTCTACATCGAACCGAAACCGATGGAGCCGAGCAAACATCAGTACGACTATGATGCAGCCACAGCGATCGCCTTCATCAAAGAATACGGTCTGGAAAAGGATTTCTCATGCAACATCGAAAACAACCATGCCACATTGGCAGGCCATTCATTCGCCCACGATCTTCAGGTATGTGTAAACAACAACATGCTCGGATCTGTCGATGCGAATCAGGGAGATCCCCAGAACGGATGGGATACCGATGAATTCCCGACCAATGTGTACGACACGGTCGAAGCGATGATGATCATTCTCAAAAACGGCGGACTTCACAACGGCGGTCTCAACTTCGATGCGAAACGACGGAGGAATTCCACCGATCTTGAAGATCTGTTCATCGCCCACATCGGAGGTATGGACACCTTTGCACTCGGTCTGGAAATCGCTCAGGCGATGATCGATGACGGTAAGATCGATCATTTCAGAAGACAGAGATACTCATCCTTCGACAGCGGTGACGGTGCCAGATTCGAAGCGGGAAAGCTCGATCTGAAGACTCTTGCCGCTCTGTCTTCAACATTCAAAGATGAGAAGATCAGCGGGAAACAGGAGATGCTGATGAACCTGGTGAATCAGTACATGTTCCGCAGCAGATAAGACACCTTCCACTGGAGAAGAGCCGCTTTTGCGGCTCTTTTTACGTTATAGTTAATTCATACTACCGCCAGCCGTATTGAGCTTCTTTAGACTCTATACATAATCTTCATTACATAGTACTTTCTAACTATAATGCAAAAAGGCGGTCAAAGAAGAGATTATGAAAAAGATCTATGATGAGAAGTATTACGAATCGATCATGAAAGAGGGGAAATGGCCGACCACAGTCGAAGCATTCGAAAATAGCGCAGCCACTTTTCCTGAACGGACTGCATTCAGTAGATTCATAGGAAACGATAAGGAAACTTTTACCTACACGAAGGCGTCTGCTTATATCAAGACGACAGCAAAGCATCTGAGATCATGCGGGCTGGACAGGGAAGACAAGATCGTCCTGATAGGGAAGAATTCTCCCGGCTGGGCTATGGCTTATCTGGCTATTCACTCGATCGGCGCCATCGTCGTTCCTCTCGATCATATGAGCGAAAAAGAAAAAGTGGTACAACTCGGTTCGTTCAGCGATGCAAAGGCAATTCTCTGCGATTCCCAATGGATCGATCAGCTCTTTGGGACGGAGTGGTTCTCCACACTTACTGCTGTCCTCTCTCTGGAAGATGATCACAAAGGATATCACAGTCTCTTCAGTCTTTCAGAAACAGACGAGAATCTTTTGCTGACGAAGCCGGCTATGGATGATATCGCTGTCATCCTTTATACCAGCGGGACTACAGGAAACGAAAAAGGTGTCCTCCTTACCCATAAAGCTCTCATGAGCGATGCCTATCAGGCTGCAGACCCCTATTTTCTCACGCTGACGGAACATGATGTTTTCTACGGACTGCTGCCGCTTCACCATTCGTATGCGATGACAGCAGTCTTCCTCGAATCGATCATACACGGGTCGGAACTCCTTTTCTCTTCCAAGGTTGTCATATCGAGAAACCTTCAGGAAATGAGAATGGGCAAGGTAACCAATCTGCTCGGGATTCCCCTTCTGTTCAACAAACTCCTTACAGGACTGATGAAGAAGGTCAGAGAGAAGGGATTGCCCGCCTATATCCTGATCAGGACACTGATGCACATCAATTACTTTTTCAGACGCGCTTTTCATATCAATTTCGGAAAGAGATGGTTCGCACCTCTTCTTGACGGTATCGGAATGAAACACAATACACTCACTATCTGCGGCGGAGGACCTCTCTCTCCCAAGGTATTTCGTCAGTATCAGCAGCTGGGAGTCGATTTCATACAGGGATACGGACTGACTGAGACCGCCCCTATTCTGACTCTCGTATCCCTTGACCACATCAACGTCAACAGTATCGGGCAGATATTCCCTCTCGTCGACATGAGAATAGACGACCCGGACCTTCTCGGTGTAGGGGAAATACAGGTCAAAGGGCCGAATGTCTGCTCGGGATATTTCAGAGATGAGAAGGCGACGGCGGAATTGTTCACCGAAGACGGCTATCTGAAAACCGGTGATCTGGGATCGATCGATTCGAGAGGATTCGTCTACATCAAAGGAAGAGCGAAGAATCTCATAGTCACCGAGGGTGGAAAGAATGTCTTCCCCGAAGAGATCGAAGAGCTTATCTATGCTTACGGACAGGTCGAACAGGTAGTCATCCGCTCTTATGTGCCAGACAAAACAATGAAAGGAGAACTTATCGAGGCTCTCATCTATCCCGATAAAGAATATTTCAAAGAACACGGAATTGATGAACAGCAGATAGGAACGGAGATAGACACCCTGATTCATTCGGTCAACAAAAAACTTCCACTCTACAAGAAAGTATCAAAGATAACGATCCTGAGTGAAAGTCTTGAGATGACCAGTACGAAGAAGATCAAGCGAGGCAAGATTTCCCGTACGATAGAGAGAATGATCGGTCAGTCAACTATTCGATGACGCCTTTTTTCAGAATGATGTTCGCATAGAGGGAACTCTCACTTGTAGCCACTATGGCATAGGCCTTCTTTGCCCTTTCATAGAATGCAAAGCGTTCGATGAAACCGAAGCCTTTGAAGTGTACGTCTCCTTCCTTTGCGATCTTCTCATAGGTGTCCCAGATCGGAGTCTCACACGGGTCTCCGGGAACTTTCTCCATCAAAAACGCATTTGCCTCGAATCTGTCAAGGGGAAGAAGTTTGAGCATTCCTTCAAGGATCTCTGGTACTCCCAGACCGTCAAGCCTTACGAGCCTCTTGGAATAGGCGGCAGCGGGAAAGTTTCCGTCCCCGATGACGATCTCGTCACCGTGACCCATTTCCATCATGATTTTCAACAGTTCGGGACTCAAGAGAGGGGGAATGTTTTTGAGCATTGGAATCTCCTTTTTTATAGATAATGATTGCAAGATACAATTTTGCATGCGATAATGTAAACGATTACACGCCCTTTCGAGTTTACTATAGCATAGGAGGAGCCATATGGCAAATAATAAAAAAATCAACATTAACAGTGAAAAACGGTATGCAGGAGATCTTCCGAAGATCGGTATCAGACCGACTATCGACGGAAGAAGACGAGGAGTCAGAGAATCGCTTGAAGATCAGACGATGAACATGGCAAAGGCCGCTGCAGAGCTTATCAGTTCATCTTTGCGTCATACTAACGGAGAAAGAGTCGAATGTGTCATTGCAGATACCACTATCGGCGGTGTTCTCGAATCAGCACAGTGCAAAGCGAAATTCAAAAAAGAGAATGTAGCCGTTACACTTACTGTCACACCGTGCTGGTGCTACGGGACCGAGACATTCGATGACGATCCTCTTACAGTGAAAGGCGTATGGGGATTCAACGGAACAGAACGTCCCGGCGCTGTCTACCTTGCCGCTGTCCTGGCCGCCCATTCACAGAAAGGACTTCCCGCATTCGGTATCTACGGCAGAGATGTACAGGATAACGACGACACTTCAATCCCAGAAGATGTGAAGACAAAGATTCTCCGCTTCGCCCGTGCCGGTCTTGCCGTTGCGACAATGAGAGATAAATCATATCTGTCTATCGGCGGTATGTCGATGGGCATCGCAGGTTCAATCGTCGACCAGGACTTCATCCAGTCATATCTCGGCATGCGGACCGAAGTCGTTGATATGAGTGAGTTCGAACGGCGTGTCGAAGAAGAGATCTACGATCCCAAGGAACTTGAACTTGCGAAAAAATGGGTCCGAGAAAACTGTCACGAGGCCGAAGACACAGTCAATCCTCCCGAATATCTTAGAAGCGCTGAACAGAGAGACAAGGACTGGGATTACGTGATAAAGATGGTCATGATCGGAAGGGATCTGATGATCGGGAACAAGAATCTCGAAGCTCTCGGATTCGGTGAAGAAGCACAGGGACACAACGCACTCTACTCGGGATTTCAGGGACAGCGCCAGTGGACCGATTTCAGGCCGAACGGTGATTTCATGGAGACAATGCTCAACACCAGCTTCGACTGGAACGGCATCAGAGAACCCTTTGTAATGGCCACCGAAAATGATTTCATGAACGGGACCGCCATGCTGTTCGGCAAACTTCTCACCAATCGGGCACAGATCTTCTCGGATGTGAGAACCTACTGGTCTCCCGAAGCTATCGAGAGAGTAACAGGGTGGAAGCCCGAAGGAAGAGCGAAGGACGGGTTCATCCACCTGATCAATTCGGGATCGACGACACTTGATGCAACCGGAGCCATGAAAGACGAGAACGGCAATTCAATAATGAAACACTTCTGGGAAATCACCGAGGAAGATGTCAAGAACACCCTCGAGGCAACAGAATTCTCCGTCGCCAACGGAGGATACTTCAGAGGCGGCGGTTATTCATCAACTTTCCTCACCCGCGGTGAAATGCCTGTGACCATGTGCAGACTCAATGTTGTGAAGGGTCTCGGACCTGTGATGCAGATCGCCGAAGGCTGGACCTGTGATATCCCCGACGAGGTATTCGAGAAGATCAACAAACGGACAGATCCGACCTGGCCGACTACATGGTTCGTCCCGCGACTCGACCCGAACAACCGACCGTTCAAGGATGTCTATTCGGTCATGGCCAACTGGGGTGCAAACCACGGTGCTATCAGCTACGGACACATCGGTGCCGACCTCATTACTCTGTGTTCTATGCTCAGAATACCCGTGAATATGCATAATGTATCTGAAGACGATATTTTCCGACCCTCTGCATGGAACTCATTCGGTTCAGATACGGAAGGTTCAGATTACAGAGCATGCAAAGCCTACGGTCCTCTTTACGGAGCCTACAAATAAAGCGAACTGCCATCGGAATGGAGGTCACCGTTTTTCGGTGACCTTTTTTTGAGGTGACCGATAGTCATCTATGTATAAGTATGATACGATTCACCCATGAAAACCATTATAAAAAATGTGTTGGTGCTACCTATGACCCGCAAAGAAGACCTGTTTCGCGGATCTATCGCGGTTGAAGACGGAAAGATATTCGCCATGGGAGAGATACCTGAAGATTTTCAAGGTGAACTGATCATAGACGGGTCGGGGAAGATCGCCCTACCCGGCCTGATCAACAGCCACACCCATGCGGCGATGCAGTATTTCAAGAATTTCAATGATACACATTCAGATCTGGAAACGTGGCTGCAGGCTGTCTGGAAATACGAGGCAGTTCTGAAAAAAGAGGATATAAAGATCGCAAGCACGATGGCAATCGCCGAGATGATCAGGGGCGGAACGACCTGTTTTACCGACATGTATTTCGATGTTGAACAGACTGTAGAAGCACTCATCGAGACCCGTATGAAAGCGACAGTCGGCCTCACCCTTTTCGGGGATCTTGAAGAGAGCAAAAGACGCATAGAAAAATCGCTTTCCTATCTGAAAGAGGTACGCGCGGATCATCCTCACCATGTCTCCTTCGATGTGGCTCCTCATGCCATCTATACCTGCACCAGAGATACGTACACATACGGTAAAAAGATCGCCGATGAGAACGGGTGCCGGCTGCATACCCATCTGAGTGAATCACCTTTCGAAGTGGAACAATCAAAAAGGAACAACGGCAGAAGTCCCATATCCTATCTAAACTCGCTGCAGGTTCTCGATTCAAACACCTATCTGGCCCATGTGGTACATCCGATAGACGAGGATCTCGATATCCTGAGGAGAACCGGAGTCTCGGTGATTCACAATCCCTCGAGCAACTGCAAACTGGGTAACGGGATCGCACCGATTTCGCTTTACAAGGATTCACAAGTCAACGTTGCCCTTGGAACCGACGGTTCCTCTTCAAACAATACACTCGACATGTTCAAGGAGATGCGTCTTGCCGCGATGATAAGCGCAGCGTCTACTCGTAATCCCGTCGCTCTGACACCTTTTGATATCATTAGAATGGCAACGGCCAACGGGGCGAAAGCTCTCGGAAAAGACTCGTCATGCGGAACGCTCGAAATCGGCAAAGATGCCGATATTATTCTGGTGGACACCGACAAACCCCATATCAGCCCGATGAACGATCCATATAGTGCAATCGTCTACACCTGCAGCAGCTTCGATGTTGATACAGTCATGATCAGAGGAGACATCGTTTATCATGAGAATCGATTCAGCTATATCGATATAGAACGTGAAGAGAGCAGGATCAGAGAAAAATGGGAAGCAATCAAACAGAGAGTAACCACCTAGGAGGCATATATGGAAGAGAATTTCAAAACGATAGATTTCTTTGAGGATACCCTTGTCCTGCTCGATCAGAGAGCATTACCGAAAAGAGTCACCTACGTACACTGCACCACCTACAAAGAGGTGGAATTCGCCATCCGTGATATGATAGTGAGGGGAGCTCCCGCCATAGGAGCGACCGCCGCTTACGGAGTATATCTGGCTGCCAGAGAATTCTCATCTCTTCACAATCAGACCGATGATGAAGCTTTTTCCGCGGCTATGGAGGATGCAGCCTCATATCTGATCAAGTCCAGACCCACAGCGGTAAACCTCGCATGGGCTGTCGATCTGATGCTCAAAGAGTATAAAAGACTCAAAGAGGAGAGCATTGATACGATTCTCTCTTCTCTTTTGAACCTCGCAGACACAATCAAGAGAGAAGACATTCAGACAAACAGGATGATGGGCAAGATCGGTTCTGCTCTCATCCCTGAAAAGGCGACGATACTTACTCACTGTAATACCGGAGCTCTTGCGACCGCAGGATGGGGAACAGCTCTGGGTGTCATCAAAACGGCGTTTGAAGAAGGCAAGGATATATTCGTCTATGCGGACGAAACACGTCCCCGGCTTCAAGGCGCCCGTCTGACGGCATGGGAACTGACTCAGGCTGGCATTCCTTCGGCCCTCATCAGCGATTCTGTTGCCGCCACCCTCATAAGAGACGGGAAAATCGATCTTGTCATCCTCGGCGGAGACCGCGTAGCGGCCAACGGAGATGTCTGCAACAAGATCGGCACGTTCATGCTCAGCGTGCTGTGCAAAGTCTACGGTGTACCCTTCTACAGTGCCGTACCCGTGAGCACCATCGATTTCTCGATCGCAAGCGGCAAGGATATCCCAATAGAACTGAGAGCTTCAGAAGAAGTCACCCGTATCGGGAGCGAACAGATCGCCCCCGATGGGATGCAGGTGTACAATCCGGCTTTCGATGTCACACCGAATGAAAATGTGACTGGAATAATTACTGAAAAGGGTATATTATATCCTCCCTATACATCTTCAATAGAAGAAATACGGAAGACTCTGCAATAAGGACTGTACATGAATCTTTTTCTCACCTCATTTCTCGTTGTTTTTCCCCTTGCTTTGAAATTGGGGCTCGGCTTCTTTCTCAGAAAAGTGCGTATCATCTCCAGTCAGTCGTTCAAGGAGTTCAACAAGCTCACATTTATCCTTTTTCTGCCTATACTGCTGTTCAACAACATCTATCAGGGTGATATACAAAATGATTTCAAAGGGGATCTCATCATCTTTTCGTTGATCTCGATCTCTCTCATATTCTTCCTTCTTATGTTCATCATTCCGCGTATCGAAAAGGCTAACCCGAAAAGAGGTGTACTGATCCAGGCCGTTACGAGGAGTAACTTCATTCTCTTCGGTATTCCAGTCGCTCAGGCATTGTATGGAAAGGAAGCTCTTGGACAGGCGAGTATAATGGTGAGTGTAGCTGTCCCTCTTATGAACACTCTTTCTGTCATTGCACTTCAGACCTTCAACGGGAAAAAGGTGAAACTGACGAAAATTCTGATAGAGATCGCAAAGACCCCGATCATCATCGCCGCTTTTTCGGCCTATGTCCTTGCACTCACAGGGATCAGACTTCCTGAATTCATCGAACAGTTCATCGCAGAACTCGCATCGATCGCTACACCGATCGCACTTATCATCCTGGGAGGGTCTGTCACATTCCAGCATCTGTCTTCCCACCGGCGGCAGCTGCTGATCGGTATGAGTGCCAAACTGGTCATCGTACCGCTTCTGGGCGTGACTGGAGCGATTCTCATGGGATTCAGAAACGAAAGCCTCGTGATATTGATGGCACTGTTCTCCTCACCTACCGCAGTCTCTTCCTATGCGATGGCGACACAGATGGGAGGGGACTCGGATCTGGCGGGACTTCTGGTCGTATTCACGACCTTCACCAGCATTATCACGATATTTTTCATTACGTTTGCACTACTGGCGATGCACCTGATCTGATAAAGGCCGACGTATTTACAATTCACCCGTTTTTACCTAAAGTCATACTATATTCCAACTCATACTTTAGGAGAAATTCCAATGAAATGTGCTACTCAGACTATCTATGCCATGATGAAACAGAAAGACCCGTATCAGGTGGAATTTCATCAGGCAGTTGAGGAATTTCTGCTCTCGATCGACAAAATCATCGAGGACCTTCCCCATATCACCTACCATAAAGTAATAGAAAGGATGATCGAACCCGAAAGGGCTATCATTTTTCGGGTTCCCTGGATCGATGACGAGGGAGTTGTGCAGATAAACAGGGGCTACAGGGTCCAGATGAACAGCGCCCTCGGTCCATACAAAGGTGGACTTAGATTCCATCCGTCCGTCAATCTGTCCATCATCAAATTCCTGGCATTCGAACAAACATTCAAAAACAGCCTCACCGGACTATCTCTAGGCGGAGGCAAAGGCGGCAGTGACTTCGACGTCAAAGGCAAAAGTGACGGAGAAGTGATGCGTTTTGCCCAGAGTTTCATGACAGAGCTCAGCCGTCACATCGGAGCGGATACAGATGTTCCTGCAGGCGACATCGGAGTCGGCTCAAGGGAGATCGGATATCTGTTCGGACAGTATAAACGGCTTCGTAATGAATTTTCCGGCACCCTTACCGGAAAAAATCCTCTCTGGGGAGGCTCCTATATCAGACCGGAAGCGACAGGATACGGTCTTGTCTATCTTGCCGCATCGATACTCGAGGACCATCACGAGACACTGGAAAACAAGCGGTGTATCGTCAGCGGTTCCGGCAACGTGGCCCAGTACACCGTCGAGAAACTGCTGCATCTGAAAGCTGTCCCTGTTACACTGAGCGATTCGACCGGCTGCATCATAGACAATGACGGCTTCGATGCTGAGAAACTCGAATTCGTAAAAGAACTGAAGAATATCCGAAGAGGACGCATCAGCGCATACACAGAGAAATATCCTAATGCGACCTACATACCTGCGAACGGCCTAAGGGGCTCAAACCCGATCTGGGAAGTAGAAGCTGACTGTGCCTTCCCCTGTGCGACGCAGAACGAGATCAATGCCGCTGATGCACAGCATCTCGCAGATAATAAAGTCATCCTGGTTGCCGAAGGAGCAAATATGCCCACGACACTGGAAGCTGTCGATATTCTTCAGCATAACAGGATCCATTATGCCCCGGCAAAGGCTGCCAACGCGGGAGGAGTCGCTGTAAGCGGTCTCGAGATGGCTCAAAACAGTTCAAGAATACAATGGAGTCCAAAAGAGGTGGACAGAAAACTGCTGCAGCTCATGAAAGGGATCTACAGGGAAATTTCCACTACCGCACAACGATACAGTACGAAGGAAAATCTTGTTGACGGTGCAAATATCGCAGGGTTTTTGAGAGTCGCTTCAGCTATGATCGATCAGGGATACGTGTAAAAGCTCGTGAGATGGGAGAGAAGAGCCGGATCTTTCAGGCTTCTTTTCTCCCTTGGAATATCGATGGGAAATGAATGAGTTATTCTCATAGGACGTTTCGACAGTTTTACCACTTTATCGGCAAGCATCAGAGCCTCTCCGATATCATGGGTGACGAACAATGTGGTTCTTCTGTCCTTCTCATACAGCTTCGAGAACGAGGAAACCAGTGACCATCTCAGTGAGGCATCCAGGGATTGAAACGGTTCATCAAGGAGCATCAGAGGTGCCGGATAGGCAAATGAACGGGCTATGGCCACCCGCTGCCTCATCCCCCCCGACAACTCGGCGGGAGTGAGCGTACAATACTCGTCCAGCTCCACAAGCGTCAAAAATTCCATCGCCCTCCTCTTTCGGTCCTTCTCATTGTCGATGAACGGACGCAGCACTATCGTGATATTCTTCAAAATCGATAACCACGGCAGAAGACGAGGTTCCTGAAACAGGTAACTGACATTGCCTTCTTCAGAGCTTTCTGTGGCGATGTTCCCGCTGTCATACCTTTCAAGACCGCCGAGAATTCTCAGCAGTGTAGTCTTTCCGCATCCCGACGGACCGACCAGAGCCGCGATCGATCCAGGTTCGACGGTCAGAGAAAAATCGTTAAGGACCTCTACTGTCTTACCGTTGACGGGAAAACTCTTACATATGGAATCAATGGTCATCAGTATCCTCCGCCAGCTGTTCATCTTCTGCTTTATGCTTTCTATATGATGTCGTGCGGTCCAGCAGGAAGGCAAAGACCGAATCCGATAGAGCTGTCAGCAGAATTGCGATGATCGTCCACGAAAGGACGGTTGCTGTCTCCAGATTGATCTGAGCAAACTGCATCTGCGAACCTACTCCGTATTTAGGAACAGTGAGAACTTCCGCTGCTATCACAACCTTCCAGATCATAGAGAGGGTACTCTTTGCTCCGCTGATGAGAAACGGACTCATGGACGGCAATAAGAAGTGAAAGAATTTTGTGGAAAAAGAGAGGCCGTAGACCTTCGTCATCTCTGACAATTCTTTTGAAATATTGTGAACACCGCTTTCGACCTGAATGAACATGACTGGAAATGCCATGAGAAATGCGCTGAAGATCGGAACGGTACCGCTGGTGAACCAGATGAAGGCAAGGAGGATGACAGCCATCACAGGCGTTGCCTTGCTGATGAGAAGCAGAGGTGTAAGAAAAGCCTTTACAGAAGGATAGAATCCGCTGAGAAGGCCGAAGACTGTTGCCGATACCGATATGATGAGAAAGCTTTCAAGGCCTCTGACCACCGTCACCAGAAGGTTGCGGCCAAACGTCTCAGAACTTACGACATCGATGAATGAGAAAAACGTCGTCACCGGCGAAGGAATGATGATCGGGATGGCCATGACTTTTGCCACCGTCGACCAGACGAGCAGCAAAAGTATGACCGAAAGGAGAACTATCCCCTTATTTTTCCAGGTAGAATTGTTCATCCGGAATCGATCCACCTATAGATTCGTAATCGAATCCCTGCAGAATACTGAAATACATATCGAGTCGCTCTAGAGCATCCTCTCCTGTGATATAAACCAGATTGCAGTATGGAATGGACGGCTCGGCGAGTGCTGCGGTGAGAATCTGCAGCTCCTCGATCTTCGAAGCCGCTTCAGCGGGATTGCCGTTGACCCATTCAATGCTCTGTTCAACCTTCTCAAGAGCCGCAGTCAGCTGTTCGGGGTGTTCCTGCGCGAATGCATCCGAGACGACAAGAACCGTTATAGGATAATTCTCCACGCCCGTGAGAGCCTGCCAGATGTTCTGGTAGTCAAGCAGAATGATCGTATCCGGCTGTTTGGTCTTCGCCATCGTCAGAAAGGGTTCAGGAAGAACGATGAGGTCTTTCTTCCCGGCGATGAAAAGCTGAGTCAGCTGTGCGGCAGAAGCTACTGAATAATCAAGTGAGATGAAATCTGTGGTATCATAGCCGAATGCGCTGAAATAGATCTGTGTCAGCTGGTCGGGAGTCGCTCCCTGTCCGGGCACTGTGACGGTTCTGCCTCTGAGATCCTCGAAGGTCTCTATCGAAGGATCGGTCGTGATGAACTGGAGCATCCCTTCACCGGTGATGGCTGCCAGACGGATTCCGACACCTTTATTGTACAGTTTCGCCGCCACATTAGTGGGAAGCGCCGCCATATCGAGTTCTCCGTTGGAGAGTTTTGCAATCACCTCGTTTGGAGAGGAATAGACACCAAGTTCGATTCTGGTGAGATCGTTGATCTCGCCGTTATCCTGTGCGATTCCCGCTGCCGAGAACCCGCTGGGTCCTTTCATCACGCCCATATTGATTGTTACCCGGTCTCTCTCATCCTGAGCCTCTTTTACCGCCTGGGAAAAGATGGAGAAAAGGAGGACTGTGCTGATAAGAATGGTTACGATTGCCCTCTTATATGTGATTCTTTTGTTCATAAAAACTCTCCAATGACCTTTTTGGAAGGAAGGTCTCCTTATATCTATTGTTCGACGATTACCTTGAAGTAACGTTTCTTTCCCGCTTTGAGAAGCAGGATATTCTCCTGATCAAGCCAGGATGTGTCTATCACGGCTTTTACATCCGTGATTTTCTTGTCCTGAACCGAAGCCCCGTTTTGAGAAATGAGTCTTCTTGCATCACTTTTGGTCGCACATAGATCGGTCATCGCAAACAGTTCGATGGCGGGAATCCCCATCTCAAGGGTGCTGTATGGTACTGTTATCGAGGGTATTCCTTCCGTAGACATCTTACCTGCCGAACCGAACATCGACTTGGCCGCCTTCAGAGCCTTGTCAGCTTCCTCTTTACCATGAATGATCTTCGTCTGCTCGTAGGCGAGGCGTTCTTTCGCTTCGTTGATGTTACGCTTCGGATCATCGTACTCACCGATCTCTTCAAGAGAGAGAAATGTGAACAGTTTCATGAATCTTATTACATCCTCGTCATTCACGTTCCTCCAATACTGGAAGAAATCATAAGGCGAGAAGAGTTCAGGATCCAGAAACACTGCGCCTTTTTCGCTCTTTCCCATCTTCTGTCCGTCACTGCGTGTGATGAGGCTGAAGGTCAGACCATAGCTTTCACTTCCTTCGATCTTTCTGATCAGCTCGATTCCGCTTACGATATTGCCCCACTGATCGTCACCGCCGATCTGTAAAACCGCATTGTGTTCGCGAAAGAGCGTGAGAAAGTCGTATGACTGCAGCAGCTGATAATTGAACTCGATGAAACTGAGACCCCGTTCCAGCCTCTGTTTGTAGCTTTCGAACGTGAGCATCCGGTTGACCGAAAAGTGCTTTCCGATATCCCGGAGAAACTCTATGTAGTTGAGACCTCCGAGCCAGTCGTAGTTGTTGAGCATGACCGCATGTCCCCGTCCCGGATCATTATGGTCGGAAAAATCGACGACAGTTCCCAGCTGCTGCTTCAATGCGGAACTGTTCTCTTTGATCTGTTCCACAGTGAGCATCTTTCTCATCTCGGTCTTTCCTGAAGGGTCTCCGATGAGACTGGTACCTCCGCCGACCAGGGCGATGGGATTATGACCGTGTTCCTGAAGATGGTGCATTGCGAAGAAAGGAACCATGTGTCCGATATGGATACTCTTCCCGGTCGGATCGACTCCGAGATAGAACGTCAGCTTCTCTTTGTCCATACGGTCGCTCAGTTCTTCGAAATGAGTACATTGCTTGATAAATCCTCTATCCTGTAACACCTGCAGTGCTGCGTTCATCTTATCCCCTCTTATACAGTTTCGTGGTCTTATTCAGGTGGGAGCTCAAAAGGCTGATCTGAATCCTTTCCTGCTCCATCGAATCCCGATACCGCACCGTTACGGTCTTATCTTCGAGTGTCTGGTAATCGACGGTGATACAATAAGGAGTGCCGATCTCATCCATTCTTCTATAGCGTCTGCCGATAGCTCCGCTCTGGTCGTAGAATGTGGCGAAATCTTCACGTAGTTCTTTTTCGAGTTTCTGCGCAAATTCGGCAATACCGTCCTTTTTCACGAGGGGCAGCACCGCGACGGTGACAGGAGCGATCTTCGGATGAAGATGCATCACCGTTCTCACCTCGTTTCCTTCCAGCTTCTCCTCTTCATATGCATCGGAAAGGACCATCAGGACATTTCTCGTAAGTCCGGCCGAGGTTTCCACCACGTACGGGATATAACGTTCCTTCGTCTCCTGATCGAGATATGTGAGGTCTTTTCCGCTGAACTGCTGGTGCTGGGTAAGGTCGTAGTCTGTCCTGTTATGAACACCTTCGAGCTCCTGCCACCCCATCGGGAACCTGAATTGGATATCATATGCGTCTTTCGCATAGAAGGCCAGTTCATCCTCGCCGTGCTGATGCCACCTGAGGTTCTCACTATTTATACCCATCTTCTCATAGAAAGCCATCCGCTGTTCTTTCCAGAAATCAAACCATTTCTCATCTTCTCCTGGTTTGCAGAAGTACTGCATTTCCATCTGTTCGAATTCGCAGGATCTGAAGATGAAGTTCTTCGTGGTGATCTCGTTTCTGAAAGATTTTCCCACCTGAGCGATTCCGAAGGGTATTTTCACTCTCGAAGACTGAACGACATTCTTGAAATCAGCATAGATGCCCTGAGCGGTTTCAGGCCTCAGATATACGACCGATGAATCGTCCTGAACAGGTCCCATATGCGTGCTGAACATCAGATTGAAGTTCCGCGGTTCGGTGAACGAGTCTTTCGTTCCGCAGTTCGGACACGGCTTGGTCAGATCGATCTGGTCAGCGCGGAAACGACTTCTGCACTGCCTGCAGTCGACCATCGGGTCGGTGAAGTTGGAAACATGTCCGCTCGCTTCCCATACTTTCGGGTGCATCAGAATAGAGGCATCAAGACCGACGATGTTGTCATGCATCTGAGTCATTTCCTTCCACCAGAAGTCTCTGATATTGTTCTTAAGTTCAACACCGAGAGGACCATAATCCCATGCTCCGCTCAATCCTCCGTAGATCTCACTCGACTGGAAGATGAATCCTCTTCTCTTACATAACGAGACTATCTTGTCTAATGTCGTTTCAGCCATTGTTTACCTCATTTTCTATCAACATAATTGCTTTTTCTATTCTCTGCAGCGCTTTATCATACCCAAGGACCCGAATCGAATCAAATAACGGCGGCGAGACGGCAGATCCTGTGACCGCAACTCTGATAGGCATGAAAATTCCGTTCACTTTCAGTCCCATCTCTTTTGCCTTTTCGCTCAGCAGGCCTTCGATCGTCTCATCTTCTTCATCTTCACGCCCGTCCATGATGGCGTATGCCGCCTGTATCGCTTCGAGAGTCTGCGCCAGAGTCTGCTTTTTCGGTACGAAGAGCGTCGCATCGTCGACCTCGATATCCTCATAGAGGAATCTGACCATCTCGACCACATCGGAGAGAACTTTGAGGCGTTCTTTCACCAGGGGAATGAGCGACAGAAAACGCTGATATTCCTCAGAGGAAGGCTCTTCCGGTATGAATGAAGCTTTCTTCATGTAGGGCAGAAGAAGCTGTGCCAGCTGCTCATCACTTTTCTCTCTGATATACATGCCGTTGTACCAGTCGAGCTTCTTGTAATCGAATATTCCCGGAGCCTTGTTTATCTTCTCGAGCGAGAACAGTGAACACAGCTGTTCCTTCGTAAAGAACTCTGTCTTGTCGTCATATGACCAGCCCACCATCGAGACATAGTTCATCAGGGCCTCAGGCAGATACCCCTTTTCTCTGAAATCCTTCACGGCAGTCGAACCGTGACGCTTGCTCAATTTCTGCCCGTCTTTACCCATGACCATGGGAAGATGACAGTACATAGGAGGTTCCCAGCCGAATGCTTCATATAAAAGTATGTGGAGAGGACCTGAAGGAATCCATTCCTGAGCTCTCATGATATGGGTGATGTGCATCAGGTGATCATCGATCACATTTGCCAGATGGTAGGTGGGATATCCGTCACTCTTGAGCAGGATTGGATCGGGACTTACATCTTTGTTCTTCCTCGTGATATCGCCCATCAGTACATCGTGGAACGTCGTCTTCCCCTCGACTGGCACTTTAAGACGGATCACATATGGGCGCTTCTCCTTCTCGTACTGTTCAATCTGCTGTGGAGAAAGATGACTGCAGTGACGGTCATAGCCCTGCACCTTGCTTTTAGATGCGATCTGCTGCTCTCTGAGTGCATCAAGCCTTTCAGAGGTGCAGTAGCACCGATAGGCTTTACCCTTATCAACGAGCTGCTGGGCATAGGTTCTGTACAGTTCAATCCTCTCGCTCTGAATGTATGGACCGTAAGGGCCGCCCTTTTCGGGGCCTTCATCCCATTCGACATCAAGCCATGCCAAAGTGTCATACAGATCTTTTACCGATTCTTCACTCGATCTGGTCTGATCGGTATCTTCAATGCGCAGTATGAACTTTCCGTTCATTGCGCGGGCGAAAAAATAATTGAATAATGCAGTACGAACCCCGCCAATGTGCTGATTGCCGGTCGGCGAAGGGGCGTAACGAACGCGGACTTCCATAAAATACCACCTGGAGTATATGATTTTCCAATAATGTTTGTTGTTACGTTTTACCGTAAATTTGTGAAATTAGCAACAACCTCAGCCTAGGGAGTGAGAAAATTGATAGATTCGGTCATCGCCAGTTCTCTCGAAACATCATCTTTGTCATAGCAGATGAGATGGGTTGCTTTCGGTAGATGGATCCACCTGTTGTCCTTCCCTTTTGTCCCTTCTGTGAGCAGTTCGCCAACTTTTCTGTCGACTGTCGTGTCCTCACCACCCGTGAATACGAGAATCCTGGAATCAATCGAATCTACAAGCTGCAGAACCTCTTTTCTCAGTTTCTCCAGTTCCGCGATCTGTCTGAAGTAGATGAATGACCAGTACTCTTTTCCAAGAAACTCATCGTCATCATCATCTCGCTGGTCAAAGAAGGGAAAACGGGGATCTCTTTCCCACTCGACGGCCTTCCTTTTGCTGAAATGTGACAGGAAGGAGAACAGATTCACCGGGATCTTCTTCTGGAGGAGTAAGGCCGGAGCATACAGAACCATGGAGGGTATATCGCACAGAGAAGCGACCTTCAACGCGATCAGGCCTCCCATCGAATGACCTACGGCACTGATACTCTTATATTTCCCGTTGATCAGCTCATATGAGCGTAATGCGTGTTCAACCCACATCGACCTGTCGGTCGCTGCGAAATCCTCACCATCTGTTCCGTGCCCCGGATAGCGGGGAACGAACACATCGTAACCGGATTCGAAAAGCAGTTTCGCTATCAGGGCAAGTTCACCGGGATAACCGCTGTACCCATGGAAAGCGATCACAGCATACTCAGCTCTGGGTTCGTGTATCAGATTGATAGGCTGTGCACATTTTCTTACTCTATGTTCCATACTACTGCTCCTCATTCAATAGATTCAACAGGTCGATTCTGCTTCTGACCTGAGTCTTCGAGAAGATGTTGGCGATATGATTGTTCACCGTGTTGGTGGAGATCGAAAGGTCCTGTGCTATCTCCTTGTTCGTATACCCTTTCTTTATGAGAATGATGACGGAGAACTCCCGTTCGGTGATCTTCCACTTCTGCAGTCTGTCCAAAGAAAGCTCACCCTCCTTCTTATGAGGGATCCTGTGAAAATAGATGAACAGGAAGACCATGATCGTGATGCTGAATGCGAGAAAATAAGTCGGATACATGATGTTCTTTACTGAAGGGAATATCAGAGAAAGAATGACAAGAGGGATCATCGCAAAACTCAATATGATGATCACTTTACTCACGAGTCTTGCATCGGGAGAAGAGATATTCTTCAGATTCTTCAATATCACCCCTATAGATGCAAAGAGTGTGAAGATGAAGATCCCGCTGCTGATCGTTGAAAAAACGTTCGTCCGGGTAAATATCATCGACAGAACACTCAGTGCCAGAAAAGCGGTACTGAGAGAATAGAAGATGATAGAGAAAGGTTTCCTGAACGGCTGTCCGATGATCCATGTAGTGAAATAGGGAATGAAAACGATCAGGAATGTAGCGTTCGCTATGATCACCGGATAAATGATATAGGTGAAAAGTATCTGAATGAACTCACTGGCGAATATATTGATGAAAACTATGAAGACTTGAAGGACTATGATGATCAGCAGTGATGAGACGAAAATGATGAAATACCTGGTCCACTCGTAGTTCTCCCTGATATGGAAAACCACTGAGAGGACCAGTGCCATACATCCGCCTGCGAAGGCAAACACATACAATAATAAGGTAAGTCCCTGTTCCAGCATGGTCAGTTGTTCTTCAATCCTATAAGCTTCTGGTTGTGGCTCATGTCGGCATTTCCGCAGAAGGTTGTGATGTCATTGAGAAGCCGGGTCATATGAACCGGTTCAAGATTATCCATCCTGCCTTCGACAAGCTTATTATAGGCAGATCCGTTCACAACAGCCTGCGCTTTTGCGTTGAACAGCTTCAGATGAAGATTCATCCCTTCTTTCAGCAGATACGACGGTTCACTCGTGAATTGCGGGAACACACCTTTGAGACTGGATTCGATCACTTTCGTATCAGAAATCGGCAGTCTCGGAGATTGCAGATGGAGAAGATACCACAGTGAGATATCAGGATTGTTCCATGCGAGATTCACCTTCTTCTTCAGTGCGAACTGCTGATACTCTCTGACATTCTGAGGGGTGATCCCCGTCTTCTGGAAACTCAGGGTACACCATACACTGTCGAAGTGACCCTTGATTCTCTCTCTGGAAGCAAACTTGATGATATCTTCAAGTGTCTGTGCTTCCTGCGCCCACAGGACACTCATGTTCGTATATCTGCAGTCTTTTCTCATCTGTGAGAAATAGAGTGATTCGGATTCAGTCGAAGTCACGATCAGCAATGTCTTCCGGGGAGCCTCGTTTTTCTTCTTACGTCTCATCTTACGCCTCCTTTTCCTTCTCGACGAATGTGAACTCACTTGTGATGGGCAATGCTCCGAACGAACCGTTCAAATACATCTGCCTGGTAAGATCTTTCTTGCTCTTCGAGAATTTGAAGTTGGCCAGAGAATAGTACTCTGTCGCCGACACATTGTTCTTCTGGGCAAACCACACGGCGTCCCGTCTGAGGACTCCGTCTTTGAGCAGTCCGGGATTACAGTCTACCACCAGCATCTGAGAGCCTTTCGTGTTCGATGCTTCGAACACGTTGACCAGGTGCTCCAGTGCATCGGGATGCAGCAGCATTCCGAAATCATCCATGACGAGCATCTTCTGATCTATGAAGCTTTCGAACATCGCCAATGCGATTGTCGTCAATCTTCTCAGAGAGAGCGATTCGTTGTTGAAATATGAAGCATAGTGCTGAGAGACGTTCGTATGGATATAGATCAGCCGGTCATCCTGGATTCTCACATCCCGGATATCCGTAATATCTATCGACCACAGGAAATCTATCAGCTGCCGTCTCCATTCGGGATGGGCTTTGAGCCGGTCCACGATCTGTCGCTCGCTTGAAGAGGAAAGCCCGAACGGCAGGATCATCAGATCGTTCATGAACCAGTTGTACAGCGGAGTGAGAGTAAGTGATTCCTTCCGTGCCGCTGCTGCAAGATATGTCTGTCCGGGAAGAATCTTCTTGACAAGTCTTTTCTTCTCGCCGCGGAACATTTTTCCCCAGCGGTACTTGTATTCGATCTCATCGCCATCGACGGGTTCTATGAGTTTTCTTTCAAACATGAGTTTTCTTGAACGCCCCACGAACATGTGATAAGACTCTTCATAGATCTTGTCCCTGCTCGCTACAAGCGTATATTTACCTGTAAGAGGCTGACCGGTCTGTTCATCTTTTCCCATAATGATCTGTATGACCATCTGAGAGGGACCGTTCTTCTCATCGGAATAGGCAAATGATGTTCCGGCGAGAAGTTGAACTGGACATTCCATGTTCTCATCTGCAGTAACGATTGCCTTAAGAGCTTCCAAAGCTCTGACGAAGGTGGATTTACCAGCTCCGTTAGGGCCGATGATCGCACAAGATTTAATCACATTCAGTCTTTCGCTCACTTGTACAATCTTCTCGCTGGAGAGACGATTATCCTTGATCGCCTCGAAAGAGATTGTCTGAGGAGTCTGAACTGAACGGTAATTGGATATTGTCATGTCCAATAACATACCTATTCCCCCTTATAACCTTATTCAGTTTCGAATAATCTTTCCATTCGCTGAAGAACTTCAGGATGTTTCTGCAGCGATGCGGCAAGTCTTGCCGGCAATGTATCATCACCATGATTGTCTCCGGCGATGATATCGATCATCCGTTTATTCAGATAGGAGTCGACAGTTCCCGAGAGAACCGCATCGCAGTTGCTCTGAAAGAAGACTCCCATTTCAACCAGCCGTTTTACGACAAGCGATTTCTCGCTGAACCAGTCGTAGCGTTCAATGTGGGCAAGGATTACGAAATGACCGCTTTTGATCAGCGTATATGCATAGTTGAGCAGATACAGCGGTTCGACCGACGTGTCCACTTCGACCAGCACGAAATTGCCGAGAAACGGGAGGTTCTTCGGGTGCGAAGCACTTCCTACGAAAGTCTCTGAGCCTAGAACGACTCGAATTCCCAGCTTCTTTCCTTCACCTTCGAGCCACCGGTACATGGTACGGATGTTATCGACATGCGTTACCACCAGCGGGTTATACAGATGAGGAGTGGTGACGACAATAGAGAATCCTGCATCCTTATAAGCATGAAGAACTCTCAGAGCCTGTTCCTTGGTCTTTACCCCGTCATCAACGAAGGGCAGCAGATGTGAATGACATTCAACATATCCCATAGTAATCCTTTTGGTTGATTATACCCTGTTTACAAACTTTGGTACAGTTTTTTTCAAGGAATTACTCATATTAGGCAATAATCAGTATTCGATCATCATTTGAGGGCCTATATTGCTTTTCATAGGGTGTTTGACCTCGACGATTTCACTGACCAGGTCGCTTATTTCAATCAGAGATGCCGGAGCATCTCTTCCTGTGATCACGATATGAGGTCTTTTCCTTCTTTTTTTCACATCTTTGAGGTACGACATCACCTCTGATTCATCGAGGAAGCCCAACGATACGGGGTAGGTAAACTCATCAAGAATGATCAGATCGTACGATCCGGTATCGATGAGCTGCTGAAAACGTCTGAAGCCTTCCACACTTGCGGCGGTATTGCTTTCCCTGTCATGTTCCCAGGTGAACCCTACTCCATGACTTTCCCACAGCACATCTGATTGTTCGGCCATTTTCCTTTCACCTGTGACCAGGTTTCCGTTTTTGATGAACTGCAGAACAGCGCATCGTTTGTGATGCCCCAGGGATCTGAACAGTATCCCCAGAGCTGCAGTAGTCTTCCCCTTTCCATTTCCGGTATATGTTATCACAAGAGGATGATTCGACATAGTATCGTCTCCTTACAACTGCTTTTGAGCCTCTTCGGTCATATCGGCTCTTTCCTGCATAGAACGCAGCAGAGACTGCAGTTTTGTGTTCCCTGTCTTCTTGATCGCCTTTTCCAGCAGGTCGATCCCTTCATCCCGGTCTCCCAGCGCTTCATGGATCAACGCCGCATTATAGGCTGAAGGGATATGTTTCCTCCGGTTCCATTCTTTTTCGAAGATTGCGAGTGCTTCAACAAGGTTTCCTTCCTTAACTGCCTCGTATCCCTTTTCCGCATTTCTGTTTTTCGGACTGTTTTTCAATAGAGAGAAACTTCTCGAGACAGAGCGGGGAACATACTTGTCGATCACTGAATGTCCGAAGTCGGAGGCAATGGAATAGAATGAGGAACGCAGCTGGGGTGCGAAAATGAGAGTATCACCGTCAAATTCAATTTTCGTTGTCTCGCTGATGGTATCTCTGTAGGTATCGGTATCTATGAGCCTTCCGGTCCTGGTATCCTTGAGATCGTAGGTGAATTCGATCGTCACGTTCTGCTGCAGATAGTGAAAGAGGCGCTTTTCGACAGACGGCTCACCTTCAGGGTCCTGGTTGGGGATCACGACTTCCACCTCCTTGGCATAGATATACTCTTCGACATCGACATCTGTCGTATACACGGTAAGCAGTGCATCATACCCTTGTTCATACAGCATGGAAGGTCTGTTGACGAAGGCATCGGTGACAGAAGGAGAGAGAATCGTGAAATAGTCCGTGTCGTAGGCTTGAGAAACAATGATCTTCGTCAGGTATTCACTCATAGACCGTTCAGTATTCACCGTGAACCCTGAATATACTCTGACCGGAGAAGTCCCGCTCAGATCCCGCACTACCGGATTCGGCAGTTCGAACGGCCTGAACGGATACGAGGATACCGTTGCTATTGCCAGATTCCTATAATCGCTCATATCCACTTTAGACGGTACCATGTACTGGGTAGTCACGGTCGTGGAACAGGAAATGAACGACACAAGTGTGATGACTGCAGCCATCATAATCAATAAACCTTTTCTCATTATATCTTTCTCCTCTTTTCTTTCCCCATTATCCGAGATAGCTAAGTGCAACATTGACGGCCTCGACCATACTTACCTCACTGGCTCTGTTTTCTCCCGCTATATCGAAGGCGGTGCCGTGATCGACACTGGTTCTCAAAAACGGAAGTTTCCATGTGACGCTGATCGTCCGTTCAAAATCAAGAGTTTTAGCCGCTATATGCCCCTGATCGTGATACAGAGAGAGCACAGCCTTATACTTTCCGATCTTCGCCAGGTGGAAGACAGAATCAGCTCCGATTGGACCGACGACATTGATCCCCTCCTCTCTGCATCTGCTGACAGCAGGCACAATATGCTCCATTTCCTCATTTCCGAAAAGACCATGCTCTCCTCCGTGCGGATTCAAGGCGGCCACGGCGAGTGGAACACTCTGATCGAATCCCTGCTCCCGGGTAATCTCATCGACTACATGGATAAACTCATACACCCTGTCGAACGTTACAGCATCGCAGGCATCCCGCAGAGAAAGATGACGGGTCATAAAGAAAATGTGCAGGCCCAGAGTCTCGAACATCGTCACGGGAGATGGGGCTCCTGTCAGTTCTCCGAGGATCTCGGTGTGTCCGATCGCTTTGATCTTCGCCGCTTTGAGAGACTCCTTGTTTATCGGGGTCGTTGCCAGAGCGTCGACACGCGAATTCAATGCCAGATCGACACACTTTTCAATAGATCTGTATGCGGCGTTTCCACCCATTTCGCTCACTACCTTGAAAGAGAATCGGCTCATATCGACAAGCGGCAGATGATAAAGGATCTTTTTCACATTGTCGTTCAATGCCTGATCGAGCTGCAGATCATTTTCAATGACCCGGTCAAACGGGTTCTTAAGATGATAGGCACCGCATAAATAAGTGAATACCGTTGTATCTCCGGCAACGACAACAACAGCGTCTTTAAGAAGGGGACTCATAAGAGCCTTCAATACGATTTCAGGACCGATTCCGCAAGGGTCTCCCATGGGGATGGCAATAACTTTATTTTTCACGACTCACACACTCCAAATATGGGAAAACTATACCAAGGCTTACTGTTCGTTGCAAGAGAACAGGATTCTCCCGGTCTGTACAAAATGTTTCATTTGGTTGCTGAATTGCAATTGACAACTCAAATCTTCCATCATAATGTGTGTATAGATCATTCTTATTGATATGGAGGGGGAAGAGAGGATGAAAAGATTCCATGATGATGATGATTTCGAAGATGATGTGTTTGAAGACGACGAGATAGACGGAGCTGATGAGATCGAAGATTACTTCAACCCGGACGAATACAGAGAAGATGATGAATACGACGGCTTCGAAGACGAAGACGAAGATGATGACATCGAAGATTTCTTTCTTGATGAAAATGACGAGACAGAGATTCTCGATGATGAAGATGACGATGATCTTTTCTATGACGAGGATGATGAATTCGATTACTGATTCACCCCGATCAACCGAAGAACCATACCGATACATTCATATTTTTGAATGCCTGCTTACTGTGAGCAGGCATTTTTTTCAACCTTCTCATTTCTACATATATATTTATAATTTTTTTTAACTCAAATCACAAAAAAACATGCTGTTTCTATTTACAGAAACATTACAAAGTACTATAGTCATTGATAATTCAACATACGGGAGAGTAATACGATGAAAAAGAAAATATCAGTGATGATTCTGGCAGTATTGATCCTGGCCGCGTTCACCGTTGGAGCGCAGGGAGTCAGTGAGCAGACAGACGATGATACAGTGAGGATCGGAGTTTCAAAGATAGTCAAACATCCGGCTCTGGATGCCATAGAACAGGGTATGATGGACTACCTTGAAGAAAACGGATTCACAGTTTCCTACGATTCGCAGAATGCGAACGGAGATATATCCACCGCAAGTCAGATCGCCCAGAAGTTCAAAGCAGATAAAGTGGACCTTGCAGTCGGTATTGGAACGCCTACGGCACAGGCGCTTGCAAACGTCTTCGATGAGACACCGGTGATCTTCGGCGGAATAACAGACCCTCTCGAGGCCGGACTGGTTCCCACCTATGAACCCAATGATTCCAATATCGGCGGAGCAAGTGATAAAAATCCTGTATATGAACAAGTCAAACTGTTCAGTGAGATCACCGGAGCAAAGACCATCGGAATCATCTATACGAGCGGTGAAGCCAACGGCGTTCAGCTCAAGGATCTCGTCGAACAATCATGTGAACAGCTCGGCCTCGGGTTCATGGCAAGCGGGATATCGAATTCATCCGAAGTCAAACAGGCGGCACTCGCCCTACTACCCCGCGTCGACGGGCTGTATGTCGGAACCGACAATACTGTCGTTTCGGCGATTCCGAGTATAAGCGAAGTATGTGCCAACTACAGTAAACCCTTCTTCACAGCCGACCCGACCAGTGCCGAAGGCCTCGATTATTTCATGGTATGGGGTTTCAACTACTATAAACACGGAAGAAAGACCGGTGAAGCCGTTGCAATGGTTCTCAGCGGTGAAAAGAGCGCAGGAGAAGTAGGAACATTGTTCTCTACGGACCCGAGTGAATTCGAGCTCTATTTCAATCTCGATGTTGCCGACAAACTTGGAATCACCATCGACAAGAAATATCTGGACAGTGCCGCACTTCTTTACCGAAGCGAAGAGTAGAACCTGAATATTCAATGCATTTTTATACATAGTTCTGTATATCAGTCTTTACAAAAACGGCCTCTCGGTCTATAGTGAGCACCATATATATAACTATGCAAGGAGCCTGTTATGAAAAAATTTTGGACGGTAGTTCTCATATCTCTTCTTCTCTGTTCCTCATTCGTTTTTGCGGAAGGAGCAAAAGAAACAACACCGAGCGGAACGACAACTGTCGGTGTAAGTAAATTCCTTTCCCATCCTGCCCTGGATGCAGTTGAACAGGGAATGCAGGACTATCTCAGCGAAGAAGGATATTCAGTCACATACGACTGGCAGAATGCGAATGCGGAAGTAAGTGCCGCAGCACAGATCGCCCAGAAATTCAAATCTGACAAAGTCGATATCGCTGTCGGTATTGCGACACCTAACGCACAGTCACTCGTTAATGTCATGGGAGAAACTCCCGTAGTATTCTCTGCCATAACAGATCCGCTCGATGCAGGACTCGTTCCTTCATATGAACCAGGATACACCGACAAGGTCGCAGGGGTCTCCGACATGAATCCTGTCGAAGCACAGATCTCACTGCTGGTGGAACTCACCGGTGCAAAGACAATCGGAAACGTATATGCAAGCGGAGAGGCAAACGGAGTCATTCTGATGGAAATGGCAAAAGCAGCCTGTGAAAAACTCGGTGTAGAATTCGTCACTGCGGCAGTAGCCAACACTTCCGAGGTGATGAGCGCAGCACAGTCAATTGCGAAGAGGATCGATGCGATGTACATCGCTACCGACAACACCGTAATCTCGGCTCTGCCTTCGATCGACGATGTCACAAGCAAAGCAGGGATCGCTCTGATGAGCGCCGACCCCTCAGGTGTCGACGGACTGAATTTCCTCGTGGCCATGGGATTCGATTACTATAAGATCGGTCGTGCGACAGGTAAGATCGTCGGACAGATCATCGATGGAACAGAACCCGGAGAGATCGGTACAGTATTCCTCTCAGACCCTGCAGATTTTGAACTGTGGCTCAATGTGGATGCCGCAACCGAATTAGGGATAACTATTCCTCAGGACCTTCTTGACGAAGCTGCTGTTATCTACGAAAATGGAGTGAAAAAATAAAATTCTAATAAGCATAGGTAACGTAATTAATGATTGAAGGTATTTTTGTTGATGGATTGATTTTTTCCATCATGGTCATGGGTGTGTTGATATCATACCGAATATTAGATTTTCCAGACCTAACTGCAGACGGCTCCTTTGCAACAGGAGCCGCTGTTGCGACAATATCCATTGTCAACGGGTACGGATTACTCGCAGCGGCTCTATTAGCCACGTTGTCAGGGGCCGTCGCAGGCCTGATCACAGCGATGATTCACAATAAACTCAAAGTTCCCGGTCTCCTGGCTGGTATCCTGACGATGACGATGCTCTATTCAATAAACATCCGCATCCTCGGCGGCAGAGCGAACGTTCCTCTTCTTAAGATAGATACGCTCTACACAAAGATGCCTGAAGTCTTCTCGTTCCTTCCGGGACCGTGGGCCCTTCTGACAGGAACACTTCTCATAGTGTTCTTCGTGAAGATCCTTATGGATCTCTTTTTCAGAACAGATCTGGGTATCTCTATCGGGGCTCTCGGATCAAACGAGCAGATGATCATCTCGATGGGGATCAATCCGAGACTTCTCAAGATCATCGGCATTTCGATCTCCAACGGACTCATCGCCCTTTCCGGAGGCCTGCTGGCCCAGTACCAGGGATTTGCGGACGCCAATCTCGGTGTCGGTATGATCGTCCAGGGACTTGCCGCCATCATGATAGGTGAATTTTTGTTCTCAACGAACAAAATATTCTTCATCACACTGAGAGTCATTTTCGGTGCTATCATCTACAAAGCGCTGATGTTCCTCGGACGATACTACGGCTACTATATCCACCTGACACCGAGTGATCTCAAACTCCTCACAGGTATTCTGGTCATCCTCTCTCTCATCATCGCTCAGACACGGGCTGCTGCTTCTTCAGCCGATGCCAGGAAAAAGGCGATCAGGAGAAACAACGAACGAAGAAAAGGGCTCAATGAGGAGAAGAACAATGCTTAATATCGAACAGATCTCCAAAGTATTCTATCCGGGTACAGTCAACGAGAAAGTAGCTATCGAATATATTGATCTCAGAGTGTTGGAAGGCGATTTCATCACCGTTGTCGGCTCTAACGGCTCGGGAAAGAGCACTTTATTCAATCTCATAGGCGGGACCTTTCCAGTTACGAGCGGAAAGATAACCCTGAACGACAAGGATGTCACTCATACTCCCGAGTATAAACGTGCATTCACGATCGGAAGAATCTTTCAGGACCCTACAGTGGGAACAGCTGCGAAAATGTCGATCGAAGACAATATGATCACAGCCTATAAGAAAGGGATGAAAGGCCTCAAGATCAGTCTGAACAATACGAAGAGGGCTTATTTCAAAGAAGAGCTCAAACAACTGAAAATCGGTCTGGAAGACAGACTCAAAGATAATGTAGGCCTTCTCAGTGGAGGACAAAGACAGGCGCTGACTCTGCTGATGACTGTCTTGAGCAAACCCCAGATGCTTCTGCTCGATGAGCATACAGCGGCTCTTGATCCGCGTAACGCTCAGATCGTCATGGATCTGACAACCGAATTCATCGAGAAATATCATCTGACGACTCTGATGGTGACCCACAATATGCAGCATGCTATCACCTACGGAAACAGACTCATCATGATGGATGAAGGAAAGATCATTCTCGATGTCCGCGGAGAAGAGAAAAAGCAGCTGACTGTTTTGAAACTCGTGGATCTGTTCAAAAAGATCAAACATCAGGAATATTCGAGCGATGAAGATCTTCTGGCTCCGTAACACACCATGTAAATAAAAGTGTAAAATCTTTGGAACTACCCCCTTTCGTTGAATCAAATCAAACAAGGGGGTTTTGTTTTACCTTCGACATTGATTGCAAACTTCATTCAGCTTTTCTTCTCAACATAATTTACACTCTGAACTGATTGCAGATGGTATGAATGAGTCGGAGGATGTATTTAAACACCCGGTGAATACAAAAGATCAGGTTACCCTTCTTTGGTTCATCACCGGAAATTGGCAACCTGATCTTTTAGAAACATCTGAAATCAACTGGATCTTATTGTTCATTTAATTTGTCTGGTTTATCTTCTCCATGAAATCTATCTTCTTTCCGGTATGCCACAGTTTCTCCAGATTGTAGAACTCTCTTAACTCACGTCCCATCAGGTGGATGACGATATCTCCACAGTCAATAAGCTCCCATCCGTCACCTAAGACATTCTTGTGTCTGTTGTGGACATGAACATCCCGATCATTTAAAAACTGCCAGAGCTCCTTGGCCACACCTTTCAGATGTCCGACGCTATTGACCGTCGAAATGATAAAACAGTCGGCCCATCCGCTCACCTCACTCACATCCATCACCACTGTATCTTCACCCTTGTGATCGGTAATGAACTGCGCTATCTCACTTACAATCTGTGTAGTCTTTTCATCAATCATGTATCTTCGTTCCTTTTTCAATTTCTTCTATCGCTCTTTCGCTCCATTGGTGCAGATTTCTCTGCAGAAGCGAAATTTTACCATTCTGTTCAAAGAACAGCCCTATATCATAGAATCTTAAGGTCATATTCTCCTGACAGGTTAATGCGTAAAGAGCGGCCATGTCATCCGCTGAAGTCTCTCTTACGCCAAGAGAGTGTAGTGTATCTACGTTGACCGTTTTACTCAAGTCTTCCCGGCCTTCCTGAAGATAATTTACCCGTTCTTCAAACGAAAGTGAAGTGTTCTGATATATCTTTCCGGCAACATCTTCATTGAAAAGAACATAATGGTCGCCTTCAAATCCGAACAACGACTGCAAAGCTCCGAGATCGTCACTTACTACACCCTCTTTCAACAGCTTCCCTCTATATGCCCGTAAAGTACCTATCGGCATATAAGCGAAAAGTACGAATTCGTGCTCACTGTCTGCGATGACCATCGAAGCGTATCTGTCCGAAACGATATACCACACGTCTTTACTACTATCGACCGCACATCCTGAAAGCAGCACAATGGCAATTGTCACAATTGCGCCGACTTTGGTCATCTGAACGTCCCCCCACCTTTGATATAGTCATACAAACGTAATGTCGCATCCGCCACAGGACGGCCCTTTTTCGACATGTGAGAAATGTGATGGTCCAGGATATTTTTCACCAGACCTTCTATCGTCTCATTCGCCATCAGAGTGTTAATGATAGATTCATTCATGTAGCATCTGCCGGGTTCCATGTAATCGGCACAGAACACGAGCGCCCCTAACAGACCCATCTGAGAATTTCCGAGCGTATGCCATCGTATCGCATCGATTACAGGCTTACTGTCCAGACATTCGGTACGCGACGCAATATGGGCGGCAACAGGGGCATGAAGAAGAACAGGATACACCATCTCCTCTCTTTCACAGGAAAGTTCATGTTCTACAGCGTAGGCTTTCAGGTCTTCATTCTTCCATTCCCTGCAGTAATCGTGAAAAAGAGAAGCCAGAACTATTGATTCACTCTCGGCTGCGAATCCAGGGGCATATCTGCGACAGAGGACCTGAGAGAACTCACTGACGGAAACACAATGAGCATATCGGGAAAAAGAGAGCGTGTCATGTACTGTTCCATCAATCGTTCTTATACAATCCATAATCAATTATATAATCCAGAACAGATTCACTGAGCTGTTCCTTGAGCGAATAGAGACATCCTGTCGTACTTTTCAGCTGATCTCGTATCGAAGTCGAACTGCAGCGAACGGGAGCTACTTCGAGAAATTCTCCGTCAAGCTGATTAGGAAACACTCTGTTCTCATTCTGTTGATCGCGTGTGATCACGACAAAATGGAGCAATTGTATCAGATCATCACCTCTATACCAGTCTTTCAGTGTAGGAAACAAATCATCACCAATTGCAAGCGCAAGGGTTCCGGTGATCTCATATCTTGTATGTATATCCATTACACTGTCATACATATAGCTCTTTCCGCCGCGGTCGATCTCACATGTATCGATGATGCATTCTAAGGCTCTATCATCGGGATACAGTCTGTGATAATCCTCTACAGCCAGATGAAGCAGTTCAAGTCTCTGTGAATCTGTTATCACCTGTCTGTATGCTTTATGCGGAGGTTGAGATGCCGGCAGGATGATCACTCTCTCATAGTCGGTGTGGAAGGCGATCGAATGAAGGACATGAAGATGTCCCAGATGTACGGGATTGAACGTTCCCCCGAACAGTATCGTTTTCAAAGCGTTTCTCTGTATTCAGCACCGGTATCAACAACGGTCGAAAACCCATCGTCACTTCGGCTTTTGCTTTCATCAAGATGAGTAATGAGAATAAACTGCTCTTTGACCTTCTGAAGCCCTTCACCGGTGATATTCGAAAGAGGTAAGACCTCGTATTCACCTATCGCCTTCTGTAGTTCTTTCAGGCGGTCTTCAGATCCCTCCTCATCTATCTTGGTTCCGATGATGACCCGCGGTTTTTCCAGAAGAGACGGAGCATAAGAACCCAGTTCATCAAGCAAAGTAGGATAGGCGGTCAGATATGATTCGTCAGACAGGTCGATAAAGAATGCCAGAGCCGCTGTTCGCGATATATGACGGAGAAATTTGAATCCCATTCCGGCACCATGTGAGGCACCTTCGATTATCCCGGGGATATCGGCTAAGACCATATCGTTACTGTCATAACGGAACATCCCAAGCTGGGGTATCTTAGTTGTGAACGGATATCCTGCTACTTTTGTTCTGGCATTGGTGAGATTATTCAACAAGGATGATTTCCCTGCATTCGGAAAGCCGACAAAACCGATATCGGCAATGACAAGAAGTTCAACTCCGATTCTCATCTCGACACCTTTCTCTCCGGGCTGAGCGAATCGTGGAGTCTGCCTCGTTGCGGTTTTGAAATGATAATTCCCCTGACCGCCACGTCCGCCTTTTAGAAAGACGAACCTGTCACATCCTGTCAGGTCTTTGATGATCTCTCCTGTTTTCGCATCTTTGATCACTGTCCCGGGAGGCACCGGGATCTCGACATCTTTCCCATCCCGTCCGAAACAGCGTGCACCCATCCCGTTACGACCATTCTCAGCCTTGTAGGCGCGCACCTGCTTCAGATGAGAGAGAGTTCGTAAATTGTTTTTGACTACAAAGACTACATCTCCACCGCGGCCGCCGTCACCGCCATCGGGTCCCCCTTTGGGAACATATTTCTCCCGACGGAAGGAGACACAACCATTGCCCCCGCTTCCGGAGGCAATATCTAAATAGGTTTCATCTGAAAATCCAAACATGTATAGTCTCTGACTTCAATAAGCCTGTTCGTTACGCAGAAGTAATGATGCGAACGTATTTGCGGTTATTCCGTACATGAAATTCGACCGCTCCGGCTTCTTTTGCGAAGAGAGTGTAATCTCTTCCGCAGCCGACGTTTTCTCCTGCGTGAAATTTGTTTCCGTGCTGACGGACAATGATCTCTCCAGCTTTGACAAGCTGTCCTCCGAAACGTTTGACGCCCAGACGTTGAGAATTCGAATCACGACCGTTCTTTGAGCTACCGCCACCTTTCTTATGAGCCATCTGCCTCTCCTTTAACCTTTGATTTCTTTTACAGTAATCATCGAATATTTTTCGCGATGGCCTTGAGTCCTGCGATACCCTTTTCGTCTATGGAACTTGAAGACCTTGATCTTCTTACCTTTTACCAGTTCATCAACGGTCACAACAACTTTTGCCCCGTCGACATAGGGAGTACCAAACACAGATTTTTCACCATCACCCAGAGCTACGACTGTATCGAATTCGAGCTCTTTTCCGGCCTCAACATCGATCTTGTCAACTTTAAGTGTAGCGCCTTCTTGCGCTTTGTACTGCTTTCCTTGAATTTCTACCAGTGCGTACATGTATATACATCCTTATCCAATAATATGCAGACTCTCTTATATCATAACAGGTTGATAATTACAAGAGGTGCTCTTTCATATAATCACATAGACTCCAAAAATGGGATTCCTACTAACGCATAGGCATTTTTCAAGACTTGCAATACCATTTCAACCAATGTGACTCTGGCCTTGATAAGGACAGAGCTCTGTGCTTTCAAGACAGCATGATCATGATAGTACCTGCTAAACAAACGTGACAGATCGTACAGATAGGAGGTAATAACGGAAGGATTATACTCTTTTGCCCCTTCCAAGACAAGAGAAGGGAACAATGCGATCTGTTTTATAAGTTCCCGCTCTTCCTGAAGATCGAGAACAGCCGGATCGAATTCTATGCCATCGAAATCATGCTTCATTTCATCCCATTTTTTCAGCATGCTTGAGATTCTTGCTCCCATATACTGAAGGTACGGTCCGGTATTACCGCTGAACGATATCGAATCGTCGGGATTGAATATCATATCCTTCGTCGTTGTCGTCTGCAATAGATAATAGTTCAAAGCTCCGAGAGCGATGGAGGCACTTACCTTATCTACGTCACCGACGATATCCTCTCTTGCCTTCCCGATGATCTCCTGCTTCGCAAGCGAGGTGAGAGAGTCGAACAGATCATCCGCATCGACAACAGTTCCCTCTCTGCTTTTCATCTTCCCGTCCGGCAGGTTCACCATGCCGTAGGAAAGGTGGTGAAGATCTTTCGCCCACTCGTATCCGAGTTTCTCGAGAACGTAGAACAGCACCTTGAAATGATAGGACTGTTCACTGGCAACGACATAAATGAGTGAATCGAACGGCCATTTCTCATGTCTCTGAATCGCAGTCCCGATATCCTGAGTGAGGTAGAGTGAAGTGCCGTCTTTTCTCAGGACGACCTTTTTGTCGAGATTGATCTCCGAAAGGTCTATCCAGACACTGCCATCCTCCTCCTTATAGAACACACCATTTTCCAATCCCTTGAGAATATTGTCTTTTCCGAGCATATAGGTGTCGCTTTCATAGTAGTAGGCATCAAAGGATACTCCCGTCTTTTTGTAGGTCTGTTCGACTCCGTCGATAGTCCAACCGTTCATCCTGTTCCACAGGGAGAGTACCTCCTCATCACCGTTTTCCCATTTCTTCAGCATCTGCTGAGCCTGTTCGGTGGCACTCGGGTCCTCTTTCTCCCATTGGGCAAAACGCACATAGTATTTCCCCACCAGATGATCGCCTTTGATACCGGCGCTTTCCGGAGTCTCTCCGTCGGAAAATTTCTGATAAGCCAGCATCGATTTGCAGATGTGGACTCCGCGGTTGTTGATCAGATTCACCTTCTGCACTTCTGCACCGTTAGCTTTAAGTATGGCTGAGACACTCTCTCCGATCGCATCATTTCTCAGATGGCCGAGATGTAGAGGTTTGTTCGTGTTCGGACAGCTGAACTCGACCATGATCCTCTTTCCTTTGAGATACGATGTATGTCCGTAAGAATCTTTCTCATTTGAGACCCTTGTATAGACATCCCGGGCGAGAGAGCTCACATCAAGACGGATATTCAGATAGGGTCCTGCAGGAAGTATGGAGGATTCGCTCACACCACAGACTCCGACGAGCCGTTCTTTCAGCATTGATACGATCTGGGCCGGAGAGGATCGAAAGACTTTTGCGAACGGGAACAAAGGAAATGCAAGATCTCCCATCTCCGGTTTCGGCGGAATCTGCACCGAAAGAGGACCTGCCTTCAGTAATTCGTTCTCATCAATCGATTTCTCTTTTGCAAGCAGGACCAGCTGTTCGCTGATCAGTTGCCTCCACTGTTCTTTTACCTGTTGTATCATTACGATATACTCCACATCATTATCTTCAAATTCATTGCTCACTATACAAATAAGTCGGGCAGATATGCAATAGAGAGAAGACGGCTTGTTAAAATTAGCCCTTCTATATATAGTTTCATCAGGAGAGCATATGAAAAAAACATCTCTAGACATTTCCCAGTTCATTCCGGATTACCTGAACAGCTTCGACCGTTTCGGTAAATCCTGCTTTATAACCTTCAGACCGGCTCCGAACAGGGTAACGCTGCAGTCGATCATCTCCGATGTTTTCGAGCTTCTGTTTCCCGGCCGTTCCGGCGGGAGTGTTCTGAATAAAACAACCGTAGTCCCTCACATCGAAACATTGATGAAGCGGGTCTGTGACAATCTCGAACATCAGATATTCCTAGGCTGGTTTCATGACAATCCGTATCAGCTTGATGAAAATGACACACAGCAGTACGAGCAGATAGCACGTGAGACGATCATAGATCTGATGAAAGCCCTTCCCGAACTTCGCGTGATGATGAAGGAGGATGCCCAGGCCGCCTATGACGGAGACCCTGCAGCCACGAACGTACAGGAGACCATCCTGACCTACCCCGGAATCTGCGCTCTTACGATCCACAGGATCGCTCATTTCCTTTACAAGAAGAAAGTACCCCTGATCCCCAGAATGATCAGCGAGATTCTTCATAACCAGACCGGAATCGATATACACCCCGGAGCGACCATCGGCAGAGCCCTGTTCATAGATCACGGTACTGGTGTTGTTATCGGTGAAACGAGTATCATCGGAAATAACGTGAAGATCTATCAGGGAGTCACCCTAGGTTCGCTCAGTTTCCCTAAAGATGCCTGCGGTACGCTCATCCGGGGGACGAAAAGACATCCGACTATCGCTGATTACGTGACCATCTACGCGAATGCTACGATTCTGGGCGATATCAAAATCGGAGAACATACGATCATCGGATCATCTGCATGGATTCATCATGACATCCCGTCCCATTCCTTCGTTCAGAACGAACCGCCTCAGGCGATTATACGTGAAAGGTATGGAAGGAAAGAGAAAAAAGATGATTAACGGTCATGGACCATGTTGATGTATTCTGAGGGAGTCTGGTTACAGTAACGTTTGAACACTTTCGAAAAGTAGTTGCTGTCACTGAACCCCAGCATGCTTGAAACATCCTTGATGGAAACCTCTCCGCTTTCGAAATAGAGCTTCGCAAGGCTCATTCTCTGCTTGCTCACATATGCGGGGATGGACATCCCCGTCTCTTTCTTGAATTTTCTCGAGATATGGGAAATGTGGGTATTATGCATCCTTCCCAGATCTTCGATTCTCACATCTTCTGTGAGGTGGACGGTTAGGTAAGTGACTATCTGTTTGATCATCGGGGAATAGCTGCTTACGGAGAAATCGAGAACAGCCTTTGCATAATCGAGCGCAATCTGTCCGTAAAGGACCTCATCGAGATGGGTGACAGAGACAGCATGTTCTATCATGAGAATAAACTTATTGCTCATCGTATGAAGATAGAGTGCCTGAAGTCCTCCCTGCCTTGCTGCATTTCGGCACAGTGCATTCAGTGCTATCAGGTGGTTTTTACAGCAGCGCAACGCCTTCGAGGCGATTTTATTGCCGTCACAGCATGTGGAACCGAAACTGTTGCGCCTCATGGCCAGAATGTCTTCGACTTTATAGGGGTTTCCCCAGCGAATGGCATGAAGGAGCTCCTGCTCGAGCTCATAGGAACGTTCTATCTGTACTAGATTCAGATTTTCCGGTAGTTTTGACTCATTTCCAAATTGATTGTTTTCTTCCATACTTCCACCTGATATAAGAATAGCCATCTTTATTCGTAAAAGCAAGCATCAAAGTATATTCTCATTCTTAATCCCCGCATTTAAAGCCTAGAATAATGATATACTACAAACAGAACATTCTTGCAATGAGTACAAGATTCACATATCACTTTAAAAACCGGCGTAATCTTGATAGTATGTCGGCAGAGAACAATATAAAGGAGAAAAATGCAAATGGAGTGGTCGTTTACAGACAAGGTTGTCGTCGTGACAGGCGCCGGAGGTGTCTTATGTAGTGAATTTTCCCGTCACTTTGCCGAACTCGGTGCGAAGGTAGCTCTTCTCAACCGTTCGGAGGCAAAGATAGAAGCGTTGGAGAAAGAGCTCACGGAAAAAGGGTATACAGCAAAAGCATACCGGTGTGATGTCCTTGATAAAAACCGGCTTCAAGAGGTCCATCAGCAAATAAAAGAAGACCTGGGGTCTGTAGACATTCTGGTAAACGGTGCCGGAGGTAATATGGACGCCGCTAATACCTCGAACGAGTACCATGAAAGAGAGATCGATCCTTCAGTCAGAGATTTCTTCAAACTCGATTCTACGGCCATTTCCGATGTCTTTACTTTGAATTTCATGGGGACGCTTCTTCCGACGCAGACGTTCGCATCCGATATGTGCGCCAAAGAAGGATGTTCCATTCTGAACGTCTCTTCTATGTCATCCTACAATCCTCTCACGAAGGTCCTGGGCTATTCGGCAGCCAAGGCTGCAGTGAACAATCTCACCCAATGGCTGGCCGTTCATTTCTCCCATATGGGAATAAGGGTAAATGCTGTAGCTCCGGGATTTTTCAGCACAAAACAGAATAGAAGCCTTCTGTTCGACAGCGAGGGAAATCCGAGCGCGAGAAGCCGCAAGATCCTGGACGGAACTCCGATGGGAAGATTCGGAGTTCCCGAAGATCTGCTTGGAACAGTTACCTATCTGACAGATCATAAGGCCTCAGGTTTCGTCACCGGCGTGATCATCCCGGTAGACGGAGGATTCAACGCCTATTCAGGCGTGTAGGACATCTTCAAAGACAGCAATGAGCTGTCCGTCCGATTCTCTATGATCGATTCTTGCACGAATCAAAGCCCCCCGCCCGATATCCGGCGGGGCTTGTGTGACAATCACCTTGAGATAATTTTCACATATTCCGTGCAGCTGGTGACGGCTTTCTTTTTCCAGAAGCACCTGCACGCTCTTTCCGATATGCCTGTCGATATATCTTCTGTAATGTACGGCTGAAAGTGAACGGAGCCTGGATGCTCTTTGGTCTCTCACATATTCGGGTGACCTGTCTTTGGCTCCCCAGAGGGGAGTCTGAGGTCTCGGAGAAAAGGGGAAGACATGCAGCTGTGTGATCTCGAGTTCTTTCAAACGGTTGAAGCTTTCTTCAAATTCCCGATCGTACTCTCCCGGAAGACCTGTGATCATATCTGCTGCGATGAACGGATCATCTTTCACCTCACGAAGACGTTCGACACACTCGAACACCGTATCATGATGATAATGACGGTCGACTCTGTCCAGCACGCTGTCACAGAGAGACTGCAGAGGCAGATGAAAATGGGGCTGAATCTGGTCGGACTTGAGTATCTCATAGAGCCCTTCAGTAAAACTGTCCGGTTCGAGAGAACTGAGCCTGATTCTCACATGCGGATGAAGAACTGCAACCAGCCGTTCAAGAAGATGTTCAAGATGCTTATCCTTATCTTCATAGGCACTGAGATTCACTCCGGTGAGAACGATTTCCTTGTAACCGCTGTCTTGAAGAGAGAGCGCGCGGGTGATGGCCTCGTCCATCGCAAGAGAGACCGATTTCCCTCTGGCTATCGTCACTCTGCAGTAACCGCAGCTGTTATCACATCCATCCTGAACTTTCAGAAAAGATCTGGAATGGAGCGAGAAACTGACCGCATCATAGTCGAACGAACTGATTGAATCTTTTTCATCGTCGAGAGCACTTCTTACCGCATCGAGCAGATCCACCGAGGCGATCAGTCTCTTCTGCAGCAACGAAGGGAGATGCAAAAGTTTAGGTTTGCTTTCCAGAGGGATCACCACCACCCTTTCTCCGAGTGAAGAAAGAAGCCCGCTTTCCATCTGTGCGTAGCATCCCGTGGTGATCACTACCCCATCCCCGTTATCGTGAAGGAACTTTCTGATCATCCTTCTTGCCTTCTGCTCGGCCTTGCTGGTGACCGTACAGGTGTTGACTATATATATATCGGCAGTTTCACCGGAATCGACCAGTGAAAAACCTTCGTGAGTGAAAGCATCGGCGATAGCTTCGCTTTCACACTGGTTCAGCTTACACCCAAGGGTGTAGACATACACTCTCATGAATCCTCCATAGGCTTGCGGTCCTGCTGCCTGAGCAGCTCGAGTATGGAATCGATAGCCTTTTCCAGTTGCCGGTGCATGTCTGAAGCGAACGGGTTGTACCGCTGCAGGTCGAAAAACAGCTGAAGAGGGTCATTGCATGTCTGTTCCACAATGTTCATCAGATTGTGATACCCGACCGTGGCAAGCTCAGTAGGCTGAAGATCAAGTTCATTGAGCATCCTTCCTACAAAGTGAGTGACTCCCTGTGAATATGCGGCTTCTCTATCGTGCTGTTCGGGAGTCATGGGAATCACCTGAAGCTCCATGTCCCTGAAAACAGTTTCCCAGTATTCACCTTCGCTTTCTTTACACCGTAACGGATGATAAACGAGGGGAAGGCCTTTTATCCCGTTCTTCCCCGAATCGGGGCCGAACATCGGGTGAGTCGCGATAAGCGATATATCTTCAGGTAATATCGTACTCATCAGGTCAGAGGGATATACCTTTACCGAACAGGTATCGATGACCGTCGTTCCCGGACGCAATTCGCCCTGTATGGATAGGAGAACTTCCTTCAGCGATGAAATAGCAACGCATAGGAAGATAACATCACAATCGAGGAGGGTCTTTTTGTCGACGACCTTGAATCCCTGTGATGCGATCTCTCTGCTGCTTCTGTTATAACCTACTACATCCATGTGCTGCGCCAGTTGTCGAGCCCAGAATGTTCCGAACCGGCCTAAGCCGTATACACCAACTTTCATACTAGCAAAGAGCATATCATAAATATGATAAGGCGTACAATCTGCTGAAAAACAAAGGAAAGGGGATATAACACTTTTCCCAGATGTGGTATTCTTGTCTAAGATAATTATTAGATTGAGAGGAAGTTACTATGTCATTTTCACAAACAATGAAAGAGAAAGCCATTGCTCTGCAGAAGACCCTTGTTTTGCCTGAGGGCCTGGAGAAAAGAACCATGATGGCGGCAAGAAAAGTTTTAGATGAAAAGATCGCAGGGAAGGTCATCCTCCTCGGAGAAGAGAAGGAAATGGTTTCTCTTGCCGGTGAATTGAATGTCGACCTCAGCGGTATAACAATCGTCGATCCGCAGACAGATTCAAGAATCAGCCAATACGGTAAAGAATATTACGAACTGAGAAAGCATAAGGGAATGACCGAAGAGCAGGCTGTCAAGGATATCACAAGTCCTCTGCGATTCGGAGCGATGATGGTCCGCCTCGGTGACGCCGATGCCATGGTTGCAGGTGCCCAGAATACCACCGGAGATGTTCTCAGAGCATCTTTTCAGATCATAAAGACAAAAGAAGGAATCAAAAGCGCATCTTCCTGTTTCGTGATGGAGACTCCTGCCTCGGATCTGGGTGCTGACGGATCTTTCATCTTCAGCGACTGTGCAACGATCCCGAATCCGACCAGCGAACAGCTCGCAGAGATCGCCATCGCTTCCGCCCAATCGTGTCAGACCTATCTGGACACCACTCCCGCAGTGGCCCTGCTGAGCTATTCCACAAAAGGAAGTGCAAGCGGTCCTCTGGTTGATAAAGTGACCGAAGCTCTGGCCATCGTGAAAGAAAAGGCCCCGCAGCTGCTCGTCGACGGAGAACTTCAGCTTGATGCCGCCATCATCGATTCGGTCGGAAGCAGCAAAGCTCCTTCCTCTCCCGTGGCTGGAAAGGCTAATACTCTTATCTTCCCTGACCTCCAGGCAGGCAACATCGGCTACAAACTTGTCCAGCGTCTTGCGAAAGCTCAGGCATACGGTCCTATCCTTCAGGGATTCGCAAAACCTGTGAGCGATCTTTCGAGAGGCTGCAGTGTCGAAGATATCGTGGTAACAAGTGCAATAACATTGTCACAAGCAAAATAAGATGCTACAACATGGAGACATCATGAAAAAGGCCACATTCTGTGGTCTTTTTCTTTCTGAAAGGATATGACCAATCGATGAAAAAGAGTGCTATCACAAAAAAGAGGATCTCACTGACCGACGGTTCACGTTCTCCGAACATGACTATCTGGATGCTTTCATGGCCTGTGATACTGGATCAGACCTTTCAGACCCTCATCCAGTACATCGATACTGCGATGGTGGGTTCTCTCGGACCGGTAGCGACTGCAGCGGTTGCGGTGAACACATCGACGATCTGGCTGGTCAATGGAGTGATGTACTCGTTCGGAGCAGCATATTCTGTAGTCATAGCCCGATATATCGGAGCACAGGAATCTGACAATATTCAAAAGAGCGTGAAACAGGCTTTTCTTGCGATGATCTCTCTATCTCTCATCATCACCCTCGTTATGAGCATCGTGAGCAGACATCTTGCAATCTGGCTCGGCGTCGAACAGAAAGTAGTCAGTGATGCTGTCGACTATATGAAGATCATCGCGATAAGCTATCCGTTTTTCATAACCTTCATCTTTCTTTCAAACATGATCCGTTCCAGCGGGGATACGAAGACCCCTCTGATAAGCAATATCGTGACGAACCTTTTCAATATCACAGGAAACTTCCTCCTTATTTTCCCAACCAGGGAGATCACCTTCCTTTCAAGAGAATTCACGGTATACGGTGCCGGCCTCGGAGTGAAAGGTGCCGCAATAGCTACGCTGATCTCGCATATCCTTTCGGCCTCCATATTACTGACGATAGTGCTGACCAAAGATTCTCCGCTAAAGATCTCCCTGAAAAAATTCTCGTGGCGGTTCGATCCGATAATCTCGCATCAAGTCCTCAGAGTAGGCCTTCCGATGGCTCTGGAACGGATAACTCTCTCTTCGGGACAGATCGTTCTCACCTCTCTGGTCACGAACCTGGGAACAGTCTCACTCGCAGCTCACCATCTCGCGATCACCGCAGAATCGATCACCTTCATGCCGGTCAGCGGATTCTCTTTAGCTTCGGCAACACTCGTTGCACAGGCGCTGGGAGCGAAAAAACGGGAGATGGCGAAAGACTTTGCCAGAAGAACACTCATCGGAGGGATAGTGCTGATGAGTGTGACCGGAACAGGCATGTACCTTGCCGCAGTACAGCTGATGTCGTTCTTCACTCAGGATATTGAAGTGATAACCCTCGGCGCGAGAGTCTTACGGATAGAGGCATTCGCCCAGCCGTTCTTTGCCATGAGTATCGTCATCGGAGGAATTCTCAGAGGTGCCGGTGATACGAAATGGCCCTTCATCTTCTCAATCATCGGGATGTGGTTCGTCAGACTCCTTCCGGCTTTCGTTCTCATCACATTCTTCAACGGCACACTGATCGTCGGGTGGGTCTGCATGGTGGCCGATCTTGTGGTAAGGGGTTCACTGAATTTTCACAGATACCGAAGCGGCAAATGGCTTGATGTCTGGGTCAATCCAGAAAAAGATCGGTAAGTTCAAGCAGTTGTGCGATACTATACACTTCACCTCTGGTCATCGGATCGAACTGTGATTGTTCTATGCGGTCGATGATCTTTTCCTTCGGGAGAGAGGATGCGAGAGAACCGTGGAGGAGATTGTTTCTCATCGTCTTTCTGCGGGACGAGAACAGATCGTGAACTATAGTGAAAAACAGTTCTCTTTTCTCATCCGGCACCAGCGGAGTATCTCTCCTTGTGTAAAGGATAACGGCAGAGTCGACATTCGGAGGAGGATAGAAAGCACCCGCCTTTATCGTAAACAGCTGTTTCACCTCGAAATCGACCTGAGAAAGGATTGAGAGAGTCGACCAGTTTTTCGTATCTGATTCCCCGGTGATTCTTCCGATCACTTCTTTCTGCAGCGTAAAGGCCATCTTCTTCGGAAGAACCTGCTTTTCCAGCAGCCTTCCAATGATCACAGACCCTACATTGTAGGGGAGATTCCCGCAGATCACATCAGGAGTTCCCTTCTCAGCGAGTACAGACTCCCATGTTTTCAGAAAGTCACCTTCGATCAAGGTAAAATTCTCTACATCCTTGAAGGCATGATCACGCAGGATGGAGATGAATCCTCTGTCGATCTCGAAAGCGGTGATATCAGCTTTCGAATCTATCAGGTATGATGTGATATTCCCGATCCCCGGTCCTATCTCCCATACATGCTCTGTTCCATCAAGCTCGAGAGCAGAGACTATGCGTGTCCTGATCTCTTTGGAAAGGAGAAAATTCTGACCGAACCGTCTGCTCATAGCCAGACCGTGTCGGTCAAGCAGTTCGGTGATCTGTGAAGGTGAATCGTAGGGAAAATCCCATCTCATAGTGGTGGACACTCCTGTGCTGAGCTTTCCAACTACAGTACCAAAGAAGAATCAGAAACGTCAATAAGAGAGATATGAACAGACCGAAGGAATACAGAGGATCCAACTGGGGTATTGATGATCCTTTTTCCATCAATGTAAGAAGATGTGAATTCAAAAATTCGATGACGGACTGGAAAATCGCTGCATTGAAAACAATATACAGCAAAGATGTTATCAGAAGGATGAAAATCAGCGGAGTGATCAGAACAGAAAAGACGATACCTGTCGGATGGAAAGCGGCGAACTGCCGCATCGAGATCACAGAGGTCCCCATCATTGCACTCACAGAAAGAGAAACAGGAGTGCTGAGAAATGACGGAAAGATCGCGTCGAGCTGCATCTGACAGAGAGGAGAGAGTAAGATGATCGATGCGACTGCACTATAGGAGTACAGGGCAGCCAGTGTATCCATATGGGAAGGAAAAAGGAGAGAGTGAATACAGAATGTGAGAAGAAATGACCGTTTCGCGGACATTTCGAGGGGCAACTCTCTGACCAGCAGCGCAATCACCGCTCTCACAAGTGACGGCTTGTTACCGGCGACGAAGGTGAAAGCCAGAGCGAACATCCCGGAGAAAAATCGAGCAGTTTTTTTCGGAAAGATCCTGTCTAACAGCAGCATTACTAACATGAGAATCACCTGAAGATGCATTCCGGAAAGAGCAAACAGATGTGCGATTCCGCAATCTACAGCAGATCGGGTTATATTCGAACTTCCCTGCCCTTTCACTCCCAGAGCAAGAAGAGATACCATATCTTTCTCATCTGCCGACAGACTGCTCAATCGTGACTGGAAAAAGGTAAGGATGGCAACTCTTTTGACAATGTGGCTCCTCTGGTTGGTTTCGAGTATTCGGTCTGCAAAGATAAAAAGTTCGCCCTTCGAATCTTCGATGACTCTTCCTTTCAGAACAAGATCGGTACCATAGGGGATGAATCTCGCATCGTCTATGAGGGCAACTGCATCGGCAGAGCACCTCCCAGTAGTCTGATGATCATCTGTGACGGATGTCATCGAGACGGTTACGACGGTGTTTCCCCGTTCACTCACGCTGCTGTCAAACAATGCTTCACATTCGATGAATGAGATCGAATCAATTGCCAGCGGCAGAACGTTGCCTTCTTCTCCCATCCTATGAGGAACCAGAAGCATTGACTGGACGACCAGGACAAAGAGCGTAAAATGATTCAGCTTATTGAAGATGATGGTCAAAGATGCCTGAACTGCTATCACTGAAAGAAGAAAACTAAGAGGAATATCGAAAAGATATACGGAGATATACGATGAGATGAGGATGAAGATATAGAGAGTATACAGCATACTCTCTATACGTCAGTGCAGCGGAAGCTGATTCTCCACAGCGATCGTCAGAGCCAGCAGGGAAAGGTCTACATCCCCGTTCATACCCGATTTCAACAGCTGCCCCGAAAAGGATTCCAGCTGTTTCTCATCATGTTTCATCTTCTGATACTTTTTACTCAGCTGGTATTCATTCTTGAAATTGTACTCAAGATTTTCAATAAACAGCAGCGCGAATTCCTTCACATGTTCATCTTCGAAATCAAGATCGAGTCTATCCAGTGACGACCCTTCGAGATTCAGCATCGCATCGATAAGATCGATCATTTCCATCTGCGAATAACGATAGAGATACTCTTCCACGACCGCAAGAGAATCATCGGTCTCAAATGTGAGATTGCTGGCATTCTGCTTCAATTCGAAGCGTCGTTTCACCGACAGGCTGCTTTTTTTGTCTCTGCGGGAAATGAAAGACAGAGAAAGGATCGTGATGACTGAGGCAATAACCAGTTCATCGACCATGGGAATGGGATCTCTTACCGCCAGAGAGAAGAAGAAATAGGAAATGAGGAAGATCAGCCCCCCGATCAGAAGCCTGGGAAGATATCTGACATCCTGAATCCACCTGTCGACACCTCTGTCGATCTGCCGGTATAGAGTGAGAAGAGCCTCATCTGTCACCGGCTTCGATGCAGACTCAGCGCTGTAAAAGACCACCTGTTCATGCTCATCCCAGCTGTTGTATGAAACCGGGTTCACAAACGGAGTGATGAAAAATCTTTTACGGTCGGTAAGAGTGACAAGATAGCAAGCTCTCATCTTAAAACCCCTTTCTATAATGCAGCTTTGTACACTGCGAGACGATCGTTCACATATGTTTCAAATTCAGCCGATTCGCGGCTGGTAGATGTGAAGAAGAAATAGTATTTGATCTTCGGCTCGGTTCCGCTCGGTCTCACAACCATCTTTTCACCGTTGCTGAAAGTAATGATGATGACATTCGAGGAAGGAAATTCAGTCTGTTCGGGATCGAGAAGGTCTCTGATGGAATCGATAGTAGTTCCCGCAAACTGATGTGACACCTTCATTGATCTGAAATGTGCCATGATCTGATCCATTTTCTCTTTGCCTGAAGCTCCTTCGTAGGAGAACGACAGTACCCGTTCAGTGTACATTCCGTATTTCTTGTAGATCTGCTCGAGACGATTCTGCAGCGTTATCCCTTTTTCTTTGTAAAAGCTCATCATCTCCACAGCCAGAACTGCCGAACTGACCGCATCCTTGTCTTTGATCTCACTGAGGCTGTTGTAACCGAAACTCTCTTCGCATCCGAACAGATAGAAGTCATCCTCGCTGTTGTGGACTTCTACGATCTTCTCGGCGATGTACTTGAATCCTGTCAGCACATCGGCACATCTGCCACCGTGCTCTTCTGTTATCGCCCGAACCAGATCGGTCGTTACGAACGATTTGACAACGAGCGGCCTTTTGCTCTCCAGCGACAGCTCGGCATTCCGGGTCAGAAGATAATCGACGAGTAAAACAGCAATCTGATTTCCCGTCAAAAGCATGTATTCGCTTTTGTCTGCCGAGGAAGGAATGGCGATTCCGAGTCTGTCGGCATCCGGGTCTGTACCGAGAACGATATCGGCTTTCACCTCTTTAGCTTTCTCAATAGCCAGACGCATCGCATCGGGATCTTCGGGGTTAGGCATACTGACGGTAGGAAAATCTCCGTCCGGTTCGATCTGAGATTCTACTGTGTGACAGGTGACTTTAAGTTTTTCAAGGATTCTTCTCACGGGAATATTTCCTGAACCGTGAAGAGGAGTATAGGTCACACTGATTCCTGATTCCCCGATACTTTCCTTACGTGCAAGTGAAGCAAGGACGATCTCATCATAACTTTCATCGACTCGCGCCGGAACTGACAGCAGCAGACCATCCGCTACAGCCCTGTCCCGGCTCATGACGGCAATCGATGAAGGAGAGACGGAATCGACTTTTGCGGCGATCTGTACATCATGGGGAGGTGTCACCTGACCGCCGTCACTCCAATAGACTTTGTACCCGTTATACTTCGAAGGATTGTGTGAAGCGGTGATGACGATCCCCGCAGTCGCTTTAAGATACTGGACCGCATAGGAAAGAAGAGGTACGGGACGCAATGAATCGTACAGATAGACTTTCACGCCGTTCGCACATAGATTCAAAGCGGCAGTTTCAGCGAACAGACCGGAATAGTTTCTGGAATCAAAGGCGATCACCACGGAAGCTGCAGATATCCGGGAGTTCAGATAATCACTGAGTCCCTGAGTTACTTTTCTTACCATCAGAGGATTGATCCTGTTCGTTCCCCCTCCGATGACGCCTCTCATGCCGGCTGTACCGAAAGAGAGCGATGTATAAAACCGTTCATACAGATCATCCATCGCATTTTCATCTAGAGCCGTCGCGACCTCATTTCTGAAAGCATCTACGGTCTCATATTCAATGTACTCACTTGCCTTTCTGATAATCTCTTCTTTGTCGAATCCGTTTTTCATAGAAACAGTTCCCCCTTCCTTAACTCTTCAAATGTATCATAGATAGGTGAAAATTTCGAATCTTCCAGCACTTTTTTATCCCTGAATCCCCAGGAGACCAAAGCTCCCCTCACCTGTGCGTTTATGCTCGTAAGCGCATCGACTTCCGAATCACCGACGAACAGAAGATCCTCATTGTTCACCGAGTGCTGTTTCATAAACAGATTCACCGTCGTCGGATCGGGTTTGAGAGGGTATCTTTCGTGTGCTCCCTGTACCCAGCGGAAGCTGATACCGGGAAACAGGTATTCTACTATCCTCACGACGAGAGAATGGTCCTTGTTCGACAGCACTCCGACAGTAATACCGGCCGTCTGACAGACCTTAAGAAATTCAATCGCCCCGTCATACGGTGAGGCAAACTGGGTCGGATGCTGTTCATAGGTAGAATTGAGCACTTCCATCATCGAATCAAGCATTGATTCACTCACGCTTAATGTTCGTGAAAGCGCAGCATTGCGCAGAGCGTTTCTCAACCCTCTTCCCACAAAACGCTTTCCCTCCCGCACTGTTATCCGTGCGATATGCTGCGATTCGAGTGCGGCATTGATAGCGAATGTAATATCTTCGATCGTGTCTGCCAATGTTCCGTCGAGGTCGAACAGGATGGCTTTCGGTGTGGTACGTTCATTTCTCATGGGCACAGTATACAGAGTATTGCTTTATCATGTATAGATTGGTACAATCCGTTCAATGTATAAAGCAACCATCCGTGCCGCATACATCGGAAATCTGGTAGCAGCTCTGGTCACCAACCTGCCGCCGCTTCTCTTTGTGACCTTCATGAATTACTATGGTCTTACCTATGAGCAGGTAGGCAGACTGATTCTGATCAACTTTCTTACGCAGATCGTTTCAGATCTGGTCAACAGCAGATTCGTCGACCGTTATGGAGTGAGACCGTTCATCACATCGGGACATCTGCTTGTGACTGCCGGTTTTCTCCTTTTCTCCGCATCTCCTGTTCTTCTTCCTTCCAACCCGTATATCATCATGATGATCTCCACCGTGATCTTCAGCTACGGAGGTGGTCTGCTCGAGCTTCTTCTCAGCGCGATCATCGGCTCGATTCCAAGCGATCAGAAAGCGAAGGATATGAGTCTTCTTCATTCGTTCTATGCATGGGGATTCATCATCGTTGTCCTCGCCACCACATTCCTGCTTGCCCTTGCCGGTCCGAAGAACTGGCAGATGATATGTATTCTCTGGGCTTTCGTGCCGCTGGCGAACTTCTTCCTTTTTCTGAAGGTTCCTCTTGCACCGATCGCACCTCATGGCAAACATCTGAAATTCAGGACGATGATCCGTTCTCCCTTCTTTCTGCTTATTCTGTTGGGCATAGCAATCGGAGGAGCGAGTGAAGTGACAATGAGTCAGTGGATTTCGACCTTTGCTGAGACTTCACTTCATCTCGATAAGACGACAGGAGACCTTGCAGGAGTTCTGCTGTTTGCATTCTTTCTGGGACTGGGCCGTCTGCTTTACGGAAAGTATGGAAAAGACGAACATATCTGGAGCCTTATGCTGGGAGGCTCGTTTGTGGCTCTCGCGTGCTATATTGTAGCAGGAACATCCCGATTGCCGTATCTCTCCCTGGGTGCCTGTATATTGTGCGGAATGGGAGTCTCCCTTTTATGGCCCGGGTCGATAGTTCTCGCACAGAATCATTTCCCTCACGCCTCTGCAGGGCTGTTTGCTCTTCTTGCAGCGAGCGGGGATACCGGTGCCGCTGTGGGCCCGTATGTCGTGTCTATTGTGAGTGACTGGCAAAAGATTCTCGGCAGCAGCCGGGCGCTTCAAACCGGGCTGCTCTTTGCTTCACTGTTCCCGTTTCTCATGCTCCTGATTCTCTGTATGATCTATTGTGCAGATCGCCGGTCAGTCAGCTCGCCAAAGGGTCAAGAGGCCACCTTCCTGAAATATAGGAAAGGATCTGCTTCAGATGAATAAGCTGTCGCGTGACCGCAATGTCTATATCATATCGTGCCATATCTTTAGCGATCACCGCAAATTCCGCTGAGAAGTCTCCCATAGTCCTCACCTCTCGGCCTTCCATCATAATCAATTCAGGTCCGATCGTCTGAAGCTGATCTTCAAGTGTATTATATCGGCAGCGTCTGAATACGGGCTGTCCATGTTTGTCTTTGGAAGGAACAGAAGCGAACATCCTGCACACCGTAGCGCGTACAGGATA
>JAQQAI010000090.1 GCA_028532915.1 Sphaerochaetaceae bacterium
AGCGACCGGATGATGAACTGATTACAATAGTGAAGTGATGTCTCGACAAGATCGAAATCTCCCGAATGGATATTCCAGTCCAGCAGGATGCCTCTGATGGCACGATTGAAGTATGTGGCCAGTGTTTCAGCATCGATATCATCGTGAAATTCCTTCGTTCTCTGCCCTTCGGCAATCACATGAACGATGAAAGTATGCCAGAATCTCCCCTTGTCCACGATCACTTTACCAGAGCCTTCCTGCAGAACCTGATTGGCATACAGGACTTTGAGCAGATCACAGGTGATCGTGTTCTGCACATATTCCATCTGTTTTTCGGTAAAGGCCAGAAGCTGTCGGCTTGCTGTAGGATATGTGAGGATCTTTGATGAAATTTCTCTGTAGTATGAATCGATCCTCCAGAACTCTTCGACGATGATGTCACTTTTGGTTGAATAGTAGGTATAGAAATTCCCTTTGGCCATACCGGCTTTCCGGGTTATATCCGAGATTGTCACCCCGGAGAACCCTCTCGTCTTGAAAAGCGAGAGGGCACTTTGAAAGAGAAGTTCCTTCGACTTCTCCCCTTTTCGTTTCTTTATCTTCTCATTGTCCTTCGTCATAGAATATCTTCCCCGGATTCAAAATCATATCAGGGTCAAAAGCTCTCTTCAAGGCAATCGAAGCAGTATATTCACTCTTATCCATCACCTCTTTAAGATATTCCTTTCGTTTCAGGCCGATTCCGTGCTCCCCGCTTATCTTCCCGCCGAGACAATGGACTATAAAGCTGTACAGCTCTCTCAGGACCTTAGGTTCCACTTCATGCCAGTACTCCATCGAATCATCAGGCTCCTTGATGATGGTGGCATGCAGATTCCCGTCTCCGGCATGTCCGTAACAGACGATTTTCACATGGTATGTTTCACTCAGTCGATCGAGTTCTGGAAGGACCTTCGCGATCGAACCGATGGGAACGACGATATCCTCAAGAGACTGGACAGGACTGTAGACCTTGACCGCTTCGGCGATGTTCCTCCGTACAGCCCAAATCCTCTGCTGAGTCGAAAAATCCTCGGCGATATAGACTTCTGTGGCTTTGTTCTGTTCGCACAACTGGCCTACCCGAATCAGTTCTCGTTCAACGATGGCCTCATCGCTTCCGTCAATTTCGATAAGGAGCATCGCACCTACATCCTGATACGGCAGACTCTCATTCAGATAATCGCACGACATGATGATCGAACGCTGATCCATAAATTCGATGCTCGTGGGAGTGATTCCCGCCCGCATGATCGCCGAGACCGCATCTATCGCCTCCTGTGCCGTATCGAATGAGACAAGAAGATCGCTGGTGGCTTCGGGCAGACCGAGAAGCTTGATCGTCGCACGGGTGATGATACCTAACGTTCCCTCACTACCTATATACAGCTGCTTGAGATCATAGCCGCTCACATCCTTGGTCACCTTTCCTCCCAGCTGAAGGATCTCCCCCTGAGGAGTGACAACTTCCAGAGCAAGAACATAACGGCCTGTGACGCCGTACTTCACGGCTCTTCCCCCACCTGCATTCTCAGCAATGTTTCCACCGAGGAAACAGGTCTCCAGGCTCATAGGATAACCGGCGAAGAACAGGCCCTCCTGCTTGAGATGCTCATTGAGGTCATTGGTGATGATCCCGGCTTCTGATGTGACTGTCAGATTCTCCTTATCGATTTCAATGATCCGGTTCATCTTCTCTACCGAAAGGACGATACCGCCATACAAAGGAATAGCCCCTCCACTGAGCCCCGAACCGGCTCCTCTGGGTGTCACAGGAATATGATGACGTGAAGCCAGTTTCATGATCTGTGCAATCTGCGATGTCGTTTCGGGGAGGACAACCACTTCAGGCATGTGACCGTATTCCTCCTGAGAAGTCTCATCATGGCTGTATTGTTCTATCTTCATCTCATCGACAAGGACCCCGTAAGGACCGGTTATATCAGTCAGTTCCGAGATGATTCTCTCATCCACTTTATTATATTTCATCATGAAAAAACCTTCCTTCGTTCGAACTCTTTTTCGATCTCACCGCAGACAGTGAACAGATCACCGACGATCGCAAGATCTGAAATCTGGATGATAGGAGATGTCGGATCATTGTTTATCGAGACAATATATTCCGCAGTCTTGATACCCGCCAGATGCTGGACAGCTCCCGAGATTCCGACAGCCATATAGAGCTTTGGAGAGATCGTCTTTCCCGACAGTCCGACCTGATGGGAATAGCCGATCCATCCGCGGTCTACAGCCTCCCGGGACGCTCCGACAGCAGCACCCAGGCAGGAAGCTATCCGGCTGATCAGTTCGAAATTCTCCTTCTTCTTCAGTCCCTTTCCTCCCGAAACGACACGTTTTGCCTCTTCGATGGAGCTTTCATTGCCTTCATGGATATATTCTTCAAGGACCTTCATCCTCTCATCTTTCCACAGAGGATCAAACGGAATACTCTCAAGTCTGCCTTTTCTCCCTATTTCCCGTTTCAGCGGCTTTTTCGATTTCGGGCGGACGGTCGCCATCTGGGGCCTGTGTTCGGGAGTCTTTATCGTCGCCATGATATTCCCTCCGATAGCAGGTCTTGTCTGCAGCAGCAGATTCGTCTCCTTTTCGATCGTCAACGAAGTGCAGTCGGCTGTCAGACCGCTCGACACTTTCACCGCAAGGTATGGAAGAACACTCCTTCCGGTCGTTGTTGCGGCTCCCAGCAGGATATGGGGAGAGCGTTCTCTGACAAGAGACTCAAGGGCACAGCTGAAGGTTGCACAGTTAAGAAATTCGAAGGAGGAATCGGTGCAGTGATAAACGACATCCGCACCGTATTCGAACAGTGAATTCACTTTCTCTGTTTCGATCTTAGGTGAAAGCAGAACCGCACAGAGAGAACTGCCGAGAGAATCTGCAAGGGATCTTCCCCATGCGAGAAGTTCGTAGGAGACCTCTTTGATCATTCCTTTATGGTATTCCGCAAGTATCCACACATCATTCATCGTGACTCTCCTTTTTCAAGCAGCTGTTTATCTTCGAGAAAATCAAAGAGAGAGATAACCGCATCGGGGACCTTATCGGCCTCCATTGCCTCGATGATGAGCGCATCTCTTTTAACCCTGGCCTGTTCGATCTTAACGACTTTGGTAGGAGAACCTTTGAGACCCAGATACGATGGTTCGACATCCAGATCCTTAACAGTGCGTGTAGGAATGATCATATCCATTGCTCTCATCTTTCCCTTCAGAGTTGAAAGTCTCACCGTTGCGACTTCTTTCAAAACAGTTATCAGAGCGGGAAGAGTGACTTCCAGTTTCTGGTATCCCTCTTCGGTCATCCGTTTCACCATCATCGAATCGCTTCGCATCTCGATCAATTGCGACACGTAGGTGACAAGGGGAAGATTCAGCCAGCTTGCTATCTCGGGACCTACCTGACCGGTATCTCCGTCTGTAGCCCTTTCTCCTGTTATGATCAGATCGACTTTTCCCATCCCGGCGATAGCCTTCGCGAGGGTGTAGGAGGTAGACCATGTGTCGGCACCGGCAAATGCTCTGTCGCTGATGTGTACAGCATCATCGCATCCCATGGCTATTGCCTCCTTGAGAACCTTCATGGCGCTTTGCGGTCCCATCGTGACAGCGATGACTCGCGCATCACACGCTTCTTTGTACCGCAGGGCACTCTCTATCGCATACAGGTCGAGTGGATTCAATATCGCCTTCGACCCGCTTCTTATCATTACCCCGGTCACGCTGTCCATCTGTACATTACTCGTTTCCGGAACCTGTTTTATGGGAACGACAATTACCATAACTCCTCCATTTTTTTCTTTCAGTTATTGAGAATAAAGGAGGTATACACATAAGTCAACAAATTTCTGACCGCGGTCACTTTTTTCACAAAGAGAGAAAACCAACCTGAAATATTGCTTTCAAAAACTTTTTGTTATCAGCGTCTGTTCACAAGATAGATCCCCACTGCAACAGCAGGGAGAGCGATGAGATACTGGATCTGAAAGACTTTTTCTCCCAGCACAACGACCGAGAGGAAGGTCCCTATTACGGGGATGAGAAAATGATAGACGGTGATTGAACTCACCTTCTGATGTTTGAGCAGTGTCGTCCACAGAGAGAACGCCGTTGCCGACAGAGAGGCCATATACAGAAGCAGCACATAGGCCGATGGAGGTCCGATCGGGAACGTTCCTCCGAAAACGAACGCGAGAATAAGGAGCAGAGCACCTCCGAAGGTAAGCTGGCAGCCTGTGATCAGCATCGGTGAGGCAAAAGAGGTGAGAAACTTGCTCATCACGAAAGCTAGTGATGCGCAAAGGGCTGCTATGACCATAAAACCTTCTCCATGCAGCGTGAAATCAAATCCCAGAGAAGGCTCCCAGTTGACCATGATCACCGCGAGGAAACCGAAAGCAATACCTACACTCTTCATCCGTGTAAGTTTGTCGTTTTTAAAGAACATATGGGCAAAAAGAGCGCTGAAGAAAACGGACAGAGAATTGATGATCGAACCTTTCGCGCCCGAGACATGAGAGAGACTGATATAGAAGAAATAGTACAGGATCGTAGTCTGCACTATTCCCAGCAGAGCGATCTTCCCCCATTGGGCCACCGTTATCTGAGCCACCTCACCTTTCCCTTTTCCGTCGGAAGAGAACCTGTTCATGATGAAACGGAGAGTCAGCACGATGATACCGGCCAGCGTAAATCGTAGACCTGCGAACACGAGTTTATTCGCCGTATCATCGACACTGATTTCGAACAGCTCGTAACCCAGCTTGACCGAAGGGAAAGCGCTTCCCCACAGGAATGTGCAGAAGATAGCTATCGCATAGGCGAATGCCGGTTTTTCAAAAATCGATTGTTTTTTCATTAATGATTCCATCTGTCCGTCCTTCTAGCGTATATCGGGTAATGCTCGGCAGTATTCCACCACTTCACAAAAGGTATAAAGAGCAAGGTCCGAGGTATCAAAGTTCTCCCTGTTGATCAAATGTTCCTGTATCAGCAGCAGTTCAGACCCGAGCTGTGTGATAGCCCCGTCCTCTTTCACATCGTTTCCGATCATCAGTACCTGATGCGGCGAAACTCCCATCTTTTCACACAGCTGCCGGTAGTAGCCGATATGAGGTTTTGTATAGTG
>JAQQAI010000091.1 GCA_028532915.1 Sphaerochaetaceae bacterium
CCGGTCAGTGCCTTTTTATCGACGATCTGAAAGAGAATGTAGTGAGTGCACAGGAAATGGGAATAGAGTCTCTATGGTACGTGGACGATGATCTGCCGAAACACCGGAAGCTGAAGACTTTTCTCAGCTGATCTGTAATGATCGCCTATTCGTGGACAAATATTGAAGAAGCGATTATAGTAATACCATGACATGGAATCCTACTGCGATAGATGAAGAGAATTCTAGAAAATCACAATTTCTCGGTATATTCAGAATTGCCGCTCTGATCATTATTGTTGTTTTCTCAATTCTTCTTGTCATCTATTTTTACGAAAACAGAAGACAGAAGGATTCTCTTATTCAGGAGCTGGTTCAGCAGGAACAGGCTTATCTCGGTATCGCGACACTTTCTGTTCAGCAGGATATCGCGAAGATGGCCAACGACCTGCTCACTCTTGCAGATTTCACAGCTTCCAGCATCGATTTGACCGAACACACCCATATCAATGATTCTCTGGAAGAACTTTATCTTCACATGAGTGAGAACTACGGCATCTATGATCAGATACGATTCATCGATGAGCAGGGAGATGAAGTGATACGGGTAAATTATATGGATGGAGATGCCGAACTCGTGAGTCCAGACCGGCTGAGGAACAAGAAAAACCGTTACTATTTTCAGGATTCCTACCTTCTTTCTCAAGGGAGTGTGTACTTTTCTCCGATTGATTTGAACGTTGAAGACGGAAAGATCGAAGTGCCGTATAAGCCGATGATACGCATTGCAACACCGATCATTGACGAAGATGGAAACCGGCACGGTATAGTGGTTCTCAACTATCTTGCAGACAACCTCCTGGAGATTATCAATCTTGTCTACAAGGGATATGATTCCGAGCTGATGCTCCTCAATGAGGACGGATATTTTCTCATAAACACTCTCGACAGAGACATGGAGTTCGGGTTCATGTTTGATGATCGGCGCAATGAGAATCTGAGTGAGATCAATCCCGATGTCTACGAGAGAATCGAGGATAACGGCGGCGGATGGTATCTGGATGAAGATTATCTGTATTCCTACACCAGAATCTATCCCTTCGTCGACACATGGTCGGATCATTCAACGTATACTGTCTCCGGCGAATCGGCCGCAAATCGTTACTGGGTGATTCTTACACAGATTCCGATGACGACGATACAAAGCAGACTCGATGGGACGAACCTGTCCAAAGCAGGCTTTGTCCTCCTGTCTGTTCTGATAGTCGGATCTTCGATTCTTATCGCATATCTGTGGTATCAGAAGAACATCGAGAATCTGTACATCAGAAATCTCGCACACTTTGATCAGCTGACTCAGTGTTACAACAGGGCCTGGGGGCTGAGACTTCTTGATGACGTGATCAGTAAAGCCAGAAGCAAAAAAGGGAATGTCGGACTGCTTTTTCTTGATCTCGATAAATTCAAGGAGGTGAACGACACTTACGGGCATAAGGCTGGTGATGCCGTTCTTGTTCACTGTGCCGCCGAGATAAAGAAGGTTCTCGGTTCAGATGATTTTGTCATCCGGCTCGGGGGCGACGAGTTTCTCATAGTCCTTCCGAATATCATCGGTTACTCCAGGGCTACCGATAAGGCAAAAATCCTCCAGACCAAATTGAAACAGCCTATCATCTTCGAGTCTGTACAGATCTATATAGATTCCAGTATAGGTATCTCTGTCTATCCTGAAGACGGTCACTCTCTCAATGATCTTGTCTCATCCAGCGATGCTGCGATGTACAAGGCAAAACAGAAAAAAAGAGGCGGATATGTGGAATCCAGATCGATGGTTCTCTCTTAAGAAGGCGGCAGGACCGTATCTCTGAAATGAGTAGGAGTCATCGAATGAAATCTTCTGAAGAGCTTCGCGAAGTATCCCGGGGTCGGAAAACCCGAAAGAGAACAGACCATCGATATATTGAGTTTCGGATCGTGCATGAGAGTGACGGCCTTGTTCATCCTGTATGCATTCAGGTACCCCATGAAATTGATCCCTGTGATTTCCTTGAACAGTCTTGACAGATGACTCTCGCTCACATGAAGATGCTGGGCCGCTTCCTGCAGTCCTATGCTCTCCTTATAGTTCTTCTCGATGAAACATATTGCGTTATCGATGACATGATTCTTTACTTTCGAAGGTAGAGGAATGATGTAGGAAGGGAGAGAATGGGAGCCCAGATGGGCCATTTCCTGTTCCTCGTTTCTTATTTTCTTGATGAGCCGGGAAAGAGAATCGATGAGTTCCTGATCATCTATCGGTTTTTTAATGTAGTCGGAGACACCGATGAGGATCGCTCTTCTCATGTATTCGAAATCACTGTGACCGCTGAGGATGATAGCATTATGGGACTGAGTGTTCTTGAGCATCGTGAGTCCGTCCTGACCGGGTAGTCTGATGTCCGAGATGATAATATCCGGACCTTTCTCCCTTATGAGCCTCTCTCCATCTATTCCGTTATCACACGAGCAGATCACTGTGAGTCCAAGTTTCCCGAATAATGGATTCTGTTCGAGTTCTTTCCGTACTATCTGTTCGTCTTCGACGATGAGAACAGTGTATTTCATGGTAAATCTCCTTCCTTCTGTTCTTTAATGATGATCGTTACGGTGGTTCCTTTTCCCGGTTCGGATTCTATCTTCAGATGTGATCGATCCTTGTAGCGCAGAGCCAGACGGCTTCTCACATTCCCGATACCGACGTGGGAGGATGAATCAGGTTTTATCTTATGCACATCGAATCCGATTCCGTTATCCTTGACGACGATGTGAATATCACCACCTATTCTCTGTGCCGTCACTTCGATCAGCCATTCTCCCATTTTCATTTCCAGACCGTGAACGATCGAATTTTCGACAAGAGGCTGGATGATGAGTTTCGGTGTCTTCATCTCTTCGATGGATGGATCGAGATGAAGAGTGCAATTCAGCTTGTCTCCGTATCGTATATGCTGGATCGTCATATACGATTCGATGAGGGAGAAGCTTTCTTTCAGAGTAACCTCGGCTTCCCGGTTATCGATCGCATTTCGAAGAAGTTTTCCCAGTTTGACACTGATCAGCTGAATCTGCTCCTGTCCGTTGATCTTCGCGAGGGATGTGATGGTATTGAGTGTGTTGTAAAGGAAATGAGGATTCATCTGGGCTTCCAGAGCCTTTCTTTCAGCCTCTCTTACCCGATCCGCCTCTTCTCTGGTGAGCTCGAGCAGTGAATTGATCTGTTTCATCATCGAATTGAAAGAATGCTCAAGCTGATGGAACTCCTTGATCGGGGAAGTGCTTCTGTAGGGAGTCAGATCTCCATTTTCCACCTTTCCCATTCTCTCTACAAGCCGGTTTACCGGTCTTCCTATGAACTGGGAGATGATCAGAGCAACAGACAGCGCGATCAGTGCACCAATGAGAATGACTGCGAAAAGGATCAGTCCGTACTGACTCATCGCATCTTTATAGCGGGAAGTCTCGGTTATCCCTGCGATGTACAAAGAGGTATTGCTGATCTTGAATAGAGAGATAATGTGATTCGATGTGAAATAGGATCGGGCCGTGAGAGGAAAGGTTACAGTTTCGAGGGACGGGAACAGTGAGAAATCACCGTTCTTGTCGACATGGACCAGGGATGTGGCTCTGTAGTTGGAGCTGTCGATCAGGAGCATATCGGAGAATCCCAGACCTCTGGTGATCTCTTCGAAAGCTTCCTGGTGAATATCCAGAGCGACATACCCGCTTATCTGCATCTGATCGTCCCTGATAGCTCTGAGAATATTGAGTATGACCAGCGAGGCGGTCTGGGTGAGATATCTGTATTCACTTGTTATGATGGTCGAATTTTTCTCATCGAGGCGGTTCACTTCGAAAAACGGTGTCGTCTCATTGCTGTGATACCGTATGTCGTACTGTTCAGGGAACAGATGGGTGGAAAGCCGGACCTTGCCGTCTTTCGATACTACCGAGGCCGTCGCCAGGTAGGTATCTCCGCTCATGATCGAAAAAAGCCGTTCGAAGATCTCTCCTCCGGAAACCTTCTGATGCCGGACCACGGATCTGATCTGGTCATCTGTACTTATCTGATAGGCCTTGTGGCGGTAGTCATCGATCAGATGCTGCATCCGTTCTCCTGCGATGTCTATATTGTTCTCACTCTGCTGGACAAGGGTGTTGTGGAGGGCGTTGTTACCCAGAGCTATGTGGGCAACAGCCAGAAAGAACAGGGGAATAAGCATGACGAAGAAGAATGATAGAAACAATCGTGTAAACAGTGAGGAATTCTTCAAGGACCGGCTGACTGCGGCGGTGTTGCGTCTCATCATCTCAGTGTACCTAATGATCAGCGATCAGACCACCAAAATCCGACTCAACTAGCTTTTGTGCGCTTTGAATGTATAAATTATGTATAAATATTTATTAAATTTCATCTTTACTGTTGACTTTTATTCTATTGACGTATACAACAAAAACAATATTTTATAACGAGGTGCCACTTGTGAGTTCGTCCGGAACTGAAAGAAACAGCTTATACCCCAATTCATATTCCAATAGTGGTATGAGTGTTGTTATACCTTCTTTCACATACCTTCCTCTTTCTGTTCTCCCAGTTGCCTCTATACTATCTGTAATTATTCTAGTAAGCCTTATTATTCTCTAACTCACGGTACGCCGATATTGGTGCAGCCGTGGGGAGTTTCCTTCACGGCATATCGGTGTACCTCAGAGTCATATCTAAGCACCGCGAAATTTTGAAGGAGGAGCATAAAATGCAAAGGTATACACTGGGAATCCTGGTAAATAACCATCCGGGAGTTTTGTCCCGGGTCGTGGGGCTTTTCAGCCGCCGCGGATACAACATCGACAGCCTTTCTGTCGGTGAGACCGAGACTCACACGATCAGCAGAATCACGATCGTTGTGACCGGTGACAGACAGATCGTGGAGCAGATCGAGAAACAGGTCGAGAAACTGCATGATGTGATCAAGGTTGTCGAACTGACTATGCAGGGTTCTATTCAGACTGAACTTGTTCTGGTCAAAGTGCATACCACCTCCAAAACCCGCGCAGCCGTCGTTGAGCTGTCGGAAATCTTCAAAGCGAAAATCATGGATGTGAGTGAGACTACTCTCACCATGAGAATAACCGGAACGATGGATAAAGTATCCTCCTTCCTCCATCTCATCAGACCGTACGGGATCACAGAGCTGGTCCGTACCGGTATGACGGCGATGGAACGCGGCTCGCAATCAATGGTGAATCATCAATAATTTCAGATAAAGGGATGAAAGGAGCAATCAAATGAGTACAATGTATTATGAAAGCGATGTGGACATGAGTGTCCTCAAGAACAAGAAAGTTGCGATCATCGGCTACGGCAGCCAGGGTCACGCGCATGCTTTGAATCTCAGTGAGTCAGGCATGGATGTTGTCGTCGGTCTTTATGAGGGATCGCCTTCACGTCAGATTGCAGAAGAAGCTGGTTTGCGCGTGTTGAACACGAGAGATGCAGCAGCAGAGGCTGATGTCATCATGATGCTCGTCAATGATGAGAAGGCAGGAACAATCTACCAGAATGAGATTCTTCCAGGTCTGGAAAAAGGCAACTACATCGCATTCGCTCACGGATTCAATATCCATTTCGGACAGATCGTCCCGGCTGATGATATCAATGTGATCATGATCGCTCCTAAAGGCCCGGGTCACACAGTGCGTTCACAGTTCCAGGAAGGAAAAGGTGTACCTTCTCTTGTCGCCGTCCATCAGGATCCTTCAGGAGATTCTATGAAGGTCGCTCTCGCTTATGCTGCAGGACTCGGAGCAGGAAGAGCCGGAATATTCGAAACATCCTTTAAAGAAGAGACGGAGACCGATCTGTTCGGGGAACAGGCTATCCTATGCGGCGGAGTCTCAGCTCTGATCAAAGCTGGATTCGATACCCTAGTTGAAGCCGGATATCAGCCGGAGATGGCTTATTTCGAATGCTGCCATGAGATGAAACTGATCGTCGACCTGATCAATCAGGGCGGATTGTCATACATGAGATACTCTATCAGCGACACTGCGGAATACGGCGATTATGTCACCGGAGACAGGATCATCACCGATGATACGAAAGCGGAGATGAAGAAAGTTCTCGGCGAGATTCAGGACGGCACATTCGCCAGGAACTGGCTTTTGGAGAATCAGGTCAAACGACCATATTTCAATGCGAAAAGAAGAATCGGAAGCGAAAGTCTGCTTGAGACTACCGGTAACCGGTTGAGAAAACTGATGAGCTGGCTGAAGAAATAAAGAACAAGAAGAAATCCTATATACAACGATGAGGGAGAATATGGCAAGAACGATTACAGTCTTTGATACGACATTACGGGATGGAGAACAGGCTCCGGGATACTCGATGAATCTGGAACAGAAGGTTCGTTTCGCCAGGCAGCTTGAACTATTGAAGGTGGATGTCATAGAGGCCGGTTTTGCCATTGCAAGTCCGGGAGATTTTGAAAGCGTGAGAGCTATCTCGCGCGTCATCGAGAACTCGACGGTTGCCTCCCTCTCCCGTGCGCTCCCCAAGGATATCGACAGAGCCTGGGAAGCTGTGAAAGAAGCGAAAAGGCCAAGGATCCACACCTTCATCGCCACAAGTGCTCTTCATCTTCAATATAAGCTGAAGATGAGCGAACAGCGTGCCCTTGAACAGGCCGTCGATATGGTCAAATATGCCAGAAATCTGGCCCCCGAGGTCGAATTCTCGGCCGAAGATGCCACCCGCAGCGATAAAGATTATCTGTGCACCGTTGTTGAAAAAGTCATCGATATGGGCGCTACGATCATCAACCTTCCCGATACTGTCGGATACACGACTCCTGATGAGTTCGGTTCGTTCATCTCGTATGTCATGAACAATGTTCCCAATATCGATAAGGCCCAGATCTCCGTTCACTGTCATAATGATCTCGGTCTTGCCGTGGCCAACACGCTCGCAGGATTGGAGGCGGGAGCGTCCCAGGTGGAATGCACTATCGGCGGGATAGGTGAACGGGCAGGTAATGCCGCGGTGGAAGAGGTCGTGATGGCCTTGAGAACCCGGTCTGATCTGTACGATATGACCTATAACCTCGATACAACCCAGTTGTACAATACGTCGCGCCTGCTGTCTAATATAACGACAGTCCCTATAGCCCCGAACAAGGCTGTCATCGGAGCGAACGCCTTCGCTCATGAGTCGGGAATACACCAGCACGGGATGCTGGCGAACTCCCGAACCTATGAGATCATGACTCCCGAATCGATCGGGTTGAAGAAGACCACGATGGTATTGGGTAAGCATTCCGGACAGCATGCATTCAACCACAGGATGCAGGAACTCGGATACACTCTCGATGCATCTCTCAGTGCCAAACTGTTCGCTGACTTCAAGAATATCGCCGACAAGAAGAAAGAGATTACCGACCGGGACCTCATCGCCCTCATGGAAAGTGGAACACAGGCCGGTCCTCAGATATACGAACTCGACAACTTCGTCGTGAACAGCGGGAACCTGATGACGGCTACAGCCTGCGTCACACTCAAACGCAACGGGAAGAAGTTTCAGGCTGTCGAGATGGCTACCGGCCCGGTATATGCCTGTTTCAAGGCTGTCGAGAAAATCATCAAGCATTCTTATGTGCTGGAAGACTACCAGCTCAGAGCTGTCACCGAACATCGGGATGCTCTTGGTGAGGTTCTGGTGAAAATCAGTGATAACAACGGGAATTACCGCGGGAGGGGAGTCTCTACCGACGTCATCGAAGCCAGTCTGCTTTCCCTGCTGAGTGCGGTGAACAGAATGGTGGAGAACAGAGAGTCAGCCGCCGACGAGAGTATTGCAGGATCTAAGGTGAAAGACTGGATCACACTTCCCGAAGATGCTTTGATGCGTGATATGAAGGTGACAGGAACGGTGAAAGAAGATGTCAGCAAAGGAGGAAGCGATGAATGATCACAAAAGACCGAAAGTCTCGATCTTCGATTCCACGCTGAGAGACGGAGCTCAGGGAGAAGGAATCAGCTTCTCAGTCCTCGATAAACTCAAGATCGTTCAGCTTCTTGACGATCTGGGGATAGAATACGTGGAAGCCGGAAATCCCGGCTCTAATCCCAAGGACCTTGAATTTTTCAGAGAAGTTTCTTCTTTGGATCTCAAAAGCGTGAAGCTGGTCGCCTTCGGTTCTACAAGAAGAAGAAACACCAAGGCGTCTGATGATGCGAATCTCGCATCACTGCTGACCGCTGATACTCCCTACGTTTCGATCTTCGGCAAGAGCTGGGACTTTCAGGTGACAGATATCATCAGAACGACCCTGAAAGAGAATCTCGCGATGATAAGCGATACGGTAGCATATATGACAAGCTGCAATAAGAAGGTCATCTTCGATGCGGAGCATTTCTACGACGGATACATCGAAAACGAGAAATATGCGATCGAGACGATCAGAGCCGCTGTGGATGCCGGTGCTGTGAGTATCGCTCTGTGCGATACCCGCGGAGGAACGGTCCCCTCGCTCATAGGAAGTATTACCCGTAGAATAGTCGACATGTTCGAAGGTGTCGAGATCGGAATACACGCTCACAACGATATCTCGTGTGCGGATGCATCCTCGCTGATCGCGGTCGAAAACGGAGCCAGATCGGTTCAGGGAACTCTGGTCGGCTTCGGAGAGCGCTGCGGGAATGCCAACCTTTCTACCATAATACCTTCTCTGCAGTTGAAGATGGGTTATGATGTGATCTCACCAGAAGCTCTCAGCCACCTTACATTGACCGCACACTCTCTTTCCGAGATTGCGAATGTTTCGATACCGCACGGTACAGCCTACGTCGGAAGAAGTGCCTTCACCCACAAGGGAGGAATGCATATCGACGGGATAGGGAAGAATCCCCGTTCGTTCGAGCATATACAGCCGGAACTTGTCGGAAATGAACGAAGGGTGCTGATGAGTGAAGTCTCCGGACGTGCCACGATACTCAAGCAGATAAAAAAATATGCCCCGCACCTCGAAAAGGATGCTCCCGAGACCAAAAGGATCATCGATTCTCTCAAGAGACTTGAGATGAGCGGTTATCAGTTTGAGGGAGCCGAAAGTTCGTTCGAGCTGATCATAGCGAAGCATCTCGGAAAATATACTCCGTTTTTCACCCTCGATCATTATAAGACTTTCGGGGAGATGCCCAATAACGGTCAGACGGAGACTTCTCATACGGCAGTAGTAAAAGTCTTTGTCAACAAGGAAAGTGCCATAGAAGTAGCACAGGGAGACGGTCCCGTTCACGCTCTGGACAAGGCATTGAGAAAAGTACTCAATAATTTCTATCCCCAGCTTTCACAGATTCATCTGAGCGACTATAAGGTTCGTGTACTTGATTCGCTGAACGCTTCTGCAGCTACCGTCCGCGTTCTTATAGAGACGACCGACGGAGAATGTTCCTGGTCTACCGTAGGTGTTTCCACCGACCTCATCGAGGCGAGCTGGATGGCACTGGTGGATTCGATCGAATATAGATTAATGAAAGAAGGGGTTATCCCCTCATCAACACATACCAAAGGAGAACACGTATGAGCATGAGCATGTCTCAAAAGATTCTTGCCCACCACGCGAATGTAGATTCAGTCCGGAGTGGACAACTGATTATGGCAGATCTTGATCTGGTATTGGGAAACGACATCACAAGTCCTGTCGCTATCAACCAATTTAAGAAGTTTGGTGTTACAGAGGTTTTTGATAAATCGAAAGTCGCGATAGTTCCCGACCATTTCGCTCCCAACAAGGATATCAAGGCAGCGACACAATGCAAGATGATCAGAGACTTTGCCCGTGACAAAGAGATCGAGAACTACTTCGAGATCGGGAAGATGGGAATAGAACATGCACTTCTTCCTGAACAGGGACTGGTCAACAGCGGTGACCTCATCATAGGAGCCGACAGCCATACATGCACCTACGGTGCTCTCGGTGCCTTCTCGACAGGTGTGGGTTCCACGGATATGGCCGGAGCAATGGCAACCGGCAAAGCATGGTTCAAGGTTCCGCAGGCAATGAAATTTCACCTTACAGGTTCGCTGCAGAAATGGGTGTCGGGAAAGGATGTCATCCTTCATATTATCGGAATGATCGGCGTGGACGGCGCGCTCTATAAATCGATGGAGTACAGCGGTCCCGGTGTCGCATCACTTTCGATCGATGACCGTTTCACCATCTGTAACATGGCTATCGAAGCAGGAGCGAAGAACGGGATCTTCCCTGTGGATCAGGTTGCACTCGATTATCTGAAAGAGCACAACATGAAGACTCCGGTCATCGTTGAAGCCGATGAGGATGCCGAGTACGAAGAGGTGTTCGAGATCGACCTGAGCACCATCAGACCGACTGTCGCCTTCCCTCATCTTCCGGACAACACGAGAACCATCGATGAGGTCGGAAAAGTCAAAGTTGATCAGGTAGTGATCGGTTCGTGTACCAACGGACACATCAGCGATCTGAGAGTAGCCGCTGAGATTCTCAAAGGGAAGAAGGTCGCACCCGGTATCCGTGCCCTCGTATTCCCCGCCACTCAGCAGATATATCTTGATGCGATGGAGGAAGGACTCCTCAAGATCTTCGTCGAAGCCGGAGTCGCAGTATCGACACCGACATGCGGCCCGTGTCTCGGAGGACATATGGGGATACTGGCCGAGAACGAAAGGGCTATCGCAACGACGAACAGGAACTTCGTCGGAAGAATGGGACATCCCGGAAGTGAGGTCTATCTCGCGAGCCCTGCAGTCGCAGCGGCATCGGCGCTTACCGGATATATCACAAACCCAGAAACAGTTAAGGAGAATGAGTAGATGAACGCACATGGTAAAGCTTTTAGATACGGAGATAACGTCGACACCGATGTCATCATCCCCGCACGCTATCTGAACACATCGGATGCCAAAGAACTGGCAAGTCACTGTATGGAAGATATCGACAAGGAATTCGTCAACAAGGTGGAAGAAGGCGATATCATGGTCGCGAACAAGAACTTCGGATGCGGTTCTTCACGCGAACATGCTCCTCTTGCAATAAAGACCGCCGGGATCTCATGTGTAATCGCATCCTCTTTTGCAAGGATCTTCTACCGCAACTCGATCAATATCGGGCTTCCCATCCTTGAATGTCCTGAAGCTGTCGAAGGCATAAAAGCAGGAGATGTCGTCGATATCGACTTTGCTACCGGAAGGATCTGCAACGAGACGACCGGAGTCTGTTTTCAGTCCGAACCGTTTCCTCCCTTCATCCAGGAGATGATCGCGAATGACGGACTGGTCAACTATCTCAAGAAGGAGATCGCGCAATGAAGTTGAAGATCGCTGTGATCCCCGGAGACGGGATCGGTCCTGATATCGTAAGTGAAGGTTTGAAAGTTCTCGGCGAAGTCGCGATGAAATTCGGTCACAGGCTCGATTTCTCATTCTATCTGGCCGGCGGAAGTGCTCTCGATTCGGTAGGTGTTCCGCTGCCCGAATCTACGTTGCTCGGGTGCAAAGATGCACAGGCGGTTCTTCTCGGAGCGGTAGGCGGTCCCAAATGGGACGGCCTGAGCGGGGACAAGCGTCCGGAACAGGCTCTTTTAGGGTTGAGAGGAGAGCTCGGGCTCTTCTGCAATCTGCGACCTGCCATCCTCTATCCCCAGCTTGCACAAGCATGCCCTCTGAAAAGTGAACTGATCGCCGGCGGCCTTGATATCATGGTCGTCAGAGAACTGACCGGCGGTATCTATTTCGGTGAAAGAAAACTGAGTGATGACGGTGACAGCGCCTATGACACTATGAAATATACAAGGCCTGAAATCGAAAGGATAGCGAGGATAGCCTTCGAGACGGCAATGAAGAGAAATAAGAAGGTCACCAGTGTCGACAAGGCGAATATTCTGGAAAACTCCCGCCTGTGGAGAAAAGTTGTCATTGAAATGAGCCGTGAATATCCTGAAGTACAGCTCAATCATATGTATGTCGATAACGCCGCGATGCAGCTGGTCAGAGATCCAAGTCAGTTTGATGTGATTCTCACCACCAACATGTTCGGTGACATTCTGAGCGATGAGGCATCGATGATCACGGGAAGTATCGGTATGCTTCCTTCGGCTTCATTGCAGCAGGATAATTTCGGGATGTACGAACCTATTCACGGATCGGCTCCAGATATCGCCGGGCAGGATAAGGCGAACCCGATTGCGACGATCCTTTCGATCGCGATGATGCTCCGCTACACATTCTCCCTCCCAAAAGAGGCTGATGCGATAGAGACGGCAGTAAGCAGTGTCCTCGAACAGGGCTACCGCACAGGGGATATCTACAGTGAGGGAACCACTCTGGTAGGAACGAAAAAGATGGGATCTCTGATCGCTGAATCGATAGAGAATCCCAATAAAAAATAAGATTGAAATGAAAAGATGAGGAGAAAATTATGAGTGAGCAATTAGTCTATCTGGATGGTGAGTTCGTGCCGATGAGTGAAGCGAAGATTCCTGTACTCGATCACGGTCTGCTTTATGGTGACGGAATCTTCGAAGGAATCAGAGCCTACAATGGAGCTGTCTTTAAATTGGATGAACACCTGAAGCGTTTTCTCAGCGCCGCCAAAGCCATTCACCTCACTCTCCCTCTGACTTCTGAGGAAATTCGGGAAGTCGTTCTCGAATCGTGCAGAAAGAACAATATTGTCGACGGATATATCAGACTCGTGTGTACCAGAGGTGCCGACGGACTCGGACTGTATCCCAATGCCAAGGCTCACGGTCCCCGACTGTTCTGCATAGCCGGACAGGTCGCCCTTTATCCCGAAGAGGCTTACAGAAACGGCCTGAAAGTCGTCACAAGCAGTCTCAGAAGGAATAAGGCCACGATCGTGGATCCTCAGATAAAGAGCCTGAACTATCTTAACAATATTCTCGCTTCCATCGAAGCACACCGCTCTGAGGCTGACGAGGCTCTCATGCTCAATGAAGAGGGACTCGTAACAGAATGTACAGGCGACAATATTTTCATGATCAAAGACGGTGTTATCTGGACACCTCCCGTTTATCTTGGTACTCTGGATGGAATTACCCGACAGGCGGTGATAGCGATAGCACGTGATCTGGGTTATCCTGTCAAGGAAGAACCGTTCACACATTTCAATCTGCTTAACTGTGATGAAGCTTTTCTGACCGGAACTGCTGCCGAGATCATCGCTCTCACAGTGCTTGACGGACAAAATATCGGAGACGGATATGCCGGTGAGATCACGATGAAACTGCTCACGGCATTCAGAGAGTATACGAAGAAACCAGAGAGCGGGGTGAAAATATGAGAAGCGACAGTATGAAAACCGGTGTGGATAAGGCTCCGCATCGATCACTGATGAAAGCTCTCGGTCTGAGCGACCGTGAGATAAAAGGACCTCTCATCGGGATTGCGAATTCAGCGAACTCGATCATACCCGGGCATGTCCATGTGAACAGGATCGTCGATGCTGTGAAATCGGGAGTGAGACTCGCCGGAGGTACACCGCTCGATTTCGGAGTCATCGGAGTCTGTGACGGAATCGCTATGGGACACAAAGGCATGAAATACTCCCTCGCATCACGCGAACTGATCGCCGATTCGATCGAGATCATGGCGACAGCTCACCCTTTCGATGCGATCGTGATGGTCCCGAACTGTGATAAGATCGTTCCCGCCATGCTCATGGCTGCCGCCCGGATCGATATTCCTACAATATTCGTTTCCGGCGGAGCTATGCTCAGCGGACGTGTTCCCGGTAAGAAAGAGTGTTCTATAGACCTTACGACCGTTTTTGAGGCGGTAGGTGCCCATAATGCCGGAACGATGAGTGATGCTGAGCTGCTTGCGATAGAGAACAGTGCATGCCCGACCTGCGGGTCATGTTCGGGAATGTTCACTGCAAACAGCATGAACTGTCTCACAGAGGCTCTGGGGATGGGACTGCCCGGAAACGGGACCGTCCCGGCCGTTTATGCCGAACGCGACCGTCTTGCCAAGGAGGCCGGTTATAAGATCATCGAGCTTCTCGAGAAGAATATCACTCCGTCGAAGATCATGACCGCCGAAGCATTCGAGAATGCTCTGGCCGTTGATATGGCTCTGGGGTGCTCTACCAACAGCATGCTTCATCTCCCGGCCATAGCTCATGAAGCGAAGGTCGACCTCGACATCTTCAGCGCCAACGAGATCAGCAAGAGGACGCCCAATCTGTGTCATCTTGCTCCTGCAGGTCCCTATCATATCGAAGATCTGTATGAAGCCGGCGGCGTGATGGCTGTTATGGCCGAACTGCACAAGAAGAATCTCATTCATACCGAATGTATCACCGTATCGGGAAAGAGTATCGGAGGACAGATTGCCGGTGCTGTCAACTATAACAGCGAGGTGATCAGACATGCCGAGACCCCCTACAGCGAAACGGGAGGAATCGCGGTATTGAAAGGGAATCTCGCACCGAACGGGGCTGTTGTAAAACGGTCTGCAGTCGCTCCCGAGATGCTCACACATACGGGTCCGGCCCGGGTCTTCGAATCGGAAGAAGCTGTGAGTCAGGCGATCAAGAGAGGACATATCAAAAAAGGCGATGTTGTGGTGATCAGATATGAAGGCCCTAAAGGCGGACCCGGAATGCGGGAAATGCTCGGACCGACATCTGCGATAGCGGGGATGGGACTTGATAAGGATGTCGCTCTCATTACCGACGGACGATTCAGCGGCGCCACCCGCGGAGCCTCGATCGGTCATATCAGTCCCGAAGCGGCAGAAGGTGGACCCATTGCCTTTGTCAAAGAAGGTGATCTGATCGAGATCGATATCAACAAAGGAACGCTGAATCTTCTCGTAGCTGAAGAGGAACTGGAAAAACGGAAAGAGGGATGGAGTGCTCCTGTTCCTCCCATAACGACCGGGTACCTTGGCAGGTACGCAAAGATGGTGACTAGTGCGGCCACTGGAGCTGTATTCGCCGATTAGAATTGACGGAGGTGACACATGAAATTAAGTGGAGCAGAGATAATCATTGCTTGTCTGAAAGAGCAGAAGGTCGACACTGTATTCGGATTTCCCGGAGGGGCTGTCCTGCATATATACGATTCTCTATACAAGCACAGACATGAGATCAATCATATTCTGACAAGTCATGAACAAGGTGCCTCTCATGCTGCGGATGGATATGCGAGAGTGACAGGAAAGGTCGGAGTAGTGTTTGCAACCAGCGGTCCCGGCGCCACTAACCTTGTCACCGGATTGGCTACGGCCTACATGGATTCGATCCCTATGGTAGCGATCACGGGAAATGTACCTACCTCCCTTCTGGGGAAGGACAGCTTTCAGGAGGTCGATATCAGCGGTATAACGATGCCGATAACCAAGCACAATTATATCGTGAAGGATGTGAAGGACCTGGCATTCATCATCAGAGAAGCTTTCGATATAGCGCGGTCGGGAAGACCCGGACCGGTTCTCATCGATGTTCCAAAAGATATCACCTCCGATATCTGCGAGTATAAAGAAGAGAAAATCAACCTTGACGCGACATTTACCAACAAGTATACGAGCCGGGACCTGGAAAAGACCGTGAAAATGATCCGGGATGCGAAGAACCCCATGGCATATCTCGGAGGAGGTGTGATGCTGGGGAAGGCTCAAGGTGAGGTAAAACAGTTCCTTGATCATTTCGATATTCCTGCTGGAGTCTCTCTGATGGCCTACGGAGCCATCGACTCTGCAGATCCCAGGTTCTGCGGAATGATAGGAATGCACGGATCGCGGGTATCGAACATCGCAGTTTCGAACTGTGATCTGCTGATAGTCATCGGTGCCCGTTTTTCTGACAGGGTGATCAGCAAGGCGAGCGAATTCGCAAAGAATGCCAGGATCCTTCATATAGATGTGGATCCTGCAGAGATCAATAAGAACATAGCCACACATCATCATGTGATCGGAAATGTAAAGGAGATTCTCGAGGCGCTCAATACCTTGCAGAAAGAAGATATTACCCACACCCAGTGGATGAAGCAGATTGCCAGATGGAAGGTAGAACACGCTATGCGTATTGCAGGGGAGACGAAAAGACCTTACGAGGTTCTCACGGCACTGAGGGAGGTCGCTCCTGATGATACTGTGATCGTTACCGAAGTCGGTCAGCATCAGATGTGGGCGGGACAGTTCTACCGTCATACCCCTGCCGGGAAATTCCTTACCTCAGGCGGTCTGGGTACGATGGGCTATGGAACAGGAGCTGCCATAGGTGCCCAGTTCGGAGACCTGAAAAGGAGGGTAGTGAATGTGGCCGGTGACGGTTCGTTCAAGATGAACTGCAATGAACTCGCTACCATTTCACGGTACAGACTCCCCGTGATCATCCTCATCATGAACAATCATACACTGGGTATGGTGCGTCAATGGCAGACATTCTTCTATGATAACCGTTATGCCGAAACGACACTTGATACCGAAATCGACTGGATCGCTCTTGCTCAGGCCTATGGAGTCAAAGGAATGAAACTCACCGAACAGGACGATCCGAAGACAGTGTTGGATGAAGCTTTCAGTTACGGCACTCCGGTTGTCATCGACTGTGAGATACCGATAGACAACAAAGTCTTTCCGATGGTTGCTCCCGGATCTTCCATCGAAGATATGATCGATGAGGTAGAGATATAAAAAGGTATTGAAATGATGAAAAGGTCCGTGTCGGGTATGATACGGACCTTTTTACTCTTCTTTCTCCCTGTGTAGGGAAAACCATAGAAGGATTCTCCTATCTCGAACATGGAAGATGCAAATGTCTGAATGAGCAGAAAAAGAAATTATAAACGAATTTCCCGAATCAAGAAGCAGCAGTCAGAGTTCCCAAACAGATTCTATTTTGAAAAAAAGTTTAGTGTCTTATCAGTACATCCCGCATGTTCAAATGTACTCCAGTTTGCCGCCCTGTCTTAACAGTGTGAAAAAATAATACTAGTTTGATGCGTATAATTAAGAAGACAAATATATAACATTTATAGTATATGTAATAGAATCTACGGTCAAAATTTTAAGTATAACATATGTTTGTGATGGTACTGTGAAGCTGCCGGGAAACAGCAGAATAAAAAAACTACACACATGTTTAAAATGCGTGTAGTATCAGATGCGACCAAAGTATATGTTTCTTCAAGAATAGTATCTGCAGATGGTCTATATTATAGATTTACTGTTCAGTAGGATAATTAGTTTCTGCATATATGATAACATCGGAAACCTTCATTTGAAGTATGTTTGCGATCTTTTCAATTGTCTCTATTCTTGGAACACATCTTCCTGATTCAATGAAATAAAGCTGACTTCTGGAGATGCCGGTCTGTGCGACCAGTTTGTCCTGAGAGTATCCAGCTTTAAGTCTTAGATCTCGAATTGCTTTTCCAACGTCCATGTCATAACAATAATAATGTTATTCCATTATGTAAAGACCTATTTATTAATTTTGCTACAAATTTAGAAAAAAATCGCAGGAAAATCGTGCTAAAAACATGAATTTATGATTCGTTTGATATTATGCAGTCTTAAAATCCCATGTTACGTGAGAAAAAGAGTGATTGTCAGATAGGCCCCTCCGCTGAGAAGAATTACCAGAATCGGGCTCAGTTTTCTGAACAGAAGGATTGTGAACGCGATGATGAACAGTGCGAGAGAGATGAATGACAGCTGTTCGGGGTCTATCGGGAAGGTTGCGGAATTAAAGAGCACCTGCAGAAGGATAGACAAGCCGGCGGAAGCGATGAGAGAAACCACGGTGGGACGTAAACCGTACAGGATACCTTTCATCACATCAAGCTGCCTGTACTTGAAATAGAAATAAGCCAGGGTGAGGGAGATGATGAGCGGTGCGGTCACTACTGCCGCGGTAGCCACCACAGTCCCCGGTATTCCGCACATCTTTGATCCTACGAACGAAGCCGCATTCAGCGCAATCGGTCCGGGAGTCATCTGACTGATGGTGACGATGTCGGCGAATTCGGTCACATCGATCCAGGCATGTACATTCACTATCTGGTTCTGGATGAGAGGGAGTGCAGCGTAGCCTCCTCCGAAACTCAAAAGTCCAACCTGAAAGAAGCTGATGAAAAGGTCGAGAAGCATAGTCATTCCCCTCCTTTCAGCGACCGGTAGTAATGGATCAGTCCGATGACAGCTCCGGTCAGCAGTACATAGATGATCGATATGTTGACCACATAGCTGAGGATGAAGGTCAATATCATGATAATCACCGGAAGAATTTCCCGTTTTGAAGTGACAGCCTTAGCCATCACGAACACCGCATGAAGGATTACCGCGGCTACGCCTATCCCCATTCCGAACAGAAGGCTCTCTACGATGACATTCTCTTTGATACGAGTGTAGACCAGGGATAGAAGACTCAGCAGAATCATAGGAGGCAGGATGGTTCCCAAAAGTGTGACCAGGGCCCCTTTGAACCCTTTGATCTTATATCCGACGAGAATCGAAGTGTTCACGGCGATGGGCCCGGGTGATGATTGGGCGATGGCTATGATATCGAGCATCTCCTCTTTATCAATCCACCCGTAGTTATCAACGAACAGAGTACGCATAAGAGGAACGATCACATACCCTCCGCCGATGGTGAACGCACTCAGACGTAACGTTGAATAGAATAAGATCCATAGCTGGTTTTTTTTCCGTTTCGTCTGCTCCATGCTCTCTCCCCGATACGAATTTCGACTCAAAACATCTTATAAAGAAACAGCAAAAGAAGCAATGTGACAGTATGGACAAGGCTTCGCTCTTTTATCTACCATGTGATCAGGAGATTCATTATGATAAAGAGAGTGATATTGGATGTTGATACCGGTATCGACGATATGGTTGCCACCATCATGGCGGCAAAAAGTGAGAGTCTTAAGATCGAGGGGGTTATCGCGACAGCAGGCAATCAGCCTCTGACGAAAACTATGAACAACACCCTTTCGGTATGTCAGCAGCTTCAGCTTGATGTACCTGTATTCGCCGGTGCTGCTGCACCGCTGGTTAAGAAACCCCATTGTGCACCCCATATTCACGGTGAGGACGGGCTCGGCGGGGTCGTTTTTCCTCCTCTCGAAAAGAAGGGGGAAACTCTGCACGGGGTACTCTTTCTGATCGAAACGATACGCGCCAATCCTCACGAGATTACCGTGATCGCAACAGGACCTCTTACAGATATCGCTCTCGCTTTCTCGATCGCTCCCGATATCATCGGTCTTATCGATTCCCTTGTGATCATGGGAGGAGCGTTAAAGGGCGGAAATGTAACATCTCATGCGGAATTCAATTTCTTTTATGACGGAGAAGCTGCGCAGATCGTCCTTTCAAGCGGTGCCCCTGTCGTCCTGGTTCCTCTGGATGTGACCTCCAGAGTTCGTATCAGTGAAGATCGGCTGAAGCGATACGAACAGGTCGAGAATCAGGTTATCCGGATGATGTGTACCTCTTTGCGTTTTTACCAGAAAGCCTATGCCCATAACGGACTTGAGGATCCGATCATCCATGATGCCGTGTGTATCGCCTACGCCATAGACCCGCGGATGTTCAGCGGGAATCTGATGGATGTCTCGGTCACCTGTTCTTATGATGAATGGTACGGGAATTTGAAAGCAGCAGATTCCATAAATAGCTCAGTCTTTGTCACCACGGGTATCGATACCGCCCGTTTTTTCAGATTGTTCGATGATCTTCTTCTCTGAATCTCTGTTTGCAATGCTTAACCAGAAGGGGTATCCTCGAAATAGAGAGGGAGTGTGAATGAAACTGTTTACCGGTAAAAACAAAATGCTGATGAGTAATATCGATTCGTTTTTACAGCTTATCGGTGATTCTTCCACCTATTTTCACAAGGCCCTGGAAAGCTATCTGAGCTCGGATGAGAACACGTTCACCGAATATCTCAAAAAAGTAAGTGTGATAGAGCATGAAGCAGATGAACTTCTCAAGAAGGTCAAACACGATCTGTATGCATTCATGCTGATACCAGATACACGTGCAGATGTCTTTCGATTCATCAATGATCTTGATAACATCATCGATTCTTCGAAGCAGCTTCTGGTCCAGCTTTCGATCCAGCGGCCCCTCTTTTCACCGTCGCTTTCTGACGGGATCATTTCATTGGTGACGGTAAACTGCGAGTCGATGAAGGCCCTTATCGAAACGGCTTCGGTTTTCTTCCGCCAGCCGTCGCTTGTGGAAAACCGGGCACTGGCCGTCATCAGATGTGAAGAGAAAGTCGATGCGATAGGGGAGAGAATAGAAAGGGAAATATTCTCTTTGGAATCCTCATACTCACTTTCCGAGAAGATGCAGCTGTCGCAGTTCAACAGGCAGATATGTTCTCTGTCGGATCTTGCCGAAGATATCGCCAGAGACCTGATCATTTTCGCGCTTAAGCGGATGGTCTGACTCTGATAAGGGGCCTGATGATGATGTACCTGTTTTTTTTGACAGCCTTGTTCATGGGATGGTCTTTGGGAGCAAATGATGCTGCAAACGTCTTCGGTGCCGCGGTAGGTACAAAGATGATCAGCTTCCGCAGTGCGGCGCTGGTATCATCAGTGTGTGTCATAGCAGGTGCCGTCCTTTTGGGTGAGGGTTCCAGTGAAGGGCTCAATTCACTCGGCAATATTGATTCTCTCCTTGCAGCTTCGATCGTCCTGCTGAGTGCGGGAATCACAGTCATGCTTATGACCCGTCTGGGCCTGCCTGTATCAACCAGTCAGGCGATCATAGGAGCGATTGTCGCCTCAAATCTCTTTTTCCATGAACCTCTTCACCTGGAGAGCGTATCGAAAATAGCTCTGACTTGGGTCTACAGTCCTCTTCTGGCCTTCCTCATCTCCTTCGCTCTCTATGCGGCGATAAGATGGATTATAAACCACATGCGCATTCATCTGCTGATGATAGATCATTATAACCGGATACTTCTTTTCATCGCCGGTGCTGCGGGAGCTTTCGCACTGGGCGCAAACAACATCGCGAATGTTGTCGGACTGTTCATATTCCCGTTCGAGAAAGCCCAGGTAACCTTATTGCCTTTCTTTCCCCGCCTGTCCACACAGCTGTTCTTCTTAGGATCGCTGGCGATAGGAGCGGGTATCATCACCTTCTCCAAAAGAGTGATGATCACAATGGGCAATTCTCTGTTTGAACTGTATGCTGTTTCGGCTTTTGTGGTGGTGATCTCCAGCGCTCTTGTGCTGCTTCTGTTCTCCTCGCAGTCGCTCTCACAGTTCCTTCAGCACAGAGGGCTTCCCTCCTTTCCCCTTATACCGGTGAGCCAGTCACAATCTTCGGTGGGAGCTGTTCTCGGTATAGCCGCCGCAAGGAAGGGGTGGCATTCTATACGGCGTGGTCTGCTGCTGAAGATTGCCGCCGGATGGGTAGCGACTCCGTTGGGAGCCGCTTTGATCACATATGTATCCTTTTCCTTTCTGTCACTGTTCATCGATCTCTAAAGGGACGAACGAGAATGTGGTCACATCGAACAGCCCCATATCGGTGAGTTTGTAGGAGGGAATGACAGGAAGGGCCATGAATGAGAGCGTCATGAACGGATCTATATCCGGTGAGATCGAAAGCTGTGAACGGGCGGTCTTGTGAAGAGCCGTCATCTGTTGATGGACCTCCTGCAGAGGTCTGTCACTCATCAGCCCGCCGATCGGATGAGCCAGAGTACCCAGCACTTTGCCGTCCTTTACCATCGATATTCCGCCTTTGATGCCGATGAGAGATTCGACAACCTTCACCATGTCGTCGTCGTTGTCTCCGATCACGATGATATTGTGCGAATCGTGGGCTATAGTGGTTCCCACGGCTCCTCCTTTCATTCCGTATCCTCTGATCAGAGCCTTTCCGATATTGCCTGTAGCATGATGGCGCTCGATCACCGCAAGTTTCAGAATATCTGTACTTTCATCATGTTCCCATAGACCATCCTTCACTCGTACACGGGCTTCTCCCTTGCCTGTGACAACTCCGCCGGGAATGATGTCGATCACCCTTACGTGAGAACTTTTCAAAGGAAGTTCAAGAGACTTTTTTGAAAATCCTGCGATATGGATCGAACTGTCCACTCCTTCAGGTTTCACGGCAGGACTCTTTTTGATCATACCGCCTTTCTCTGCTATCAGCTGTCCGCCGATGAAGACGTGGCGGGCTCTGCATTCTTCGATGGAATCGGTGATGAAGAAATCGGCTCTGCGTCCCGGTGCAATAGCTCCTCTGTCGTGCAGCGAATAACATTGTGCCGCATTGACCGTAGCTATCCTGACAGCATCGAGTGGTGCAATCCCGCCGCTGACAGCAAGACGGAAGTTGTAATCGATATGGCCTTCCTCAAGAATGCTGTGAGGCTGCTTGTCATCGGTACAGAACAGACACTGTGACAGGTTTCTCTGATTGACACCGGAAAGCAGAGGAAGAACGTTCTTACAGGCGGAACCCTGACGCAGCATGACATACATTCCTCTTCTGATTCTCTCGGTCAGCTCCTGTGCTGTTTCGCATTCATGGTCGGTGTGAATCTGTGCCGCGCTGTATGCATCCAGAAGCGAACCGCTGATGCCGGGAGAATGACCGTCGATGAGCTTGTGTTCATCCAGTGCGACCTGAAGTTTGTCCAACACCCCCGAATCACCGGCGATGACTCCCGGGAAATTCATCATCTCGCCGAGACCGAGAATCCTTTCATGACCGATTCTCCCGGCGATGTCCTCAGCCTTGATCACCGCACCGGCATGCTCATTGTCCGTGGCCGGGACACAGGAAGGAACCATGAAAAATGATTGCAGAGGGGTCTGTTCACTCGCTTTGAGCATATAGTCAAGACCGGCAAGACCGCTCACATTGCAGATCTCGTGAGGATCGGCGATGACGGTGGTCGTTCCGCAGGGAATGACGGCATCGGCAAAGGCCGACGGACTGCAGTGGGAGGATTCGATATGGACATGAGAGTCAATGAATCCCGGAACGATATAACCGCCTTCACAGTCGAAGGTCTTCAGAGCTTCAGGAAAACCTTCACCTTTAAAGCCTGCAATCAGTCCATCTTTGATGAGAAGAGATGATTCGAAGATCTCACCATTGAAAACGTCAACGATTCTGGCGTTCTTGAATTCACAGTCTGCCGGAATCCTGCCGGCTGCCGCATCGATAATCCTTTTGAGTTGTGTCTTATTCATTTACCTTACCCCGATGCTCATATCGTACTATAAAGATAACGATTTTTCCAATGGAATCAGGAAACGACGGAGATGATATAGTCATTCAGAGAGTAATTCCCGTACACCAGATTGTACAGAGATTCCAGAACTGTGAACCGGCTTTCATAGCCTTTCTCGCGCACCAGCTCTCCAAGCAGCCGTATCGTTCTGAGTCCTTCTATGACGGTCGAACTTTTTGGGTCATTTGAAAATCCCTTTCCTATGAGAAGTCCGAGAGTCCTGTTTCTTGAAAGGTCGGTAAGACTGGTGAGTCCCAGATCCCCTATTCCGCAGTAGGTGAAAATAGTCTCTTTGTCACATCCGTACAGTTCGACGATGTCTCTCATCTCGTTCACAGATCTGGTCATCACGAGAAAATCGACATTGGCCGAATTGTATCGTCCGGAGACTATCCCGATTGCTATCGCGTACATGTTCTTGAGAACGCTCATCAGCTCGACACCGTGAATATCTTTCGTATAGTCCAGCGAGATTCCTGTATCGATGAATATTTCCTTTATAGATGGGAACAGCCGCTGCGGTCCTCCGACGGTCATCCCGGAAGGTACCCCGTTTATCAGTTCGACGGCAAAGGTAGGTCCTTTGAGAGAGACTAGATTCTCGAACGGAATGGAATTGGTCAGAAAGGATCCATCATCGCTCAATCCTTTCGAGAGATTTACGACGATGACATCCTTGTTCGTATGAGGGAATATCTTTCGGGTGTATGTTTCTATCTGTGATGAAGGAATGGCCAGAAAGATGTAATCGGCATCATATGCACAGCTGATATCATCGGTTGCCGAAATGGAACCGTTGAGGTGTCTTCCGGGGAAATATTTACTGTTCTGATGATTTTCGTTGATATCACGGACGACTTCGCTCTCAATCGAATAGAGGGTTATCCTGTTGTCTGTATTCCATGCCAGCCGATGTGCCAGAGCGGTACCGAAGACCCCCGATCCTGCAATAATTATATGATGATTCATCAAAGACCTCCAACTGACTTAACAGTATATCAAAAAGTGTCAATTATTGGTACCGTCAATGAGAAGTCATCTCTTATGCATCATCATGTAGTACACGATGCCTTGATCACGGCTCTGGAAAGGATATCGACAGGATTGATCAGCGGTATTCCTTTGTATATGTCTTCCCGGATGACGAGAGGAATCTCGGTACAGGCGAGAATTATTGCCGATACACTGGACTGATACAGCTGCTCGATTGCAGAATAGAGAATTTCCTGATTCTCACCAGTCTTTCCAGAAGCTGCCTTGATACCCCACGTCTCGTTATAGATGGCCTGATGAATCAGAACCTGATCTTCGGGGTACACAGCGACAAGCTCTCTCTTTTTCAGAGCGTTCTCATAGAGTTTAGATTCTCTGGTTCCTGTAGTGCTGATGATTGCAACCTCAGATCCTGTGGGGACTGATGAGGCTATCTCCTCGGCAGTCTCCTCTATCATGTTGATGATAGATAGAGTGTCTCCGAAATGATCAAGATATCTCGCAAACTCGTTGAATATCGGTTCTGCATGAAAGGTGTTGCACGGGACCGCAGCAATGCCTCGGCAGCCGTAAGCGAGGACAAACTCCATGGCCTGTTCAATAAGGCGGGCCATATGGGCTGCTGGGAGGCCGAAAGTTCTCTCCTTGAGAGATTCGGTGCGGTCCTCAATCAGATCGCTGAAGGAGATGTGCAGGACCCTCAGGTGGTCCTGGTCAGTTCCATCGGTCGGTGTGTTCTCTATGATGAGACGGTGCAGGTCCACACCTGCCATGGGACCTACACCTCCTCCGATGATGATGACGTTTTCTTTTGAATTACAATTTGCTTTCATCAACCATCTTTTCACTCTTGGCGACGATCAGTGTTCCCACCATATCACCGGTCACATTGACACTGGTTCTTCCCATATCGAGAATCGCATCGATTCCAAGGATCATTGCATATGCTGCGGCGACGGGAGATCCTGCTACAACAGGCAGTCCGACGGAATCAAGAACCATCAGAAGCATGATTGCTCCGGCACCCGGAACTCCTGCAGTACCGATGGAAGCGAGAACCGCAGTCAGGATCACAGTAAGCTGCTGCCCGATAGAGAGGGGCATCCCGATCGCAAAACCGATGAATAATGCACATACTCCCTGATAAATCGCGGTTCCGTCCATGTTGATCGTTGCACCCAACGGAAGAGTGAACGAATACACCTTCTTCGAAACACCCAGATTCTCATCGATCGCCTTCATCGTCACAGGGAGTGTTCCGCTGCTGCTTCGGGTTACAAACGAGGTGACCATCGGAGTCCGTGCGGCCTTGAAGAATTTGACCGGGCTGATCTTACTGATCATCAAGATCAGTGTATAAACGATCGCGACATGGAGGATGTATCCCAAAAAGGCCGCGATGGTGACGGTTCCCAAGGGTCCTATGGCAGCTGCGCCCTGACGTCCGAACACTACCGCGATCAATGCGAACACTCCGATCGGAGCATACTGGAGTACGCCGTTGACGATCAGATACATAGCTTCGGCAAGGCCGTCGAAGATCTCAAAAAGAGTCTGTGCACTCTTTTTGATTCTTTCATCTTTACTCATCCTCAGATAGGATATCGCTATCCCGAGAAGGATCGCGAAGAAAATGACTGGAAGAACCGCACCGCTGGCAATCGAACCGAACGGATTGGTAGGGATGATTTTCAGCAGTGTATCGACGAATTTAGGCTTCACCAGCTCTTTTCCGGCGGATTCCGCGAAGGATGAGAGAGCCAGATTTCTTCCCGGTTTGAAGATGTTTCCCATCAACAGTCCGATGAACACGGCGAAGGCACTGGTTATCATATAATAGACAATGATCTTGACTCCGACCTTTCCCAGAGATTTGGGGTTGATCGACGCAGCTCCTACTACCAGTGTTGCAAGGATGACCGGCATCACGATCATCTTAAGAAGATTGACCAGCAGACTTCCGAGTGGATTGAGCCATACGATGCTCTCTCCGAAGATGATTCCCACCAATGCCCCGGCAACCAGTCCGATCAGAATCCGGTACAAGAGATTGCTTTTGAAGTACCAGCTCAGAACGCCTTTCTTTTTCTCATTCATATTGTTCTCCTTTTTTGGACATACTACGTATCAATTATCATCCGGGATAAAAACGGACGAAAGTGACCAAACGGAGAGTCTTTATCTGATAATTATTATCTGAATCGCTTTAGATACACCTTTTGGTGTATTTCTAGAG
>JAQQAI010000092.1 GCA_028532915.1 Sphaerochaetaceae bacterium
CTCTGGCCACACTTTTTTACTAATCTGATATTTTTTCCCTTCCCTATTAAGAAAAACAATTCTATGACTATGATTTTTTGAGTCCAGAGCTTAATTTTCATCATCAAAGAAAACTTTGAATAGATTTTATCCCAATGGATAATAGCGATAATTATTCATATATCACTTGGCCTAATATTGTTAGAATAATGAGAGAATTTGGAAAGAATAAAATAAAACTTGAAATTAACTATTTTCAAGTGTAACCTATTGAAAAGATTTTATAGGAATTACATGAGTTTAGTATGTTGCACAATTTTTGCACAACGGAATGGACAAGAACTTTGCATACAGTCGGTACAATCTTGAAATTTTCTACTGTATGGACAATTTTTGTCTTTTCACTCATTTGTGAGGACCGTCCGGGGGAGCTAGAAAAACATGGAGTCAAATCTTTCTTATGAAAGATTTTGACTCTTTTTCTTTTTAACTCTCATTCATTGATTTTTCACGCTTTAACAATAGTTTGAGTCTAGTATTCTAAGGAAATGTACCTCATTTCAGTGAAAGTCATGATTTCGGCTGATACCTGAAGATGTAGGCGAAAGCCTTCTTCGTGAAATTCTCCCCCACCATCCTTTTGATTACTTTCTCCCGGTTGATGGGTGTTCCATCTTTTTTTATGAGGTAAGTATCGAGATTCTCTTTTGAGATTGTAAAGTTGTCTGTATTTCTTCTTATAACTGCGACCAGCTGATAATCCTTATCTACCGATGCAAGGGAAGAATCTCCGTGGCTGTTGTTGCACACTATTATCCCCCCCTCTTTCAGATAACCTTTGCAGATTTGCGAGATAAACCCGGCATAGAAGGAAAACATGACATCAAAGATTCCCTTCTGAACAGGAAGCTTTTCCGAATAGTCTGACTGGTACCAGTCTATGACAGGGTCTTGCGGATAGACTTTGTTTTCGGCAATGAACTCTCTGACTTTAGAATCCTCAAAGAAGGCAGAAAGTCTTCTGTCACTATCGATATAGGTCATTTCGCTTATGAACAATGACGGGGTGATATGAACGAACGAACCGGGATAGATGCCTTTCTGCGGATGATATCTGTCCGCAACAACTTCGAACAGCTGTCGCCGTTCGTCTTGTTTTTCCACGAAATACCTGTGATACAGTTTCGGTATTGAATGATCGCTCACGCGGCCTCCTTGTTCACTCAATGATAGCATATAAATCAACAGTCGACGAATCTTTTGATAAACCTTATTACATATCTCCCTGCAGCCTTGCAGAATGCAAATTGGGTTCTGCAGATCCTCAAAGCAATAGTCATTGAATTTCAGGATCATCATCAACAAAGAAGATCGCACTTACTGCTTTTTATACCATATGAAACAGTCCATAAGTGTAAATCAAATAGGCATTAAAATACCATCGGCGGTGGATATCTGCATAGTTTTTTATTATATTCTGGTTAGGGAAAGCGCAATGAACAAAAGTGATGAACAACGAGACCTGTTCATGCTCACAGGTCCTCTGGCCAAGAAGGGTTACGACTGGTGGTGGCATAATTTCACAGGATATGATGACGAAACCGGTTAAGCAAAATCCTTTTTTATCGAATACTATATCTGTAACCCGGCTCTTGGTTCTGATGAACCGATTCTTGGACAGAAAGAGGAAAATCTAATTTCCGGCAGAAAACCTTCCTACGCTATGATCAAAGCGGGAACATGGGGAACTGACGCCCGGCAGATAAATAACTTCTATCCTGTTTCAGACTTCTTATCAAACACAAATCATCTGGATATCACAATCGGAGAGAATACTCTAAGTGAGAAACATCTGAAAGGTTCAGTCTCTTTGAGCAGGGAAGAAGCTGTTTCTCATAAAGAATACATGAGTCAGTACGGATCTATGAGCTGGGACTTAAAAGTGGAAAAGAAGATCGCCTTTAATGTCGGATATGGAGCCTCATCTTTTTTCAGAAAGATTCAGGCCTTCGAGATGTATTGGCACGCAGAAGGAATAAAAAGCGAATTTACAGGAAAAGTCACTCTCGATGGAAGATCATACACGGTCAGCAGGGAAAGTTCTTTCGGTTACGCGGATAAGAACTGGGGTAGAGATTTCACTTCCCCCTGGCTATGGCTCAGCAGCTGCAATCTCAGAAGCCAGATAACAGGAAAGCCCCTACGGAATTCAGCTGTGGAATTCGGCGGTGGAAAACCCAAGATATTCATGGTACCGCTGAACAGGAAGATTCTCGGAGGTCTATTTTATGAAGGGATCATGTATGAATACAACTTCTCGAAATTCTGGCAGAATCCGACAGTCGCCTTTGATTTCACTGAAGGGTCAAAAGTACACTCGTGGGATATAGAAGCGAAAAACTATAATTCCAGAATTGTTCTCCATGTCGAATGTCCGGTCGATGAAATGCTTCTTATCAACTATGAGGCCCCTAACGGAAAAAAGCTTCATAACCGTCTTTGGAATGGAGGAACAGGATACGGCATAATACGTCTCTATAAGAGAAACGGGAAAATTGAGAATTTGGCTGACCGTATTGAGATAAGGAATGCGGGATGTGAATACGGAAAGCATTGCCGGAGAGCCATCTGAGAGACGCCTGCTGCTATCTTTCAGTTGTCATACGGTTACTCTTCCACACAAAAAGGAACAGCAGAGAAATCACCCACAGTGGGACCGGAAGAATCAGAAAGCTGATGAGTTCGAAATCATCAACTATCATGATGAAATAGAATAATCCGGCGACTCCGTAAAGGATTGCTCCTGCAGCCGGGTGGTGCCATGAGACAGCAAGGACCACGGCAAGCAATATGACGGGAATATTGTGAATAACAAATCCGATTAACTTCTGCCATACTGTCAAATCCTGTTGCTGCCAAACATCTAATGAGAACAGAAATATGAATGCTATGAACAAGAGAGAGAGAATTCTCGGTATCCATACGATATGAGATTTTTCCGCAGGTTTCATAACACACCCCCTTTCAGTAGAAGAATACCACTTATAATCCTTTACCGTAATGCTTTACATATAACAACAGGTCGCTTTCGGCGACCTGTTGAATCATTTCTATAGCTCCTGCTGTCCCATCATATCGTTTTCAGGCTTTTTCGAAACCCGCTGATTCTGCATGTTTCTCGGTAGAACGATATTCAGGAAGATCGCTACAAGACCTCCCGTGGTTATCGGAGAAGAGAACATGCTTTTGAAAAACGGTGAGAAATACTGGAGAATCTCGGGTATAAGGATTACCCCGATTCCCATTCCCAGTGAAATAGCTATGATCATCACTCCTCTTCGGTTGAGAACACTTGTCGATATGATTCTGATACCACCTGCGGCTATCGTCCCGGCTAGAACGAGCACGGCACCACCGATCACAGGATATGGGATCACACTGAACAATCCTCCGACGATCGGGAAAATACCGAATAGCGCGAGGAATCCCGCTATGATGAAGCCGACATAACGTGAAGCGACACCGGTCATCTGTATCACACCGTTGTTCTGAGAAAACGTCGTGACAGGGAAGCTGTTGAAACATGATGAAATCGCCGAGTTCACCCCGTCGGCAAGGACACCACCTGCTATACGGTTCATGTAAAGTTCACCTTCCACACTCTCTCCGCTGATCATGCTTGTCGCAGTAAGATCTCCCATAGTCTCTACCGTTGTGATAAGATACAGTAGCATCATCGGAATGATATATGGTCCTGCAATTTTCAGTCCGAACTTGAATGGTATGGGGACTGTGAGCAGTGAGAGAGAACCGATTGATGAAAAATCGACTCTTTTGAGTACGACTGCAACAATATAACCGACGAGCATACCGAAGAAGATAGATCCCATCCTAAACCACTTATTCCTGATCCGGTTGAAGAAGATGATTGAAAACAGAACGATCGCTGCAAGAACAAGATTCTGGAAACTTCCAAATTGCTCAGGAAGAACATTATAGATATAGGTTCCTCCTCCAATGTCCCTCATCGCAACAGCAATGAGATTGATTCCTATGAGAAGAACGATTATCCCGCTTACCAAGGGAGTAATTATCTTCTGCAGAAGAGGAATGAACCGGCTGAATATGATCTCCACGACAGAGCCCAGAAGAGCCGTCCCTGCAATGGTCGCTATCATTTCAGGTTGCGTCGCGCCGTTAGCCTTTGCCCACAGACCGATAGCAGTGACAGTTGCAAGAAAGGTAAAACTTGTTCCCTGAATAGCCAGTAGACCGGAACCGACAGGCCCTATCTTCCGACATTGGATGAATGTGGCTATACCTGATACCAGCAGTGACATCGATATAAGATAACTTTTCATCGCAGAATCGAGACCCAGTGCACCGGCGACAACTATCGGAGGGGTTATGATCCCGATGAAGATTGCTGCTGCATGCTGAAGAGCGGCAACCAGTGCCTGTCCGATCGGCGGTTTTTCATTTAAACTGAATATCAGCTCACTGCGCGCTTCATCACGCTGTTGACTGCTTAAACTCATAGAGACTCCTCATTGAATAATTATGGTTTAAGCATTGTAGCATTGAATTTGCCTCAAGGCTACAAATTTGTTGCGTTTTGTTGCGCCTAAGATATTTATCAATCTGTAACGATCTACAATATAACGGGTAATATTTGTAATATTTCCATTTCTGTTGTAATATTACTGGTAGAAAGAACCGAAACATCCTTGTCGAATCATCTTAAAAAGGCTCCTTTATCCTTGTCATTTACCCATAATGGAGGGAATTAATAGATGAAGAATGTAAAAAAGTATGTAATTATCAGTGCTGCGGTCATTGTACTGATGATAATTCTGTTACTCCTATTATCAATAGGTGAAATGACCAACATTAAGAAAACTTTCAATATGATCGTGATCATTGCTACTGTCGTGACATTGTTGATAATCTGGCTAAAGTATTATAATGATATGAAGTCCGTTATGCTTGGAGAAACCGAAGATGAAGCCACGGTAACAGCGCACACTGGGACACAATGTGAGATAGAGGGTCTCTATCAGTGCACTGAACATGAAAACAGACAGATAAATATGAAAGTAGGTAAAAGATTTCCTCCATGCAAAGGAGATACTAAAGGACACAGTTGTGACTGGGTTCTGATCAAAAAAGAGTAAGTTTAAGATCATTAACACCGGCCTCCTTCGTAGAAGGAGGCCAATTTTTTGCTTTATATGTATAAATGAACGATATTACTTACATCGAAAATCTTCATCACATAAGATCCCGGCAATCTTCTTCCCAATACATCATCATAAGTGTTATTGCAATCTCGTATGCAATATAGGGCTCCTTCACGGTAAGCTACCGTGCAGTGTTTGACGTTGTTCCCCATACAAACTCACTCCATTCATTTGGCTCAGGATTCTAGCTCTCACTTCCTTCAGATTCCACCTCACGATGGACACCATTGCCTTCAGCTAGCGGTAGGCACTGCAACCCCCACAGAGAACTTTCACCTCCTAGATAAGCACCATGCTCGGCGCACTTTAAAAAAGGACCACCCGAAGGTGGCCCTTTACATCATATATGACGATTATTTCATGTTGTGTTCTACAAGGTAATCTGTCAGGACTTCGTCCAGGCCTTTACCGTACATGACAACTGGTTTATCAAGCATTGTGTATCCGTCACCACCGGCAGCTAAGAAATCGTTAGTTGCCAATGTGTAGGTAGCATCCTTGTCGATGGACTTACCGTTCACGAGTACTCTCTTGATTCTGTTACCAGGATCACTGTAGCGGCTGTAGATGATTCTCATGTTTGCAGTCTGCGGGAAGCCTCCGTTTGTTTCAGGAAGTCTTGAGTATCCCCATTCGAGTGCATCGTAGATATCCTGTCCAGTAACCTCAACAACGATTACGACGTTGTTGAAGGGCAGTACAGTGATGATATCTCCGCGAGTCACATCGCCGGCTTCAATCGATGCTCTGATTCCACCGCCGTTTGTCAGTGCAACATCTGCACCGGTGGCTTCAATCATAGCCTCTGCAATCATATTACCAAGGTTGGTAGGTTTAGTTCTGACGTTTGCTCTTTCGCCGTCGAGTTTCACAGGAGTATAAGCGACAACTTCCTGAGTGATCTCAGCGAGTTTTGCTTTCTGCGATTCGATGTATGCGAGAACTTCAGGATCTTCTTTTACTTCCTTGATTCCCAGCATCTGGGCGAATTCACTTGTTGAAGGATCAGAGACCTGTTCAGCTGAAATCAGGTAGGCATTCTCATCAACAGCCTTTCCGTTTCTCACCTGGATCTCTACGATACCGACATAATTCATATATTCGCCGGCAGAAGCGATCAGAGTGTCTTCGACTCTCATTCCGTTCTCAAGAACATCATGGCTGTGTCCATCGATGAACAAGTCGATTCCATCGATATTCTCAGCGATCATTTTGCTTGTGACTCCATATGAACCGTCTTCATCAAGACCGACATGACCGAGTACGATCACATAATCTGCTCTTCTGTTCACTTCATCGACAAGAGCCTGAGCGTTGTTCACGACCTCATCGCTCATGAAGGAGAGTCCCTTAACATTCTTCGGATGAGTCTTAGTCTCTGTGTCAGGAGTTGTAAGTCCGATCACACCGACTGTGAATCCGTCGAAGTAGTACAGCTGGTATGGCTGGAAGACCATATTACCGTCTTCGTCAAGGATGTTTGCAGAAAGAACTTTGATATCGGTCGCTGCTTCAGCAATCTTAGCAGCTTCAATAAGTCGTTCTTTACCATAGTTGAATTCATGGTTTCCTGGAGCAACGGCATCATAACCGAGCATATCCAGCAGAACTCCGGCTGTTTCGCCTTCGAACATATTTGTAAGAAGTGTACCATGAGTGACATCACCTGCATCAAGCACTAATGCTTTATCGGTGACCGAACGGCCCATTTTAAGAAGAGTGGCAAGTCTTGCGTATCCGACAACATCGTCACTTGCTTCGATTCGGCCGTGAACATCGTTTGTATGAACAACATACAGGTTGAAGTTCTTCTCACCGTCGTAAGATTTGACGATTACATCATCATCCACATCAGGCATAGCCTTCTCTACTTTCGCAGGAGCCATCGGAGCTTTTGCCTCTTCCTTGGCAGGAGCTTCGGCTTTGGCCGGTTTCTCTGCTTTGGCAGGAGCTTCTTTCATCATTGTCTTAGCATATGCTTTCTTCACATAGTCCACATACGCCATCGTCTCAGGATCTGCAGGTACGTTTGTGATTCCAACTGCTTTCGCCAATGGTGAAGCTTTTGGATTCTGTACATCTTTCGCTGTGATTCTGATAGGAGTTACAGCAGTCGCCATGTCGTCTTTCACATGAATCTCGACAAGACCTACGCTGCTCATATTCTCTCCGGCATTCACGATCGTGGTCATACCGACTTTCTTTCCGCCGGCAGGTGCCATTGCACCTTTTCCATCGACAATCAGATCAATACCATCAATATTCTCTGCGATAACTTCGCTTGTAATACCGTTGACGTTCCCGATGTTTCCGAGCAGTACTACAAAGTCTGCTACTTTTCGAATCTCATCAACTGCATATTGAGCGTTCTCAACGACTGCAGGATCAATGAATGAGAGCCCTTCCGTATCTGCTGGGGGGGCAGTTACACCGGCTACCGCTACAACAAAATCGTTGAAGTAGTACAACTGGTATGGCTGGAAGACCCATTCGCCATCCGCATTCAGCACATTTGCAGACAACACGCGAAGATCACTGTTCTCCTGTGCAAATCGTGCCGCACTCTTGAGATATTCTGCACCATATGCGAAATCTTCAGGACCCGGGGCTACTGCGTCATAACCGAGCATGTCAAGTAATGCTCCGGCGGGTTCGCCGTAGAATTTCTCAACCATAGGACTGCCGCTCGCCACGTTACCTGCATCAAGAAGTAAGGTTTTGTCTGTTAAAGAACGACCATACTTGATCCCGGTTGCAAGCTTTGCATATCCGATCCCTTCACCTTCTTCAATCGCTCCGTTGACATCGTTTGTATGTGCAATGTAAAGATCGAATTCAGTGAAGCGGTCATTGCTCTTCACTACCATATCTTCGGTAGGAGCTTTACGCATCATTTTCGGAGCTTCAGCAACTTCTGGCTCGGCCTCTTCTACTTCAACAGGAGCTTCTACCTCGGCAGGGGCGGGAGCTTCCGGTTCAGCGACTTCTGCAATCTCTGCTTCTTCTGGACCTACCGGTGCTTCAACAGCAGCCATAGGTGGAATGTCTTCCACCTTTTCTGTTGTCCCACAACCAATAAACGCGAAGGCAAGCAAAGTAACTAGCAGTGCCGTGATTAGACTTTTTGAAAGACGTTTCACGTGTTTCCTCCTCATGGACATTCTTTTGAGTCATTATACATTACTACTATAACACACAGACAAAATATTGGATACATAAAATTATGGGATTGTAGGGCATTTTAAGCAAAATTTATCACCTATTTAGATGATTTCAAGTAAAAATCCTTTCAAATAATTTGACTCAGGAAAGCTTATACGGACGGGATGATCACTGCTCTGGTGGAAAAATGAAAGGATGTGAATTTCTTTATGCGCATCCTTTGCTGCCCACGCTACGGCCATCTTAAGGTCATCGATGCCGACTCCTGCCGAACAGGAAAATGTGGCCACGAGTCCTCCTTTCCTGACTTTTTCGAATGCGAGCCTGTTGAGATCCTTATAAGCTTTCAGAGCCTGCGGGACCTGTGATTTTACAGAGGCGAGTTTGGGAGGATCGACGATGATCACATCATATTTTCCGGGATCGATCTTTCTCAGATATTCAAAAACGTTATCTTTGCATGTAGTAACTGCGGCGCTGCTGCCTGCCCGAATCACCCCTTTTTCCTCATTCAGTCTAATATGCTGATTCAGTAGAGCAAGAGCCTTCTGTGAAGAGTCGACGGCACATACTGAGCGTGCACCGCTTTTGAGAGCATTAAGGGTGAATCCTCCTGTATAGGAGAACAGATCAAGAACATCTTTCCCCTCCGTATATGTGGCGGTGATCCTCCTATTCTCCCTCTGATCGCAGTAGAATCCCGTTTTCTGTCCATTAACCGGTACAAGATAATGGATATCATTCTCTCTGCAGGCAGCGAACAGTTCCCGTTCAGAAACAGATTCAACCTTCTTTCCTCCCACATAGAGTCCCGATACACTTTTGGAATCTTCCGCGACAAAGGATTCATCAACTTGAACAAAGATTTTAGCCGGATTGATTAGAGATTGCAGCGTTGTGACGAGGACTTGCTTCCACATCAGAGCAAAACTTGACGAAAGAAGGATCACGATGGAGCTTGAAAACATATCGACAGCGATCCCCGGAAGGAAATCAGCTTCACCGTGGATAAGTCTGAACGCATTCGTATGTCCTTTTGATCCGACAATCAGATTCATTCTGCGCTGTATGCTTTCTCTAACCCGGGAGACTACCCAGTGTTCGTCTATCATATCACCTGGATCCCAGCTGAGAAGTCTGATCATGATATGAGATGGTGTATCACACCATCCATAGGCGACGAATGTATTGGCGGAATCAACGACTTTCACCACATGGGGTTCTGTCGGGATATCATTCTTTCTCGGATGCCCGACAGCTCCGCTGAAAATCCACGGATGATGATTTTTCGGCTGCTTCTCTTTTCCGGGTTTCAGTACTATCACAGGGATATCCTGTTCCATCTCAACCTCCTGTAATGGCATATAAAAAGCCTGCGCTTATGTTCGCACAGGCTTTTTATACTATAGATCGTTCATTTACATAAGATCTTTTGGTTTGCGTGCGGTATTGCCGCTTTTCTCGCAGTAAGCAACATGACGAAGCTTGCCGTTTTCGAATACTGATTTCATCTTGATTGTACCGCCCCAGCGACTTGTCATGATCTTCTCACCGCCGCGACGTGCATTCTTCGAAATTCCTCCAGCCATATTAATATCCCTCCACTGGTTACCTTAATTTAATCATTTGACGTCCCACTATAACAAAATCGCCGATGTTCGTCAAATCTTCTCGCTCTACTTTAGTGAAAAACTTGAATGAAAGAACATTTTCTCCTATACTGAAGCGATGAAACGGTTGTTCCGGTGGCTGAAAAGCGGAATTAGAGAACTCTTTCTGCTGCCGACACATATATATAGAATAATGATCTCTCCCCTCTTTCCGCCATCATGCATATACTCTCCGTCTTGCAGCCTCTATATGGTGGAGTCTGTCCGCAGACACGGGATATTCAAAGGTTTTCTACTCGGACTTTTCAGAATCAGCCGCTGTCATCATATATTTTTCCTGGGAGGAGCTGATCCTGTTCCCGAGACATTCTCCAAAGAAGAACTGATCAGCCCTTACAAAATATTCTATCGCAGAAGAAAAAAGAAAGACAGGTAAGACTCTAGACAGTAATATCTTTTATAAACGTGATCAGAACATTGAGTGCATTTTCGTTATGCCCTCCTTCAGGGATGATGATATCTGCAAACTCCTTAGTCGGTTCAATAAAACTGAAATGACCGGGACGAACGACCTCCAGATACTGGGTGATTACCGAGTCCACAGTTCTGCCTCTTTCACTCATATCACGTTTCAGCCGTCTGATGAACCGGATATCATCCGGTGTGTCCACATATAGTTTTAGATCGAGCAGGTCCCTGATCGCTTTGTCATGCAGAACCATCAGCCCTTCGATTATCACTAGCGGTTTTGCCGGGACCTGTATTGTTTCCTCCATCCTCATATGATGAACGAAATCGTACTGAGGCATTTCGATCGGGCTGCCCTCTTTGAGCAGCCGCAGGTGTTCATACAGCAGCCCGGTGTCAAACGCATCAGGATGGTCGAAATTATAGGCAGTAATATTTTCGTTGCTGATGAAGGAAGCTGAATGATAGTAATTATCCTGAGGGATGAATACGAACTCGCTGACAACTTCGCTGATCTTCCTCACTATAGTAGACTTTCCTGAACCGGAACCGCCGGTTATACCGATTAATTTGACATCCATGTGCCCGTACCACCTCGAATCTTATGTATTTGCCGAATGCCTGAGCATCCTAAAATATCTTCAAAGCCCAACCCAGCGGATAGGCTTGTTCAACTACATACCATATTGCCCCGCACACCTGCGGCGGATTGATGTCACTGTCGCCGGGTCTCACCTCGTAGATCCTGTGGTGTTTCACCGGAGGAGTTCTCCTGAACAGTACATCATGCTCCGGTTCGGTATCTGAAGATCCATACCACATTTCCCAGAAGGAGGTCTCTATTGCGTCTTTCTTCGGAATCGCATGAACGACGGTCAGATCATTTTTCCTCATTACATACCATCGGTGACCGGAGTAAAGTTCCCTGGCTATTTCGATATCCGGGAAAACGGTTTTTACAGAGAGTCCTATTTCGGAAAAGGCCTTTGCGACATCGTAAAAGAAGTCCTCATTATTCACAATCAACTCCTAGGATCTAACTATTGTTGCATAATTCTCCTCTGTTGAGCAATTATAAAACCGATTTCATTCTATTGACCTGATGCTTCAATCTCGAGATTCGTTTATCAAGAGTACGTATATCGGTCAAAACTTCATTGATCTGATTCTGAATAGACTCACATTTCCTCTGAATGATCCCCTTATCCGCGGAACCTCTTTTGTTCTGTGTACAGTTGAGCAATGACTGTGAAAGACTTTCATGCAGTTCCCTCTTTTTAGCCAGTTCTTTCTTCAATCTCGCTATCTCTTCTTCATGACGGTTAAGACTTTTCTGTCGGCTGTCAGATATTCCCATTTCTACACCTCTCTATCTGAAGTCAGACCAGATTCTCTCTGACGAAGGCTGCCGACTTTCGCGCCAGCTCGTCCAGGTCCGGATTTTTCACTATCTCTCTCCAGATTCCGATATCTCTTCCCACCGTTCCCCCTTTCATCAGAAAGGGTTCCATCACCAGCGGACCATCGAATGAGACATCATCAAGAGCCTCTTTTATCTCGGCCCATGGTATCCGTCCGGTACCGGGCATCTTTCTATTCGTCTCTCCGAGATGGAAGGCTCCAAGGAAAGATCCGACCCTTCTGATTGCTTCAGCGAAAGAATCTTCTTCGATGTTCATGTGAAATGTATCGAGAAGAATTCTGCATCCGGGATGGTCCACCTCGGAGACATATTCGACGGCTTCACTGCTGTCATTGATGAGAAACTGTTCGAACCGGTTAAGCACTTCTACATTGAGCTGGACATTGCGATCATATGCATAGGGTGCAAGAATTCTCATACTTTCAATGCTCTTTTCCCAGATGGGCTGTTTTGATTCGAGGGAGGCTGGCATCTGGGCAGGCCAGTAGCTGTGGACGGTCCCTCCGATCATTCCGCCTCCCATCTCGGCTACGGCATCGATCATCCGTTTCATGAAATCCAGCCCTTTTTCTCGCACCCGGGTCTCGAGCGAAGATACATCATACTGTTTTTGCAATCCTATCCCGTATGACAATATCAGATTCTCATCTTCTGCGGCCTTTTTAAGATCCCTCCGTTCAGCCGGAGAGAGACCGACCACGGTTCCCCCGTTGAGTTCAAGCTGATCGAATCCCAGCGAAGGAACTTTTGAAATGAACGGGAGAAAATCAACATCCCACTCATGAGTCCAGAAAGCATAATAGATCCCTACCTTTCTCATATCTTCTCCTTTTTTCTGTTGATCAGAATGTCTACGAAACTGTTCTTATCTTCCAGAGTTATTTTCCCGATTGCCACCGCACCTATGAGTGCTGCGCCTAAAGCCGCGGCATCATCAATAGTACTGATGATGACAGGCATGGCAAAGATTCTTTCAAGAGATTCCACAAACAGAGGATTCTTCTGGACCGAGGAGCCTGTGGCTACGATCTTTTCAACTCTGCCTGCGCTCACATCTTGTCCGAGGAACTCTTTGAGTTCACCGACAATACCATCGACAACGGAACTGACAAGATTGCCCATTGTAAAATTCTTCAGTGTGAGGTTTTCGAAAGAGGCCTTGAGTCGATCATCATCGCGGGTTCCCGAAAAGAGAGGGTGGCAGATGATGCCGCCGCCATTGGCTGCAGCACCGGTTTTTCTCATCATGTCGAAGACAGCCTCATCTGTCACTTCGGTACCCGAAATCTGTTCGCATACCTCTTTGAACAGATCCTTGAGCCGTTCATAAGCTTTTCCGGCCGTCATGGTGGCACCAACGTGCAAATATCCCAATCCCAGAAATTCACGAAGTTCCATCCGAGGGGATATATCCGAAGATGCGCTGAACAGAGAAAGCTGACCGCTCGTACCGATACTTACCAGAGCGGATGAGGAGATATCTGCAACCGAGGCAAAGAATCCGGCCTGATTGTCCCCAACCGGATACGTTACAGGAATACCATCTTCAGTATATCCTGCGATCTCGAAAGGTCTGCACGATTCGGATGCGAAACTTATCTTTCCCGATTCGATGAATTCAAAGATCTCGGGATCGTAATGTTTCGAGACAGGGTCGAAACAGCCCATAGGTCCCATGCAGCTCGGATCGCTTTTTGAAAGAGGAGATCCGATAAGACGTGCTGTTATATATTCCAGAATTCCGCAGAAACCCACGGCATCAGGGGGAACCAGGCCGAGTTTCAAATTGGCGAAATGGGTAAGAAAACCGTATCCTGCCGGTAGAGTAAAGGAGGTCAAGTCGGCAAACAGCTGCTGGATGGACTTGCCCCCGATCATGATATGTGAACGCTGATCGAGCCATGTTGCCAGAGGAGAGACGCACATGTTGTTCACATCATAATAGAGGATGCCGTGTACCTGACCTGTGACGGTTATCGAATCGACGGGCCCGGTGATGCTCTCGAGAATCAAACGGACAGATCTCTCAATAGCGGCCGGATCCTGTTCGAATGCCCCGTCGACACTGCCGGCAATTCTTCTGTTCTCGAAAGTCGGACCGGTATAACGGATCTCCCGCTCTCCATCGAACAACGAAGCTCCGATATGAGTTGTTCCGATATCTATTCCAACATGCATATAATACTCCCGTCTTTCTTTATAGTATCAATATAAACTATAATCAAAGATCCTGTATTATTTTTCTTCCTCTTTTTTCGCGATAAGAGACGGAAGCAGTACAAAGATGCAGAACAGAGTATTGAATGTGGAAATGAGAGCAAGAAAGAAAAAGGCCATTCTCATATTCCATGTGGAACTGATGAGCCCGACAAGAGGGAATACGATCACCATCAACAGAGAGAAAAGCATACTCTGGATTGACAGCAGCGTGGCCCGTTCCTTCGATTTGAGCAGTTCGTTGATATACGATCCGAATGTTGCAATCAGCAATCCTTCAACGGATCCGGTAAGAATGAAGAAGAAAGTTGAATATGAGCCGGACAGTGCGATGGCCCAGACACTCACGAGAGGAACAAGCAGCACGATGAGCACTGTATTTCTTCTTCCGAGTATTCGTTCGATCTTGAAGGCTTTAATCGCTATAAGACCGGTGATGATCGAAGTAACCGCGAATATGAGATTAATGAAACTCTCCCCGTGGCCCTGATTGCTCCAGTAGATCTGAAGGTAGAAAAATAAGGCAGTATTTATGGTGAACACCGATTCGCTTATGAACATGAGAAAGAGAATCCTCTTATCTTCCTTCAATGACAGGAAACTCGCCTTGATATGAAGAATATAATCAGCGGCGACCTTTTTCAGATCCCATCTCTCCTTTTTCTCTCTTCCTATCGTCGTCTCGCTGAAAAAGAGCGCGCTTATCATTGCAAATAAAGAAAATCCCATTGAGAGGGTAAATACATACGTATATGATATTTCCGCAAGCAACCCTCCTGCAACGAACGCACAGATCGAGGCGATCTGATAGGTAAGCTCCTGTCTGCCTGCGATATTCATATATGATGAGGCTTTCCCCGTTTCCAATAGAGAATCATAGACCAGCGCATCTCCGGCTCCTGATTCCAGATTATTCGATACTGCAGTGATCATGAAACCGACAGCTTGAAGAAAGAATGAAGGAGAGAGGAACATGATGGCATAGGCGATGATTGAAACACCCCTGCCGATAGCTCTGCTCAGTTTTCTTCCCCACACATCAGCGACTGCTCCCGTCGGGATCTCCATCAGAAAAGAGGCCACATGATACAGCCCTTCGAGTATACCCAGTTCGATGAGGGAAAATCCCCTCATCGCCAGGTAGATCATCCACACACCATGGGTCAGGTTGAGAGAAGAAAGCGCAACGAACAGATAATTGAGTCGAATATTCCTGTGATAATTTTCCATTTGTCCTCTCTTGCTCTTTTTTCTGGATTATCAGTATACTTCCCATACTATGGAGATTCAATAATGATACAGAATTATAAAGAAAAAAGTCCCGCAGTTGATAAAAGCTGCTTCACAGACGATTCGGCAATCATCATCGGAGACGTGCATCTATCGGAAAACTGCTCTGTATGGCCGAATGCCACCATCCGGGGAGATATGGCCGCAATCAGAATCGGAAAGAATTCAAATATTCAGGACAATTGTGTCGTCCATGTCAACAGCGGTATGGAGACCGTCATAGAAGATAATGTCACAGTCGGGCACGGCGCGATCCTTCATGCCTGCACGATAGAAAGCCATGTACTCATCGGTATGGGAGCCATCGTTCTCGATCAGGCCGTAATCGGGGAATATTCACTCGTTGCAGCAGGGGCTCTGGTACCTCCCCGAAAGGTGTTCCCTCCCCGGTCTATGATCATGGGAAACCCGGCCAAGGTCGTAAGACAGCTCACCGATAAAGAAGTTGAAGATATCGAGAAGAACTGCAGTCACTACGTTTCCCTCGCCGCCGAATATCGGGAAGAACAGAAGAAAGGCTGACAGCCGGTCCTCATTGTGAAAGTCTCCTTGATTTTCTTCTACAAGGGGATTTTCAGCTTTTTGTCTTTAAAACTGACAACTATATTAGTTAATCGTTTAACTTTTTCAACTTATGGAAATAACACGAATTCAAGGTGATTTATCAGTGTTTTTTTTATATTTAACTTCTTTTTGGTTATTCGTTTAAGTTAAAATTTAACTGTAAAAATTCCTTGACTTCACATTTTTTGACTCCTAGTATGCAGATAGAAGAGGAGTTGAAAAACCAGCGATGAAATCGTCTATCAAAGAGGTCGCCCATCTAGCAGGAGTCTCTATAGCTACAGTCTCGTACGTACTGAACGGAACGAAAAAAGTACGCCCGGAGACCGAGAAAAGAGTGCTGGATTCCGTACGTAAACTCAACTACCATGTCAATCCGCTGGCACGGAATCTCCGGAAGGGAGAGAGTAAACTCATCGGATTCGTGGTCAGTGACTTTTCCAACTACTTCTTTCAGGAAATCGCCCTGGGAATCGAAAAACAGCTGGCAAAGAGCGGATACAGACTTCTATTGATGGACTCCAAGGAACAGAAGGAAACCGAAGTCGATAATATCAAAAATATGCTCGCTGGTGCGGTAGATGCTCTGATCATCGCCCCTACTTCCGAAGATTCTTCCTTTCTCCGTCTTCTTCTTGCAAACAATCCGATGCCTGTGGTCTTCGTTGACCGCCGCCCTGAAGGATATGAAACAGATACCGTATTGGCTACGAACGAAACCGGTGCCTACGATGCTGTAAAAACACTCATCGACAAAGGACACACTCAGATCGCTTTTCTGGGGTCCCGTCTCGATTCCACCATGCAGGAACGCCTGAACGGATACCGGCGTGCTCTCGAGGAATCTTCGATACCTGTGAATGCCAATTATATCAGATTCGGTTCACATGAGAGTGTATCACAGCGTTCATTACGCCACGGGATTGTGTACCATCATACATTCGATCTTATATCCAACTATGACATTACCGCAATCTTCTCAGCGAACAATCTTGCGACAGTCGGAGTATACAGCTGCATCAAGGAGACTAACCTTAAAGTCCCTCAGGATATAGCGTTCATTACGTTCGACGATTCTTTCTGGCTCACTATGACCACTCCCGCGATAGCCGCTGTCGCGCAGAATCCTGAAGAGATGGGCAAAGTGGCAGCCAATCTTGCTCTCGAGAAACTTCTCGATTCGCAATCGTTCGAAGAGTATTCGTTTCAGGAGATCAGAATTTCGACACAGTTCATACTTCGCGGATCAATCTAGCACAAAGATAATTTTTGACCCGGTACGGGTTAGAAAAAATAAAGGAGGGAACTTATGAGAAAAGCATTAGTTCTAATTTTGATTGTCTCGTTATTGATCGGTACAATGCAGCTTTTCGCTGCCGGAGCCCAGGAGGAAGGCGGTCCTGTCACAGTGAACATCGCATTGGCGAACAATCCGATCTCTCAGGCCATGAGCCGGCTCGTGCAGGAAGAGTACAAAGCTGAGAATGTGACCATCAATGTATCTGTACTCCCGGAAAATGATTTAAGACAAAGACTTACAACAGAAGCATCAACAGGCGGAACAACCTATGATATTTTTTACATCGGTCCTTATGAAGCTCAGACATGGGCCAAAAACGGGTGGCTGGAAAACCTTGAACCATACTTCGACGACCTTACAGCAGAAGAGATCGAGTGGTATGACAGGGACGACCTGATTCAGGGTATGGTAGACTCGGTGTCTCTTGACGGAGAAGCCTACGCACTTCCTTTCTACGGTGAAAGTTCTTTCATCATGTACAACAAGGAGCTTTTCGAGAAGAACAATCTGAAGATGCCGGATGAACCTACATGGGAAGAGATCTACGCTCTGGCGAAGAAGATTCATGACCCTGCCAACGGCATCGTGGGAATGACGATGCGCGGCGCTCCCGGATGGGGAATGAGCGGAGCCCCTTTCGTGACGATGGTAAATGCTTTCGGAGGAAGATTCTACGATATGGACTGGAATGCCACCGTCGACACCCCCGAACAGCGTGAAGCATGGAAGATGTACAAGAAGATCCTAAGAGAAGCCGGACAGGCTGACATCCTCTCTTACACCTATAATGAATGTATCGCTCTGATGTCCTCGGGTAACTGCGGAATCTATTATGACGCCACTTCAATCGCACCTCCGCTTGAAGCCGCAGATTCCAAGATCAAAGGAAAAGTCGGATACGTGATGGCGCCGACACAGAAGATGAAATACAACACCGCCTGGCTGTGGAACTGGGCAATGGGTATCAATCCGAAATCTTCCGATGCTAAAAAGAAAGCCGCATTCGATTTCATGTTGTGGGCCACAAGCAAAGATTACATCAAAAAGACAGTGGAACTTGATCCTACAGGATCATCGACACCTCCGGCATCCCGCTCATCCACATATGAACTGCCCGTCTATGCAAAGGCTCCCTATGCCAGCATGACACTGAAGACACTGGAAGGAATGGATTTCACCAAACCGACCCTCGATCCGGTGCCGTACGTCGGGCTGCAATACATCGCTATTCCCGAGTTTGCAGATGCAGGAACCAAGATGACAGAATACCTTGCCGACTATGTGGTAGATAAGATCTCCCTCGACGAAGCAATCAGAAAGACTCAGGCTGTCTTTGAACAGGTCGCAATTGACGGAAATTACCGCTAAAGGAACATGATCTGCCCGGATTCATTTCGGGCAGATCTTCGCTCAATGGATGCTAAAACATCCTACGAAAAGAATTACACCTCAACTATTGGGAGTGTAGATGGAAAAACCATGAAAACGTTGAGAAAAACAGATTACAGATTTCTGCTGCCTGCGGTAATCGTCGTAGCCGTAATGACACAGGTTCCCTTTCTGCTTACGATCATATTCTCCACTCTGCGATGGAATCTGTCGAGACCCGACCTGTCGAGGTCATTCGATAACGTTCAGAACTTCTGGTATTTTCTGAAGATTGATTCACTTTCCGAAATACCTGAATTCTACTCGATCCTCTGGCAGACCGTTCTGATCACAGGTGTCACGCTCATACTGTGCTCGGTAGTGGGTTTCCTGCTCGCATTATTATTGGATCACGATATTCCCGGAGTCAACATAGCAAGGACTCTCATGCTCGGACCGTTTTTCGTCATGTCTACAGCTAGCGGAGTCATCTGGAAGACGACCATCTTCAATACCACTTTCGGATGGTACGGGGTGATCATGAAGGCAATAGGTCTTACTCCGACAGACCTGGTTTCCTACCACCCTCTCTCAGTGATCATCGTATTGTTCACCTGGCAGTGGATGCCTTTTTTCATTCTCGTGTTACTGGCAGGACTTCAGGGTATTCCCCAGGATCTTGTCGACAGCATGAAGATAGACGGTGTCAACTGGTTTCAGGGTGTGTTCACGATCAAACTGCCGCTCATCATGAACCATATGAGGGTGGCCGTGATGCTCGGACTCGTATTCATCATCAAAGAATTCGGACTGATTCTCGTCACGACAGCGGGAGGACCGGGAACCCGTTCCTATACCCTTCCCTACGCTGTGTATATGCAGGTGTTCAGCGCGAACAACGTCGGCAGGGCCAGTGCCCTCGCAGTGATGACAGTCATTCTTACGCTGCTGCTTGTCAATCTGCTGTACAGGTCTATCGTGAAGAGAAACGAAAAATACAATTAGGGGAGGCCGAATCATGGGAGAAAAAACAATCGGACAGGTTCAAAGAACCATAAGACGCAGACATTTTTTGAGAAGATGGGGACTCGGGATCATCATCTACGTGATTGCCATTCTCTATTTCTTCCCCATCCTGTACATGTTTCTGTCAGGGTTTAAGACTGAACAGCAGGCTGTGATGCCTACGATTTTCTTCAAACCTACTTTGGACACATACAAGATGGTGCTGAGTGACCCCACGATGTATCAGTATCTGAGAAACTCGCTTGTTCAGGTCATCGGAGGAACCGGGATAAGCCTCCTTCTCGGAGTTCCTGCAGCCTTCGCCCTCGTATTCGGAAAATTGAAACACGACAGTTCCAACGGAAAATACTATCTATGGTTCATCACAACTATCCTGCTTCCCCCTGTCGCCGTACTGATACCTCTGTTTACCTGGTACCAGCAGCTTCATCTTATCAACACACCATTCGGACTGATGGCTGCATATATCGGTTTTCATACCCCTATAGTCGTATGGATGGTTCACTCGTTCTTCTCAGATCTTCCGCTTGAGATATTCGAGGCGGCAAATCTCGACGGGTGTTCGAAAAAGCAGCAGCTGTTTCTCATCGCATTACCTCTTGCCAGAACAGGAATCATCTCGGCTGCATTGCTGGTTGCAGTATTTATCTGGAATGAGTTCTTTCTGGGATTCAACCTCACAGGAAATCCGACGGCCACCTTACCCGTCTACCTGGCCCGTTTCAGAGAACAGCAGGGTATGTTCGTTGCCCAGCTTTCGGCATCTTCGACAATAGCGATCCTTCCTGCGATCATTCTGGGATGGATGACACAGAAAGCGCTGGTGAAAGGACTAACCATGGGAGCAGTGAAAGGATGAGAGACACGATCCTTGTCTATGATATAGGAACGACAAGCGTGAAGACGGCTCTTTATGATTTCACAGGTGAGCTGCTTTCGTCTGTTCAGGTTCCTTATAAAACCCGGTATTTCAATAACGGATGGGCCCAGCAGGATCCCGAGGATTACTGGAAAGCAGCAGTCGAGGGAACTTCGCAGCTGCTGAATTCTGTCGGTTCGACAGCCTGTCAAATACATGTCATATCGCTGTGCGGTCACATGAACGGAGCTTTGTGTATCGATGAGAACGGAAAGGCAACCTACCCTCAGATCATCCACTGTGATACCCGGGCAAAGAGCGAATCTGCGATGATAAAAGAACAGTTCGGACAGGATATGCTGTACCGTAGAAGCGGCAACAGGATCGATGAATATCTATCGTTGCCCAAGATTCTGTGGATCGCCCGAAATGAGAGTGAATCGTACAGGAAGACACGCCATATCATCAATGCGAAAGACTACCTCAGGGGAAAACTTACCGGTATATTCGGATCTACCGATTTCTCGGATGCTTCATTAACGGGAGCTTTAGATATTCATGAGAAACGATGGAATATTCCACTTCTGCAGGAACTCGGCCTCGAGGAAAGTCATTTCGGTCCTATTCTCACTTCAACAGAAATAGAGGGGACTTTATCCTCAGAGAGTGCCAGGATACTCAATCTTCCTTCAGGCATCCCGGTTGCTGCTGGAGGCGGAGATGCATCCTGTTCAACCCGCGGTGCCATGATAACAGACGATCACAGCGGGTATGCGTGTATAGGGTCGAGTGCATGGATCTCCCTACTGCAAGGAGCTCCTGTCGATGATCCGCACATGAGGATGCAGCATTTCTTCGATCTCGACGGGGAACATGTCAATGTATGCGGAACTGTTCAGAGTGCAGGATCCGCTCTCGACTGGGCCAAAGAGCGGTTTATAAGCGACCGATCATTTGAACAGATAGAGGAAGAACTTCAAAGAAGAGAACCTCGGCGGCCATTGATTGCTCTACCCTATTTCATGGGTGAGAGAACCCCTCATTGGAACGCGGATGCACGGTCCGCACTCATCGGCATGTCGCTTACTACCGATTCACTCGATTTGATGGGAGCCTATTACGAGAGTGTGGCTTTTGCACTCGAAGAGGTTATGGAAATCTATGAGGACCTTAATCTTCCGGTAGATACATTCACCCTTCTCGGAGGCGGAGCGAAGAGCAGATACTGGAGTCAGATGATAAGTGATGTTCTCAACCGTACTATCACCATCCACCCGTTCTATCAGCATGCGACAAGCTACGGGGCATCTCTTGCCGGTGCGGTCGCCGTCGGACAGTACAAGTCACTTGATGAGGCGATCATGGCTGACCGCAGCAACCCCTCTGTGATCACTGCGGATGCGCAACGGCACGAACGTTACCAAAAGAATATTACATTATACAAGAAAGCATATCGGGCTCTCGAACCTTTGTTCTCACAGCTCGAAACCTGATAGAACATTCATTATGGAGGAAGAGATTATGAATATGAAGGCATTAATTGTGGAAAAACCGAATGTAGCGGTCGTGAAGAACGTACCGATACCGCAATGCAGAGCTGATGAGATACGAATCAAGGTAGCCGCCTCGGGAATATGTGGTACTGATATCCACATTTACCGGGGTGAGTATCTGGGATCGTATCCGATCATTCCCGGTCATGAGTTCAGCGGAGTCGTCGATGCAGTCGGGGAAGATGTCACAAGATTCAAAAAAGGAGACCGCGTCGCCGTCGAGCCGAACATCAGCTGCTCCAATTGCGATTCGTGTTTCAGCAACCGGCAGAATTTCTGCAGAAATTGGGAAGGTATCGGGGTAACCAGATCCGGCGGAATGGCAGAGTATGCCGTCGTTCCCGAGAATGCTGCATTCTCTATCGGGTCTCTTGATTTCTTCCAGGGAGCTTTCATGGAACCTTTATCATGTGTCCTTCATGGGGTCCAGAAGGCGCGGGTAAGACTCGGAGACAATATCCTCATCATGGGAGCCGGGCCGATAGGAATTCTCCTGCTCAAGACGGTTCTTGCTCAGGGGGCGGCCGAAGTGACCCAGCTCGATAAGAACAGGAGCAGACTCGAACTGGCGAAGAAAAGCGGAGCAAGCGCTACGGAAACGGATCTTACAAATCTATCGAATGAACAGTTTGATATGGTAATCGATGCGACCGGAGTTCCCTTCCTCATGGAAAAATCGATCGACCTTGTAAGAAAAGGGGGGACCCTCCTGTGGTTCGCGGTTCCTTCACGAGAAGCGAAGGTGACCATACCGGCTTTCACCTTCTTCGAGAAAGGCCTTCATATAGTGAGCAGTTACACGAGTGTCCGAAACTCGATTCAGGCCATCCGGTCTCTTCAGTCAAAAAGAATCGATGTGACGGATCTCATCTCGCACAGGCTCCCTCTCGAACAGTTCACTCAGGGCATCGAAACGATAGAAAGAAGCGAAGAGGGAGTACTGAAAGTCCTTATAACCTTTGAAGACACAAAGGAGTGAAATCATGAAAGATAAAAGATTCACGGGTAAATTATGCATCGTCACGGGGGGAGCGGGAGAAATAGGCCTTGCCACCGCATTGAGACTTGCCGAAGAGGGCTCCGATATAGCTCTGATCGATGTGAAGGATATGAAAGAAGCTCAAAGAAGGATATCGGAATTACATGTTACCGTCCGTTCATACCATTGTGATGTAAGTGATTTTCGCCAGGTCAATGGCTGCATTGAAGCTGTCACCGAAGACTTTCACTCCATCGATATGCTGTTCAACAATGCAGGAATTCAGGGAGAGTTCTCCCCTATTCACACCTATAGCCCCGATGATTTTGCAAAAGTCATCTCGATCAATCTGATAGGAGCCTTCAATGTTCTGCGCTGTGTGTCTGAAGTGATGGTGGCACAGCATCACGGGGTCATCGTGAATACTGCGAGCATGGCGGGAGTCGGTGGCCCGGTAAATATGGCGGCTTACGGAGCTTCGAAATTCGGTGTCATCGGTCTCACTCAGACAGCTGCAAAGGACCTTGCTCCCCATAACATCCGTGTCAATGCAATCAGTCCCGGCTATATGGGTCCGGGATTCATGTGGGATCGTCAGGTAGATCTGCAGGCAGCAGCCAATACCCAGTATTACGACGGAGACAGAGAGAAGGTGGCACAGCAGATGATCGGCGAGGTTCCGATGAGAAGATATGGAGCGATCGATGAGATACCTGGAGCTGTAGCCTTTCTCATGAGCGAGGATTCTTCATACAGCACCGGGATCAACATAAAACTTTCAGGCGGAATATAGAAGGAGATGCAGGATGAGTAATTCAATTTTAGAGCGGTTTTCATTAGCCAACAAAACAGCACTCGTCACCGGAGGCGGAAACGGTATCGGAAAAGCATACTGCCATGCCCTCGGCGAAGCGGGAGCGAAGGTAGCCGTCATCGACATCAATCTGGAAGCTGCAGAGCAGACGGTGAAGGAACTGACAACAAAGAAAGTCGATGCGATGGCGATCAAGACCGATGTCACCGACGAACATGATATCGAGAATATGATCCAGACCATCATAGATACCTGGGGAACGCTGACAATTGCCGTAAATAATGCGGGAATGGGTGTCTGGAGTGATGCACTGACAATGCCGTACAAGACGTGGAGAAAAATCCTGTCCCTCAATCTTGATGCAGTATTTCTATGTGCACGAGCCGAAGCGAGAGTCATGAAAATGAACAGATACGGGAAGATCATCAATACAGCATCGATGTCGGCCCATATTTCGAACACTCCTCAAAACCAATGCGCCTACAACGCTTCCAAGGCCGGAGTGCTGCATCTGACCCGTTCACTGGCAGCAGAGTGGGCCCCTTTGGGCATCACAGTGAACTCGATCTCCCCCGGTTACACGAAGACCGCGCTTGTGGACAATCTGCTTCAGACACCTGAAGGGAAAAGCATGCTCCCTCAGTGGCTCGATAAGATTCCAATGAACAGAATGGCAATGACCAGCGATCTGCAGGGAGCTGTCGTCTACCTTGCAAGTTCAGCAGCAGATTACGTGACGGGGGCCGATCTTCTCATCGACGGAGGATACTGCACCTGGTAGGGTTTACAGATATGTTAGAAGCTCATCAGCGTATTCGATGGTACCGATGATATGTTCGCGTTCTTCCAGAGAGTGTCCCTTATGAAACCCGAAGCCCCAATCGACTCCGATGAAGTCAATATTCAGCGAAAGCGCTCCATCCAGATCGTGAGGGGTATCTCCTACCATGAGAACTTTTGAATAGTCTTCTGCTTTGAGCGCCAGCAGGGCACGTTCTATGATATCAGCTTTGGTGAGAAGCCCCTGCCTGTCGGCTCCTTTGATGATCGAAAAATATTTGTAAAGACCTTTTTCTTTCAGAATCTCTATTGCCATTTCTTCCAGTTTCAATGTCGCAACGGCAAGAGTTAGATTACGTGAAGAAAGCGTCTCGAGCAATGATTCGATCCCCGGGTATATCTGACCGAGAAACATATTTCCTTTAGCGTATTTATCACGATAGATATCACAGGCACTAACGATCTCATCCTCGTCAAGACCGCAGGCAAGACGGAAACAGGAAGGAAGAGGAGGACCGACGAACTTTCTCAGCTGGGCTTCAGGGAGTTCATCATATCCCAATTCCTTCATCGTATGATTCGCAGTTGCAAAGATCCCTTCGGAGGTATCGATAAGAGTACCATCCATATCAAAAACAATAATATCATGCATAGAAAGGAGAATAGAGTATTATCGTCTTTTTCTCAACCTCCCTGCGTTCCCGAAAAGGAGAAGAATGGTACCGGTCAGCAGAAAGCAGAATTTGATATTTGTAGCCAGAACCGGAATATACAGATGCTCGACCTGATAGGTACCTGATATCATGACCCCGGCGGTAAAGCTGTTCTCCAGCAGGTCTCCGATACCCGCCAGAATGAACGCCGAAACCGGCAGTATCTTTCTTTTTGATATAGATATAAGAAGCGGATAGAACAGAATGATGAACAGAGCATCAATCATGAGGAAGATCGCATACGGTCTCAACTGCCGAGAAAGCAGATTCAGGTAACATCGCTCGACACCGTTTACAGTGGAAATAAACAGAAGATCGACGATAGCATCGTTGTCGACATCAAGAAATCCGAAGCCGTCGGTAAGCATCGCCGCATAGAGGAACATGCTCAAGAATATGAGAACATACTGCATTTTTGAAAGTCTTTTATCACTCATCGATAGCCCTTCTTGTGATCATATTACCACAGATGCTTATCATCTGAAAGAAACGCGTCCGTCGGTGAACTGATCCGGGAAAAACGTCCTTGTGTTTATCTATGTTTATACTATAATGAGAGATAAGGAGCACACACTGTGAAGGTCCCTGATTGCAGGTGCAGATTGTCCGCCATATATCTTCTTATCTACATTTTTTTTGTGCGTGATCTTAAAGCTGCTTTCTTTCAAGTCAAAGAGCGCATTTCATTAAAACGAGACGTTTTCGTGCTCCAAAGCAGATCGTATGTCGACTCGACAATCCCGGCAGGATATCATGAATAAGAAGGTGTTCGTTCAATGGGGAGCCGGAAATATCGGAAGAACCCTCCTCTGCCGGATCTTCGGTCAGGCAGGGTACAATCTTGTCTGTATCGACAGAAGGAGTGATCTGGTCAGGCAGCTCAATGAATCGGGTTCCTACACTATAGAATCTGTAGGAAGAACGAAGAATGAGACCTGCGTTGTCAGACATGTGAGCGCTATCGAAACCACCCTTCAATCCCGGATCGACGAGGTCGTCACCTCGGCAGAATATATGGGTATTTCGGTAGGAAAAAAAGCTTTCGAAACTATCATCCCCTCTCTTTCACACGCTGTCATGAAACGATGGCTCTCCCGTCCGGAAGACCCGATAGATATCATTATCGCCGAAAATATCATCGACGGGGCGGTGTTACTCCGTTCATTACTCAAAACACAGCTTCCAAAGAGTTTTCCTGTCGATTCATATCTCGGTCTGGTGGAAACAAGCATAGGAAAGATGGTACCTCTCCAAGCTCCCCTCTCATATCTTCATCTCCGCTGCGAACCCGAGAATGAATTGTATGTCGATAGGAACGGCTTTCTGAATCCGGTCCCTAAAAGCCGCAATATACATGCAGTCTCTCCTATAACACCATATATCGAAAGAAAATTGTTCATTCAAGACCTGGGTCTCGCCGCAACAGCCTATATAGGACACTATTTTCGCCCTGAAAGCCATTATATCGACCAGGTTCTGCTTGACGCCCGGGTATTCAACAAAGTGAAAGCTCTTATGCTTCAATCGATGAGAATACTGCTTTCAAAATATCCTGACATCTTCACCGAAAAGGATCTTACGAATTATATCGATGATCTGCTTCTCAGGTTCACAAATCCTTCTCTGAAAGACACTGTTTACCGGGTAGGCAAGGACCTTCGAAGAAAGCTACACTACACGGAAAGGATCATGGGTGCAGTAATCGCTGCTCATTCGATAGGACTGTGCTGGTACAAGATAGGAGAAGTGTTCTTCTATGCACTCAATTTTCACCCGCAGCAGTCTGCGAATTCTGAAGATGACCTTTTTCTCAAAAACATTTCAAAGCTTCCCGTCAGAGAACAGATTCTTCAATGTTCCTGCCTGGATCGGTCATCCTTGGGTCAAAGTTCGATCATGACGATTCTCAACGCTCTGGAAATAATAAATGAAAAATTCAGATGATTCAGCATAATTAGTGTTTACCACCTCTATTATTTCTGCAATAGTCTTGGGTATGGAATTACTTATCGGTCAATCTCTCGCTTTAATAACTGCTTTCTGTTTTGCTCAGAACTCGCTGATCTATTCTCATGTCGGGAAGATCGTAAGTTCTTCCACCACGGCCCATATCCGGTTATGGATTGCATTTCCGCTCATGCTTGTGCTGCACCTTCTCTTTCTCGGAACACTTTTCCCCATCGGTATGAATATGAAACAATTCCTGCTCATCGCATTGTCCGGTGTTCTCGGATTCTGTATCGCCGACCTGTTTATTTTCAGTTCACTTGTCAAGATCGGAGCACGGCAGACCAGTGTCGTCATGACGACCTCTCCCCTGTTTTCGACCTTATTCGCATGGATTGCGGATAAGGAGGAGGTTATCTCTTTGCAGCAGGGAATAGGGATAGCGGTTACATTGATCGGCGTAGCATGGGTAGTACTCAGTGATAAACGTTCAGCACAGGAGAAAATCGGCAGACTGATTCCTGCCGGCGTGATACTCGCCCTTCTCGGAGCAAGCACGCAGGCTCTGGCAATGGTACTGGCGAATGAGGGGATGGACGATCAGGTCCATTCGATCTCAGCCAACGTGATCAGGCTCGGCTTCGGCCTGGCCGCGCTGATCATCTATTCAACGGCGAGAAGATCGTTCATTTCGGATTTCAGGAAATTCACATCGAAAGAAGGCAGAAGAAGCCTGTTCCTCATTTTCCTGGCTGCTCTTGTAGGCCCGATCCTCGGTATCATCCTTTATCTTCAGGCTATGCAGATGGCTCCGGTCGGGATTGTGACCACATTATCTCAGATGAGCCCTGTGATCCTCCTTCCGATCGACAAGTACATACTGAAAAAATATGTGAGTCCCTTTGCTATTATCGGAACATTCGTTGCGGTTTTTGGAACGGTTCTGCTGTTTATCGCTCCGGCCTGATACTTATCATCGTGGACAAAACAGGGGTCTTCCATTACTATAGAGAAAACTGTTGTGAGGAGAGTCAATTATGGATTATGAACTTTCGTATGTGCTTGTGAGCCCCTATACCGTTGCAAAAGGCCGAATCGGAGGTGTCCTCTCCAGGTTGCTGACTCAGGTGGATCTTGAACTTGTAGGAGCTCAGCTGATTGCTCCGGACAACGAATTTGCACAAGAATATGCCCATATTCTGTCCCTGCAGGGAAAAGGAGCTCTTTCGGAGGCTTCAAAACTTCTTCAGAATTATGTTCTGAACAATATCGCACCTACAGGTAAGAGAGCTCACAGGACTCTGCTCCTTCTTTTCAGAGGAACGAACGCATGCAGAAAACTCAGCGACATCTGCGGTGCGCTGTATGCTGAAAACAGAGGTGTGGAATCTCTCACCGGAGAAACGATCCGGGACACCTACGCCGACCTGATAAAAGATGACCAGACCGGCGAGGTGACTTATTTCGAACCGGCCGTTCTGACTCCCCGAAAACCTGAATATGCAAACAGAGCACTGCGTCTTCTGGCAAGATGGCTGCCGTCCCAACCGAACATCGTACATAATGTGACTTATCCTGAATCGGAAAACATTGAACGTTCCTTAGTCATTCTCAAGCCCGACAACTGGAATTTCGCCTCTTCCCGTCCCGGTGCGATCATCGATATGTTCAGCAGAACAGGAATGAGGATAGTAGGTGTCAAAGTACACCGTATGAGCGTATCTCAAGCTCTCGAGTTCTACAAACCGGTAAAAAAAGCCCTTCAGCAGCGGCTCGCAGAGCCTATCGGGAAGCAGGCGCGACAGTTACTGGAATCTAAATTCTCCATTCATCTGAGTGAAAAGGCGGAAAGGAAAATCATAGAAAGCGTCGGAAAAGAGTACGCCGAAGATCAGTTCGAACAGATTGTGGAATTCATGAGTGGAACCAAATCAGGTGAGTGCCCGGTCGAACAGCTCGATCAGAGCGGAAGTGTGAAATGTATGATGATGGTATATGAAGGAGAATCAGCTGTCAGCAAGATCAGGGACGTGCTCGGACCGACAGATCCGACAAAAGCTCCCGGGGGAACTGTCCGTAGAGAATTCGGCAGCAATATAATGGCTAATACAGCCCATGCTTCGGCTTCGGTTAAGAATGCTGAAAGGGAGATCGAAGTCGTTGATTTCGATCGAAACTCATGTTCCGAGATCATCAATGCTTATATAACACTGTGGGATGAGGATCATCGATAAGTGTATAAAAGTAAGAGATAATATATTAAGGGTAAGATGTATGAAAAAATATGTATTGTTCGCATTCAACGGTAATTCGAACTGTTTTGTCCATGTACTGCTCAATGCACTCGACCTTCATGAAAAAGGATATGAAGTGAAAGTTGTATTGGAAGGAGAGTCTGTAAAACTCGTGCAGACAATGACGGAATCCTCCAATCCTCTATTCAAAAAGGTTGTCGATCTGCAGCTGATAGACTGCATATGCAGAGGATGTTCCGCAAAACTCGGTGTTCTTGAGTATAATGAACGGTCAAACCTTCCTGTAGGCGGTGACATGAGCGGTCATCCATCTTTCTCTTCATATATTGAAAAGGGCTACGATATAATCACATTGTAACGGCAGCAGTAAGAATGTTATTCCATTACATATTTAAAACCTTTCTATTTAAAGGCGCTATTCTTGTATAAATCAAGCAGATGTTTTATATTTATTGGAAAACATCACAAAAGGAAAACACATAAAAATGTCAATTAAACGTCTAATTTGTGCTTTTGGATTGTCCGCTGTGCTAATCGGAACGATTTTCGGATCTATCGTATTCGAAGCGGCTCCTATAGACCCTCTGTTCAGAGAATTTCTCGCCGACCCGTATTCCAATTCGACATCCTTCCGTCCGTTCTCTGTTTTAAATGAAGATGGAGTTCCCCGCGGGATACTGATTGCAGACTCTGAGACCAATCAATATGTCGAAGTCCCGTTCGAAGATCGTTCCTATGAAGATAATCACGATTTTTATCAGCTCAAAAGTGCCGCGAATATCGGTCTGTGCCGCCTTTCGGTCGACTGGTTTCAGATCGAAGGGTATCTCAACGGTGGTGTAAATACGGTATTTCAGAACTACGGATCTACCGACACTCTCGGATTTGACGGATTCTACGGTGCTGGAGTGACAGTGAGGCTCTTTGACAAACTTGCAATGCAGTTCGGCTTCCACCACTTCTCGGGCCACTGGGGTGATGAGACTCTCAAAAGCCTCATAGAAGAAAACGATGACATCGACTGGGATGAAACACGGCTGGTCGAATATACCAGAGGAAATTCCTGGCTTGCTTCCGTCTCGTTCGAACCCAACGAGATGATTAGGATTTACGGATCGGCGGAACTGCCCAAGAGCTCGGCATGGATCAGACCTGGTGTCCACGTACCGTCCTACACGGTGAAACCGGGTTCAACCGCAACGAATCAGCAGGACTACATAACGGGTCAGGAAGGTGTCGATTCAACAGTCGAATACGATGAATCCTACAGAGCATGGAGACTTCAGGCGGGAAGCGAGCTGCGACTGCCGGTCAGATCGTTCGGATCTGTATTCTTCGCAGGTGACATTCAGTTTCACCAGGACGGACAGACAGAACATCAGGTCGACGAATATTCACCCGATAATCCATGGGAGATAACCTATAGCGTTGGTGGAGGTTTCGAATTCAATCAGGGACTCCTCGACCGTAAATTCCGCCTTGAAGGTTATTATGTGAACGGAAGGTTTCCTCTTCTCAACTATTTCTATAAACGATCACAATACGTCGTCTTCGGCCTTGCCATCGGCGGCTGAGAAAAAAAACCGAATCACTACTTATCGGAGCGAATATGAAAAAATTACTCGTCACTATCTGTATCATTCTCTGCTGTCTTCCTCTGTTATCGGCATCAGATGATGCATTCCTGTCATTTCAGATGTTCAATTCAAAATCACTGTACTACCAGTCTCCCAGCGACCTGTTCAATGCCGCCAGTACGCTGGAGATCATGATGATCCAGGAAGGACAGCCCAGAACTGTAAGGGCATATCCAGAAGATTCCAGCGGACAATACGAAGATCTGCCGATCTTCACTGACGGAAAATATGAAGATGAGAACCTGTATGCCAGGCTGAAGACCGGTGTTGATGTGAGTGTGTTCAGACTCGGACTCTTCCGGGAAAAGGCACAGATGGAGCTTGCCTTCTCGGGCTCGCTCAATTCGATCTTCCAGGGATTCGGGGGTGCCGATAACCTCGGATTCGACGGGATATTCTTTTTCGGACCCCAGCTGCAGCTTTTCGATCTATTCACGGTCAAATTCGGACTTCAACACTATAGCGGACACTACGGAGATGAGACAATCGACAATTATGTCTCGGTCAACGGCGGCGAAAAAAGAGAGCTTCTCAGCTATACCAGAGACAACAATCTGTTTCTGGGGGTGAGCGTGGAACCGGTGAAGAATCTTCACGTGAAATTCGAAGCGACCAGACCGAGACTGAACACATGGATGGGACCTTCAGTCCATATCCCTTCATGGGTACTGAAACCTTCAAACGGACAGCCTCTCAACCCCATCGCCGCAGATAATGAGAACGTCCCGGCCTCAGTATATCCCGATTCCTACAAGGCATGGACCCTTCAGAGCGGCATTTCATATGAGATCGCCCTGACACGACAGATCGGACTTGTCCTTTCAGGAGATCTAAAACTGCATCAGGATGGTCAGACGATGCATCAGATCGGTATGTACGATGAGGACAATCCGTGGGAAAGAGAATATACATTCACCGCCGGGCTCGACCTCTTCGATATCGACAGTCTTCACAGAGCTCTGATTCTGGTAACCTATCATGACGGAAGACTTCCCCTGCTCAACTATTTCTATCAGCGGACAAAGTATGTTTCCGTCTCTGTACAGATCGGATAGAAGATGAAAGAGATAAACAGGAGGGAGACTTTCCCTCTTGTTCTCCCTATTGATTCGTATTAGTATCACAAGACACACACATAAAAAAGCAGGTCAGTATGGGAAATGAGAAGCAGCTGTATTTAAAGGGTCTATGTATTGCGATAACAGGTGTTATCGTATTGAGTTTCGATGCTCTTCTCATCAGACTTTCGGGAACCAGCGGGATAACAGCAGTTTTCTATCGGGCATTGTTCACTTTCATATCGATTACCACCATCTTCTTCGCCACCCAGAAAAAAAATTCCATTCAGACATTGAAAGATGGTGGACTGCCGATGGTTCTCAGCGGAATCATGTGGGGAATAAGCGGGATGGGCTTTACCCTCGGAGTGCAGACTGCAGGAGCCGCCAATACTCTCGTTCTGATAGCACTTGCGCCACTGTTCGCCTCCGCTTTCGCATCGATCTTCTACAAGAGCCGTCCTTCTGTCGTCACGATCATAGCTGCGGTGATTGCCATCATAGGGATCTGGTACATCTACAAAGACGGCTTCGGCGATATGGATATCAGAGGATTCCTTTTTGCACTCTCGACCCCTCTCTTTCTGGGATGCAATCTTTCGTATCTCAGAGCGCACAAGAACATGAGCAGACCGGCCTCGGTCATGATAGGCGGTATGACAGGGAGTCTGCTTGCTTTGATCATATCGGGTGGAGGTCTGGCTATTGAAGGTCAGGCTCTGATCCCTCTTGCCCTCCTTGGTTTGTTCGTAATCCCCTTCTCTCAGACGATGATAGCCACCGGGACACGGTACATCCGCTCATCAGAGGCGGCTCTCATCAATTCAAGCGAGACCGTCTTGGGAATCTGCTGGGTCTGGATTTTTCTCGGTGAACAACCTCAGCAGAACTTTCTGCCCGGTGCCGTTCTCGTTATTTTAGCAATCACGGGAAACAGCCTGTATCATGCGAAAGAGAAACGGTAGAACCTAGCCGCACGTATCGAAGGTAAGAACCGCATCCAGAAAACGTTTAAGCTCTCTTCTTCTCCTCAAAGGCTCAAGCATCTGAAAGGCAATGATATGGAAAGCCTCCCACATGAAGACCCACCCTCCGATAAGAATCCCGTCTTCGATTATCCTTGAGATGTAGATGTTGTTTATCGGGTTTTTGATCATATAATGCATAGAGATGAAAGCAGCAGCGATTACGGCGACAATCACGGCAAGTCTGACCTTCTTAAAAATATCATGCTCTACGAACTGAAGATTAGAATGGTAATAATGATAATAGCTGCTGGTGATATTTGCCTCTTTCTTAGGATCCTCTTCTATTTTTTTAATTGTGAATACGATCTTCAGACGCCTGCTCAACGGTATTTCATGTGAACAGCTGTCAAAGAACCCGGCCAGATCGGGATGAAGATCCCGTTTTCTGATGATGGAGTTATCCCATTGATGGAAATAATCCAGATAGCGGTCCATACTCACATCGATGATGACCCGGTTGGTCAGCGAATCAGTGCGGTAAATATTTTCATAATATCGTCGGGTCTTTTTCACAAAGTGAATTATATATCATAATTATCGAAACTGATGAGAGTAATTTATAAAATTTCCACTATTTCTTGTACCATTTCTGATACAGAGAATCTTTACGATCACCAAGAGCCGGAAATGTAGATCTTACGCGAGAAACAGTCTTCTCATCCAGAGGAAACCGGTGGAGATTCGAATGAAGACACTCTCCCTCGACGGCTGATCCGTCGGGTGCGAACACATAAGGTGTCCCTCTGTAGGAATTCCCCTCATCATCAACTCCGCCTCTGTTCACTCCTACCGAGAACATCTGATTCTCGATAGCCCTCGCTTTCAGCAGTGATGCAAAATGGTCTTCTCTTGAATCGGGCCAGGATGCGATCGTTATCACGGCATCCGAATGTTTGGATACAGCCCTGTACAGTTCCGGAAACCGGAGATCATAACAGATCGCCGGCGATATGGAGACCCCGCCAACTTCAGCGTCGCACAGGTATTTGCCTCCGGTGATATACTCATCTTCGTGTGCATATGAGAACGGATGGATCTTGTCATAGGTAAACAGTTCTATCCCCTTGTCGCTGCAGAGTGTCGCACTGTTGTAATAGCGGCCCTCTTCATAGCGGACCCATCCGAAAAGGATGTGGATATGGTGGATGAGGGCGAGAGTTAGAAAGAAATGATAAGAGCCTGCTATCCTCTCATTCTCGAGACTCTCTTTTCCGAACCCGGTCAGAGTCATTTCAGGGAACACGATCAGATCACACCCTGAAGAGGAGGACAACGCAATATCGTGTTCACAGAGGATCTTATTTCTCCTAACCTCCTGCCATACAGTTGGTACCGTTGATAATGCTATATTCATAAAGCTCCCTATACTGTGATTATATCATAGGGAATCTATTTTTCATAACCATTTCAAAAGTGCTATCATTTTTGTTTATTGACTCGAAAAAAAATGGGCATCCTCTATTGGATACCCACCGCTTTCAGAACTGACTAGTTCAGTACAGATTTCGCAGCTTCATACACTGCATCACTTGTGATATTGAACAGCTGATACAGCTGACCTGCAGGAGCCGATTCACCGAAAGATCTCATTCCGATGACCTTTCCTTCCAGGCCCACATATTTGTACCAGAAATCACAGTGTGCGGCCTCTACTGCCACTCTTTTTGTAACCTGACAAGGAAGAACGGACTTCTTGTAATCATCGCTCTGTTTCTCGAAGACTTCGGGAGAAGGCATCGAGACGACTCTTACTTTCACATTCTCATCCTTTAATCGTGCTGCCGCATCCTGTGCGAGAGCGACCTCGCTTCCAGTTCCGATCAGAATCACATCAGCTTCCCCGTCACAATCGGAAAGAACATATGCGCCTTTGGAAATGTTTTCAAGCTGAGTCTTATCTCTCGGCTGAGGTTCGAGATTCTGTCTGCTGAGGATCAGAGCACTGGGACCGTCGTCTCTCTTCACCGCTTCTTTCCATGCTACAGCCGTCTCGACAGCATCACAGGGCCTCCAGGAAGTCATATTAGGAGTGATGCGGAGCATCGTGATCTGTTCTACCGGCTGGTGTGTAGGTCCATCTTCACCCAATCCGATCGAATCATGTGTGAAAACGTACACCACATGAAGTCCCATGAGAGCTGCCATTCTGATGGCATTTTTCGCGTATTCCATGAAGATGAGGAAGGTTCCGCCGTACGGGAGGAAACCTCCGTGGAGCGCCATGCCGTTCATGATCGCAGACATTCCGAATTCTCTTACACCGTAATGGATGTAGTTACCGGAATAATCATCCTTCGTGATCGACTTTGAAGCGGAGCTCATCGTCAGGTTCGAAGGTGCAAGGTCTGCTGAACCACCGACAAATTCCTGAACCATCGGGGTAAGAACATTCAGAGCCATCTGTGAGGCTTTTCTGGATGCGACCTTGATTCCCTCTTTCTGCCACGATTCGATAACAGAATCAAACTGTTCTTCCCAGCCCTCTTCACACTTGCCGTCGAGTCGACGTTTCAGTTCCTTTGCTTCTTGCGGATAGGCTTTCTCATACTCTTTAAACTTGTCGTTCCATTCGGTTTCGGCCCTGGAACCCTTTTCTCTGCAGTCCCACAGCTTGTAGATCTCTTCGGGGATATAGAACGGTTCATCGTATTCCCAGTTCAATGCCTTTCTGGTAAGAGCAACCTCATCGACACCGAGTGGTGCTCCGTGACAGTCTTCCTTGCCCTGTTTGTGAGGTGATCCGTATCCGATCACGGTCTTGCAGCAGATGAGAGAAGGTTTATCGGTAACGGACTTAGCCTCTTCAATGGCCTTCTCGATCGCCTCGCTGTCATGTCCGTCTACACCGGTGATCACATGCCAATTGTAGGATCTGAAACGGCCTGCAGTATCATCTGTGAACCATCCGTCCACCTCTCCGTCGATACTGATTCCATTGTCATCATAAAGCGCGATCAATTTACCCAGCTTCCATGTTCCGGCAAGAGATGCGACTTCATGACTGATTCCTTCCATCATACAGCCGTCACCGAGGAATGTGTATGTATAGTGATCGATGATATCGTAGCCTTCTTTGTTGAACTTCGCTGCGAGCATCTTCTCAGCCATCGCCATACCGACTGCATTCGCTATTCCCTGACCGAGAGGACCTGTGGTGGTCTCTACTCCGGGAGTCACCTTGTATTCAGGATGGCCTGCAGTCTTTGAATGAAGCTGTCTGAAATTCTTGAGTTCATCCAGGGGCAGATCATATCCGCTCAGGTGCAGCAATGAATAAAGGAGCATCGACCCGTGTCCGTTCGACAATACGAATCTATCTCTGTCTGCCCATGAAGGATTCATCGGATTATGATTCATGACTTTTCTGAATACGACCTGCGCGATATCAGCCATTCCCATCGGAGCGCCGGGATGTCCGCTGTTCGCTTTCTGGACCCCATCCATACTGAGAATTCTAATTGCGTTCGCTAACGTTCTGTTGTCCATTCTTTTCTCCCTCTACTTTTTTATTTTCTTTGGAATATTATAGATAAAAACAACCGTATCCAGTCTAGTATTATGCGGGTGAAAGGTCAACAAACACTGATAATTATACTCTTGATTTGCCTTTTTTTTAGATATTTCGAGTGGTTCAAATCCTCTTGGCCAGATAACGGACGGACCGCTGCCATAATCTTTTGAAAGCAGGGGAAGATGCAAACTCATGAGGACACCAGTGAGGTCCGATATCGCTGGTCCATGCTAAAGACCGTCCCTTCCCGTAATCTCTTAGTGCAAGGAGCGGATCTCCTTTATCGGTGGATGCGATCAGGCAAGAATCATCTTTCAGCGTAACTTCCTGATAACCCAGCAGATAAGAGGGGAACTCGTCTATACCTTCCAGGACCGGATGATCCTCATCTTCTATCACGACGAAGCACCCTTCGGGAGTTTCCACTCTGTCGTCAAAGGGGAATATCGAAACCGGCAGAATCTCTTCTACGGCAGTGCGATAGTACTTTGCCTTCGCCTCGAATCCCGCGAATGAGAGATATCCTCCGGCCATACAGAATCCGCCCCCTTCGCCGACATACTCTTTGAGCAGTTCAAGGCGGTTCACCCCTTTTTTACCTTCGAGGAAAACCTCTTTTGTGAGCAGAAGCGAATTGGAACCTATATCGCTGAGAATCACCACATCGAACTGTTTAAGCTCATCCAGAGATTTCGGGAATTTTTGGGGAACCTCGTGTGCACACAGATGCGTGCACACTATCTCTCCGTCCTGCTCGAATGCGTCGAGCAGATACTGATGTCCCGTCTCGAACGTGGAGGAACTGAAATAATCAAATCCCTTATGGTGAGTGCTCTGACTCATCCATGATTCACCTGCAAGCAGGACTTCAATCTTTTTTCTCTGTTCCATCTTTAGGAACCTCCGTCACTTTTGCCGGTACTTTCTTCTCACTGAAATAGTTGAGTACCATTACGAGGATCAGGACACCGCCCCATATGAGGGAAATGTAGTAACTGCTGATTTTCGGGAAACGGTTGATCCCTGTTTCGAGCATTCTCAAAAGGATGATTGCAAGGACGACCCCGCTTATCTTCCCTTTTCCTCCTATGGGATTGACGCCCCCGAGAACGACGATCAGCACACACTGAAGTGTATAGACGGTTCCGTAGTCAGCTCTGGCCGAGTTGTAGTTGGCCAGCATGATCATGCCGCCTAACGCAGCAGCCATCCCGCTGAGCATGTAGGTCTTGATAATAAGGGTGTCGACTTTCAGACCGCTGAAATAGGCAGCTTTTGAACTGGTTCCCAACAGATAGATCTTCGTTCCGTATGATGTTTTCGAAAGGAGGAACCAGATTATTAGGGCCATGACAGCGAAAATAATCAATTGTACCGGAATGATCGAGAACATTTTTGCATTGATAGTCTGTGCATAATCTCTCGAGAATTTACTCACCGCGTTTCCGTTTGTCATAGCGAGGCAGATTCCGGTAAACAGCTCCCCGCTACCCATCGTCGCAAGTATGGGGGGAATATGAAACTTGCTGATGAGCAGACCGTTGAATATTCCTGCCAAAGCTCCGATAAGAACGGCCAGAGCAAAAACGAGAAGGATCATTCCCGGAGGAAGACTTCCCATCTCATCTGTGAACCTCAGAAGAATGAACGCATTGAGAATACTGGTAAGATTCGCAATCCCCACGACAGAAAGGTCTATCCCTCCGGTTATCATCGTGACCATGACGCCGAGACTCATAAGCCCGAATTCAGGGAACTGAGAAGCCATCGTCTGGAAATTCAGCAACGAATAGAACTTGGAGAACTTGGTGAGCGCGATGAAGATCATCCAGCCGAATATGATGACAGTGAGCCGTCTGATATGAAGATCGTCCGTAAACGAGAGAAGTTTCGGTGTTTTTTTCATCTGACAGCCTCCTTACGTCGCCCTTTCGTCCGTTTTTCGGTATTCATCCTCATCACCTGATAGGCACTCATTCCCGTACCGACTATGATGAGGGCTCCTACGAATACCGACTTGTATGAGGTGGGAACCCCTATCAGAATGAGAGAATTCTCGACGATGACGATGAGCAGAGTACCGAGCATCGAACCCAGCAGAGTTCCTCTGCCACCGGTGATCAGTGTTCCGCCGAGAACGACTCCCGCGATGATATTCATTTCCATGCCGAGCATGTTCGTCGGGTGGTTCTGCTGCATCATACACGTTCGTATGATACCGGCAAGTGAAGCGATCATACCGACGAGTATATACATGATGAATTTTGTCCTCTCGACTCTGAATCCGGCCCTGTGAGCACTCACCTCACTTCCTCCGATACCGTAAATTGCTCTGCCGAACATAGTGTATTTCAGCATCACGAAGACGATGGCCAGTACCACGACGAGGGCAATGAAGGCTACCGGCATGCGGGAAGTAAGACCTGAAACGGGGTTTTTCGCAATGAAGAGGCTGCTCACTCCGAATTCTCTCATTCCCACGGGAATCGTCGTAAGCTGCTTTGAATTGAGAGCTCCCTGCATCACGCCCTTGAATACCGAGGAAGAACCGAGAGTTACTATGAGCGCCGGCAGTTTGAAATAGCCGATGAACAGCCCGTTGAAAGCTCCCAGAAGAGCCCCGATTGCCAGGGCGATTACCAGAGCGAGAAAAACATTTCCCTCATACTGTATGTCCAGGAGGAATTTTGTCGTCGCATAGGCGCTCAGTGATGCCAGAGCCGGAAAGGACACATCAATCCCTCCCGAGACAATCACCATGAATGCACCGATCGCGAATAGCCCGGGAACAATCATTGCAGAACTTATATCTACGAGATTATTTGATGAGAAAAACTGCCCGGAACGTATTTCGATTAACAGACACAAAGCGAGCAGTACAAGAAATACATAGGGCTCATTGCGTCTTGATAGTTTCTTCAGATAACTTTGTCCGATCGAAGTCACTTCAAACTCCTTTTATAACATATAAGAATAGATAGTCTTTTCATCACTTGTCGAAGTGTTGATGTTCGCAACTATCTCACCATTTTTCATAACCAGCAGTCTTGAGCAGTTCTCAAGAACTTCGGGAAGATCATCCGAGATGATGATGATTCCCAATCCCTGTCTGGCCAGATTCTGCAGTATCGCGTGGATATCGTGTTTGGAGCCGATATCGACACCGACTGTCGGTCCGTTGAGAATCAGGATATCGAGATTGCACGCCAGCCATTTGGCCAGAACGACCCTCTGCTGATTCCCTCCGGAAAGAGTCTGACAGGCATTGGAAGCCAACGGAGAGGCAACCGACAGTTCTTTCATCCAGTGATCGATCTCCTTCTCTTTTTTATCCTTATCCATCACCCCGAACAGTTTTGTGAGTTTATCTATCTCACTGATAATGATATTGTCGCCTATACTCTGAGGAAGAAACAGTCCTTCACTCAGTCTGTCTTCAGGAACATATCCGATATTCTGACCTATCGCATCTCTCACACTATCCAATCTGACCGGCTCCCCGTTCTTGTACCACTGTCCTTCATCGATCTGTTTTGCACCGAACATCGCCAGAGCGAGCTCGCTCCGGCCGGAATCGAGCAGACCTGTTATTCCCAGTATCTCTCCCTTGTGCAGTTCGAACGAAATATTTCTGAGGTGCTTTTCGAGTGAGATGTTTCTTGCTTCAAACAGAGCATCCTTTTCGATGTGTTCAGGAATAAAATGGCTCGGATTGAACTCTCTTCCTGTCATATAGTAGCTGAATTTCTTCTGGTCAAGCTCTTTGGTGCTTCCGGTACCTACGATCTCGCCGTTTCTCAAAATGGTAAAACGTTCGGAGATCTCGAAGACTTCGTCAAGTTTATGCGAAACGAACAGAATGGCTATTCCCTGTTCTTTCAGCTTCAGAATGATCTCGAACAGACGATGAACCTCTTTTTTCGTGAGACTTGTGGTCGGTTCATCCATGATAATGAGTTTCGTATTGAACATGAGAGCGCGGCTTATGGCGATCATCTGCTTTTCAGCGACGCTGAGAGATCCCACCAATGCATCAAGGTCCACTTTGAAATTGATCTTCTTTACAGACTCTTCTGCGATCTCTCTGATCCTTTTCCAATTTACCCATTTTCTTTTATCTGCAAGCTCGCTGTTGAGCGCAAGATTCTCCATAACGGTTAGATTGGGAAAGACTGAAAAATCCTGATAGATAACCTGAATACCCTGGTTGATCGCTTCGATCGGGGTCATTTTCTGATAATGTCTGCCGTTGAACTCTATTTCGCCTGAATCGGGCGCATATACACCGCTTATCACCTTGATGAGAGTCGACTTGCCGCTTCCGTTCTCACCGGCGAGACAATGGATCTCCCCGCTTGAAAGAGAAAAGTTCACCTGATTGAGAGCGTGAACCCCGACGAAAGACTTATCTATATTGAGAGCATTGAGCAATTTCTCGCCCATCACTACCTCCCTTACGTTTCTTTATACTCGCATAAATGAGTGCCCTGCCTCTTTTGGTAGAGAGACAGGGCTTCATAAACTGTATCAATTAGAAACCGAAATCGTAAACGTTATCTGCGTTGATAACGATCCATCCTTCACCTTCTAAGACCTTATCACTACCCTCTTTGAACTTCATTCCGGTATAACCGTCGACTCCGAGGTCGACAACACCGGAGATCTCTTCACCGTCAAGAACTTTTTTCGCCAGAGCGATCATAGCCTTTCCTGCAAGAGCGGGATCCCAGAGTGTCAGAGACTGAACTACACCGCTTTCAAGAAGCGCGGCATTGTCGAGAGGCATACCGGTACCGCTGGTGAAAGCCTTTCCGATCAGACCAAGCTCTTCAATCGCACGTGCGACTCCGGGAGCGTCGTAAGATGATGTTCCCATGATACCTTTGAGGTCAGGGTATTTCTTGAACAGCTCTTTCGCTACATTGTAGGCAACATCTCCGTTGTCGTTCGATTCAACTCTCGGTTCTGCTTCGAGAAGCATCATATCAGGATAGGCTGCTTTCTGGTGTGCGACACCGGCATCAGCCCATTCATTATGAGAGCCGTTGGTCAAAGAAGCGACCATAGTCGTATACATACCGGATCCGCCCATCGCTTCTGCGAGGTTGTCCATGATAAATGCACCATATCCGGCATTACTGAATGCTTCGATATCATAATCGATATTTTCGAGTGCAGCACCTTCATGGGTGATAACTACGATACCGGCTTCGCGGGCCTGCTCAAGAACAGGTTCGATCGATTCCAGGTCAACAGGGACGACGCAGAGAGCATCGACGCCCTGGGCGATCAGGTCCTGAATCAACTGAGCCTGCAGCGTCGCATCGATTTCCGCAGTTCCTTTCTGGTATACATTCAAGCCGGTCTCTTCGGCATATTCATCTACACCGACCTTCATTCTTACGAACCAGGGATTAGAGGCGTCTTTAGGTACGACCACGATCTCATAATCTCCGTCACTCTCCTGCTGTCCTGAGGCAAAGACCATCATAGGGCTGAGCAACAGAACAAGAAGCATTGTCATCAAAGTAATTTTTTTCATACTGTATCCTCCTTCACAGTTTGTATTTTCATCTTAACAGCGCCATATTGAGTTGTCAAATAGATATTAATTATTTTAGTTCAAATAGATTTATTCATAAACATTCAAAGAAAAAGTACTGTTTTTATCTATCTATGTCCCCGGATTTCAATAATTTACTAAAATTTTAGTAAATTGAATGATAATGTTTGACTCATAAGAAAACACCCTTTAAGATAAGACCATGGGTATTAAAGAGATTGCAAAGAAAGCGAACGTGTCTGTGACGACTGTCTCTCTCGCGTTAAACGGCCGCAAAGGTGTAAGTGAAAAAACACGTGAATTGATCAGCCGGATCGCTCAGGAGGAGGGGTACAGAGTCCCTTCCGACAGAGAGATCGCCACGACAGATAACGGAATCATACTGTTCGCCCAACTCACAAGAAACGGTAAGATCCTGAACAAGGACCAGCATCATTTCATTCTGGAATACATCAACGGGATACAATCTCAGCTTGCATCCACCGGTTATACATTCGAAATGATCAGCGATACGGTTTTACAGATAGACCTTCTGATAGACCGCATCAATAAGAAGTGTGTAAAAGGTGTCATCATCCTGGGAACTGAACTTCAGGAAGATGACATCATAGCTTTCAGCGAGCTCAACGCTCCCTTTGTCGTGATCGACACCTATTTCAATTCGATAAAGGCTCATTTCATCTCAATGAACAATATACAGGGGATGTTTCAGATTATCAAAGAATGCAGAGAAATCGGCCATACATCCTTTGCCATGATTACTTCATCCATCAGGACGGGAAATATAACCATGAGAGAAAGGGGATTTCATCTTGCTCTGCAGGCGTACGGAATAAGTGAGACGTATCCGCTTTTGAGTGTACAGCCGGGATTTCTGGGTGCATATGAGGATATGAACCGTTATCTCGATACGAAGCCAAATCTCCCTTCACTTCTGTTCTGCTTCAACGACATCGCGGCATACGGAATCATCAAAGCGCTGAGGCATCATGGTATCGGAGTGCCGCAGGAGATCTCTGTCGTAGGATTCGACGATATTTCCATGACGACGATGATGGACCCTCAACTGAGCACCGTGAAAGTCGCAAACCACATGATAGGAAGGAAAGCGACCTCGGCGCTAATCGAACTCATCGACGGGGGAAACCCTGAAGAATACACCACTGAGCTGGTGAGCACCAGTTTCATATTGAGAGACAGCGTCAGAAGACTGAATGATTGATGCCGATGCTACCGGATTACTTTTTCAGCTATTTTGGAATGGACGAGAAGGATGGCCGCCAGCAGAGGAAGTGTAGAGATCGTAACATTACACACTCTGAATGAGAAACATCTGAAACTGAGCAGAACCATATGGCTTAATGATAGAATCTTTTTCATCTTCCTTCCTCTTGATCTATCATCTAAACCACGTTGTGCAGGCAATGTTACATTCCGTGCGCGAAATTTTTGAGATTGTTCGGAAACGGTTCACCTTTCCAGGTGAACCGCATACCGCCCGTTATGATCAGATTGTCGAAAAACTGTAGATTGTCGTATGGTCGAAATCTTTCTCCCTGTCATAGAGCGATGAGGGAAAATTATCGTGATTCACCGCATCAGGATAATGCTGTGTCTCCAGGCAGAACCCGTAGTGTTTTTCGTAAGGGGTTCCTTCCTTATCGACATCGCTGCCGTCAAGGAAATTACCGCTGTAGAACTGAACAGATTCGAGCGTCGTATAGACTTTCATCCGCCTGCCGCTCTCACTTTCGTTCACCACGGCCAAAGCTGTGGAGAGAGTATTGTCCTCAGCGGCGATCATACAGTGATCATACCCGCCGGCTTTCTCGATTTCGGCTCCGATCTTTTTTGGAGAAGTGAAATCCAGAGGTGTCGACTTCACTGAAGCGATCACTCCTGTCGGTACCAGTTCATCATCAACGAGCAGATATCTGTCACAGTTGAGATAGAGCTCATGATCGAGTACTGAATCTGAACCTTTCAGATTGAAATAGGCATGATTGGTAAGATTAAGAGGAGTCTTTCCGCTGCACTTCCCGTGATACTGTATGGTCAGATTTCCCTCATCATCCAATGAATAGTCAACACTCAGATCAACACCTGCAGGAAAACCCATATCATTTTCCGGAGAATTCAACGTCAGATGGAGAACGGGACACTTGTCGTCTCCTTTCTCCTCGGCTTCGAAAATCCGGTGATTGAAACCGTCAAAACCGCTGTGGAGAGTATGTTCTCCGGCATTCTTGTCCAGGTGATAGGTAATACCGTCCAAGGTGAATTCGGCGTTCCGGATCCTGTTGGCATACCGCCCGACTATCGCACCGAAATATGTAGAGTTGTCTTCATATTCTGCGAGTGTCCCGTAGGACAGAACGACATTAGCCACATTGCCATTCTTATCGGGGACATTCATCTCCACCAGAGTTCCGCCGAACGTGCTGATGACCGCTGAATAGGCTCCCGCTTTCAAGGTATACAGATATGCCGTCTCCCCTTTTTTTGTCTGTCCGTGAAGAGTCTTCGTGATCATCCCCTCCCTCCTGTTTTTATGAAACTATCATCAAGTATGACTTCATTATCTCTGCACAGCTGTTCTCGTGGATTCTCACAACACCCATTTCACGGATAGCGCTTTCCGGAGAATCTGAAGCATGTGCAGTATTGACCATGACATTCGAACCGAACTCTCTTCTGATCGTCCCGCCCGGTGCCTTCAGAGGATCTGTAGGCCCGAGAACGTCTCTGATCTTCTGTATGGCATTCTCTCCTTCATAGATGAGAATCATACACTTCACACTGCCTGGATTGTTCAACTCTTCGAGAGGACACTGACTCGGACGCGATCCCGACATGAACTCGACGATCTGTTCGAACTGGTCAACTGCATACTCCATGCCGACCGATTCGGTAAGCGCTTGCTGAACACTCTCGGAAAAATGCATGTTGAATTGATTCTCAAGATGTTCTTTCGCCTTTTTAGCGAAAATGGGTGACAGTTTCTCTTTGAGGGTATCTTTAACCGAACCGTAGAAGTCAAGACCTTCAGCTACACTCATCCGGTGAACCTTGACGCCGACAATTCTCAAGCCTGTTCTGCTGAACATGTCGATGATCGTTCCGGGTTTACTTGATGCATATTTCCAGTTGTCCGGCTTGATGATCACCAGTGACCGCTGAACCTGTTCAGGATTGGGATACACGATATTCTCAACGATATTCTTCTCTTCGGGCAGCCATCGGGCAAACAAGGCCAGATGGGCATCTGCGGTAGACTGCAGTCTTGGAGTGAGCACTGCCGGCTCGAAATATGTGATATTCGCAGGATCATCATTCGAAACGATCAAATCTGCATATGTGTCGCGGATATTCTCACCCGTAAGCAGTTCGATGTTCTTACTTTCAGGGTGAATCGGACCGCAGATAGCACTGAGCTTTTCGCAGGTATTTTCCCCTCTGAACACAAGAAGAAGTGATCTGTGTCTGCGCCCTTTCGATGGGACCAGATTCTTCTCGACGTATGAAGCCAGCATCTCGTTCGTCTTTCCAACATCACCGTCATCGAGTTCTCTGATCAAAGCGGCATAGTCTGATACAAACTGCTGATCCGGAGCAATCATCTGAGCTCCCACAAGTTCGACATCGGAACGAGACAGCAGGCGCGCCAACACACCACCTGTACGACTTTTTGCAATTGTGTATGGTGTTACCAATACGTACGATAAAGAATTTTCCATGAAACTTTATCCCTCC
>JAQQAI010000093.1 GCA_028532915.1 Sphaerochaetaceae bacterium
ATAATATCGGCAAAAGCCTTCTGGTCTATCAAACCGTATTTCGTAAACGGAGTGATCAAAGCCGTATAGACTCCTGAAAATCTGTTCATTGTATTTCTCCTTGAATAACTAATTAATATCGTTCATAAAATCATTGATCGTATAGATCCCGCCTTGTCTGCCCAGGAGCCATTCTCCGGCTCTCAGAGCTCCTTTTGCAAATCCTTCTCTGTTTCTGGCTCGGTGTGTGATCTCAACTGAATCTGCTGCACTATCGAAGATCACAGTATGGACCCCGGGATTGCTACCGCCTCTCGCAGATGAAATATGGATTTCGTTATCTCTCCTTTTTCTGTCGAGCCTTGAGGTGATGATACTATCCTTCCCGGACAGTTCATCGGTAAGTATTTTGCCTAGCATATAACTTGTCCCGGAAGGGCTATCGCCTTTACGGGAATGAAACAGCTCCTGGACAACAGCATCATATTCTTCAAAATTGTTCATCAGACGGGCAGCTTCCTTGACTATTGAAAAAAATAAATGCACTCCGAGTGCAAAATTTCCCGACCAGATAATTGGAGCTTCACAGTCGCTATACTTTTCTTCGATTTCTTCCAACTTATCATACCAGCCCGTTGTAGCAATGACACTCGGCGTTTTTGCTACCTGATACATCTCAAGTCTATCCATGATTCCTTCATGATGAGAAAACTCGATTACCAGATCGCATGATCCCAGCGATTCTGCAGTAAGCACTTTTGAAGTTACAAGTGGATCATCACTGTACGGGTCGATAATTGAATCAATTGAGTGTCCCAGCTGTATAGCGGTACGATAGACGACATGTCCCATTTTCCCAAATCCGACTAACGAAATGTGCATAAGACCTCCTCACCCATAAGATGTATGGGCATACTATCAGAAATAAAACAAGATGTCTATATAATAACAAAATGTTTTTTTAATAACATTTTGCCAACTTACAGAATTCGAGAATCGCTCCCATCCCGTTTCTGCTGATACTCTTCCCAGTAGGTATTCACATCGATGATCAGTTTTGTGATATGATCGACCATGTACTTTTCCGCTTTTTCAGGATCTCTCTGTTTGATTGCATCAAATATCTGCTGATGAAACGGCGAGTAATTGTCCTTCACTCTCGCTCTCAGTTCTTCGAATAATCGAGACTGCTGTCCCATGGAAGAAAGAAGCATATACAATGAAAACAGCGCCTTGTTCCGACTTGCCTGCGCTATCATGGAATGAAATGCCACATCATCCTTAGCTATACTTACATGGTCTTTGGTATGTGATTTCTGTTCCTCCAACTGCTGCTCGAGCTTCTCCATCTCTTCGTCAGATATCCTGATTGCAGCAAGACGTGCGGTCTGACGTTCGATAGCAAGTCTGGCTTCAAGAACCATTAAAAAATTCTCGAGAACATCAGATGTGATCAGATTTTCCAGACTTTTCTTGTAATAATCCAATTCAAGCGTAGTTCTGGTGAATTCGATAAGCTGCCTGCCGAGCTGTGTGATACTTCTTCCTTTGAATCCATGCTTTTCAACATAGCCGAGAACCTCCAGCTGATTAAGTTCTCTTCCGATAGTTGCACTGCTGACATCAACACCCTTTTCTTTGAACACGTTCACGATATACCATGAACCGACCGGCTCGGATGATTCATTCAGAATCTCCAATATCGATTTTTTCCATTTATCTTTTGAAATATCCAACAGCTCCCCCTAAAAATTCGAAATCGGTGACTAAGATGCATACATGAGTATAATATATCTCTTTTTGCAATACCAGACAGAACAACGATGGTTATACTTCTTCAACCCATTAAAAATAAATTACTTCTTGACTGTATACATAAACTATAATACACTACTCATTGTATGAGTAGCAATATATAGTGTCAAGGAGTTTTTCATGATTAAAGGTGTTTGCACTGCTTTAGTCACTCCTTTCAATGAAGATGGGAGTGTCGATTATGAATCCTATGAGAAACTGGTAAGAAACCAGATTGAAAACAATATTGATGCACTGGTACCTCTGGGAACAACCGCAGAAAACCCGACTCTCGAACCGGAAGAAAAGAGAAAACTGATCCGGCTTACTGTCGAGCTTGCCTCCGGAAAAATACCTGTCATTGCCGGTTGCGGTTCTAACAGCACCTATCACGCTATCGAAGCGACTAAAGAAGCAAAGGATCTGGGAGCATCAATGAGCCTGCAGGTATGCCCCTATTACAACAAGCCTACCCCATCGGGTCTTTACAGACATTTCATCTCGATAGCTGAGGCTGTCGATCTTGATATGATGATCTATAACATTCCCGGCAGGACCGGCACGAATATACCAAATAATATCATCTGGGATCTGGCTAAGCATCCTCGAATAATTGCCCTCAAAGAAGCAAGCGGGAACATTCATCAGCTTCTTTCCCTGCTTAATGAAAGACCGGAAGACTTCTCGGTTCTGTCAGGTGATGATTTTCTTACACTTCCGCTTATCACCTGCGGCGGACAGGGAGTAGTCTCGGTAGCATCGAATGTGTTCCCTTCCCAAATAGCAGGGATGGTTCATCTTCTTCTGGACGGAAATATTCAGGAAGGCTCAGCACTTTTCTTTTCACTGTTCCCGTTCTTTGAAAATTTCTTTCTTGAGACTAACCCGATTCCGATAAAAACTTATATGGCAAGCAAAGGACTATTGAAGGAATTCTTCAGACTGCCGCTCACACCGATGAAAACAGAGACGAAGGAGCAACTCCTTTGTACGACCATGAAACAATTCAATATAAACTAACGACTCGTTTTGCTGACATTGGGTAATAATTGATTATTTGATGTTTTTATAATAACATGATTTCACTTTAGAAGAAGAGGTGAAATCATGATCGATGTTATTTTATACGGTTGCAACGGAAGAATGGGTACTGTTCTCTCTGGTCTCATTGCAGACATTGACAACATGCGGGTAGTTGCCGGAATCGATATTCATGAATCAGTCAAAGATTATCCTGTCTTCGACTCCCTCCAGGCCTGCACTGTCAGCGCAGATGTAATGATTGATTTCTCCTCACCTCTCTCACTTGCCGAATATGTTCCTATTGCGATGGAAAGACGACTTCCGGTAGTTGCGGCCACAACCGGACTTAAACCTCATGATGTAAGATTGCTGGAGAAGGCCTCAAAAATCATTCCAGTTTTCAGATCTGCAAACATGTCGATAGGAATCAACCTGATCCAGCAGCTGCTGCAGACATCCGCAAAGATCCTCGGAGACCGGTTCGATATCGAAATCATCGAAAAGCACCATCATTTCAAAAAAGACTCCCCAAGCGGAACGGCTCTCATGCTGGCAGATTCGATCAATGATGTCTTGATCGAAAAGAAGAAATATGTGAACGGCCGGGATGGAAATGATCTGAAAAGGACACCGGAAGAGATAGGGATTCATGCTGTACGAGGAGGATCGATCGTAGGAGAGCATGAAGTGTTATTCGCTGGTAAGGACGAGGTGATATCCATCTCTCACAGCGCCTATTCAAGAACCGTGTTTGCCACCGGAGCAATCGCAGCGGCGCTGTTTCTGACTTCGTGTAAACCGAAGATGTACAATATGCAGGACATGATCACTGCTACAAGCGCAGTCACCACCATCTCTTCATTCGACGAAGAGGTACTGGTGACATTGGAAAACCTTCCGAACAACATGCTCGATCTTACACAGATATACCGAATGCTTGCAGAAAATGATGTGTTCATCGACATGATCAGCCAGACACCGTTCAACCATAAGAGCCTGTCAATCTCATTCACGGTAAAAGAAAAGGATCAGGAGAAAACTCACAGGCTCCTTGCCGAGTCACAGAAAGCTATCCCGTTTCAGTTTTCTATCGACGACACCGTCTCGAAAGTAAGTGTAGAAGGTCCTGGGATGGAATTCCAATCCGGAGTAGCCTACAAGGTTTTCAATCTCATGACTGAAAATAACATTAGCATACTGAC
>JAQQAI010000094.1 GCA_028532915.1 Sphaerochaetaceae bacterium
GCCCGTACGGTCCGTATCGTCGCTCCGATCCCGGGCAAACAGGCTGTAGGAATAGAAGTTCCCAACGAGAAGAGATCGATCATAGGATTCAAGGATCTGCTCTCCACTGTCGACCCGGTAAAAGTTCCCCATCTTCCAATGATTCTCGGGCGCAAGATCACAGGAGAACCTGTGGTGATGGATCTGACGAGAACCCCTCATCTGCTTATCGCGGGAGCGACCGGTTCGGGAAAAAGCGTATGTGTGAACTCTCTGATCAACTCTCTTCTCTATACGAAGAGTCCCAAAGAGGTCCGGCTGATCCTTGTCGATCCGAAGATAGTCGAATTGCGAATCTACAACGGAATCCCCCATCTGCTCACCCCTGTGATCACCGAACCAAAAAAGACGATCAAGGCTCTGGAATACTGTCTGTATGAGATGGACAGGAGATACAAACTGCTGAACAATCTTGCAGTCAGAAACATCAGTGCCTACAACTCTAAAGTGAAATCCCAGAAGATAGCGCGTGAGAAACTTCCCTATATTGTCGTGGTCATCGATGAGTTCGCCGATATTATGACGACAGTGGGGAAGGAACTGGAGACGCTTCTGGCACGGCTGGCCGCGATGGCGAGGGCTGTGGGAATCCATCTTGTCCTGGCCACTCAGAGGCCGTCTGCAGACGTCATCACCGGAATCATCAAATCAAACATACCCACCCGGATAGCTTTCACTGTCAGCGGCCAGGTGAACAGCCGGATCATCATCGATGAGACCGGTGCTGAAAAGCTGCTCGGTGGCGGTGATATGCTCTTTGCCCCGGGATGGGAACCGAACACGACCCGTCTTCAGGGAGCCTTCCTTTCCGACGATGAAGTCGAACGGGTTGTCTCCTATGTAAAGACTCAGGGGGAAGCCGATTATCTGGATGAGTCATTCTTTGAAGATGAGACGGATGATTCATCGGGCAGTGATGATGACAGCGATGATAACAGCGACGAAGCTCTGCGGGAAAAGGCTATCAAGATCATCATCGACCGAAATGGTGCAAGCGCCTCCTACCTGCAGCGGAGACTTCGCATCGGATATAATAAGGCAGCGAGAATGATAGAGCAGTTGGAAGATGAAGGGATTGTCGGTCCGTCAAGAGGAAGCAAACCTAGAGAACTTCTGAGAATGCCCGATTAACCGGAGCCGAGGAGTAACTACATGATTCACAACGAACATCTTATGGCGGTTGTCGACGGTAAGGTTGTCAATTCCCGCCGGGCGGTCCTGCCTGTCACCAGCATATCGGCGCAGTATGCCTTCAGCGTCTACGAGTCGGTGAAGGTCCTGCATTCCCATGTCGTGTATGCCGGCGAGCATATCGAAAGACTTTTACGCTCCGCTGCCGGAATAGGGCTGAAGCATCCGTACACCGCCACTTTCATCGAAGAATCTCTCGATATGATCATAAGGGCAAACGGGTTTTCTCAGGCGAGCGTACGGATTCTGATCTGCGGGGGTGATGAGAATCATCTGTTTATTACAAGTTCGCCTCTTCTAGTCTATCCGAAAGAGCATTACACCAGGGGTATTGCCGTTACTACCTACGAAGGGGAACGGTTTTTGCCGCAATATAAGAGCAGTTCACTTCTCATGAATTATCTTGCACTGAGAGAAGCCCGTTTTAAAGGAGCGTTTGAAGCTCTTCTGATTGACACAAAAGGTTTCGCCCTTGAAGGAACAAGGAGCAACTTCTTTGCCCTGAAGGAGAACACCTTCTATACCGCAGGTGATGCCGATGTTCTTCAGGGTGTCACCCGCAGCAAAATTCTCACAGCGGTCGAAACACTGGGATACAATGTTTCTTTCACTCCGGTGCCGGTTTCCCGTCTGCTCGACGGTTCCTTCGATGCCTTTTTCCTCTCTTCAACTTCCATGGGTGCGATGCCCATCGCATCGGTTGACGGTATAGCCGTTCCGGTTGAGATAGATAAAATCGGATCGATTCACACTCTTATTAGACAATGGGAGAATGATGTACTACCATAACTTCTGAAAACAAAGTATAGTTGTCCTATGAAGTTTAATGAATTACCACTAGAAAAAGAGATCCTCGAGGGGATCGAGCACGCCTCATTCGAAACCTGTATGAGCGTACAGGAAATGGTCTTACCTGAATCACTTGCCCAAAAGGATGTGATGGTTCAGTCAAAAACAGGATCGGGGAAAACAGCAGTATTCCTTCTGACGATCTTACATACATTTATCAAAAGTGTTCATAATAAGGACGAAAAGCTTCCTAAAGCTCTCGTCATAGCCCCGACCAGAGAATTGGCCGTCCAGATAGAAGAGGATGCCATTCTTCTTTCTTCGGGCATCAAAGATTTCAGAATCGGCTGTTTTTACGGCGGTGTCGGATATCAGAAACAGGACAGACAGCTTGAAAAGGGTGTCGATCTGGTCATTGGAACACCGGGAAGAATACTCGATTACCAGAAGATGGGAAAGATCAATTTCAAAGAGTTCACGACATTCGTCGTCGATGAAGCTGACCGTCTTTTCGATATGGGATTCTACCCCGACATTCAGAAGATGTTCACATTGATGGTAGAGAAGACAAAACGGCAGACTATGATCTTCAGCGCGACCTTATCCAACCGGGTGAGAAATCTTGCCTGGTCATACATGAACAATCCAGTAGAGATAGAAAATCAGCCGGAAGAGATAACTGTGAACAACATCACGCAGGAGCTCTACCATGTCTCAGGGTCCGAGAAGTTTTCCATCATGCTGCGTCTTCTGGGAAGAGAGAATCCCGATAACTGCCTGATTTTCACGAATACCAAGGCAAAAGCGGTCGAAATCACCAAACGGCTACAGTTGAACGGGTATACGGTCCGGTATCTCATGGGAGATCTTCCGCAGCAGAAGAGACTGAAGGTGATCAACAGCATGAAAAGCGGTGATCTGAAATTTCTCGTTGCGACCGATGTCGCCGCCAGAGGATTGCAGATCGACGACCTTCAACTGGTCATCAACTACGATATCCCTGAAGATTTCGAGAACTACGTTCACCGCATCGGACGTACCGCCCGTGCCGGAAAGAGCGGTAAAGCCATCACATTGGCATGTGAAGAGTTCGTGTACGGCCTCGAGGCTATAGAGAACTATATCCAGATGAAGATTCCCGTGATCTGGATCGACGATACTCTTCCCTCTGTTGAGGACAAAAGTGCGGGTATGAGATTCAGAGATCTTGTCGACCGCAGCGAATACGGGCCCAAAACCAAACGCGGCAGCGGTCCCAGACGTCAGTCCCCCCAGAATCGGGGACCCAGACCTAAGGCTCCGGCTCACAAAAGCCCTTCACAGAAGAATTCTGGACAGCCTGCAAAGAGAGCTCCTCAGAGAAAACGCCCCTCTCAGGGTAAAAGTTTCCAGGAGATTCAGAAGATGGATCTTGATGAGCGTGTGAAGTACTATAAGAAAATGTACGAGAACGATCAGACAGATGCGCCTGCCAAAAGAACCGAAAAGAAAGCTCCGGCCCGGAAAAAAGGTACTCCTGCTTCAACAAAGCAGAACGGGAACAGCAGACCCAAAGCTGCTCAACCGGGTAAACAGAGTGTGAATACGAATAAGAAGCCGCACCCCTCTTCTCCCGCGAAAGATCAGCGCTCACCTGAAATGCCTGCACGGAAAGAAAAGAAGAAGGGAGGTATCCTTTCAAGGCTGTTCGGGCGGAAGAACAAAAATGCTTAAACGTTTTATTTCATATTATCGCCCATACAAGGCTCTGTTCTCCCTCGACATCGTCGCTGCGGTCATAGGGTCTCTATTATCTATAGCATTCCCTCAGATCACAAGAGAGCTGCTGAGAACATACATACCAAACAAGAACTGGTCGATGATGATCACTCTCTTTGCCGTCATGTTCGCCATCTATCTGGTGCAGACATTCACGACCTATCTTCGTGTTCGCTGGGGGCATCAGCTCGGTGTGTTCATGGAAAGTGACATGCGCCAGGATCTGTTCGAGCATCTGCAGCGGCAGTCGTTCACCTATTTCGACAATACCAAGACGGGCCATCTGATGAGCCGGATCACAAATGACCTGTTCATGATCACCGAAACCGCTCATCACGGTCCTGAAGATCTGCTGATATCGGTCGTCGTCATCATCGGTTCCTATATCGTCATGTTCTTCAACAGTGTTCCTCTGGCCCTTATATCGATCATCCCGCTGCCTTTTATGCTCTTCTACGGAATTTATTTCGGCAGAAGACTTAAAGAAGGCTTCAGGGCCGTCCGTTCTACAGTCGCCGATGTGAATTCGGTGGTGGAGAACTCGATTCAGGGAGTGAGGGAAGTTCAGTCCTATACCAGCGAGACAGAGGAGAATCAGAAGTTCAAAGAGGTGAATCTTCTCTTTCAGAAAGCAAAGAGCAGGCAATACAAGATCATGGCCCGCTATGAATCTACCATGATGTTCTTCAGAGAGATGTACTATTTCGTTACGGTGGCCGGCGGTGCCGTTCTCATCTATAACGATATTGTCGTGGTATATGATCTGGTCGCCTTCATCCTCTTCGTTTCGATCGTCCTTCCACCCATTGACAGACTTATCGGATTTACCGAACAGCTCCAGCAGGGAATGGCAGCCTTCGAGCGCTTTATAGAAGTGATGGATATTCAAAGTGATATCAATGATATTGAAGGGGCCAGAGATCTACAGATCTCAGACGGAACGGTCACCTTTACTGATGTGACCTTCGGATATGAGAATGAGAAGGATACCGTACTGGAAAATGTCTCTATGACAGTCGAAGGCGGCTCAACGGTCGCCCTGGTCGGAGAGTCTGGTGCAGGGAAAAGCACTCTTGTCTCCCTGATTCCCAGGTTCTACGAGGCTCAGAAAGGAGCGGTCCTTATCGACGGGCAGGACGTTACCCGGCTGACGAAAAAATCTCTCCGCTCTCAGATCGGCTTCGTTCAGCAGAATGTCTTCCTGTTCGACGGAACCATCAGGGAGAATCTGCTGTACGGTAAGAAGGATGCGACCGATGATGAGCTGTATGAAGCTCTCAAGATGGCGAACCTTACATCATTCATCTCATCTTTGCCTCTCGGACTCGATACTCCCGTGAAAGAACACGGCACGCGTCTGTCAGGCGGACAGAAACAGAGAATAAGCATTGCCCGGGTGTTTCTGAAGAATCCGAAGATCATAATCTTCGACGAGGCGACCAGTTCTCTCGACAGTGAAAGCGAACGGCAGATTCAGGAAGCTTTTACCCGTCTTGCGGCAGGCAGGACCGCGATCGTGATCGCGCACAGACTTTCTACGGTCAGAAATGCCCGCAGCATCTTCGTACTCGACAGCAAAAAGATCGTTGAGAACGGTTCTCACCCTCAACTTCTTGAACAAAATGGCCTTTATGCTAGATTATATCGAAACCAGTCGTTATAAAGAGAGAAAAGGAGCCTGTTTTGAAATACGTTCAAATATTGTTAAGTCTGATTCTTATCATTCCTTCGATGGTTCTTTCCATGTTTGTCGCCATCCTCCCGTCAGCAGTCCTCAGAGTATTCAAAAGAGATAACCTGAGTGACAGATGGATGAGGGTGAATGCCATTGCGCTTTCCAAGATCATCATGTTCGCTCTAGGGACCCGAATCGAGGTCAAGGGAAAAGAACATATTCCCGATGATGGAAGAAAGCTCTGTTTCGTCGCAAATCATCAGAGTATGCTCGATATCCCTGCGGTCGTCGGAGGCCTCCATATCTGGGCCGGTTTTGTGACCAAAAAGGAGCTTCAGCGTGTTCCGATCCTCAATTCCTGGATAACTGCGATCCATTGTGTCTATATCGACCGAAAAAGCCCCCGCTCCTCGATCGAGGCCATTCTCAAGGCTGTCGACAATATCCGCAGCGGCATTCCGATGTTCATCTTTCCTGAAGGGACGAGGAGCAAGACCGGTAGGCTCGGTGAATTCAAGACCGGGTCCCTGAAACTCGCCACGAGAGCAAAGGCCTCAATCGTTCCGATAACCATCGACGGGACCCGATCGGCTCTGGAGGGGAGAAGAGGGCTCGGGTTTCCTAAGATCACCCTGACAGTCTCTCCTGCAGTCGATACCGCCGATCTTGATGAGAAACAGTTAAAGACTCTTGCGGATGAGATCCATGACAGCATCCGCACTCCATTGCAGTTGTCACTCGAAGCATAAAAGAGGTCTTCAGATGATCAATATCAGTGAATTGTCATTTACCTATCCTGTGTACAGCCGGGGTGCCTCACAGAAAAAAAAAGAAGTGCTGAGTTCTTTTTCTCTCTCTGCAGAAGATGGCGAAAGAGTTCTGATCTATGCGCCTCCCGATAGCGGAAAGACTACACTGATGAAGATCCTGTGCAAGGCGATTCCCTCCTACACGGGGGGAACCATCAACGGCAGAATCGAAGTAGATCGTACAGATCTCTTCGATGTGTCAGGCGGTGCTCTGACCGGAATCATCACCTATGTGAGTCAGAATCCCCAGGAGCAGCTGTTGATGAACACCTGCTGTGATGAGATAGCCTTCCCTCTGGAATCGCTTTGCATCGACCCTGATGAGATGGACAAGAGAATCGAAAGCGCACTGAGTCACTGGGGGCTTTCAGAGCTTTCCGAGGTTCATCCTCAGGAACTGTCGGGAGGAGAGCGCAAGAGGCTGCTGCTTGCAGTTACCGAAGCAATAGGGGCCCCGAACTGGCTCTTTGATGAGGTCTTCGATGATCTGGACATCAATTACAAACAACAGCTGCTCAATGTGATGAAAGCTCATAAAGGTACGATAATCGTATCAGCCTCCCGATTTCTTCCTGAATTCGCGGGAATGTTCACCCGTATCGTTTCGATCGCGGATGGTGGGTGCAGAAATCTTTCTGAAAAGGAAGTGATGAATCTCACCTCGAATCAGATGAAGGTACTTCAGTATCAACGGAAGATGGACAATGAATCCTCTTCGGTCCTTTCTCTGAGATCTGCCATAGTTACCCATCCGAGGAAATCGGTAAGCTCCGCAGTTCCATTCACCCTGTCTGTTCCCTCTTTTTCCATTACCCGGGGTGAGATCATTGCTCTGGTGGGTCCGAACGGATCGGGTAAGAGTACCCTGTCGAGAGTCCTGTGCGGTCTTGATCCCCTTTGTGAAGGTTCTCTCACGGTCGACGGCAGGCCGATGGGACAATCGATTCTCAAGCAGAATGTAGGATACATGTTTCAGAATCCCGATTATTCGATTTTCCTTCCGACCGTCTATGATGAACTTACCTATTCACTGAAAAATGATACATCCGTCGTGAAAAGTGAACGGGATGCTGCGGCACAGATGTGCGCAGATGTCTTTGACCTCGTTCTGGATGATAATCCGTCTTTGATGAGTTACGGTCACAGAAAACGGCTGCAGGGGGCGATATACTACCTTCTTCAGCGTTCATTCATCATCATAGACGAGCTTGATGCCGGAATCACGTATCAGACGGCGTACAAAATCATTTCCCTGTTTCAGGAAAAAGGCTGCGGAGTGATCGTCATCAGTCACGATGCACCGTTCGCTGATTCCGTTGCACAGCGAACCTACGAGATTAGCGGCGGTGAAGTCAGATTGAGGGCTAATAGATGATAAGCAGTACCTATGTGGCAGGAAAAGGATTGATCTATCACTTTGATGCACGCTCTAAACTGCTGCTTACCCTCGTGCTCTGCATAGAAGTGTTCCTCCCTGTGAGTCCTACGGGTATCTATCTGCTGTCTCTCATCTCTTTTCTGATTGCGCTGTATGCGACCGGGATGAAACAGGCCCTTTCCCCGCTGAAGACGATTCTTCCTCTGATCATCATGATGGTGCTGTTCACCCCGTTCACCTATACCGATGCTCCTGCGGCGATAACCGCAGGAAATGTGCAGCTTGCTACGACGGAAGCTCTGTATCATCTGAATCTGCTGATCGCAAGATTCATCGCCATCACTTATATGGCCACACTTTTCGTGTGGACTACTACGATGAGCGATATCATGCTTACATTTCAATGGTACGGTCTCCCATACAGCGGCGCTCTGGTGATCACCCTCGCTTTCAGGTTCATACCGTTCATCGCAGATTCTTTCAAGATGATAAGCGATGCCCACTCTCTGAGAAGGGTGAGCAGTGACACAAAAGGCCGCAGACGCAGCAGGATCTTCGATATCCTGCCAACGATCTCGAGTGCTCTGGTCTTTGCTCTCAAATCAATTCCCAATCTTGCAGCAACTCTCGAACATAGAGGATATTCCACCGGGCACAGACGCACCCGATACAGGACTCTCCGGACAAAAGGGCCCCTCTTTACCCATTTTCTCATATGCGTTATCATTGCCACGTCTTTTTACCTGTTGTTTTCCTTATAGCTCATGAGAATAAAAAATAGGAGATTGTAATGAACGAAAGCAGACCTGCAATGAAGATTGCGCTTGTATCGGTGTTGACGGCGGTCACAGTTGTTTTTACGTTGCTCGTAAGAGTTCCGACTCCGATCAAGGGCTATATTTCCTTATGTGACGTGGTTATAGTATTCAGTGCCTACCTGTTCGGACCATGGACGGCACTGCTCAGCGGAGGATTGGGAACCGGTATCGCAGATATCATCGGCGGATATGCCCAGTGGGCTCCTCTCTCCTTTGTGATCCATGCGCTCCAGGGACTGCTGATCGCACTGATCGCACACAGGAAGACGGAGGAGGACGGCACTGCTGACACAGCTTCTCTGGGTGCCATGATCATAGGCGGGATCATCGGGATGATCGTCATGGCCGGAGGATATTATGTGGCAGGAGGCATTCTCTACGGTTTTCAGGCGGCACTCGTAGAGATACCGCTCAATCTCATGCAGTCCGGAGTCGGTGTCGTATTAGGGATTGCAGTGGCAAAATCAGTTTCAAAGGCGTACCCACCCGTACGTAATCTATATTGGTAACAGAATATAAGGGGAGTCAGATGGGCAAAAGCGACCATGACACGATATTGGTTCTGGATTTCGGAGCTCAATACAGCCAGTTGATTGCACGAAGAGTCAGAGAACAGCATGTCTACAGCAAGATAGTGCCATATACGATCAGTGCACAAGAGATTCGAAAGATTGCACCGAAAGGAATAATCTTCTCGGGAGGACCGATGAGTGTCTCGAGCGAGGGATCACCTCGTCCGGATGAGAAGATCTTTTCGTTGGGAATTCCTATACTGGGAATATGCTACGGTCTTCAGGTGATGAGCATCATGAACGGAGGGGAGGTCAAACGGCCTCAAAAAAGAGAATACGGTTTTGCCGATCTGCATGTGAAGAAAGCTTCTCCTTTGTTGAAAGACATTGATGAGAATGTGAGAGTGTGGATGAGTCACGGTGATTCGGTTCATGCTCTGCCCGATTCCTTCGAATGCATCGCCTCTACCGATAACTGCGAATACACTGTCATCGCCAATGATCAAAGCAGATGGTACGGAGTGCAGTTCCATCCGGAGGTTGTACACTCTCAGGGAGGAACTCAGCTTCTGAGAAATTTCGTCATCGATATCTGTAAGGCTACAGGCGACTGGTCGATGGAATCATTCATCGAATCGCAGCTTGCATCCATAAGAGAGACAGTCAAAGACCGCCATGTTCTGTGCGGCCTGTCCGGAGGAGTCGACTCTTCTGTCGTGGCGGCTCTGATTCACAAAGCCATCAAAGATCAGCTGACCTGTGTCTTCGTTAATAACGGACTTCTCAGGAAAGGGGAGGCCGATCTGGTAAGAACTGTCTTTGCAGACAATTTCAAGATAAACCTTCAGTACGCCGATGCTGAGGATCAGTTCATAGATGCTCTTAAAGGTCTCAGCGACCCTGAGGAGAAGAGAAAGGTCGTCGGCAAAGTGTTCATCGACGTATTTGAACAGGAAGCAAGAAAGGCCGGCGATATTACATTTTTGGCCCAGGGGACACTGTATCCCGATGTGATCGAGAGCATCAGTCCGTCGGGCGGGCCTTCTGTGACCATCAAAAGTCATCACAATGTCGGCGGATTACCCGAAGATCTCGCTTTCACATTGCTTGAACCTCTGAGAGAGCTTTTCAAAGATGAGGTGAGAGAACTGGGTAAGGAGCTTGGGCTTCCCGATGAGATCGTGTACAGACATCCTTTCCCGGGGCCGGGACTGGCTGTCAGATGTATCGGAGAGATAACCAAAGAGCGTCTTGAAACACTGAGGGAAATCGATGCGATCTTCATCGAAGAGATCAGAAAGGCCGGTCTGTACAATGATATCTGGCAGGCTCTGGCGACACTGCTTCCCGTGAAGAGTGTGGGAGTTCAGGGAGATGAACGCACATATGAGGAGGTCTGTACCCTCCGTGCCGTTACAAGCGAAGATGCTATGACAGCCGACTGGTTCCAGTTCCCCCCACAGGTTCTGCAAAGAGCTTCTTCAAGAATCGTGAACGAAGTCGTTCATGTAAACCGTGTACTCTACGATATCACGAGCAAGCCGCCCGGGACGATCGAGTGGGAATAGGTTGCCGATACACAACTCTCTGTCTTTTCAGGGAGTTGTTTGTATTCAGGTTAGGAAAGTATTAAATCCGGAACATGATGTCATTCATCCTGGTTTTTCATGTTGACCTTCCCGGCTGAATTCTGTACTGTTATGATAATCATTCAGTTTGTTTTAACAACTGTTGTTAAAGATAACTGATTTCTGCATGACAGGAGATATCGCAATTTGGACTCTTCGAGAAAATCGGTTCTGACTTATATTGAATACTCAAGAAAAATCTCCTCACTGATTCTCAGGAATATGGCTCCTGTGAGAAAGAAATACCGTCTTACAAAATTGAACGCGAATGCTCTGCTGTTCTTTTCGGGTGAAGAGAAACCTCCGATAGCCAGCGAGTTCAGCAAATGCGGCTCGTATTCGAAATCGAATGTATCAAAGGCCGTCTCAGATCTCGCACAGAAGAATCTGATCATCGTGGAATCCAGCAGGGAAGACAGGAGATTTCAGAATATCAGGCTCACCGAAGAGGGACAGAAGATTGCCGGAGAATTGAGGGATTCCATAGAGCCTATTATCAACAAACTCAGTGCCAACATCAGCTGTGAACAGAAGAAACTCATGATGTCCTTCATGTCTCAGCTTAAAGAAAACATTGATGAAGTAATGAAAGATATTAATAGAAACACATAGGGAAAACACATGTTCAAAAAAAATTTACTGCCGATAATTCTGATATTTCTGATATTCTCGACTCCGCTGTATGCCAGAGATCTCAGTATCGATGATGCGGTCACAGAGGCCGTCAAGAAAAGTTCACAAGTACTTTCGAAGGTTCTGGAGGTTGAAGATGCCACTATTGATGAGAACACTAAATATTCGGCTCTGTACCCGAGTCTAGGTGTGAGTGCAACAGCCTATAGAGCCAATGATGTCACTAGTGCGTTATATACCAACTATCTGTATGTATCTCCGACACTCAGTGCCTCTTTCGCATTCAATCCGGCAATGCTCACATCGCTGCAGACTACTTCTTTGTCACTCGAGAATAAAGTGATCAGCGCAGAGAAGGCTAAAAGTGAGATCGCGTTGCAGATCAAAAAGATGTACTACGGAATTGTGGTACAGGAATCAGCGCTCGAATTCCAGAAAGAGAATATCGAATATATGCAGCACACTCTCGAGAACACTGAAGCTGCTTTTGAAAACGGAGATATTCCTGAACTCAACGTCCTTCAGCTCAGGTCGCAGATCTCATCGCAGAAAGCGGCCTATGAGCAGAGTGTCACTTCAATCGCCTCACAGAAAAGGACTCTCGCATTCCTGATAGGTCTGGATGATATTACCGAAGACCTTACGCTGACAGATACTCTGCCTGCAATATTCGATGATGATCTGTCCACATATACTGTAAAGAAGGCTCTGGACGCCTCTTACGATCTCAGATCGTCGAGAATCAGCAGACAGATACTTGATGTGAATAAGAAAGCGCTCAAACAATCAATCTATATGCCGAGTATATCATTATCGGTAAGCTATAATCCTACCTGGTATGTAGACAACGGTACTGTGAACTACTACTACGACGGCGGGAGTATGAGTGCGACTGTCGCGTTCGATATCACGAACATGCTTGTGGGTTCCTCCAGTCAGACATCCTTGAAGAAACTGGACCTTTCATATGAGCAGCTTGATCTGGGAAATGAGAGTATCACAGACAATATTATTCTGCAGTTCAATACGAATATGGAAGCTGCGAAAAATGCAAAACGGCAGATTGAATTGAGTACTGAAAGTCTGCAGCTGTCTAAACAGACCTTTGAACTGACATCTCTTTCCTATGAGAACGGATATACCTCCTTCTCTGATCTCCAATCCGTGCAGCTCAGTGTGAGCAATGCCCAGTTATCACTGCTGCAATCTCAATATTCATATGTAAGTGCTCTTCTTGATTTAGAAGATCAATGCTCACAATAACCTTAAGGAAAAACAAATGATTATGCATCTTGAAAACAAAATTATGAAAGCTGTACTGTTGATCAGTATCACATTATTCACTTTGACTTCCTGCGGAAAGGTAACCGATTTCATATCAGGTTCTTCATCTGAAGAAGCAGTTGTCGAACAGACGGTTCAAGAGGTCGAAAAGCCTATCAGCGTCAATGCTGCCAGGGTGATGAAAGGGCCCATCAGTTCCACCATCGAAGTTGCGGGGATCGTAACTACTTCAAATCCCGTAGCCGTGATCGGAGAAGCGACCGGTACACTGAAGAACTTCACTCTGAAAGTCGGTGATGAAGTCGACATCGATCAGGTGATCGGCCGGATCGATCCGTCCCGTCCCGGTATGAATTATAAGATGAAAGATGTGACAGCTCCGGTATCGGGGACGATAGTATCCGTCAATACCAAAGAAGGTTCACTGGTCTCTCCATCGGGTCCTTTAGCCTATATACAGGATCTGAATGACACGAAAATCAAAGCAAATATCATCGAAAAATACATCTCTTTCGTGCAAGAGGGACAGAAGGTCGAAATCAGATTCGATGCATTCGATGACCTCGTGTTCGACGGATGGATCTCATCTCTCGATCCGACCGTGAATGTGCAGACAAGATCTCTGGGTGTAGAAATAGATTTTGAAGATCCCGACAATCGTGTCCTGGCCGGAATGTATTCGGACAATACTGTCATCATAAAGACGATAGAAGATGCTCTTCTGGTGCCTTCGACTGCTCTCTTCGCCAAGGATAATTCCTTTTATGTCTATGTGATAGAGAATGACAGGCTGAAGAAGACACCGGTATCCAAAGGGCTGGAGACCTATGAGTACGTACAGATCACAGAAGGTCTGGATGAAAATGATGTGATCGTCAATACAAGATCTTCGCTTCTCGGTGAGGGTTCCTTTGTAAGTGTTCAGAATGAAGGAGCATTTTAATGAGTATAAGTGATACTTCGATTCGAAAGCCCAGAACCGTTCTGATATTCACAATCATTCTGGTAGCTCTGGGATTATATACCTTGAACGAGATTCCTATCGACCTGCTTCCGGATGTCTCTCTCCCGTATGTCATGGTGATCACTCAATATCCTAATGCAAGCCCCGAAGAGGTGGAGTCGAAACTGACCAAAGTGATGGAGAACACCTTTGCCGGCATTACAGGACTTACCGATATCAACTCCCAGTCTTCCTCGGGATCCTCCACCATCACGCTGCAGTTCTCTCAATCGACAGACCTGGATCAGGCGACCAACATGATCCGCGACAGGCTGTCTCTGGTTGAAGACTTCCTGCCGTCTGATGCTTCGGCTCCTATGATCATGCAGCTTGATGTTTCACTGATGCCGATAATGGGTGTGGCTCTTACCGGAAACAAAACACCCGATGAACTGCTTAACATCGCCACGGATATCGTATCTCCGGCTCTGGAACAGCTCGACGGGGTTGCGAATACCACAATAAGCGGCGGTCGTGAGAAAATCATCGGAATTGAGATCGATAAGAACACTCTTGATGCACTGAGTTTATCACTTCCTCAGATTTCCCAGGTCATCGCGAGCCAGAACTGGAAAGCGGATGCCGGAACCATAACAGATCATGATATGAATTATTCTGTCAGCAGCGAGGGTGATTTCCAATCTCTGCAGGAGATAAAAGATACTGTCATCGCAACCAAAACGGACACTCAGACAGGGGATATTTCCACAATCAAGCTCGGCGATATAGCAAGTGTCAAAGAGGATTACAAAGATACTTCCTCGTATGCATATATCAACGGAGAACCCGGCATCATCATGACCATATCCAAACAGTCCGGGACGAATTCTCTGCAGGTCTCAGAACTGATAGTTGAACGGCTGGAGAGTCTGAACACCATTCTTCCTGATGAGGTTACGCTGGATGTAGCCTTCAATACTACAGATTCTATTGTAACTTCCATCTCGAATGTCTCTTCTTCGGCTATCACCGGTGCAATCCTGGCTGTCATTGTGATTCTTATCTTTTTGAGAAGTCTCTCTTCCACCTTCACGATTTCACTTACCATCCCCATCTCATTGATAATCACACTGCTGGTCTTACGTTTCACCAATAAAACCATCAATATGATGAGTCTCGCCGGGCTGACACTCGGCGTCGGCATGCTCGTTGATAACTCTATCGTTATTCTTGAGAATATATTCAGTTACAGGGAGAAAGGAGCCAAACCTCATATAGCCTCTTCACTCGGAGCCAATGAGATGCGAAGTGCGATCACAAGTTCCACATTGACAACCATTTCTGTGTTCGTCCCGCTCCTTTTGTTCAGAAACAGTCTGGACGGCACAATCACGATATTTGAGGATCTGGCTTTTACCGTCATCGTTTCTCTCACAACGTCCCTACTGGTAGCTCTGATTCTGGTACCGACTCTTTCCTCTTCTTTCTTCAAGGGGCATGTGATGCGTTCGGGGGATAAGAGAAGGGGATTGAACAGGATCGTCGAGAGATTTTTCACTGCATTTGAAAACGGTTATTCGAGGTTCATCAGATGGTGTCTGCATCATAAGACTTTGTTCATCATATTGATTTTAGCATTACTTGCAGCTTCGATCATGAAAATCCCGTCGCTCGAATTTACCTTCATTCCCGAGACGGATCAGACAAGCGTGACTGCGACTCTCTCATTTCCTCACGGGACCGACCTGGCGGTGATAGATGCCAGAACCACCGCATTCGAAGAGGATCTGAAAAAAGAGCTTCAGGGATACACGCGAATAGCGACTACCATCGACGGCGGGTCCCAGTATTCGATGTTCACAGGAGGGGGAAACTCTACTTCCTCGATAGCGATAACATTGAAAGATGCGGATGAAAGAGATCCTGACGATATGGATTACAAAGAAGTGACGAAGATCATCAACGAGATGGACAGCGATTACACTGATTTTGATCTTACGGCGGAGACCTCATCAAACAACTCTTCTGGATTCAACGGTGCCGATATAGACATTACGGTCAAAAGTGATGACTTCGAGAGGCTGACACAGGTTTCGACTCAGATCGCAAATATATTGGAAAAAGACGGTTTTGATCTGGTCAATAATGTGACAAATTCGATCAGTGAGGGGAATCCGCAGCTTTCGCTCATATACGATAAGGCCGCGATGAACAGAAACTATATAAATTCGATGAGCATCGCTTCAGAATTGAAGGCAAATCTGAGCGGAGTTACAGTCGGTACGTTCACCACAAAGGGTGATTCTATCGATATGGTGTTGACCTTGAGTGATGCTGACAAGTATCGCAAATATAATCTGGATCAGATAACTGTGACTAATCAGCTGGGGCAGAAAGTCCCTCTATCAGCGATTGCCCGCATAGAAGAGACCACATCGCCGATGACTATCTCCAGAGAGAATCAGGGGAGGGTTGCCCATATCACCGCAAACAATATCGGGAATCTGTCGATCAATCAGCTCAACAGTGCCGTCGAAGATTTGCTGGAAAGCAGCGATATCATCATTGACGAGAACCTGACATATTCTGTAGGCGGTTCCTGGACTTCCATGCAGGAAGGTATCGAGGTCTTCATGAAGATAATCCTGATGGCTGCCATCCTGGTATTCGCCGTCATGTCGTCCCAGTTCGAATCATTCAAAGATCCGTTCATCGTCATCTTCACGTTGCCGATGGCTCTGATCGGAGTAGTCGCCTCGATAGTGTTGACCGAATCTGTTATTTCACTGATGACTCTTGTAGGTATCCTTGTTCTTGTCGGTATCATCGTCAACAACGGTATCGTCCTGGTCGACTATACGAACCTTCTCAGAAAGAGGGGCTATTCACTCGAAGAATCCTGTGTGACATCGGCAAGGACACGTCTTAGGCCGATCATGATGACAACGCTGACAACTATTTTAGCGTTGGTTCCCTTAGCCTTCTTCCCGGGTGAAGGTTCCCAGCTTATTCAGCCGATCGGACAGGTGATATTCGGCGGTCTTTCGTTCGGTACGCTGATGACTCTGACTATGATGCCTATCATCTATTTCATGTTCAACTCGAGAGATGAGAAGCGAAAGATCAGGAAGGCACAAAAGAGGAAGATGGAAGTTCTGAATGATGGCATCGTGAATGAAACGGGGGTGACAGAATGAAGAGAATAGAAATAATCATATCAAGAGCTCTGGATGAGGAATTTCTTGAAAGAATCAGTGCGAATGACCTGAATCATTTCACCGCCGTCACTCCTGTGATCGGACAAGGCTATTCTGATCCGAAACTGGGTGACGAAGTATGGCCGCAAACCAATAAGCTGTATATCTTCTACGCAGATGAACAGCAGGTGATCAAACTCAAGAAGATCGTGATGAAGCTGAGAGAAGAATTTCCTTCAGAAGGGCTGTCTGCCTTTGAAAGTGAAGCATCCTGCCTCGGAGAATGTGAATAGAAGAAGGGCGGTAACCTACCGCCTTTGATCTATCGTGAAATCTGCGGGATTGAATGCATCCGAACCGAGCCAGAGATCGATCTGCAGGCCGCTGTCGCTGTTGTTCACGCTGGCATGCTTTACCTGCCACCCGATGAGTTTCAGACGGGCATCCCACGAAGAGTCGTGGCCTGTCATCATACCGTAGTATCCTGCCAGTTCCGGTCTGTTGTGGACCGGATTGAGCGCTTTTCTGATCTTCATCAGCTCGGCCTCGTTTCTTTTGCGGTCATCGAAAAAACTCAGATGTGCTCCGTCGCTTTCCTGATGAAGAGATACGACCAGACGGAGAGGGTTTCCCTCCAGCATGAAGTTTGTGACCTCCGCTATCAGATTGTTTAGAAAATCTTTACGCTTCATTGATGAAATCCTCTTTTGTTCTGTTTGTTTTGTACCAATGGATCAGCGTGATGATCAACGTCGCACTCAGCCCTCCGGCGAATCCATTGTTGTATAGATCGAGACCCCCGTGCCACGCACCGCTCGATTCGACGACTATGAGGTGGATGACACCCGCGATCACTCCGGCTGCAGGTCCGAACTGACCTGCTACAGGTGCAAGTGTAGTTGCAAACAAAGCCGCGAGCAATGGCCCGGGTGCCGAAAGTGATTTGCCGAACACCAATGTGGCAAGGATGACACCAGCAACAACCGGATAACTGTTCTTGAGAGTCTTACCGAATGAACCGAAGCCCATCACAGTCGCCATCCCGGCAATCAGCGGTCCATTAATACTGCTTTTTGTCAGCGTTACGTAAGCGAAAGATGCAAGACCCAGCAGTCCCATGTTGATCCATGGAGTCTGTGATTCGACAGCATCAAAAAAATCGGTCGGCAGTCTTCCTGAAAGAGTCTGCAGCGCCACCACTTCCCGTGCGCTCGTCATTACCTTCTGGCCGGAAGAGAGAAACCCGTATATGATGCTTGCTGCCGAAAACAGAGGGATGAGAAGTGTCAGAGCAGTCGACGGTTCAGTGTTCCACGTCACCTCAATCGGTCCCAGAAGATTCATCGCCCGCATTAGCGATGCTACGAACAATCCTATGAACCCGCATGAGAAACCGATATTGTAGAGATTATATCCATGATGAAGTGAAAGCATCGCTCCTGCGACCGCCGGCAGTATTATCCCTATCACCACACCTGCAAAGGCTCCCAGAGGGAGAGAGAAATAAAGAGGCAGGTTGAGGTCGAAAGCCAGAAGAGTTACCACAGGACCGAGTGCTGTTCCGAACAGGGCAATCAGAGAATAGGCTCCGAACGATTTTCCTGCGATCTTCGAGGCGATGAAAACACCGACAAGTATGAAGGATATATTGGTCACACTCTTTCCGAACAGACCGAAACCGAACATGGTGAATATCGCGGCGATCGTCGGACCCGCAAGGGTGACCGAGGAGAAATACACGAGCAGCAATCCTATCATGGCTACCAGTGATGCATTGAGAAGAGCCCCTCCGACACCTAAAACAGTGTAGTCCTGAACAAGTCTTGCAGAAACCGTCTGAATCTCCAGAAAGGAAAAGATCGTCAATCTTATCCCGTCGGTCAGAAAACCCATGACGGCAGCACATAGCAGGAGGGATCCTAGCAGAAAATACCGCCCCTTTTCATTTGCTTCACATTTCATCCGCTCCCTCCTGATTTTTCCCCATTCTATAGGTCAAAGGGAGCTGAAGCAATAAAAATTTTCACCTTCCGGCTGTTTTTACATATTCGTCGTCACTGTAATATGAGCTGATTCGGGGAAATAGGTCCGTACCGTCGACTTCACAGACAGTACCAGAATGAAGGTCAGTACGATAGCACACCCATAGGCGATCAGTAATGCTTTATTGCTTTTTCTCATCTTAGTTCTCATCATGTTTTTCTCCATTTTTTTGGTTCGCTGTACAAGGTGGTGATCTTTTCCATCGGGATTCCCAATCTTTCCATCTTTGAAAAGAATAAGGGGACCTCTACGGTTAGAAACTCATCTTTCATCTGGTTGAGTACGACATCCTTTGCATTTTCGACAGCGAAATATCCCAAACCCCTCTGATTTTCGATGACTCCCTCTTCCTGCAGGATCGCGTATGTCCTCGTCACTGTATTGGGATTCACCTCGAGCGATACCGCCATGTCGCGGATGGAGGGGATCCGCTCTCCGCCACAGTATTCTCCCGACAATATCGCATTATAGACTACATCTTTGATCTGAATGTAGATTGGTGTTTCTTTATTGAATTGCATCTGTTGACTGTACCTCCTCTATTCTGAGATAGGAGACATAGAACAGAAAGAGCGGGACGATTACATAGAAGAATATCTTGCCGATTATCTCATAGGCCTTCGGAAGTATGAAATTCGATTCAATGTAGGAAACTCTGATATAAAAAGCATCCATCTGGGCAAACGGAGTAGCTATCAGGATTCTGGCGAACAGTATAGCGAAGAATCCGAGAGAGAATATGACAAGCCAGCTGGAGAAGACGGTCTTGATAAAATGGGTCTTCTTGAAGTAGGTGCTTCCGAAGAAAAATAGAGAGCTCACCACGAAATAGAGAGGCATGTACCTGATGATATGGGATGCAAACGGATTGAACAGAACAATCGGGCTGCCGAACAGCAGAAAGAACAGCGGTTCGAGAATCAGTGAGAGAAGGCTCATGAGAGCGAGCAGGGCGACAGGGTAGAGGACTGCCGATATGAGGGCTCTCGAGAAGAATTTTTCGAACACCGATGCAGGCAGCATAAGAAAGTTATGCTGTTTGGTTCTGTTGAACATGTCTTCAAATGTCGTGCTTGTGCTGATCGCTCCGCCGAGGAACAGGAACCAGTAGAAGAACTGGACATAGACGGGTTCAGTGTTGGAGAAGACCCCGTGTTTTACCAATACCGCATCAAGCAGTTCGATACCGGCGATGATCGCGACGATCGTGATTCCGTATATCATCCAGGATCTTTTCTCTTCCAGCAGATCCTTCTGCAGAACTTTTATGAATCTCATATGGTTACTCCTGTGAATTTTTCAAAGTGTCGGGGGGATGAGATCACTGCGTTGAACAAGAACTCAATATCGAGCGGGGTGTGTGAATCACAGTCCTCTCTCTTTGTGAGCGTCACATAACCGGCGGCACTCTTTTCGCAGTAGATCGGCATCATCTCTGCGGTCAGAGGTGTATCGGATACATGGATCGAGAACGATCTTTCCAGTTCGTCCATTGTGGAATTCAGCATCACTTTCTGGTTGTGAATGATGATGATCGGGTCGATCAGCTGATCCATATCCCTCACCTGATGTGTACTGATGATGATTGTCCTTTCATCACTCATCGCCGAGGCGACAGTCTTTCTGAACTGGCTTTTGGAAGGGATATCGAGCCCGTTGGTCGGTTCATCCAGAATCACTGTCGAAGTGTTTGATGCCAGAGCGAATGAGAGAAGGAACTTCTTCTTCTGGCCGAAGGAAAGCTTATGAAGCGAAACTGCCGGGTCAAGTTGAAACTCTTTCAGAAACTGATCCATCATACTCTGATCGAATCGGGGATAAAAAGGTGCATACAGGTTCGTGTACTGATCCGCAGTCATTCTCGGCAGAAGAAACTCTTCGGGAACATAGAAAAGCTCCTGCAAAAAGGCCGGGTGTCTGTCTACCGGATTCTCATCTTTAATCAGGATGTTACCTCCGAGAGGAAAAAGCTGTCCGCTCAGAAGTTTGAGCAGGGTCGTTTTTCCGGCACCGTTGAGACCCAGCAGTCCATAGATATTTCCCTCATGTATGTTCAAAGAAAGGTCGCTGAACAATGATGTTGTATCATATGCGAAGTCCAGATGCTTCACTGTTATCATAAATGAACTCCTTAGTTCTAGTGTATTACTTAACTAGTACACTAGAAGTTTAGGAATGTCAATATAAAAGATGAGAATTTTCAAAAATACTATTGAATCTGTGCTATAGTTTGACAAAAATGGTGACTGCATGAAAAATTACGACGAAAAACTGCCTTCAAAGTTTGACAAAAACGCTCAATACTATAAATTTTGTGCATACGGATTTTTGAAGAATCTCAAATTCTATGAACCATTTCTCATTCTGTTCTTTTTGGAAAAAGGGATCACCTTTCTCCAGATCGGAGTGTTGTATGCCATACGCGAAATACTGATCAACATATTCGAGATTCCTAGCGGTCTTGCCGCGGACACCTTCGGAAGAAGAAGATCCATGGCGTTCAGTCTTATCGCCTATATTTTTTCGTTCACAACATTCTTTTTCTCCCATAATTTCTGGATTCTCATACTCGCCATGTTTTTCTATGCGGTAGGGGATGCTTTCAGAACAGGTACTCATAAGGCCATGATATTCGTCTATCTGAAAGAGAACAACATTTCCCATCTGAGAGCCGCCTACTACGGAGCGACCAGATCATGCAGTCAGATCGGTTCGGCTTTGAGTGCTCTCATAGCTGCATTTCTTGTCTTCACAAGCGGATCATACAGATACATCTTCCTTTTTACGATAATCCCGTATGTCATCGACCTGTTTCTGATTCTGAGTTATCCCAAAAGTCTTGATCATGTCGACAAAGAGGATGATCAGACAGTGCTCTCCCTTTTCAAGACACAGATTGTCTCGCTGGTAAAAAGTTTCAGGAACATGACGTTGGTGAAAGCCATCGGAAATCAGGCGCTGTACAGCGGTTATTATAAGGCTGTCAAAGATTATATCCAGCCGATGATCACCTCGCTGGCTGTGGCGACGACACTTTTTTCAATCGAATCGGAAAAGCAGAAGGTCGCGCTGGTGACTGCAGTAGTGTACGGTATCCTCTATATTCTGACGAGTATCGTCTCACGCCGTTCGGCGGCAGTATCCTCGGTTTTTTCTTCAAAGCAGAAGGCCTTGAATGTCTATCTTTTCACCGGAGCTCTCCTGGGGATCTCAAGCACTCTTCTCTATTACAGAAACATCCCTTTGGTTTCCATTCTTTTGTTTTTCGGTATATACATCATTGAGAACCTGAGAAAACCGGTAGGGATAGATTATCTGACATCGCTGATGAAATCGGAAGTACTCGCTTCTTCCCTAAGTGTTGAAAGTCAGAGCGAGACCCTGTTCGCGGTCCTTTTCTCCCTCCTGATCGGACTGTTCAGCTCTCTGTTTTCGATCGAGATCGCCCTCATCTGTGTCTCAATTCTGATGTTCTTCTTCTCATTTGTGTTCAGGGTAAAAGCTGAAAAGTGAAAATTTACCGTATCTTTACCTACAATTAATTTTCTCTCACTCTAAAATATGTATACTATGAACCAGAGGTGAGAGATGGCAAAGATATTTGTAGTAGAAGATAATGCAGGTCTGAGTGAAGCGATTATTTCCTATTTATCGATAGAGGGACATAACCCCATTTTATTTGACCGGGTAAACGGTGTCGTCGAAGCGGCAGCGATGGCTCAACCTGACCTGATCATCCTTGATGTTATGCTGCCGGACGGGAACGGCTTCAATATTGCTAGAAAGATCAAAGAGGAAGCCGATATCCCTATCATGTTTCTGACCGCCCGGTCGAGTGAGTCAGACAGAATAACAGGCTTCGAACTGGGAGCCGACGATTATGTGGTCAAACCATTTTCAATGAGAGAACTCGTTCTGAGAGTCCGATCACTCCTTGCCAGAGTGAACAGAAGCACCGCTCAGACGGAAGATCATCATCACCTGTTTATCCATACGGATGAAAAGGGGGTGAAGCATACCCTCGAACTCGATGAAGATGCACATACCTGCAGTCAGGACGGAAAAGAGATAAAACTTACTGCGACTGAGTGGAAGATCATATTCTATCTTGCAGTTCACCACCACACGCTGATTTCCCGGGAGCAGCTTCTCGGTCAATGTCTGGACTACCTTGCCGAGGGATCCCAGCGTTCGATCAACACCCACATGAAGAATATCAGGGCGAAGCTGGAGCAGGTCAACTGGGTAGAAACGGTCAGGGGGTTCGGATACCGGTTCATTGGAGAAAATGATAAATGACAATTGTTAAAAAGACCTTCCTTGTATTCATCATCGCATTCATTGTTCAGCTGACTGTCATTTCATCATTCATCTATTTCGGATTCAACCGTTCAGCATCCATGTGGAAGAATATCAGGGAGGAGCAGGCGTATGAAGCGGTAGTCGATGTTCTTCAGAAAGATGAGAATGTCGTGATCGAATTTCCCGGTCCCATCGCCGTGTTCGATTCCGATATGAACATCGTCCATACAAATCAGTTCGATCCTCTCGGGAAAAAAGAGTTCAAAGGCGGTGATGCGCCGCTTGTTCCTGTTTTTGTGGAAGATACACTCATCGGTTACTACCAGATACGTCCGACTAACTTTGATGATGACACGGCGAACCGGGCCCTCCTGTCCGCGATGAGCAGAATTCTTATCCTCGCTCTCTTCGTCTCTCTCATCGTATCGATTCTGGCCGCCCTCTACTTTTCCAAGACGATCAGTCGTCCTGCAGATAAACTCGCCGCTCAACTGCGCGGCATGAAGAACGGCGAGATGGATGATCCTGTTAGGATAAAAGGGGGAACTGAACTGGTGAATATCGCCGAGGCTGTAGAACAGCTGCGCCTGCAGATCGTCCATGAACAGAATCTCAGAGCACAGTGGGGTCAGGATATCGCACACGACCTGCGTACTCCGATAGCATCGATAAGAGCTCAGCTGGAGGGGATGAGCGATAATATACTGGAACCTTCCACTCAGCGATTCGAAGCGATGCTCGGTGAACTGATGAGAATAGGTAATCTGATAAATGATCTTGAGACCCTTATGATGCTTGAATCACCCGAGATCGCCGTCCATCCTACTTTGATCGATATCCCCCAGCTTTTCGATGTTCTCCGTCAGAGATTCACCCATATATTCGGAGAGAAACAGTTATCGTTCTCCTCATATGCCGGTTTCGAGACTCTTCGCGGTGACGAATCTCTGCTGCGCAGAGCTCTATCCAACCTGTTGAGCAATGCCTACCGCTACAGTGATGAGGGAAGCACCGTAACAATGAGAGCCTATGAGAATGAAGATGGTTTCAATATAGGAGTTCACAACTGGGGAGTTGTGATAACAGAGGAAGAGAAGGAGAAGATCTTCAACCGTCTCTACCGGGGAGAGTTCGCAAGGAAAACCCCGGGCTCCGGTCTCGGACTCACGATAGTATATCAGATTGCACAGCTTCATCAAGCTAGCGTGAGTGTCGACAGCGGGCCGGAGAGGGGTACAGTGTTTACATTGACATTCCCGCATTCTAATAGTCATTCAGACGAAGAAGCATAAGCTGGGAAGACCCTGACAGACTGAGCATGTTCCCTTTGGGAGAGTAATCAATCTGTATCTGCTGCAGGGAGGGAATCTGTATCTCTTCAGAGCTGTAGGAAGGTACTCCCCCCAGCAGCGAGAAGGATGCCAGCACGTATTGCGATGTGCTGTTGATGCTCCATCCCTTATTGTAGAGATTGTTGTAGGCGATGTTGTGCAGGTGTTCATCAAATGTGGTCACCTGTTCGACATATTCGTAAAAACCGCTGCCGGGGTTTGATGCATAGACGAATAATCCGTTGTCTGTGAGGACATGGGCTTTACCGTCCACCATAGTCACCATCTCAAGGTTTCCGTGTGAAGAAGAGATCATATTGTTGCTTTCGAAATTCAATACAGGATTTCCGTAATAGTCGTAGCCGATCGAATATGTGTGGAACGTATCGTTCGGTGATGATGTGACGATCAAAGTGGAATTATCATTGGAGATCCGAAGATCTGAACACTCTTCTATCGTGTAGAAGAACTGTCCCAGCGGAATCTGGTTATAGACAGAGATAGTCTGTTCACTGTACGGCAGAATGTAGGTATTCTTATCCTGTCTGTCTACGAAAAAAAGGGTGTTGTTCGCATCGTCGATCACCGCATTCGTTATCGATGAGGACCAGGACGCCGTAGAAGGATCGAAAGATGCTATCTTGTTCAATGTCGCTGAATCGCTGTCATAAGAGTAGGCGACGACTATACCGAGATTCTTCGCGGTGGTGAATATGATATCTTCGGCACTGTCGGCTGTGATATCGGTGATCCCCTGGGTAGGATGTGAATCGGATGCTACACTCACACCGCTTTCGTTCTTCGGATAGTTCTGAAGCACCATCAGCGTGTCGTTGACTATTTCGCAGATCTGAAGCCCCTGTGAACTCGCAAGCAGTATCCTTCCGTCCCGCAGAAATTCGCTGTCACTCACATTCTGAAGATAATAGGGATTATCAGCAGCATCGACATCAGATGTGGTCAGATGAGAGACGACAACCGGTAATCCTCCATTCGGGGTCACAGAGGCTCTGAATTTTTTTGTTGAAGAACCCATATTTCCGATAAGGGGGCCTTCCGCCACCGCATCAAGCCTGTGATGTCCCGTATACGTGGAAAACTGAACAGATTCTCCTGTCGCTAAATACTCTCCATCAAGATACCATGCCACCTGATAATTCTTTTCCCCTTGATATTGATCGGTGAAGGTCGCCTCTACGATTGTATTTGGGAGAATCACATCGTCGATCCCGGTAATCTCTCCCTCGATCATTTTCCCGATAGATGAATGGATGGTCAGTCCCGTTGCCTCGGGAGCGGCAGTCTCCACGTTCAGTTCGATCTCTGCGACTGTGGTCTTGTCATCGAGGATCCTAATGACATCGATTCCTCCCGCGATCTTGACTCCTTCACTGTAGAGACTGTAGTGAATTTCGTAGATACCAGCATCGAGCTGCGTTTCATAGACAGCAGAGGAACTTCCTTCATAGATGATGATATCGTCGCTGATATCGACCGATTCTCCTCCCTGGACTGTCAGAGTCGACTCGATGGTGATTCCCCCGAATACCTCATCTCCCCAGCTGAAGCCCGCCTGCAGCGTTCCTCTTCCGATGAGTGTATCGACAGAGATATCGACTACATTTTCTCTGGTGGAGAGAAGGAAGGTCGTCTCTCCTTTTGCGATCGGAGTTCCCTGCTGGTTGATCCCGGTGACTTTCAACTCCCATGTTCCGATCATAAGACCGTTGATGTCGACCTGAGAACTGCCAGTGGTGATGGAAAAGGTCTGATCATTGGGACCTTCTCCTTCGATGATGTACCCGAAGATATCGAGCCCTTCTCCCGCCGGTGAATAGAGACTCCGGGTGTTCATCTGCTGACTGATCTTTTCGTTCAGTCTCACTCTCATGGTGATTCGACTCTCTTCTGTATTGCAGCCTGCAAGAGCGAATGCAGCAAGAAGAAGAGTGATTAGTTTGATAACAGTGTATTTTTTCATATGCACCTCCATCAAACAAATCTAATAGCGATTCTTCCTGCTTCACCGTATTGAAACAAAATTGTGATGGTGATATCACATAGATATGAAGTTAAGAAATATTTTGAATCCCGCGGTAATCACAACAGATGTGAAAGGTGCCGACAAAGAGAGCGTCATAAAAGAACTGCTCGATTTGCTGGTAGAAGCCAGAGAGATTCCATCGGATAAGACCGAACAGGTCTATGAGGATCTGATGGAAAGAGAAAAGAAGATGTCGACAGGAATTCAGCATGGTGTCGCCATACCCCATGCCAAGACGAAAGTGGTCAAGAATCTTGTCGCCTGCATAGGAATCAAACGTGATGGCGTTGATTTCGCAGCCCTCGACGGAGAGCCCAGCAGAATTTTCATCATGACTCTTTCTCCCGTTGACAGAGTCGGACCTCATGTCCAGTTTCTGGCTGAGATCAGCATGGTTATCAAGGAAGAGAGTGCAAGGAAAGCACTGCTGGAAGCAAGGACAGAGAAGGATGTTCTCGCGGTTTTCGGATTATAGGGAGATAGTATGGCTCATGAAATGATGTTGTTGGCGTTGCAGTTCGGGGTGATCCTCGTCTCAACGAAACTGGTAGGGTGGCTTTTCAGCCAGAAACTGAATCAGCCGAAGGTACTTGGTGAACTTGTCGCAGGTATGATAATCGGCCCGTACGTGCTGGGCGCAATTCCCCTCGGTGCATTGGGGCCTCTTTTCCCTGCGGTAGAGGGAACGGTTCCCGTCTCTCCCGAACTGTATGGAATCGCCACTATAGGTTCAATTTTTCTTCTGTTCAATTCCGGTCTTGAGACAGATCTTCCGACTTTCCTGAAATTCAGCGGCAAGGCGACGGTCGTCGGTCTCGGTGGCGTAGTATTATCATTTCTGCTGGGAGCAGAGGCGACAGTATTACTTCACAGTGAAGTTCATTCGATCATGGATCCGGAGGCGCTCTTTCTCGGTACAATCTGTACGGCAACCTCCATCGGTATCACGGCAAGGATACTGGGAGAGACGAAAAAGATCTCCACTCCGGAAGGAGTCACGATCCTTGCGGCCGCCGTTCTCGACGATGTCATCAGCATCATCCTGCTTTCTGTGGTAGTCGGAGTCGCTTCGGTCGAACTGGGAGGAGGGACGATCGCCTGGTCAAGCATCGGGTTCGTCGCTCTCAAAGCTGTAGGATTCTGGGCATTGTGTATGGTCGTCGGGATCTTATCCGCTCCGTATTTGACAAAGGGAATGAAAAGACTTGAATCGCTCGCTCTGATCACCGAGCTTTCATTCGGACTTGCCCTTCTGCTGGCGGGACTGTCGGAGATGGCCGGTCTCGCAATGATCATCGGAGCCTATATCGCCGGGTTGAGTTTCAGCCAGACAGATGTCGCCCATGAGATAACAGAAAGGATCAAGAATGTCAGTGATTTCTTCGTTCCGGTATTCTTCGCTGTAATGGGAATGATGGTCGATTTCTCCGCACTTAAGAGCGTTCTCGTCTTCGGAATAATATTCTCGATTGTAGCCTTTCTTGGAAAACTGCTCGGTTGCGGTCTTCCCGCTTTAGCTATCGGTTTCAATGCGAAAGGAGCTTTCAGAATCGGTGCCGGCATGCTGCCGAGAGGAGAGGTTACCTTGATCGTCGCCGGTATCGGACTGGCAAGCGGCGCCATCGGTCCCGATCTGTTCGGTGTTGCCGTCATGACCATGCTGCTTGCATCGGTCGCAGCTCCCCCCCTTCTCATAACCGCCTTCAAAGGAGGTTCCGGTTATCGTAAGGAACTGGTAAGTTCAACTGAAGACGATCTGGTTACGATAGCACTTGAACTGCCTTCGTACAGGGCTGCCGATTTCGTGCGCAAGTCACTGGCGGATTCCTTTTATCAGGAAGGGTTCTTCATCAAACGTGTCGAGGGAACACGTCAGGTCTGGCAGGTGAGGAAAGATGACATGATCTTCATGATGAAAGTAAAGGATACATTGCTTGAAATCAGCGGGAAGCGGGAGAATGAGGCCTTTGTCAGACTGATGATGGTCGAGACCATGGTCGATTTCAAAGAATTCGCAGCAAGTCTGAAGAGCCTTGATCAGAATGACATGATGGGGGCCGGACTGCTGATGAACATGTTTGCTCAAACGGACAAATAGGTCTAGTCCAGTCGTATCTTATATTTCATCAGCAGGGAACTGGGCTGGTAGGTCATCTTGGCCTGACGCAGCCCGGGGATCCCGAGATCCTGTTCTCTGTTGATCTCTTTGACAGATTCGTTCAATTCGGAAGCAAAGGCTCTGTTGATATACTGGTACACTCCTTTATATTGAGTCAGAGCCTTCTCTATATGGATGATAAACCGGTTGTTCTCATCGTTTTCTCCGAGTGTGAAAGCGATGGGAGTATCCCCGCTGTAGAGGACTGATCCGCACAGACCGAGTTTCTCCTGATAATCAATTGCAAGTTTCGTCGCCTCAAGATCTTCAACGGAAGATCTGTTTTCCGCCCATTTTTCAAGAACCTCCAGCATATCTTCTTTCGGAGCGACATTCGAAGGAAGCAGGATCCTCTCAGGATGTTCTTTCATGAACTTGTTCACATGAGCCATCTTCTTGTGAAGGACCTGACCTGTCAGTTCGATAAGAGCTTTCTTTTCATATATATAATCGGCATTATCCCGATCCTCCTGAACAGAAAGTCCATCTGACAGGCTCTGAATCCCTTCGTTCCAGCTCGAAACGTTCTGCGGTGCGATCGTGTTGATTTCGCTTACCATACCCGATAACCGTGCGAAAAGCCTTCTTCCCGGGAATCCTCCGGGGAGCATAGCGAACAGTTCCTGCGTTCCGCCTGAAAACTGCTTTCCGATGATGAGATATTGTGTCGATCCTTCTGCGTCTTTATACGAGCTGACCCGGTAATCCCTCTTCTTTGTGAAAGGAAAAAGTGAAGCCATGGAAAACTCACTGATACCGAATCTGTTGGAAAGCAGATAAGGCTGAAGCAGTTCGAAATGTTCAATATTCAAAGGTGCGGTATTAGGAAAATCTGGTATCTGTCGCATAGGATGTAAGATACTTAAAACCTTTTGAACTGACAAGGGGCTACTGGCATCTTAAGTCTCCTTTTGATATAGTTCCAGCATGAAGAATCTAATGAAAGTCTTATTACTCCTTCTTTTTGCGGTGGTCGTGTTCATTCCGAACAACAGTATAGCTGCCTGGGCTTACTGGTCACTGTTCGTTCTCATGTTCGTGATCCTTTTCATATACTACCGGGTGACTTATTACGTGAGTGAAGCGAACGTTCTTGAGACTGTAGAGACACCGATTGACTACTCCTGTTTCTGTGCGAAAGTCCCCCCCATGTCGAATGAAGACCTCGTCAGAGGTCGGATGGTTATTACCGGAGGGCAGATGCATCTCTATCAGAAAGGAATAAAAAAAGGGGAGAAGATCTCACATGTGTTCCAACGTGACATATCCCAGATAGCCCGTATAGAGACCGGAAAGGTCGTCGGCCTCCGTCACGGCCTGATCTTTACACTGACCGATGGAAGACAGGACCTCTTCGTGATCACCCGTTATCAGAAAGTATATGATGAAATCGTGAGCACTTTGGGTTGGAGCAGTAACTGACAATAACAAACTAGTCTAAACAGGCGATTGTTCACCCCCGATGCCGGATGGTACCGTTTCATTACCATTTCACGTCGAGGGTTTTTTATGAGCAAACGCACATTCTTCATCATTCTTTTCGCTGTTATATGCCTGTTAAGTGTGAATGCAGAGCAGGTAGCAGATCTTTATGCGTTTACCGATCTGGCTCTGATTCAATCAGCTTTTATTTCCCATCTATACTGTTCGGCCGGAATCGGTGCGACCGTGGAGAAAGAGCTGTCGATAGAGATTCCCGTCAGTCTCTATGCCGACACAGGAGGTGGGAATGAGATCCTGCTCGAAAGTTCGGTGAACGTGGTGGTATTCCCGTGGTCGTGTGGTCCCTATATCTCGCTCTCTCTGATCGATCTGATCGCATTCCTCGGTGACTATGCTCCGAAGGACTCCATCCATTATCTGAGTACGATCGCCTTCGGCTACAACTGGGAGGTGAACGACAGATGGGCTGTATCACCACGAGTGACCATACACGATCCGTCTGTGATGTATGAAGAGACCCTTTCGTACATCCGGGGGTTCATCCCTACTTTTCCGAAGGTCTCTTTTTCCCTCTACATCCGGTATTCATTCGCAAAATTATCTGCAGAAACATAATTCTTGATAAAGGAGAGCTTATGAAGAAAAAAGGAAAACAGGTATGCACTTCGGTTCTATCTCTTTACCTCATCGTCTCGATGATCGGTTGCTCGGTCGCATGGGAACATCATCCGAACAATGAGTTTTCCAGCGATGACTATATCGAACCTGTCGCTTCGGCGGTCGAACAGCAATGGGATGTTGTAAAAGAGGTCTTCGAGCACAATGATGTGCCCTTCAGTGTGATCCGTTCGAATGAAGGACCGATCGACGGAAAGGCTGTAGTAGCTGCAATGCTAGAGGAAGAAAAGGGGGATGATTATCTCAGGTTCACCCACTCGCTTATTACAGGCGGTGATGGTGAGGTACTGCTTTCTCAGGCGAAAGAGCTGATCAGTGAACAGCAGTATGAACAGCTTGAACAGAATATTGAGACGACAAGTGAACGCCTCCGTTCTTTCGCTCAGGACGAAGTTCGCGGTCTTCCCCCCAGCCAGAGAGCTCCATTTTTGAGAGACCTTCAGAAACTGGTGACAAAGACGATCGTTCTTCTTGTTGCGGGAATCGTCTATGCAGCTGTTCCTGATATGGTCTTCTGGGGAAAAGTCACCGCAGCAGCTGCGGTTTCGGTTGCTGCCGGCGTGGTCGCTACGACATTCCTTGCGTTGTACCGGTATTACGAGACAGATGAGAATTCTCTGTCTCAATCTTTCGAGGAATGGATCGTAGATGTGACAACCGATCCTTCGGCTGCATATGCCATGGCCAAATCGATAATCACCGTCGGAACGACGATGAAAAACAGTGCTGTCGTGACCGGTCTCATCCTGATCGTTTTCTCCATCTACCAGGTTCTTGATATGGTGAAACCCATGCTGAAAAAATATAATTTCAATGCCTGACCGATTGGAATAAGACGTGAAAGATCCTCGACGGCGGCTTGCTGCGAGGATCTTTTACTTTTCTCCTCTTGTTGTATCATGGTCTAATGTGAAATAATGGTAACATCAACAAAGGAGAATAATGTCATGTCAGATTTTTCTTACGCCACACCGATTCTGAACCGGTTTTTGTCATATACTGAATTCGATACCATGAGCGATCCTCATGCAGCCTTCAGGCCATCAACGCCGGCCCAGAATGACCTCCTCCACGCTATCGAAGAGGATCTTCATTCCATGGGATTTGGCGACACCACCTTCCTCGAAACGGGGTATCTGATAGCACGTATTCCTGCGAATGTTACCCGCCCTGTTACCCCTGTCGCCTTCATGGCTCATGTCGACGTTGCCGACGATGTCCAGGGGAACGGCGTTAAAGCAAGGGTTATCGAGAGATATGATGGAAATGATGTTCGTCTCAATGAGACATATACGCTGACAGTACAGGATAACCCTCTTCTGAAGAAACATACGGGGTCGACCATCGTCGTGACCGACGGGACTACGCTTCTCGGTGCAGATGATAAAGCCGGGGTTGCAATCATCATGGCACTAGGCGAGTATATATCGACACATCCCGAATTCGAACACGGGCCGATCGAATTTGTTTTCACGAGTGATGAGGAGACAGGAGAAGGGATGGATGCGTTCGACAGTTCACTTCTCGGTGCGAAAGTGTGTTATACCATCGACGGGACTCAGGGGGGAGAGGTCGAAGCGGAATGCTTTAACGCGGCAACTGTCTCGGTCGATTTCTACGGGATTCCGTGCCACCTCGGTTCTGCAAGAGGAAAACTCGTGAACAGCGTCTCCATGGCATCATCCTTTATCACGATGGTTCCGAAAAATGAAAGTCCCGAAGCTACTGACGGCAGGTACGGATACTACTGCGCAGATGATATTAAGGGAACGCTGGAACATACGAGTGTTACGTTTCACCTCAGAGACTTCGAGAGAGGGGAGCTTGACAGACGTATCGAGGCTTTGAAAAGTCTTGCATCGACCACAGAAAAACTCTTTCCCGGCGGCAAAGTGACTGTCGAAGAAAAGATCGTATACACCAACATGGCCGATTACATCAAAAAAGACCCGAAAGTTATGGAATCGATCTTTGCGTCGGGAAAGGAAGCCCATATCGAACTGCAGGAGAAGCTCATACGAGGCGGTACCGACGGGGCCCGGCTGAGTGCCATGGGAATACCCACTCCGAATATATTCACCGGAGGTCACAACCTCCATTCACGATACGAATGGCTCGCTCTGGATGATGCTGTCGACTGTGCCTCACTTATCACAGAAATCGTTCGCTACTGGGTGAAATGAGAAGGTGTTCGGTTTTTCTCATCATCGCACTCGTACTGAGTGCTCCAGTATTCTCTTCGCAGCTTTATGAGGTTTCCTCCGTTGTGACGCAAAGGATGGAGGAGATGCTTTCGCAACGGGATGAAGATTTCTCTTCTCTCGATTTCGAGATTCTATTCATCGAAAGTGATGATCAGATCACAGAAGGGCACATACTCGTATCAAGTGACATACTGTTTTCGGCAGATGGAAGACAGACTGTCGAGAGTCTGATGTTCTATACCGATTCACCTGATGTGATTGCTCAGACCTATAGAAACGAATTCGAGAAGATCCTTCCGTCTGTCCTCAATAGCCTCTATGATTTCAAAGAGGATGACAGATTGTTCTATCAAAATGGGGCTCCTCTCAGCGGAACAAGCGGCAGCGAGGATATCAGGACCGGATCTGTTGTCGTGACCAGAGATAGTGAACGGCAGATCAATGGTGTGATGGCGGTAACCGACCGGATAGGCTCTTCAATCTATATGACCTCTTTATGGGCGGACACAAAGTACTCCGATTACATGAGAATAGAGAAAGGTCCTGACAATACTTTCTCGGTAAGGCCTCTTTTTTCAACAGAATCTGCCACATTGAATCTCACCTTCTCAAGGCGGCTGTTTTCGCTGATATCATATGAGATCGGCTTTGATGCTCTGTATGGTTTCACCTCCCGTGATTTTCAGGTATATCTTTCAGGAGGGTTGGGATCATCACTGCCTTTCTCTCTGTTTTTCTCTCCGTCCGGTGCCGACCGATGGTTCCAGAAGCTGTTTCTGGAAGGTTCTGCCTCAGTAGGAATCGGTTTTGATCTCACAGATGGTTACCAGATGAACCTGCATGGAGGTATCTGCACTTCGATACTCTATATGATAAGGCCTTTTTACAGTCTGGGACTGAGTGTCTCGCTGCACAGCACGGCACCCTTTGACGATCTGTCATCGGGTGAATCTGTCTTGTCCGCAGGTCCGGTTCTTTCGGTAAGGTTCTAAGAGGAGATGCTACCTATGAAAAAATCTGTCATATTCCCCATCCTGTTTCTGATTCTCCTCCTTCTTTCCGGATGCTCCTCGCTTCAGGCTCTGATTCGATCCTCGATAGAGGATAAACCTATCTGGGTGTATGAACCTCAAGCCGGACGAGATCAGATCGCGTTCGTCGGAACCGGAGAAGCTTCCAATAAGGCGTTATCGCAGGTGCGCTCGTATGAGTCCATTCTCTCGCAGATATCGCAATACATAGGAAAAGATATAAACGAACAGTATATCTCACAGTTGACCGAAAGACAGACGATAGAGGATTTCGAACTGAAGATTACCCGGGAGTTTTCAAAGCAGGAGGGAGATCTGTATATAACCCACTATCTGGCGGTGGCTGATAAGGCTATTCTCAATTCCAACAGAAGTGAACTGCTGGTGAAAGTGGAATCGACGTTGCAGGAGATTGCCGAACTGAAGAAGACAGCTTCAGCGAAGATACGATCGGATGATGATTACAGAGCGATCGTCGATTATCTGAAGATCGCGCAGCTTGCCGCGACGATCATCGGCGAGGAAGGAGAAAAACTCTTTACAGAGGCTATAGAGAACGTTCTCAAAGTCATCGGCAATCTCAGGATCAATTATCTTGCGGAGGAATCCAAAAACGGTTCGTTTATTTTCACTGTCCAAAGAGGTGACCGTTCGATATCTTCAAAGATCAAAAATGTCCCGGTCAGTATCTCGTTTCCTTCGGTGAACGGAGCGAACGAACCGTATGTCGATCACAGAAAGATCGTCACCGGCGAAGAGGGGAGAGCGGTCTTCACCAATACGAATCCTCTGGCAGATTCAGCGGGGCTGCTCAGTGTGGAGATCGATACCTCCGCTTTCCTCCCGTTCTATGATGCGGTGAAAGGGGAATACAGGGCGCAGATTCAATCGGCTGTCAAAGCCCGTTCGATCAAAGTCCCCTATACGAGAAAGATGAGTATAGATACCTCTAACGTCCTGATAGCAATCGGTGAGTACTCGATAAAAGGAGAGCTCCTTCCTTCTTCCTATGCCGTCAATGCCGTAGCAGACCTGTTCGATAAAGAAGGAGTTGATTTCACTTATGTTCAGTCTCTGCTTACCGATGAAGATGAGCTCTTTTTTGAACTGGTGAACGAACGATATGCTGATGCCACTTTGATTTACGGGAAGGTGGGGGTCGACACTGTCACCCCGCTCAGTTCCTCCTATGCGGTGAGTGTCACCGGGTCGGTATCAGTGTATGATATTCCTTCTCTCACTGTCGAAGGTACGACAAATGAAGTGAAAGCGGTCGGGACCGGTCAAACTCAGACGGACGCTATCGAAGATGCCTTCATCGGCTTCGGCAGGATCAGCCTCTCCCTTTTGAAGCGCGTACTGTATGAATGACCTCGAGAGGATCATCGGAGATGAACCCGTCGATATCAAATTCGAGTAAGCGCTCGCATTCATCTTTCGTATTCACCGTCCATGCCACGATCGGGAATTTGTTCCTGTCGTGCAGTCTGCCCATCAGATTCCTGTCTATCAGGCTGTGGTGAGGTTTCATATACGTCGGATTGGCGATGAATCTTCCCTGACCGTTGTGGAGGATCCACGGTACGTCATCGCTTCTGCTGTAGATGATACCGCTTGAGAAGGCATTATCTGTCTTTCTGTTCCATGCCCGGAGAATGAAGGGATTGAACGATGAGATCATCACATGATCTGCCAGATCATACCGATCGATCAGATCGAGAGTCTTCTCGATGATACCCGTCGGAGCGACACTGTTCAGTTTCAGTTCGATGTCGTAGTAGAAACTGTTCCCGTATCTGCTGAAAACCTGTTCAAGCAAAGGAATCCTTCCTTCCTCGTCATCCCGTCTCAGCGTGAGGTCTTTGAGCGTATCCCATGGAAGCTGTTCGACGGTGGCATCGGTTTTGGCCAGACGAAAGAGATTGTGATCGTGAATCACTACGATCTCGCCGCTTTTACACATGTGCACATCAAGTTCGATTCCCCGGATTCCGTGTGTCCGGCACAGGTCGAACGACCCGATGGTATTTTCCAGAGCTCTGGCATTGTAACCGCGGTGACCGAATACGAAAGGCCGTTCGAGGTCTTTGAAAAAAATAGGTGGTTCTGTTTTCATGATGTTTGTACAAATCCTCTCAGCATCGCAATCTCGTCGCTCCATCTTTCCGGTGCCGGAGTTTCCAGTATCAGAGGGATATTCTCGAATCTTGCGTCATTCATGATCGACCTGAAGCATTCCAGACCGATATTCCCGTCACCCAGAGGTGCATGCCTGTCCACACGGCTGTTGAATTCGCTTTTTGCATCGTTCAGATGCATACCCATGAGCATATCAGAACCGATGAGTGAATCGAACATCTCCATCACCTCCAGGAACTGTCCGGAAGTTCTCAGATCATATCCTGCAGCGAATATATGGCAGGTATCGATACATACACCGACTCTCTCTTTATGTCTGACTTTGTCTATGATATAGGCTATCTGTTCGAAAGACTTTCCCAGAGAAGAACCCTGTCCTGCTGTCGTTTCGATGACTGCATATACACCCTCTGTTTCTTCAAGAGCTTCATCTATCCCCTCGGCGACCAGCTGCATCGAATAGTTTTCTTCAATCTCTCTCAGATGTGCTCCGGGATGAAAGTTCAGTCTGTCCAGACCCAGCTGCTGCACTCTGCGCATCTCATCGATGAAGGCATCTGTGCTTTTTCTTCTCTTTTGATCATCGCCGTTGCCCAGATTGATGAGATAACTGTCATGTGTGAGAACCTGGGAAGGGGAGAAATTCCCCTTCCTCATCGCATTCTTGAAAGCCTCGATCTGAGCCGTGGTAAGGGCTGAAGATTTCCACTGTTTCTGATTCTTTGTGAATAAGGCGAATGCGTCGGCATTTATCTGCAGTGCACGGCTGACTGCATTTTCGAGTCCTCCGGCCGCACTGACATGAGCTCCGATGTAATACATGTATTGGCTCCTTACGGTTAAAGTAGGCAATTGTTCAAGGGTTGTCAATCGAGTACCATCGTGTTAAGTTCATTCAGTGGTAAAAGCAATAGGAGATGATGTTGATGAGCCCAAAGCAGAAAAGAGTCAAAACGATTGTTCCGGGAGATGAGATCGCGAATTTTATTCTCGAATCAGTCGACATCCTCGACGATTATCATGGATACGGATATCTGTTCCGTCACAGGATATCCGGTATGCAGGTGTATCACATCGCAAACGATGACAAGGAGAATTTCTTTTCCTTCATCTTCAAGACTCCACCGCATGATGACTGCGGAGCTCCGCATATCATAGAACACAGCATTCTGGCAGGATCTAAGAACTATCCTCTGAAAGATCCGTTCATGTCACTTCTCAAGGGAAGCGCTCAGACGTTTATGAATGCGATGACCTATCCTGATTTTACAGTATACCCGGCAGCAAGTGCCGTGCAGAAGGATTTCAGAAACCTGTTCAGTGTCTATGCTGATGCTGTCTTCAACCCTCTGCTGAGAGAACAGACCTTCTGGCAGGAAGGAATCCGTCTCGAGGCTGACGGGGACGGATCTCTCCATTTTGACGGTGTAGTCTACAACGAGATGCTCGGAGAACTCAGCGATCACGACTCGATCGTCTCGCGACAGAGTATCCGGTCTCTCTATCCGGATACTCCCTATTATTTCGAGTCGGGAGGAGACCCGCGGAGTATCGTGAATCTTACCTACAGCAAGTTCGTGAGCTTCTATTCAACCTATTACCATCCCAGTAATGCAAAACTGTTCTTATACGGGAATCTTGATCCCGCCGAATATCTCGAGTATCTGGATGATCACTATCTCGTCGACATTTCCAGAAAATGTGAATGCGGACCTTCTGAAATGGCCGGTGCATGGAAGAACGAACGGGAGGTGGTCGCCTACGCCCCCTCACTCGATACCAATACCGATGAGAACAATGCAAGTGTGACAGTCAGCTGGGCCACCACTGCGGTTGAAGATCCTGTCGAGGTCGTCACTCTTACACTTCTGACCGATATTCTGCTTGGTAATCCGGGGGCACCCCTTTACAAGGCGATTATTGACTCTCAGCTTGCCAAGGATATATCGCAGGTTTCAGGAATGGATACCTCTTTCCGTCAGATGCCCTTCACTGTGGGATTCAGAGGGATCCATCCTGATGATGCTGAAAAAGCAAAACAACTTGTTCTCGATACCCTCGCTAAACTGGTGAAGGAGGGAATAGACCCGTCACTGGTTGAGAATGCGATCAGACGCCAGGAATTCCTCCTTCAGGAGATCTCCGGTTCCAATCCTATGGGGTTGAGAGCGATGAACCGCTGTGTTCGAGGATGGCTGCAGGGTAAAGAACCTCACGTCTCACTGAAGATATCGGAAGCTCTTGCTGTGGTGAAGGAAAAAGTTCTGGAAACGAGCGCGAATCCCGAATACCTGTTCGCGAAGAAGGACCATCCTCAGGGATATTCCTATTTCGAACAATGGATCGATACCAATCTGCTTAAGAATTGTCACCGTTGTACTCTCATCGTAAAAGGAGACTCTTCATTTCAGTCTGCACTGCAGAACTCTCTCGATAAGAGGATCGAGGCGATAAAGGAAGAGATGGGCGAAGAAGGGATCGACACGATCAGAGAACAGAACAGACAGTTCTCTCTCTTCCAGAAAACAGCCGATTCCCCAAAAGCTCTGCAGACGATCCCCCGGTTGAGCAAAGATGATGTGAACGAACCGGTCAAACATTTCGACACACGTACGATATCGGTCGATTCGGTTCCTCTCCATGTCCAGACAATGGAGAGCAACGGGATTCTCTATCTGGACGGAATGATACATGTCGAAGACCTTTCCGAGGAAGAAATGCTCAATGTACCGATTCTGACGAGAATGCTTCATATGGTCGGCATCCGGAATCATTCATACAGTGAATTTGCCAAGAGAGTACGTAAACATACCGGAGGCCTCTCCTTCTTCATGGAAGGAGGCTCTCTGCTCAAAAAACAGTCGGAAGCCATCATCGCTGTCGCTTTCAGGATGAAATGTCTTCAGCGTGAATATCCTCAGGCCCTGATTCTTCTGCGGGACCTGTTTACCCAGGCTCAGGTGGATGATCCCGAGAGAGTCACAGCCGTGATCAAAGATATGAGAAGTGATTTCGAATCGAATGTCAGCTCCTCGGCGCATATGTTCGCAGCCCAGAGAGCCTCCAAGAACTTCTCTTCCATTCTATCGTTCAATGAGCTTGCAGGCGGTATCCAGATGTGGGATTATCTTCAGAATATCTCATTGAATGATGAGAAAGAGGTTGCACGCATCGGCCGGTCATTAAGAGCTCTGTTCGAAAAGATCATGGTCAGAAACAGGTTCGTACTGCACCTGCTCACCGATGAGAAATCGAGTGAAAAGATGAGCACTTACACTTGTGATTTTATATCACGGCTGCCTGAGAACGACTTCTATCCCCACTTGTTGAACAATCAGTTGAGACAGGGGCTCTTCGATGATAGCGAGTTTTTCTGCATACCGTCTTCGGTCTCCTTCAACTCGCTCGTGTTCCCTTCAGCTTCGCCGTTCGAAAAGGATCAGGCGCATCAGAGTATCCTCATGTATATCCTGTCGACCAATCATCTGTGGGAGAAGGTGAGGGGGGCGGGAGGAGCCTACGGAATCTCCGGACATGTCGACATGCTCGAAAGACTGTGCACCTTCCAAAGTTACCGCGATCCGAGAATCAGCGGGACCTATCAGGATATTTTCGAGTCACTGCGGCAGATAGCGGAAGACGGGGTAGGTCAAAATCTTGTCGATAATGCGATCATCACCATCATAAGCCGCGAACTGAAACCTCAGTACCCGCAGCGTGCGGCCATAGTCGATTTCAGACGTACCTTATATGATATCTCCGATGAGTTCAGAACCATGAGAAGAGAGTTTCTTCTCGGCACCACAAGTGATGATGTGAGAAAGGCTGCACAGTTGATGATTGATAGCCTTTCGTATCAGAAAAGCTCCGTGGCGATAGCAGGGGCCGAGATCTTCGATAAAGAGAAAGACTCTTCGATGCTCAGGGATAAACCTGTCACGACATTGCCTGTATAGATCATCTTTTCTGGATGACATCACCCCATATCTTCTCCAGCCTGGAGAATTGTTTCGGATGTTTCATCTTCAGAACGCAGCATGACCGGATACTCGCATTTCCCTGTGCGATCTCCTCGCTCAGTGTTCTGCAGGAAGGATAGCCGCACAGACCGCAATCTATCCCCGGAAGGATCTTTTCGATTTCGTTTACTTTCTCAAGCTTCACAAGGGCCCTCTGCGGATCGGTATCGAGCTGCAGAGCATGATGCTGGGGAAACCGTTCTCCCTTGATCTCCCGTATCAGGGTGTCTTTGAAAGAGAGAATCTCATCACTCAGTTCGCGGGGAATTGAAGAGGGGTGCTTGGTCGCCTGATATCTGATTCTCTGTGTTGCGAGAAAGCGGTTACGGGGAGCAAGGATACCTCCTGTACAGCCCGTATCACAGGAGCGAAGCTCAAGGAAATCTATCTCCTCATGGCGGTCATCTTCTACAAGTTCGAGAAACTCGGTGACATTGTGAATCTCGTCGATAGCGAGGGTCCTGTGACTCATCTCTCTGCTTTCACCTCCCACGAGAGACCACAGAAAAGACTGTTCGGTTATGAACGGTACCGGATGGTAGGTTCTTCGTTCTTTATCATTTACCGAATGCTTTTTCACACTCTCGAGCAGAATATTGCACAGGGTGTCCAGATTCAGCCCTCCCTGAATGAGAGAGTTCTTCTTCGACTTCCATGTCAAAATCTGTCCCACTTTTGCGGCACATCCGCTCACGTAGAAGATCCCTATATCTTCACTGTCGACACCTTCCCGTTCCAGTTTCTCTCTCACATACAATGCGGTTATCTGAGCCGGTGTCCTCAATAGATTCACATTGGGAAGAAGTGACGGATAGCTGAGCTGAATAAGGCGGATGACAGCCGGGCAGTAGGAAGATATCACCGGGGTCTCATCCGCATATCCGCTGGTACTCTTGCCGAGGACTCTCAGAATATCGGCACCGAACTCTCCGTAATAGACATCGGTAAACCCGAGATCATACAGAGCATTTATGATCTGTTCCTCGCTGTATTCTTCCTCGAACTGTCCGATCAGAAGCGAAGGGATGATCGCTACTCTTCTCGGGTAGGTGAATATCTGGTTGAACCGCTCCTGCTCTATCCCGATGGCCTTATGGGGGCACACATCCATGCAGACTCCGCAGTCGATACACCGTTTCGGATCGACGTGAGCCTTTCCGTTTATGATCCTGATAGCCTGTGTCGGGCATTTTTTCATGCAGTGAGTACAGCCTCTGCACTTTTCTCTGTCGACTGTAAGGGCATGGTGAAAAAATGATCTGCTGTCCATCTTCACCCGCCCTGTTTGAGGTTGAAAGTCATATGTATGATTGTAGGAGAGTCTGCCGCGGTATCGATGGCAAGAACATCACTGTTCTTTTTGATGTTCGACAGTCCCATTCCGGCACCGAAGCCCATCTCCCGAACCTCTTCGGTCGCTGTTGAATATCCTTCGGTCATAGCCATGGTAAGATCACTGATGCCCGGCCCCTCATCGGATATGGTCAATTCTATTCTGTCATGGGAGAGTTCACACTCTATCGTTCCTCCGTAGGAGTGGGCTACGATATTCACTTCAGCTTCATAGAGGGCGACAATGATCCTCTTGATGTCCGCAGGAGGGATATTGAGCTGTTTCAAGACTTTTTTGATCGCACTTGATACCGAACCTGCCGAAGTGAAATCCCTGGCTTTTACAGAATAGTTGAGATGCATATAAAATTATCCTTCAATAGATTGCTGACAAGCCTGCACCGTAAAGCAGCCCGCTGGCTTTGAACATGGAATACGTGGTCGTGATGATAGTGATGTCATGTTCGATAGCCATCGTGATCATAGTCTTGTTCGGTTTCTTATTTCGCACAAACAGGATCTGTTTGATATCGGACATCTCTGCCGTCCGTATCGCCTGATTGTTCGATAATCCTGTTATCAACAGAATATCCTCATCCAGAAGGGTGAGAACATCGCTCATCAGATCGGAAGAAAACCCGTTGAGAACATTTCTGTCCAGATCGTTTTCTCCGCACAACACTTTGCCATCAACTATTTCAACTATCTCCCTTAGTGTCATCTGTATTCTCCTCAGAGAGGAATTATAACACATCAAACATGATATGTGTCAAATTACCTGTGGCGACTTTTCACTAATCCATATATACTGAAAACAGGGAATTCAGACACAAACAGGAGAAGTTGATGAAATATGTGATGGCACTGGATCAGGGCACAACGAGTACCCGCTGCATACTTTTCAATCATGACGGCGAGGTGTGTTCAATCGATCAGATGGAACATCGGCAGTATTTCCCGAAGCCGGGCTGGGTCGAACATGACCCTCTGGAGATCTGGACAAATACAAAGACGGTCATTTCCAATGCGATGAAGAAGGTGGGGGCCGCCAGAGACGATATCAAAGGTATCGGCATAACCAACCAGCGTGAGACGATCATCGCTTTCGAACCGGAAACGGGAAAGATCCGTCATCAGGCTATCGTATGGCAGGATCTGAGAGGAACTGAGATCATCAACCGCCTCAAGGAAAAGGTTGACCCCCAGAAGTTTCAGCGACACAGCGGACTGCTTCTCAGTCCCTATTTTTCAGCCAGCAAGATCGCATGGATGCTTCAGACGGATCCTTCTTTACGGTCGGATGCCGAAAACGGAAAGGTCGTGTTCGGTACGATCGATACCTATCTGGTCTATTGTCTGACCGGAAACGATCCCGGTGTAATAGTAACCGATGCAACCAACGCTTCCCGTTATGCCCTTATGGATATCAGAACGGGATCTTGGGATCCCTGGCTTCTTGATCTTTTCGGGATTCCCGCCGCTTCTCTGCCGAAAATAGTCAATTCCTTCGGCGAGGTGTACGGGATGACCGATCCCGACGGACCTTTGAACGGTCAGGTTCCCGTTTGCGGAATCCTCGGTGACCAGCAGGCTGCTCTTTTCGGTCAGGCCTGTTTCGAAAGCGGGGAAGGGAAGAATACCTACGGTACCGGATGTTTTTTGCTGGTAAATACCGGAAAGAAGATGAGCCTCTCTCAAAGCGGTCTGCTTACCACAGTCGCATTCAAGGGGGCCCATGAGTCTCTCTGTTATGCTCTTGAAGGGTCGATCGCTGTAGCGGGTTCCCTAATCCAATGGTTACGTGATAGCTTACAACTAATCAAAAGTGCTCCGGAAGTCGATACGTTGGCCGAGAGTGTTCCCAACAGCGGTGGTGTCTACATAGTCCCCGCCTTTTCAGGTCTTTTCGCCCCCTATTGGCGAAGTGATGCCAGGGGTGTGATAGCAGGTCTTACCGCGTATGCGACAAAAGCCCATATCGCCAGAGCAGCGTTGGAGGCGACGGCATTTCAGGCAAAAGATATCTTTGATGCGATAGAACGTGATTCAAATGTCTCGTTGAAACAGCTGAAGGTCGACGGGGGACTTACCAACAGCAGACCCCTGATGGAGTTTCAGGCGGACCTGCTTCAGGTCCCGGTCGTCCGTCCCCGGGTGATCGAAACAACCGCCCTGGGAGCCGCTTATGCCGCAGGCCTGTCGGTGGAATTCTGGAAGAATCTCGACGAGTTGAGGCTGCATTGGAAAGAGAAGCTGCGGTGGGTACCCACGATGAGCGAGCAGGAACGGACGAAAAAGTGCCACTACTGGAAGAAGGCTGTCGAGAGGACCCTCGACTGGAGCGATGATGAGAGTGCTGCAAGGAGTACGATGGAGAATGAATAGTGTAATCATAGCGGTATACAGGTGGATAGTTCCTGTCATCGAGGTTTCTGTGCTCACATATCTATTGTACCAGTTCCATACAGCACTGCTGCAGACCAAGGCCCAGCAGATAGCCCGCATCATGTTGTACTATCTGTCTTTGTATATCATTTCTTATCTGATGAGACTCGAGACACTCCTTTTCCTGTTCGAACACGTGACGATCGTCTTCATCATCTTCGTACTGATTGTGTATCAGCCCGAGCTCAGAAGAGCCTTCACTCAGCTGTTCAGCGGTCAGAACAGACTCATCAGGCTCGGAGCAAAGACGACGAGCGAGCAGATCGATATCATCCTGAATGCCTGCAACGTTCTCATAAGCAAGAACAGAGGTGCTCTGATAGTGTTCACCCGCCATCTGGGGGTCAAAGGAATCCTCGATACCGGTACCCGGCTCAATGCGGACCTTTCCTCAGCGCTTCTTCTGACGATCTTTGACCATGATACTCCGCTGCACGATGGAGCTGTCGTCATCAGCGGGGGAAAGATACAGGCAGCCGGAGTCTATCTGCCTCTCAGCGAACAGACGAGCATCAAAAAGAGTTTCGGAACCCGGCACAGGGCTGCACTGGGACTGGCCGAAGAATCGGATGCGATCGTTCTGGTTGTTTCGGAGGAGACAGGAAGGATGTCTCTTACCTACAACGCGAACATCCTCTACGATCTGAGCCCCCAGAAGGTCAAACAGATGCTGCTGGGGCTGTTCAGTTATCATGATGTCGATTCCAAAGATGGTATAGAGGAGGCCGGAATAAATGAAAATGAATGATCTTATCCGGACGATACGGCACAACTGGCCCGTTAAGGTTATCTCCTTTGTGCTCGCACTTGCCATCTATATGGTGATCCATTACACCACAATGGCTACTTCGTCGTACCAGATACCTCTCAACGTGATCGAGCCGGAAGGGTATACCATAGTGAGTACCGTTGAACAGACGGTTCAGCTGAACGTCACCGGGGACAAGAAATACATCTATATGGTGAACCCGAAGGCTGTCACAGCAACCGCCGATTTTTCGCAGGTCAATGAAAGCGGAGTTGCCGTGAGGGATGTCATCCTCTCCTATGACGATTCACTTTTCGATATTGATGTAACCTTTTCCACCGACCCGGAGTCGATCAAGATCTTTTTCGAAGAAAGTGAGAGCACACAAGAGGCTGTGAAGTGATTTTCGGTATTGGTGTTGATGCGGTAGAGTGTGAACGGATGAATGAGAAGCGGATGACTTTTCATATTATCAACAGACTCTTTCACAAAAAAGAAGTAGAGCAGATGCCTGTTGAACAAGAAGCGAGAAAAGTGTATCTTGCTTCACGATTCGCGGCCAAGGAAGCTTTTGTGAAAGCGGTAGGTGAAGGTTTCAGGTTCTGCGCCCCCCGTCAGATCTGTGTTACCTCAGACTTGAAGGGTAAACCCGTTTTTCTCTTTGACGATGAGGTCACCGACCGAATGCCTGAGAATATCACGGGCATTCACCTCTCGATAACTCATGAAGGTCCTCTGGCGGTCGCCTTCGTAGTTCTGGAGGTTTCTGATGGAGAACACTGACCGAAAAAGGAAGACGATCTTTCCTGTTGAAGAGGGGAAGAGAAGGATAAAACTGACTATTGCTTATAACGGGGCATCCTTCCACGGCTGGCAGCGGCAGCTGTCTGCCCGCAGTGTCCAGCAGGAGATCGAAGAAGCACTCGGCAGGATAGTGAAGGAGCCTGTGACAATCCATGGTTCCGGAAGAACTGATAAGGGAGTCCATGCATTCGGTCAGGTTGCCCATTTCGATACTTCGAATCATTCGGTTCCTGTCGAAGCTTTTGCATTGGCTATCAATCATCTGCTTTCTCACGAAATCAGAATTCTTCAGAGCGAACAGGTTGACGAAACATTTCATGCCCGTTTTTCATCAAGGGAGAGAGAGTACAGGTACGTTATAAAGAGGAACAGGGACTTCACCCCCTTCGATGCCGACAGAGTCTGCAGGGTCCGTTCGATTCCTCCCGTCAATCTTCTCAATGAATATGCGAAGGCCCTGGTGGGAGTGCATGATTTCACGGCTTTCTGTTCTGCCGATGACCAGAGTCTTTCAAAAGTAAGAGATGTCTATGAATCGAAATTCGTATACGACTACTTTTTGTCCAACAAGCCGAACCTTGTCTATATTGTGAGGGCGAACGCTTTCATGATGCATCAGGTCAGGTCGATGGTTGGAACGATGCTCCAGCTGGGAGAAACGCAGCAGCCTTCATGGAGGATGAAAGAAATCCTCGAATCGAAAGACCGTCTAATGGCCTTGCGTACAGCTCCTCCCGACGGGCTGTATCTTTACAGGATAACATATGGAACATGATACGTTGAGTGATCTTCTGCAGGCCCACTGGCTGCTGTATGATCAGGTAGAACAGTTCATCTCGGGCGAAGAGAGCAAAGAGCAGATGCCCGATTTTTCCTCATTCGCTGAGAGTCTAGCCGAAAAACCGGCAGATGAATTCAGAGAGAGTGTGGACAAGGCAAATATCAGTCAGCTTGCTTCTCTCATCAGAGTGTGTGAATTATGTCCTCTGTCGCAGACTAGACTGAATGCTGTTCCCGGTATGGGTGTGATCAATGCGAAAGTGATGATCATAGGTGAAGGTCCGGGAGAATGGGAGGACAAGTCGGGAGTTCCGTTTGTCGGAAGAGCGGGAAAGTTTCTCGATGCATGGCTCCAGTCGATATCTCTCTCAAGAGATGAGAACGTGTTCATCACCAATATCGTCAAATGCCGTCCGCCGGGAAACCGCAATCCGAAACCCGAAGAAGAGGCGGCATGCGAGATGTATCTCGATAAACAGATTTCACTGGTGAAACCCGAGGCGATTCTCTGTCTGGGTAAAGTGGCCGGCAATCATATCCTTCAGCGTCAAGGCACGCTCTCTTCGATGAGGGGCACTTTCCACCAGTACCGCTCGATTCCCCTTGTGGTTACCTATCATCCCGCCGCAGTGCTGAGAAACATGTCTTTGAGAAGAGATGTCTGGAATGATCTGAAAATGCTCGCGGCCTTCCTCAAACTTCCTCTTGTCACAAAAAGGGGCACATAGATGTATGTGAAAGTGGTGATAGCCAAGCCTCTGCATCAGCGGTTCGTATACTCTTTTGATCCTGCCGAGACACCTGTAGAGATCGGAATGCGCCTTCTTGTCCCTTTCGGTACGAAGGAGATAAAGGCCTTTGCCGTAGAGCTGTGCGACACCATTGAAGAGACCTCCTATACAGTCAGAAAGGTGAGCAAAATAGTTGATGACGTTGCCATTTTCACTTCCTTCCATATAGAACTGGCCGTCTGGATGAGCAGACTCTATCTGTGCAGTGAAGGGGAGGCTCTCAGTGCCATGATCCCTTCGAATAAAAGAGAGTCACTGGAAGATAGTCCTCCTGAAACGGTCTTCGATTCCCGTCCGGTCAGTTTCGATCAGCTCACAGATCAGCAGCTCTCTGCGATCGATTCGATCAGCAGCTCGCAAAAGAGTCTTCACTATCTGTTCGGAGTCACCGGGTCAGGAAAGACCGAGGTCTTCTTTCAGGTAGCCGAAAGAGTGATCAAAAACAATAAGAGCGTCATCTATCTTGTTCCCGAAATCACATTGACTTATCAGATTTCGAACCGGCTGGAGAGCCGTTTCAAAGGCCGGGTAGCTATCCTTCATTCGAAAATGACCGGTTCACAGCGTCTGAAGATGTGGAGAAAGATACAGCGCAGAGAGGTCGATATCGTCATAGGCGCGAGATCGGCGATCTTCGCTCCGTTCGAGAATCTCGGACTGATCATCATCGATGAGGAACATGAAAGCAGCTACAAGGCTCAGAATACACCGCGCTACCATGCAAGGCAGGTCGCACAGAAGATCGCTTCGATGCACTCTGCCAAGATCATCATGGGAAGTGCTACCCCCTCTCTCGAAGCGTATCAGATGATGGAAAGCGGCCACATTGTCAGACATGTTCTTTCTGAGAGAGTCGCCGGGGGAACACTGCCCGCCATCGAAGTTGTCGATATGCTCAACGAAAAAGAGATGCTGTCAAAGAAACTGACCGCAGAGATAAAGAGTACTCTCGAAAAAAAACGGCAGGTCATTCTCTTTCTCAACAGGAGGGGGTTTTCATATTTCTTCCACTGCAATTCGTGCGGATACGAGATGATGTGTCCTCACTGTTCAGTCTCTCTTACCTTTCACAAAAGCGAGAACCGGATGGTCTGTCATTACTGCGGCTATACCACCAGACCGATTTCAGTATGCCCGGAATGCTCCTCTGTGGATGTCGGCTACGGCGGCTTCGGGACCCAGATGGTGGAAATGGAGATCAAAAACAAATTCCCGCTCGCTTCGATAGCCCGGCTCGATGCCGACAGCAACAGAAAAAGGGGTGAGGGAAAGAGGATCCTTGAAGATTTTCAGGCGGGAAAGACAGATATCCTTCTCGGTACACAGATGGTGGCCAAAGGTTTGAACTTCCCTAAAGTCGATCTCGTGGGGATCGTTCTTGCCGACGGGGCTCTCAACCTTCCGGACTTCCGCGCGGCCGAAAGGACATTCTCTCTCATCGTGCAGGTGGGCGGGCGCTCGGGAAGATACAATTCGGAGGGGAAGGTGATCGTTCAGACCTACCATGCAGATAATCCCGCGATAGTCCTTGCCTCATTAGATGACAGAGAGCAGTTCTACGATCAGGAACTGGCGGTCAGGCAGCAGACCAACTTTCCTCCCTTCTCCCGCCTGATCAATATCGTTGTCCGGTCGAAAAGAAAAGAACTGTGCATACAGGAGATCTCAATCCTTGAGAACAAAGCACGTGAGGGAATCTCCTTTCTCCCTGATCATAGCGGAATCGAGATCATGGGTGTGAGTGAGTGTCCGATAGAGAAGATAAACAATAATTACAGGTACCATATATTGCTGCGTTCGAAGGACATTACCGCTTTGCTGCAGGTTGTCACTTTCATCCACCGTTCATACACTCCCAGACATTCGGTCTACATCGAGATCGATATAGATCCCCTCCATCTGCTGTGAAGTTGACCCTGCCATCGTTTATGGCTATTATGTGACCATGTTAGATATCTATACGTTAGGAGAAGACGTTCTCCGTGAAAAGACCCAGAGAGTGACCGAATTTGATTCCGGCCTTGCCATTTTGATTGATGCGATGTTCGAAACGATGCAGGAAGCTGACGGCATAGGACTTGCTGCCCCCCAGATAGGAGTTTCCAAGCGGTTTTTCGTCGTGGACACTCGCCGCCCGAACGAGCAGATAGCTTTTATCAATCCCGAGATAATCGAGACCAGTCATGAGGTGGGAACCTATGAAGAAGGGTGTCTGAGTATCCCCGGTGTATACTACGATATCGTGCGTCCTTTGAGCGTCACCATTCAGGCTCAGGATATCCATGGAAAGGCCTTCACATTGAAAGCTACAGATCTCCTTGCCAGAGTGATCCAGCACGAATATGACCATCTCAACGGTACACTGTTCATCGATCGAATGGAGGATGATGCAAGAGAAAAACTCGTAAAAGCCTATAACAGAAAACATAAGAAACGGCGTTAGGAGATTTGTTTATGCCATCAGACACTTTGAGAATTCTTTATGCGGGTAATCCTGAGCTCTCGGTGGAAACATTCGAAGAACTTTGTTCGCATTTTGATGTGGCCGGTGTGCTGACACATCCCGACCAGGTCGTCAAACGAGGCAGACTGCAGCCGATGCCTGTCAAGGAAGCCGCCATCAGACGCAACGTGCCTGTCATAGAAGCAGAAAGACTCACCGGTGAGGTGAGAGATGCAGTACGACAGCTCCAACCGAATCTCCTCATCTCATTCGCGACAAGTCATTATTTCGGTGAGAGATTTCTCTCTCTGTTCTCTCTGGGAGCTTTCAACATTCATCCGTCGCTTCTTCCCCTTCACCGCGGTCCATCACCGATTCAGTTCACTATTCTGAATCAGGACACAAAGGGAGGAATCTCGATACAGCATATCGTAAAAGAGATAGACAGCGGGGATATCCTGAACCAGATAGAATTTGAGATCGCGAAAGATGAGACGACCGAAAGTCTCTCAAATCGGGTATCCTCTCTTGCTGCGGCGATGGCGGTTGAGACCTTTTCCGATTTCGACTTGTACAAGAGCAAACAATGGGAACAAGACCACAGCAGGGCTACCTTTACCAGAATGTTCACGAAAGAGGACGGACTGATAAACTGGGACCAGAGCCGAAATGCTCTCAGCGCTCATATCAGGGCGATGTACCCGTGGCCGAAAGCCTATACCTATTTTGACCAAACTCCTTTGATCATCACCGAGGAAGGAGGAGAATGTGATCAGGTGAACGACTCCTATCTGCCCGGAACTGTCGTATCCTTCGAAAAGAAAAAGGGCTTGAAGATTGCCTGTGCCGATTCATTCATCTATGTGAAACGACTGCAGCTTTCAAAGAAGAAAGAGATGGATAGCGCCTCATTCGTTAACGGTAACCGGCAGATCCTCAACACCAGGTTGGGGGAGTATGAGAATCTCTAGGAAAATAATACATACGGCAATCGCTGTGATTCTGCTGGCAATTCTGCCGGTGAACGATATCTACAGCGTTTCACTGGAGAATCACAAGTGGGGTGACAAACTCACTGTAGCTCTCGTCCTTTCCGGAGGAGGTGCAAGAGGCTTCGCCCATATCCCGATAATCGAGGCTCTTGAGAAATATGATATTCCGATCGATATGGTCATCGGAACGAGTATGGGAGCCTTGGTAGGCGGTCTGTACGCTGCCGGATATTCTCCGAAAAACATGACTGAACTGATAGAAGAGTATGACATGATAGAACTCTTTTCGGTCTCAGCCTCTGCCGATGAACAGACGGAAGTCTCTTCCTTTGCCAATTATCGTGACAATATCTTCAACCTTTCGTTCGATGAGAAGGGCCTGGGGTCTGCTCCCGGAATCGTAGGAGATCAGAAGATTCTCGAAATGCTCAATGCATCACTGATAAAAACATCAGCCATCACGAATTTCAACCATCTTCCCATCCCGTTCAGATGTGTGGGAACCGATCTTGTCAACGGTGAAAAGATCGTCTTTTCCAACGGCTCTCTGGTCGAGGCAATCAGGGCCAGCATCTCGATTCCCGGCTTCTTCGCTCCCGCTGTCATCGGTGATCGTATGGTGGTGGACGGAGGTCTTGTCGATAATCTTCCGATACACCTCGCCCGCGAGATGGGAGCTGACATAATCATTGCCGTTGATGTGAATGCCGTCGATTACGATGCGACAGCGGAAGACCTCACATCTTTGAGTTCGATCCTCGGCCAGCTGATCAATATCATGACGAAAAATACCGTGATCGACCAGATAGAAGATTCAGATCTTCTTTTTCTTCCTCTGGTCGAAGACTACGGCATACTCGATTTTTCATCATATAAAGAGATCATGGAGGTCGGCGCCGAAAGTGCGAGAGAAAAAGAAGATGAGATCGAAGCCCTGAGCAATCTTATATGCTCCATGCGGCAGTGCAACGAAATCAATCCCGAAAGGGACGGAATGTATTCCTATCTTCCCGACATCTATATAGATAAAGTGTATCACACCTCCGTATCCCCTTCTATCGACGGCACATCATTCCCCATCGGTCAGTTCGAACGCTACACATCTCAATTCCTGGATAAGGAAATGATCGACCAGCTTCATTACCAGCTTGAGATACTGAGAGAGAAGGACAGATATGCGACCATTTCTTATGCGGTGAAAGATATCACCTACACAAGTACCGGCCAGCCTCACGGAAATCTTGAGATCATCAGCCGTGACTTCGAAAAAAGGAATCTCAAGATGGGCCTCGGAATCTTCGGTTCCACCAGTATCCACTACTCCTTAGATGACCAGTTTACTTTCTTCTTCGAACCGAACCTTGAATTCTCTTTTTCCGTGAAGGAACTTTTCGTAGAACCTCTCTCTCTTTCGTTCCTCGCAGTCAGCGAGGATGCTGTCAAACTCCACGGGGAGCTCGAATATTCATTCAAACCCTTCTTTCAGCTGACAGCGGGAGGTGAATACCGAAGCGGAAATCTTCTGGCAGTGCGTGCAAATGATCCGAATCTGGAAAACAGTGATTCCGACTATGCGTTCATCACCTCGCTCTACGGGCAGTTCAGTTTGAAAAACGAGGCTAAATTCCATGTCGGTTGCATCTATGATTTCACATGGTATAAAGAATCACTCGACGATTATCTGCTGGTGGAGACTCCGTCAGTCTTTCTAGAAGGTGTCTATAACACGCAGAATTTCACCCTCTTTCCCCACCGGGGGACACGGTTGGATTTCTACGGTGAACTCATGCTGGCCCAGCAGCTCGGCTATAAAGGGGAGCTGAGGATGAAACATTCTATCGAACTGACGAGAAAAGATTCCCTGGAGCTTGCTTTCAGAATCGGATCGGCCCATTCCACCACTGCACGTGCATCCGATTATTTCTCTTACGGCTATACAGATGGAATCGTCACAACATTGTCGCCTCTTTTAGTACAGGATATTATGATCGCAAGTCTATCGTATTATCACTGGTTTACCTTAAATCCTGTTCCCCTCCTGCTGTACAGCGATATCAGCATGGGAAGCAGAGGCGACAGTGTCGATGTGATCTATGCAGATGATCCGTATGCTGTGGTAACACCGCCCGAGATCAACTTCTATACTCCCTTCGATGTCACCTTCTCCGTCGGATTCGGGATGACGTTGAGTACGATCGATCTTCTGGTTGGGTATGCTGTCGACCTCGATCTTCGTTCGACGATATTTGTGGAGGTTCGATGATGTGGGAACGATGGAATGATTATACCCGGTATCTGATCAACCGCTACGGGAGGAAGGTCTACAGGATAGGACTTGATGGAGGCTTCAGCTGTCCTCACAGGATAAACAAATACAGCGGAGGATGTATCTATTGTGACTCGCAGGGAGCCTCTTCGGTCTATCAGCGGGTGAAAGAGAGCGGGTATACCAGACAATCTCACTTCGAGAAGAATATCGATGAATCACTGCCCGCAGAGGATGAAACAGATTTCGAGCAGCGTCTGGTTGAAATTGATGAGGGAGTAAAGCGGGGGAAAGCCTATCTTGACAGACGTTTTCCGGATACCGGAAGAAGTATCTATTTTCAATCATATACCAATACATACGACTCTGTCGAACATCTCAGACTGCTGTATGACAGAGCCCTTGCGACAGGTGACTATACTGAACTGATCATCTCCACCCGTCCCGACTGTCTCAGTGACCCGGTCATCGAACTGCTTTCCTCCTACCGAGAAAAAGTGAGTTCCGTGTGGGTCGAGCTCGGGTTGCAGAGCGGTAATGAAGATTCTCTGAAGTTTCTGAACCGGGGACATACAGTCGCCTCGTATGTAGATGCCGTTCACAGACTGAGAGATAAAGATATCGAAGTCAGTACCCATATGATTCTCGGGATTCCAGGTGAAGGTGACCGGGAGATTCTTAACAGTGCAGATCTCATCAGAGAGGTTCACCCCGAGGCCGTGAAGATTCATAATCTCAATGTGGTTGCTTCTACGAAACTGTATGAGATGTACAAAAAAGGGGAGGTCGATGTTCCAAATATGGGTGAACATATCTATAACACGATCCTTTTTTTACGGCATATCCCTGAGGATATTGTGATCCAGCGTCTTATGAGCGAAACTCCGAGACACCGTCTGGCGGCACCGAGAGATTTTCCCGACAAAGGTTATTTTCTCACTTCTCTCGATAGAGTTATGAAGACACAGAATGCGATGCAGGGAGATCGGGTATGAGAATCATTACAGCCAAAAGTGTGCGCATTGCCGGATGGGTGGCAAGTCCGTTCATCCTTGCTCTGATCATCTTCCTATCTCTTCTGCCTCCTTCCCAGGAACCTTCATCATTTCTCGATTTTCCCTTCGGAGACAAGATCGCTCATATGGCTGCCTATACCGCCGTTGCATTCGCTTTCTCTCTCGCCTTTTTGAGAGGTTCAAAGACAAGTCGGCTCTCTATTCTGATAAAAGATAATATCTGCTCGATCATCGCAACCTTCGTCTTTATCGTGACAGTCGGAGGAGTGATAGAGATCATTCAGCCTCTGCTCGGACGGTCGAGAGAGATGCTGGATCTTATTTTCGATGCGATAGGAACCTCTTTCGGGATTCTTTGCGGGATTCTGGTAATATATGGTGTGACAAAAGGAGATGATGTTGATGCACAATAAAAGCACAGAAGACCTTGAAAGGCAGATTGCCGACAGACTCATCGAAGCTTCCTCAACTTTGGAGCCTTCATTGGTGGAGGCTCTGCTGAAGATGAAAAGCGCTTATGAGAATCTAGTGAAACAGCAGGATATCTGTGATGAACGCAGGAATCAGCTGCTTTCGTCGCTGCAGGTGCTTACAATGATCGAAGAGAATCTTAAGATAGCCGGACAGGATAAGGTCCCCATGTGTCAGGATACAGGAATGTTCGTGGTCTTTGCAGATATCGGTCCTCAGTGCCCATATACGATGAGCGAACTCGAACAGATAATCACCGGCGGAATACAGAAGGCAGTCCCCGGCGGCTATTTCCGCCATTCCATCGTTGAAGATCCTCTCTTTCACCGTACCAATACAGGGACAAACCTTCCCTATGTGATCCACTGGCGTACCTGTGAACACGGATCGGGTTCTCTCCGGTTTCTGCTGAAGGGCTTCGGAAGCGAGAACTGCTCGGCATCAAGAATGCTCTCACCCACAACATCACCGGATGCGTTCATCGAAGAGGTGACCCGTATGGTCATCGAGGCCGGAGGAAAACCCTGTCCTCCCATTGTTGTAGGTGTCGGAGTCGGCTCAACGGCGGAGATGAGCGGAGTTCTTGCCAAAAGGGCGCTTCTTAGAGAGGTAGGCATCCACCACAGTGATGAAGAATACAAAAATCTCGAAGAGCGGCTTTTGAATTCGATTCAGAAGACCGAGATCGGTCCGGGAGGGTTCGGTGGTCCTTTGACTGCGCTGTGGGTCGCTGTAGAACATATGGGTACTCATATCGCCGGTCTTCCGGTGTCGGTCGCAATAAGCTGCTGGGCGGACAGAAAAGCACGTGTCGAGTTATAGGAAATGAAGATGAGAAAAGAGATACAGATTCCGATAGGTGAAGACGAGAGAAAGAAGTTGAGGATCTACGATCAGTTATACCTGAACGGGCAGCTTATAGTCGCAAGGGACAGCGCTCACAAGAGACTCGCGGCACTGCTGAAGGAGGGAAGCCCCTTACCGCTTTCTCTGAAAGGAAAGGTAATCTATTACATGGGGCCGGCACAGGCTGCTGTCGGTCAGATCATCGGATCGTGCGGACCGACTACAAGTGCGAGAATGGACCCGTTCACTGCGATGATGATGGATGAGGGTGTCGTTGCCACGATAGGGAAGGGGCCGCGCAGTGAAGAGGTAAGAGATGCTGTCAAGAAAGCTAATGGACTTTATCTGACCGCTTTCGGAGGATGTGGAGCTCTGTATGCGAAATGTGTAAAAAAAAGCAGAGTCATCGCCTTCGTTGAAGACGGACCTGAAGCGCTGCTCGAGATAGAGGTGGAGAACTTTCCGGTGATAGTTGCGATAGACAGTGCCGGAAATAGTGTTTTTGATAAAAAAAAGCTAGACGTTTGACGAAAATGACACTACCATCTCTATAGGGTGAGGGTAAAAGGATAATGCTTCATGCAACGCAAGTATTCGACAATTGTAACCAGTAGTGTGCTAATCGCCGCAGTCATTTCGACCTTTCTTATCAGCAGCTGCAAGGCAGGCCTGACTCAAGAAAGTGAACAGGTTCAGCCGGTTATCGAACAGCCGAAAGCCGTCTCTTCCTCCGGGATTGAAGGCGAACAGAAACCTGTGGAAGATGAGCCGCTTACTTTCGAACAACTCCTTGAACAGTTCACACTCGAAGTGCCTCAGACTCTTGATGAGCGGTTCAGTTATACATACGGCTACATGCTGATGGACAGCGCATTGAGGGAGATCTCCACACTGGATGTCCCCTATTTCCTCAAAGGAGCCGTCGATGCCGCCATCCGTGAAAGTGAGCTGCTTTCAAGAGAAGAGCGCAACTCCACATTGTATGAATTCCAGGATAAACTGATCGAAGAAGCCGGTGAACGGATAAGAGAACTCAAAGAGAAAAATCTTAAGGATGCTGAAAGTTTCCTGGCCGTCAACGGCCAGAGAGAGCAGGTCTTCACAACCGACAGCGGGCTTCAGTATGAGATTCTCGAGCAGGGAGAGGGCCAGCCGATCGAAGCCGATGATGTGGTGAAGGTGAACTATAAGCTTACATATCTCGACGGAAGGGAAGGAGAATCATCTGTTTCGGGAGTCCCCTCCACCTTCACTATCTCCAAGCTGGTTCCCGGTTTCAGAGAAGGACTCCTATTGATGAATGTGGGTTCAACCTACCGCTTCTATGTCCATCCTTCGCTCGGATACGGCGAACAGGGGTCGACCAGGATCGAACCGAACACTCTTTTGATCTTCGATGTCGAACTGGTGGATGTAGTCGATTAGATAATGTCGAGAAGCTGTTTGAGGCCGGTGATGTGGTATGTATAGTCTTTTATGCACGGTTCGGTCATCCCGTATCTGTTGATCCAGCAGCTGTCGAGATTCCCGTTTTTAGCTCCTTCTATATCACTGGAGAGACTGTCTCCGATAACCAGAGCATTGGAGACGGGAATACCGAGCTTTCTAATCCCCTCCAGTGTCCTTTCAAAGAAAAGGGGATCCGGTTTTGCCGCTTTGAGTTCTTCGCCGATGGCGATGAATGAAAAGAACTGTGCGGTTTCTGTTCTTGCCAGCCGTCCGCGCTGGACCGACCTGATTCCGTTGGTGATCACCGACATCAAAATCCCCATATCTTTTATCTGATGCAGGACCTCCATCGTATCTTCATAGACGTGATGGGACTGACTCAGATAATGCAGGTAGAGTTCACAAGCCGATTCAGCACTGAAATCGATCTGTTTTGATTCGAAAAAAAGGCGGAACCGCTCGATCTTCAATGCGTCTATAGTGATAGATCCCTCTTCCAATTCTTTCCATAATCTGAAGTTGATCGTATGGTAATCATCGAGAAGAGTATCTGTGATATCAAGTTGAGCAGCCTCAAATAGGCAGGTGAGAGCGTACTTTTCGCTTGTCATGAAATCGAATAATGTGCCGTCGAGATCGAAAAGAAGGTGGTCGTACATAACAATCCTTTACAAAGAATAGAAAAAGAAGTAGTTTTGAAACATCTATTCTACCACATTGGTACTATGAAAGGGGGCTGTATGGCAACAGGCAGAAAAAGGGCTATCGGGTGGTTTGCCGCAGGATTTCTCTGCATCGCACTCGCAGTATTCATGATGATACGTCCCGATTCATTCAAACAGATACTTCTGATAGCACTAGGAGCGGTCGCTCTGATCAGTTCGGTCATCTCGCTGACTACGATCAGACGGTACCAGAGGTCCCGTTTCACTTTTTCCAGTACGCTCGTAAAAGGTATCACAGGTCTCATAATAGGAATTCTGTCTGTGATCCTTCCGATATTCGCATCCCGGGAGATCTGGAATCTGGTGATGTATATTCTCGGAGCGCAGTTCGCATTAGGCTCCGTAATCCTCTTCATAGACGCTGCTTCCTTAAAGGATACAGAGTTTCTCAGCAGACCGGTCTACATGGAAGGGGTGATCTCTCTTCTGATCGCACTATTATTATTCATCTTTCCCAGACAGGTTGCCTCTCTTTTGATCACACTGCTGGCAATCATCATCGCGGTGGTGGGAATCACCTTCATCTTCATAGGATATTTCTCTTCAAAGAGGAAGAAGAATGCAGATGTCGAGACCAGTTTCGAGGTGCTGAAAGAGGATTAGAAGGCTCTATTGACACTCTCGGCTTCCTGCGATACTGTATTGCTATGAATATGTTACATGCACACCATCATCATTTCTCATTTCTTTGATGCAATGCGTGTGCGATAAATAGGGAGGCTCCGCATCTGCGGGGCTTTTTTTATATGAAAATTTGTGAGGAGATAGTATGGAGACACGATTGAAGATTGCCCTTCAGAAAAGCGGCAGATTGAGTGAGAAATCATTGGAACTGATCAGGGACTGCGGTATCCATTTCAGTTCCAATTCGAGGGTTCTCAAAGAAGCGGCAGAGAACTTTCCGATCGAGTTTCTCTATCTGCGCGATGATGATATCCCTTCCTATGTCTACGACGGTGTAGCCGATATCGGAATCGTCGGACGCAATGAACACGATGAGCAGAATTTTCCTCTGGAGATCGTCAGAGATCTGGGGTTCGCCAAGTGCCGTCTTTCGATCGCCGTCCCCAACTCAATGGAATATGAGGGACTCAAGAGTCTTGACGGAAAGAGGATCGCTACAAGCTATCCCACAATACTCCAGAAGAAACTGAAAGAGGCTAATGTACAGGCCAGAATCTATGAGATCAGCGGTTCTGTGGAGATCACTCCCTCCATTGGGGTAGCAGATGCGATCTGCGATCTGGTAAGTACCGGAGCTACGCTTGTGAGCAATGGTCTCAAGGAGGTCGAGCCTATCTACACATCGACAGCCGTGATGATCGCTCATCCCGGCCTTGATGATCTAAAAAGAGGAATCCTTGACAGATTGCTGCTGCGTCTCGATGCGGTGATGAAAGCTGCCGATTACAAGTATATCATGTTCAATCTGCCCAAAGAGCATCTCGACGAGGTCGCATCGATCATCGGCGGGATGAAAAGTCCGACTGTCACACCTCTGCTCGATGAGAACTGGGTGTCTGTACAGACTGTGGTTCACGAACAGCGGTTCTGGGATGCTCTGGAGAAACTCAAAGAACTGAAGGCTATGGGTATCCTGGTCACTTCGATCGAGAAGATGGCAGATTAGCACAAGGGGTAACTTGATGGAAATTAACAGATACTACCGGATGAGAGAGGATCAGGTCCCATCGCTTCTCAAGCGGGCGACGGCGAAAAACAACGAAGCTATTTCTAAAAGCGTCTTTTCTATCATCGATCAGGTGCGAAAGAGGGGAGATGATGCCCTGTTGGAATTGACGAAGACCTTCGATTCGGTTACGCTCTCTTCACTGTTCTATCCCCCCGAAGCAATAAAGGAAGAGGGAGAACTGCTGGATGACTCTCTCAAGGAAGCTATCGGTATTGCTGCAAAGAATATCACGACTTTCCATCAGAGCCAGAAGATCAATCATCAGACGATCGAAGTGTCTCCCGGTGTCTACTGCTGGCAAAAGAGTGTTCCTGTTGAAAAGGTCGGACTCTACATCCCCGGAGGAACAGCGCCGCTGTTCTCGACACTTCTGATGCTTGCAATCCCTGCAAAGCTGGCAGGATGTAGTGAGATAATCGTAGCAACACCTCCCCAAAAAGACGGCAGGGTCGATCCTGCCATCCTGTATGCGGCCTCGCTGGTCGGCATAGGTAAGATCCTGCGGGTCGGCGGTGCTCAGAGTATTGCGGCTATGGCGGCGGGAACCGAAAGTGTTCCTAAAGTGGATAAGATATTCGGACCCGGAAACGCATTTGTGACCGAGGCAAAGCAGCAGGTGACTTCTCTGGGCTGTGCTATCGATATGCCGGCAGGTCCTTCGGAGGTAATGGTGGTCATAGACAAAACCAGTGATCCGGCCTTCGCTGCTGCCGATATGCTGAGCCAGAACGAGCACGGAAACGACAGTCAGTCCATCCTGATCGTCATCGCCGATGATGAACACAAAGGGGAAGAGATTGCCGACAGCGTCGAACAGCAGATGGAAATACAGCTGCAGAGTCTTTCAAGGAAAGAGTACATACAATCTTCACTGGGCCATTCTCATATCGTAGTGACCTGTTCCAATGAAGAGGCTCTTTCGATCATCAATGCCTATGCACCGGAGCACCTGATTATCCATACACAGGATTTCTCGGCTCTGGAAAGCCGGATCGTCAATGCCGGATCGGTCTTTCTCGGCGAATATTCGCCCGAATCGGCAGGCGATTATGCCTCAGGTACGAATCATACTCTTCCGACTTCCGGTTTTGCCAGATCATACAGCGGGATATCTCTGCTGAGTTTCACGAAGACGATTTCATTTCAGAGACTTACTTCAAGCGGATTGAAACAGCTCGGACCCACGATAGTGGAGATGGCACAGTATGAATCGCTCGATGCACATGCAAAAGCTGTGATAATACGTCTTGATAGGTTAGGAGAATAAGGATTATGGAAAGCTATACAATATCAGATCTGATGCGGCCGAATATCTTGAGTCTCACTCCTTATTCCTCTGCACGTAATGAGTTTGACGGAGAAGCATCGATCTTTCTCGATGCCAATGAGAATTACCGGGATTTTATCGGATCGTCTGCACGAAACCGCTATCCCGACCCGATGCACAAAGCTCTCAAGAAGAAAATATCCGAGACTTTCGGATTCAGCGAGAGTTCTGTGGTCGTGGGTAACGGAAGTGATGAGCTCATAGATCTTCTTTTCAGGATCTTCTGTGTTCCCCGGAAAGACAAGGCTTTGATGCTCAATCCCACCTACGGTGCCTACAAGGTCTTTGCGGATATCAATGATATCGGCATCTCCTACAGTTCTCTGGATGCCGACTTCTCGATCGACGAAAAGCGGATGCATACTCAATGCGAGCTGATCAGAAAAGGGAGTGTTGAAACCGGTATGCACAAACTGTTTTTCATCTGTTCTCCGAACAACCCTACCGGAAACAGTTTTTCCATCGATCAGATAGAGAGTATGGCCCGGTGTTTTCCTGGAATAACCGTCGTCGACGAGGCATATATCGATTATTCTGATGGAGAATCTGCAGTCTCCCTGATCAAGAAGAATGACAGAGTGGTTGTCCTGCGTACTTTGAGCAAGGCCTGGGGACTCGCGAACGTTCGGATCGGAATCGCTATTGCAGATGAGAAGATCATAGAGATCATGCACCATGTCAAATATCCCTACAATCTGAGCGGAATCCAGCAGGAACTCGCGATCGAAGCTCTTTCAAAGAAGGATGAAGTGGACAGCGTGATCGCCTTTATAAAAGAGGAGAGAAAACGGGTTGCTGAACGCCTCGAACATTATTCTTTCGTCCAGAAGGTGTTTCCCAGCGATGCGAATTTTATCCTCGTACGCTTCGATGACCCTCTTGCCGTCTATTCCGCTCTGTTGGAAAAGGGGATCATCGTCCGCAAGCGCAATACCGTTGCCGGGTGTTACGGGTGTCTGCGTCTTACAATCGGGTCTGCACAGGAGAATGATATTCTTCTGCAGACTCTCGATTCTTTCGAGGAGCGAGTATGAAACGAAAACCGTATCTGGTTGTAGATCTTTTAGATTGTGTCCTCACTTTTTCGTCCGGAAAGTTCAACTGGACTGCCGATATCTTTTTCAGTATGAGGAAATTATGCTCTGAAGGACTGTATGCATTGGCTTTATATATTCCCGGCGATCTTGACCCCCAGGATCTGGAATATATAGAGAGAACACTGAATAACGAGAGGATATACATAGATAAGATCATTTCAAAGGGCTGTGAACTGAACGATGAATTTATCGACCTCTCTTTGTCATATCTGATCGCAAAAGAGAGACGGACAGATATTTCGGGTATTGAGCCGGTCCTTTTCACCGACTGGAAGAGTATCGTCTCCCGGTTCTCTCACACGAAAAAGAAGGGAAGAAGTGCGAAGATCGAGCGCATCACCCGGGAAACGAAGATTTCAGTCTCGCTCGATCTGGACGGGACGGGAATCAGTTCGGTTTCGACAAAGATTCCCTTTTTCGACCATATGCTCGATCAGATTGCCAAACATGGACACATCGATCTGAGCGTCGATTGCGACGGAGATATAGAGGTCGATGAACATCACAGCGTCGAAGATGTCGCAATTACCATCGGACAGGCTCTTATGGAAGCTCTCGGTGATAAAAGGGGAATCTCCCGGTACGGCAGCGCCACCATCCCGATGGATGATGTGTGTTCGACCGTAGCCGTCGATTTTTCCAACCGTCCCTATTTTGTGTGGGATGTGACTTTCTCAAGAGAGATGGTCGGGACCTTTCCCACCGAGATGGTCTATCATTTCTTCAAAAGCCTGTGCGATGAATCGAGATGTAATTTACATATGAGCGTTACACAGGGCAATACCCATCATCAGGTGGAATCTCTGTTCAAAGGATATGCAAGAGCGGTAAGAGAGGCAGTGTTCATCTATCCCGGAAATACCCAGCTGCCGTCGACAAAAGGAGTACTATGAATAAATCTGTGGTTATAGTCAAATACAATGCGGGAAACGTACGTTCGGTCATCTGTGCTCTCTCCCGTCTGGGAGTCGATGCTGTCGTCTCCGATGATCCGAAGATACTGAAAAGTGCTTCAAGGGTCATCTTTCCGGGTGTAGGAGAAGCCTCGACCGCAATGAAATATCTGAGAGAAAGCCATCTCGATGAGATCCTGGTCGATCTGGACAATCCTTTTTTGGGAATATGTCTCGGACTGCAGCTTATGTGCTCCCGCTCACAAGAGCAGGATACCCCGTGTCTTTCGATATTTCCTACCGAAGTGAACAAGTTCATACCCCTCAACGGTGAGAAGATTCCTCATATGGGATGGAACACGATACGATGTAATCAGGACTACCTGTTCGAGGGTGTCGCAGATGACAGCTACTGTTATTTCGTTCACTCCTATTATGCGGCGAGAGCAAAAGAGACCATCGCCAGCTGCTTCTACTGCGGGATCGAGTTCTCCGCCGCCTTGGGTTCCGGCAACTATCGGGGAGTTCAGTTTCACCCCGAAAAGAGCGGCAGTGTCGGTCACAAAATCCTGGAGAACTTCATTAAAGGAGAACGCTTATGATGGATATCATACCCGCCATCGATATCATCGACGGAGCCTGTGTCAGGTTGAGCGAAGGAGACTATTCCACAAAGCGCCAATATAACGTAGATCCCGTGGCGGTCGCTGTCTCTTTTGAAGAAGCCGGATGCACCCGGCTTCATCTGGTGGACCTTGACGGAGCCCGGATGGGAAAGCTTGTTAATTTTAAGATCATAGAGAAGATAGCCGCCCGTACCTCTCTTCACCTCGACGTCGGAGGAGGAATCAAAAGCAGTGAAGATCTCAAGACACTCTTCTCATGCGGAGCGAAAGAGGCCACCCTCGGTTCTGTCGCAGTGAAGGATAAAGAGCTTACCCTGGATCTTCTCGATCAGTTCGGCCCTTCACGTCTCATTCTCGGAGCGGACTGCAGAGGGGATGCAATAGCTGTCGGCGGGTGGAAGGAGACGACAGCTGTGAGTGTCAGCGAATTCGTTACATTCTATTTCGAAAAGGGATTCAGGAAAGTGATCTCTACCGATATCTCCAAAGACGGTATGCTCAAAGGTCCTTCATTCTCACTGTATGACCAGCTGCTTCAGATCACCCGCCCCTTCGAAGGTTCCACTGTGATAGCAAGCGGGGGAGTCCATTCAATGGAGGATGTCGTATCTCTGGAAAAGATGGATATCGGCGGTGTGATCATAGGAAAGGCTCTGTATGAACAGTATATCTCATTAGAGGAGATAAAAAGCTATCTCAACGATAGAAGGGGAGAGTAGATGTTAGCAAAAAGAATTATTCCCTGCCTGGATGTCCAAAACGGAAGAACCGTTAAAGGTGTCAATTTCGTCAACCTGAGAGATGCAGGTGATGCGGTCGAACTTGCACGCATTTATGCTGAAAACGGAGCGGATGAACTGACTTTCCTTGATATCACTGCAACGATCGAAGAACGCGGGACTTTTACCTCGCTAGTCAGGTCGATTTCTGAAGTCATAGACATACCATTCACCGTCGGCGGAGGAATCCGTTCGGTTAAGGATGTAGGAAGGCTGCTCGAAGCCGGTGCGGACAAGATCTCCATAAACAGCATGGCGGTGAAAGACCCTTCTATAATCTCGACTCTCGCGCTGGAATTCGGTTCCCAGTGTGTGGTATGTGCCATTGATGTGAGAAAAAGTACCACCATCGAGAATTCTCATGAGGTCTATGTGTCAGGAGGAAGAGTCGCCACAGGGATCGAAGCACTTTCCTGGGCGAAGGAAGTGGAAGACAGAGGAGCCGGTGAGATCCTTCTCACCTCGATGGACAGCGACGGAACCAAAAACGGATTCGCCATCGACATCACGCGGAGCATGAGCGATCTGCTCTCGATCCCGATCATCGCGAGCGGCGGTGCTGGAACGAAAGATCATTTTCTTTCGGTTTTCGAAGAAGGGAAGGCTGATGCCGCTCTGGCTGCATCAATTTTTCATTTTTCCGAAATCCCTATCGGTGAACTGAAGATTTTTTTACAGAAACATGGTATACCTATACGACTTAAGCATTAAGAAAGGAGTTTATATGCAATTAGATTTTGAGAAAGGAAATGGTCTGGTGCCCGCCATTATCCAGGATGCGACTACGAAAAAAGTTTTGATGCTTGGTTATATGAATGCGGAAGCTCTCAAGACTACCGAGGATCGCGGATTGGTAACCTTTTATTCCAGAACGCGGAAGAAGTTATGGACAAAAGGAGAGACGAGCGGCAACTACCTGACGGTACGGGAGATCATCCCCGATTGTGACAATGACACTCTTCTTATCAAGGCAGTCCCTTCCGGTCCCGTCTGCCATACGGGAAACGATACCTGTTTCGATGAATCGAACGATCCTGCACATATGAGCAGCAGCGAGTTTCTCCTGTACCTTGAGGATGTTGTCAGAGACCGCCAGGCACATCCGATCGAAGGTTCCTATACCAATCATCTGTTCAGCAGAGGAATCAACAAGATTGCGCAGAAGGTGGGAGAAGAGGCAGTCGAGCTGGTCATTGAAGCGAAAGATGACAATGAATCACTCTTTCTTGGTGAAGCGGCCGATCTGATGTATCATTTTATCGTTCTGCTTGCACAGAAGAATATCAGGCTTGATCAGGTGTTCGAGGTGCTCAAGGGACGGCATTCACGTTAGAGGGACATATGAAAATAGTTGATAAGAGCGTACGGGAACCGATGACGTTGGCGATTGTCTCGATCGTCTTCAGCGTGTTCCTCGCTCTTATAAAGCTTATCACAGGGGCAATCGGCAGATCATCAGCACTCATTTCCGATGGTGTCAATTCCCTCGGTGATATCGTAGGATACTCCGTTGTCGCCTTTTCCCTTTCTTTTTCACAGAAGAAAGCGGACAGGGGACATCCCTACGGGCATGAGAAAGTGGAGAGTGTCGTCTCTCTTCTTTTCTCGTTGGCGATCATAATCACAGGAGGCTATATCGGCTATTCCGGTGTACTCAAACTCTTTTCCGATGAGATTACCGAAGTTCCTACCATGGTCGCCCTTATCGGAGCGGTTGTTTCTCTCATAGGGAAAGGGTATCTCTATTTCGTGACAAGACAGACGTACAAAAGGAACAAGAGCAGTTCTCTCAAGGCTCTGAGTCTTGATCACTTCAGTGATGCTCTGGCGACTACAGGTGCACTTGCCGGTGTCATTCTGGCGAAGGTCGGACTGCCTTTCTTCGATCCTCTCGCCTCGATTCTCATTGCCGTGTTCGTCATCGTTTCCGGTTACAACGTTCTCCACTCCTCTCTCGGGATACTCATGGACGTCTCTGCAGATCAGAAAACCATCGATACGATAGAGATGGTGGCACTGAATACCCCGGAAGTGAAGCATGTCGACCTACTCAAGACCCGGATGGTCGGTTCGGGCTGTTATGTCGACATCGAGATCTGCTGTTCCAGAAATCTGTCTCTTGAACAGTCCCATCTTATCGCAGAAAATGTTCATGACAGAATAGAGAAGAAAATCCCGAGCGTGCGCCACGTCATGGTACACACAAACCCCTGCGACTGATCTGCTGCAACCGAGATCTAAAACAGAATCGACTCCTCTTTAAAAAGAACAGACGTTTCTTGACTTGCCCATTTCCTTCAATCATAATGAATAAAACGGAGATAGTAATTGTTGTCTTTCGGAGATTCAAAAGGAGGATATAGGAAGGTGAATATTGTAAAACGCATTGTATTGATTCTGATTTCACTGGTAGTTGTCGTGTATGGACTGGCATTCATGATCTTTGGAGGGGTGAACGGCACACTGCTGGATAAAGAGTATTATCATACGGTGGTAGGTGACAATGATATCGCACAGATTGCACACGGTGCGCTGGAAACAATTGTTTCCGATATGGTCCTTGACGGATTAACCGGCGGGGCGGATGTCACGGACCCGGCTCAGAAAGCAGCCATCGACGGTCAGGTAAAGCTCATCTCGACCGCAGTCCTTGATGCTCTGGACCCGCAGTGGATCGGCCAGCAGATCGAGCTTGTCACTGATGACATCGTACATGGACTGACAGAAGATGCCTCTTTAAGCGCGGTAATCGATCTGAGTGGCAAGATCGACGAGATCGAGACGAATATTGCAGAAGGTCTGCAGCAGTACTCGGATGCTGAGCTGATGGCAATGTTCGGAGCGCCGAAGGCCTATATCCCGACTATCGCCGGACAGATCGTCGAAACACTAAGCCTGCCCGAATCGTTTTCTCTCAAGGAGCTGACCGATGAAATGGCCCCGGGTGTCATCTCGATGGGCAACGGTTATCTTATATCTGCCAGAACACTGTTCAGTACAATAGCAGTCCTGGTCGTGCTGGTCGTGTTTTTCCTTTTGTGCATACTGCTCGCGGGACGAAGAATCGGTGCCATCTGGTTCGGAGTCACGATCTTCATCAGCGGGGCGCTGTTCAGGTTGTCGACAACATTTGCTATGTCCTTCTCCTCGGTAGAGAACCTTGTCGATGAATCTGCTCAATTCCTTCCTGTTCCCGGCGAGCTTATTCCAAATATCATAAAATACACTACCTCCCAGATGGGGCGCAGCTCGAATCTCTTTCTCATTGTCGGAGCCGTGTTCATTTTAGGTGGAATAGTACTCGCAAGACGGAAAGAAGGATGATCTTTCGCCGGTGTGAGTGCCGGCAGTCCCCAAATTATGTACGTTCATATGAGTTCATGATATCTGAAGCAATCGGTGAGATGGTCATTGACCATCCCGGTTGCCTGCATGAAAGCATAACAGATCGTAGGTCCGACGAACGAGAATCCCCTTTTCTTCAGTTCTTTGCTCATAGATTCACTGATTGTATTCGATGCAGGGAGTTCTTCCATTTTTGTGAAATGGTTCTGAATCGGCTTATAATCGACGAAACTCCACAGGAAATTATCAAGAGAACCGAACTCTTTTTGAACGAGGCATGTTGCGCGGGCATTGTTTATTGCCGATTCGATCTTCCTTCTGTTGCGGATGATGCCGCTGTTTCCCAACAGTCGTTCGATGTCAGCTTCACCCCAGGATGCAATCTTCTCTATATCATAATCTTCAAAGGCCTTTCTGTATTCTTCCCGCCTTTTCAATATCGTTATCCAGCTCAATCCTGCCTGAGCCCCTTCGAGGACGAGAAACTCGAACAGCATCTTATCATCATGTAAAGGAGTTCCCCACACCTCATCATGGTACTCCATATACAGCTCATCATCTAAACACCATGGACATCGTGTCATTATCTTACATCTCCTATTTGCAGATAATACCACAGAAGAGTCAGGAAATCTAACGACAGTATGGTATAATACTCTTATGGAGGATCATTTCATGACTACAGATCCTGATGTCTATTTCGTCGACGGATGCGGACGCTGCCCCCGTTTTGCCACCTCCGGATGCAAAGTGAGAAAGTTCTCCGATGTGCTGATTTCTCTTCGTGCCCTTCTTGTCTCAACAGCGTTGAAAGAAGAAGCCAAGTGGGGAATGCCCTGCTATACCTTTGGAGGAAAGAATGTCATCCTTCTCGGTGCTTTCAAAGATTACTGTGCTGTCACCTTCTTCAAAGGAGTACTTCTTGCGGATGACAAGAAGATTCTGACACGTCCCACCCCGTTCTCGCATGCCGACAGAGCCTTCAGGTGCGATACAGTGCAGCAGGTTACAGATAATGCCGCCGTCCTGGAAGAATACATCAAAGAGGCAATCAGGGTGGAGACTTCCGGTATGACCATACCTGCCCGCGATGAGAGTGATTATCCTGTCTGCGACGAGTTCAAAGAACTGCTCGAAAACGATCCCAATGTAAGAAACGCTTTTGAGAATCTGACTCCCGGTAGAAGGAAAGGGTATCTGATCTATTTTTCTCAGGCAAAACAGTCGAAGACCCGCCGGGCAAGGATAGAAAGAAATATACCGAAGATCATGGCGGCTTTGGGGATTCATGAACGGTTCGGATGACATGATTCGAACATCCCGGAAAAATAGCTTTGTTGCATTTGTCACATATAATAAAGTGCGATTGGATTATAATGGTGATCATGAATATATATCAGATTATCGCATCGGAATACAGAGAGTTATTTCCCTCTTCACTACTGAAAGTCGATTTCACAATGCGGTATGTGAGACCGTATGAAGAGGCTTCTATTCTTGATATCGGTTGTGCAAGCGGCGAGTTTCTCTGCCAGCTGGCCTCACCGGGAAGAAAGCTGTCGGGAATCGATATTGATTCAGCCATGATAGCGGAAGCTTCAGCATTTGCAGCAGAGAATATACACTTTCTTCAGGCCGACATGACCGGCTTTTTGCAGAAAAGCAGGGAGAGTGAATATGATCTGGTCACCTGTTTCGGCAACACCGTTGTCTATTTGAAAGATGAAGATGCCCTGAATACTTTTTTCAATGGAGCTCTCAAGGCATTGAAGAAAGGAGGAAGGATCATCATTCAGGTACTCAACTTCGGCAGAAAGGATATAGGGGAAGGGTTCACTTTCGAACCGCTTGAAAGCTGCAGACTCGGATTCGACCGGTTCTACAGTCTCAACGAAGATGGTGTGCATCTCGATTTTCATACATCGGTCACAGATAAGATCACCGGTGAGGTTTTCACCGATACCCATGTGCTCTATCCATTTGCAAGCACTACCATTGCTGATAGAGCGCGACAGGCAGGCTTTTCGAACGTGGAACGTTTCGGCTCCTATGATAATGATGCCGCCTGTGAATCAGATTTCTTTCATCTGATCGTCGCCGAGAAATGAGATATTCAAAATAAGGTTTGAAAGGTTTTCCTTCATGACAAGAATCTTTTGTGCACTTCATTGTTATTGTACTTTGTACCTTTGTCGATTACGATAAGAGTATGAGAAACATCCTTCATCTTTTGTGTATTTCGATCGTTGTATTGTTTGCGACTGGTTGCTCTGATCAGGATATAACTGTCTATAACGAACATTTCCTCGATATGTGGGCGCAGTCTTTAAAGCCGTATTCGGTCGATATCGCTTTCTACGGTGATTCGAGAGTTGTCCTTGCCGACTGGGAGGAGGCCTTTGACGACAGCAGTGTCGTGAATCTGGGAATCGGAGGCGATATCGTCGAAGGGACCATTCAGAGACTGAGGCTTCTTGAAGCTCTCGATGTGAAATACTGTTTTGTTGCCATCGGAGTGAACAACTGCAGCAAAGAGAGTTTTTCCTACTCTGATTTCAGAGAAAAGTATGAAATACTCCTCGATGGTCTCGAGGACCTCGGCATCACAGTCTACGTAAATACCATCGCGGGAGTCACTACAGCCAATTCCTCTTTCGGGCACTCCTTTGTGCAGAAGATGACAGATAACATCACAGAAGCGAACACGATTATCAGAGAATTGGCGACTGAGCGCAGCGTCAATCTTATAGACATGGCTGCTTTGATGAACAATACCGACAATACTCTCAAAGACCAATACAGTGCCGACGGAATTCATTTCACCGCTTCTGGAAACCAGTTGTGGTTCGATACGATCCGCCCTTATATCCAGGACCTTTCTGATTGAACAGGCGGAAAATTCGATGTATGTATGTTGAAAAACCTCCTGTATCAGGTATAATTGAACTGATAAAGGGTGTATTCACCAATTAGAGAGTTACTTGAAAATCATTGTTGTTTACATAGGTTACTATGTAATGTCCATCGAGATACGAACGGAATGTCTACAAGTCCTCTTTTCGAAGTGACGATATCTTTTCTGTGGCCATAAGCACTGAGCAGCTAAAGAATTCGATGTGTTTTTAAACAGGTTTGCATAATTTTTTTTTAAGTGAGGATTCATATGAAAAGAGGGTGGGGTGCAAAAGCATTCAGAGATGGCAGTCTCCTGATCATTGCAGCAATATTACTGGTAGTCTCGAGTTCCTGCAGTAAAGAAGAATCGAATGTAATTGAGGAGAACCCTCACAAAGTCACCTATTACGCGTACGGCGAATCAAATAAAGTGAGATGGATCGTCCCGGGTGAACAGTTCGAAGTCCTTTCGTATGATGGGAGAATCCCTCAAGGGTATTCTTTTGAGAAATGGAATACTGAGATTGACGGATCGGGGAGCAATCACCCGTTCAATAGTATGTTCACGATGGGTGGGGCAAATGTGAACTTCTATCAGGTATTGGAACCTCAACAGGATACACCCTACACGATAGAGTATTATACACAGGATATCGGCAGAGACTCTTTTTCTCTCGCACATACGAAGAGTATGAAAGGGACGACAGATGAGACTGTGAGTGCCGCAATTGTTGAGTTTGAGGGGTTCACACTGACAGAGGATCATCCCGATCAGATCAGTGAAGGAACTATTCTTGGAGATGGATCGCTTACTTTGAAACTCTATTTCGAAAGACAAAGCTATCCTGTCACTTTCAATTATGATCTTGATGGTTATGAAGATGAGACTGCGGATGTTCAATATGGGGAGTATATAAGTAAACGCAAGGCGCCAAGACACGAGGGATGGGTGTTTCTAGGGTGGTATACCGACAAATCCTTTTCCAACCGGTGGGTTCTCTCCGAAGATACTGTTACTTCTTCTGTAACACTTTATGCGAAGTGGATAGAAGCGACTGACGTTTCTCAATTCGAATTCGATCACATCGGCAGATCAACCACGGTAAAAAAATATACGGGAAAAGATCTCGAAGTGGTGATTCCCGAATATTCCGAGACGTTTCGTTCCAGTCCTGATAAGATCTTAGATCATGCCTTTTTTCAATGTGAACATATTACCAGCGTCATCATTCCAGACAGTGTGACGTCTATCGGAGAAGGTGCTTTCTCAGGTTGTGAGAATCTTCGTGAGATCATCATCCCCGATGGTGTCACCTATATCGGACCTGATGCTTTCAAGGGATGTAGGAGTCTCACTTCGGTAACGATTCCAGATTCAGTAGTATTTCTGGGAAGCGGAGCTTTCAGCGGGTGTGAAAGTCTTATCAGTGTCAGCCTTTCAAAAAGGATGGATAATATCGGAAACAATACGTTTTCGGGATGTTCACACCTCAATGACATCATGATTCCCACTAATATTACCGCAATAGGAGCACGGGCTTTCAGCGGATGTACAGGGTTGGAGAATCTTTCGATACCCGATTCGGTGATCCGTTTTTCCCATGATGTCTTCGAGGGGTGTGAGAACTTCAATGCTGTCTACCGGGGAAAAAACTATGACACACCAGCAAAGTTGAATTATGAACTTTCAGATTACCTCACGACAGATGCATCAAGTTTCACCTATTTGATTCAGGATGATCAGGTCACCATCGATTCATTCATCGGGCACGAGACACTTGTCATCATTCCCGAGAGCATCGAAGGTTATCCGGTGACTTCGATAGCTAAAGAAGCATTCGAATCCACTTTGCCTATACAGATATCAATTCCCGATACTGTCACCTCTATAGGGGAGTATGCATTCGGTCAATGCAGCGCTCTGAGAGATATCCGTCTTCCGGTGCACCTCACGGCAATCCAGGATGGAACCTTCTATGACTGTGACAGTCTGATGAGCCTTACTATTCCCGAAAGTGTTTCTTCGATCGGTCAGAGTGCTTTTTCCGGTTGTAACCGTCTGACAAAGATTATCATTCCAAAGAGCGTCTCATCGATCGGAGGCTCAGCATTCAGCTCCTGCGGAATCGAACGTATTGAACTGCCGGAGAGTCTGACATCAATAGGTGATTATGCATTCTATGGTTCTAAACGGTTAACAACCATATCCATCCCTGAAGATGTGACTTCGATGGGGGAAGAAGTCTTCTCAAGAACCAGAAATCTCACAGATATCTACTGTGAAGCTGATAAGGCTCCTGCCGGCTGGGACAGCGGATGGAACGAAGATTGCGGTGCGACTGTCCACTGGGGTGCTTCGTTATCAGATAGGTCGTATGATAAGATGGATGATTCATTCTCTATGGTCAGACCATATAATGTCGGCGATATAGGACCCTCCGGAGGCTTTATTTTCTACGTCGATGAGATGGATACGTACAAGGGCTGGGACTATCTTGAAGCAGCCCCCTACGGCTGGTACGATCATGGTGATGATCCCCTGTTCGAATGGGATGGCGATAAGGACTCGATATATAAGACCTATACGAAGATTGGAAGCGGAAAGTACAATACACATGTTGTTATGCCGGTTGACCGGTACAGGCCGACTGCAGTTCAGGTCTGTTACGACCATAGCGTCACGGTTGACGGGGAGATGGTAGATGACTGGTTCCTTCCCTCCCGAGATGAACTTTCACAGATGTACAACAACCTCTACCTTTTTGATATTGGCGACTTTTCTTCTTCCAACTACTGGAGTTCCTCGGCATTCGAAGGCAGACAAGTCGTCAGCAATGAAATCTGGGCACAATGGTTCATCGAAAAGGAAAAGAATGTTGAGCCTGAGGAGTCCGAAATGTGGTATGATTCTTGCGTACGACCGGTTAGAGCCTTCTAGGAAGTAGAGAGTCGCATCTTCCTTTATCAATGGACAGAGAGCTCTTTTGTGCTATCAGATGCAATCTTTCTTCATTTTCTGTCTCCGATTGTTTGTCAGGATAGATCTCATACTGACTCTTGTAGTGTGAGGGTGTGAAATTTGGCATGATCACGTTCGTCCCCGCCATCAGCCCATCTATGCGGTGATCGCCGTGGAGGCTTCCCAAAGCTGTCGTTGAGGGCATCCACGGGTATCTGGTGACTAAGCGGGTTACAGCGAGAGTGTTCAAAGTCAGAATCAGGTCACCCGGATCACAACCAGAGAAGGGCGTCTGGGGGTGGGGGATGAACGGTCCGATACCGAGCATATCAAACTGTTTTTCATTAAAGAACATGATATCATCTGCAATAGTCGAGATCGTCTGCCCCGGAAACCCCACCATGATGCCGCTTCCGGTCTGATAGGTGAGAGACTGAAGATCTTCAAGACACTTCAGTCTGCTCGACAAGGTACGATCTGTATGCATGCTCTGATAAAGCAGCTCATCAGTACTCTCTATTCTCAGCAGGTACCGGTCTGCTCCCGTCTTTCTCCATTCTTTGTACTCCTCATAGGTTCGTTCTCCCAATGAGAGTGTGACGGCAACCGGAAAAGAACGTTTGATGCTGACAATCAGATTTGCGATCGAATCAGCATCTCTGTTGTCCTCGCCTGATTGAAGAACCACCGTTCGGTATCCCTGATCAGCAGCATAGCTGACACATTCCAGTATCTGCTCCTCAGTCAGTGAATAACGGCAGGCATCCCGGTTGTATCTGTTGAGCCCGCAGTAGCGGCAGCTGTTCGTACAGATGCTCGAAATCTCGATGAGGGCTCTCAAGGCGATCCTTTTTTTGCAGAACTCATTCCTGACCGAGCAGGCGGCCGCATGCAGATAGTTCACTTCATCGGCTTCGGTGAGCGAAAGAAGGAGCTTCAGATCCTCCTTATGTACTGAAGATGATACGAGGCGGTCGATCGCGCCATATACTTCCTTTCGTATCATCAACCGAACGTCCTGAAAGCTTCCAGTGCATGCGGGAAGGGTTCGAGAGTCCTCTCTACGACGTTATGGAGAGCAGAGATGGCGATCCCGTAGTTTGTGATAGGCACCTGATAGTCTTTTGCCTGATGCATTCTCCACAGCATTTCTCTCCGGTTCAGTGTACATCCTCCGCAATGGATGATGAGACTGTATTTTGCAAGATCATCGGGGTAGTCTCCGCCCGAGCAGTGGGTTATGCTTATGTTCTTGTCGCAATGCTGTGCGATCCAGCGCGGAATCTTCACCCTTCCGATGTCATCGCTGGTAGGGTGGTGCGTGCATGCTTCAGCAATCAGCACCGAGTCTGACGGACCCAGAGTTCTGAGCACTCCCGCTCCTTTTGCAAGCTCCACGATATCGCCTTTGAATCGGGAAAACAGGATGGAGAAAGTGGTACAGGGGATCTCTTTTGGAGTGGTGCGGACCATGAAATCCACTACCTGAGAGTCGCAGACGACCAGGTCGGGGGGACTTTTGAGCGTGGTAAGGAAATGGACATAACTGTTCTCTTTCACCACGACCACCGATGCATTATTATCAAGAGCATCTCTGATCGCATGTACCTCAGGAAGGATCAGCCTCCCTTTCGGTGCTCCCAGATCGATGGGGACGATACAGACGATGAGAGCATATTCGTTTTCCTGGGGGATAAGATCTCCCAGAAGCGGCGGAGTGTTGAGAAACTGCTCGGGACAGATGGCTATGAGAGACTGTTTGAACTCGAAGAGAAACTCATCTCTCTTGTGCTCGGTCGCCGAGCAGCAGATGACATGATCGCTTATTGTTTTGCATCGTGAGAGGTACTGTTGCGAAGGTCTGACCAGATCTACCTTGTTGACTACAAAGACAATGGGAATCTTATACTGCCTGCAGTGTGCCACCAGAGCATCTTCGAACTCGCTCCATACATTGTTTGTTAGGACAATAACCGCAATATCGATCGTGCCCAGTCTTTTCATGGTCCGTATCACCCGCTCTTTTCCAAGAGAGGATAGGTCATCGACGCCTGCAGTATCGAGAAAGGTGACCGGACCGATAGGGTGCAGTTCCATCCTTTTTGTGACGATATCGGTGGTGGTTCCAGGGATATCGGATGTGATTGAAGTTTTCTGGTTCGTTATCAGATTCAGCAGACTCGATTTGCCTGTATTCGTCCTTCCGCAGATACCGATACGAAGTAATAATGATCGGGGAGTGTTTTGCATAATCGTTCCTTCTAGAAATAGAGATCTCTGACGCCTGTTTTTATCTTTTCATAGTCGGACAGGAATTTCTTATAGGTGTTCTCGGAAAAATCGTGAGGGACCCGTTCTTTAATCTCTCCTATTTCCTTTTGTACAAGGACTTCACCAGTCGCTTTTGTCTGAGGTGAGGCAAAATCCTCAAGCCATTCCTGGAAGGTCAGCACTGCATTGAGTTTGCAGAAACACCCCTCTGTGCCGCTTTTAAGAAGTCCCATGATCTTGTCTCCTGTTCGTCCGCAGCGGTATCCCGCTGTACAGAATGAGGTTATATGCCCCTGATGGGCCAGTTTCCTGATCACCTGATCAAGACTGCTTGTGTCATTGAGTAGGAACTGTTCACGTTCAGCGATCTGATCGGTCCGGTAGGCATCAGCGTAGTCTCCGATACCGATTTTGCTCTCTGCATCCCGCTGTGTGCACATATCGATCACCGATTCCATGATCTGAGGGGTCTCTCTGTTAGTGATTATCATACCGGCATAGGGGATAGCCAGACGAAGAACGGCGATGAGATGGGTGAAATCCTCGTCACTCACCTGATGGGTGGTGCTGTCGAAATCAGTACCTACTGCAGGGGTCAGTCTGGGAAAGGAGATCGTATGGGGACCGATACCGTACAGCCGTTCAAGATCTCTGGCATGCGCGACCATACCCATGACTTCGAATTTCCAGTCGTACAGTCCGAAAAGGGCTCCGATTGCCACATCATCAACTCCGGCATCCATCGCCCTGTGAAGTGCGTACAGTCTCCAGCGGTAGTTGCCCTTGAGCGTATCTGCCGGATGGACTTCTCCATAGGTTTCATGATGATAGGTTTCCTGAAAAACCTGGTAAGTCCCTATACCCACATCTTTGAGTTTTTTCAGATCCTCGATCGGTAATGGAGCGGCATTGACATTCACTCTTCTTATCTCGCCCATACCGTTGCGGACCGGGACTTTCACATCGTAGATCGTTTTCATGGTCTGTGCGATATAATCGGCATCGGTTTCAGGATGTTCTCCGAACACGATGATCAGTCTTTTATGCCCGATGACTCCTGCAAGGACCTTCGTCTCCTCGCGTATCTCATCCATTGTCAGAACCTTTCTGATGACCGATGAATTATCGCTTTTGAATCCGCAGTATGCACAGCGGTTGACACATTTGCTTCCGCAGTAAAGAGGAGCGAAGGTGACGACTCTGTTATCATAGACTTTTTTCTTGATCTCCTTGGCAGCTTCTGCGATCTCTTTTCTCAGATCGGCATCGGTCACCTGGAGCAGTGCAGCAACGTCTTCATCACTCATCAATTCTATCGAATAGGCTTTTTTGATGATCTCTCTGATGCGTGAACGGTCACTATCACAGTTGTTCTTCAGCATCTTATTGATATGGTGTTCATCGATGAAGTCTTTTCCGTCTACAAGATACCGGTCGATCTCATCCTGCCGGATGAGCTGATCTTTCCATTCTTTGATACTTCTGTGTGTTGTTGTTCTCATCATTTTCACCTCAAATCTTTGCCAGGGTCGATTTGACTGTGACACCTTCGATACGTCCAAGTTTACCTGTGAGCGCACCGATATGGTCGGTTGATGCATCTACAATGAGAGTGATGATGTTCAGATTCCTGTCTTTATAGGGGAGCCCCATTCTGCCCAGCACTACCGACCCGTACTCTGTGAGTACGGCATTCACTTCGTTCGCTGCGCTCTTTCTTTCTTTAACAATGATTGCGATGACACCGACTGACCGATTTTCCATAGTTTCTACCTTCCTTTCAAGATGTTGTAATGGTACTGATAGAGTACCCGAACCTGCAGAAAGGTAGCACGCACAATCATGGTATCTGGTTACAAAGGCAGATAGAGAATAATTCGTGTTGTCTTTTTGACCTTGGCTTCAGAACACTCGTGTGAACCTGACCGCAGGCAAAACGGTAAAATGATGAGACATCTCACCGCGCAGAAAGAAGGATATCACTTGATCTCTTTTTAATCAATAAATTTTTACTTATTAATTATTGTTTCGGATTACGACTTCGAAATTCGATTATCAGCGGAGAAGCTGTGGTTCACTACATCTGGTTATTCGCTTTCACGATCTCGTTCAATCTGATGTGACTGTTTCGAAACCGGATGGAGTTTACTTCTCCCCTGATATGGATCGCATTCGACGGACAATGATGAATGCATGCGAAACACATGAAACAGCGGTCATCCAAAGCGATCTTTCCTGTCTTCTCATCCATCCTGATATTCCCTACCGGGCAGACTGAGGCACATACTCCGCACTGGATGCAGGAGTCTTCCACGTAGAGATAGTTGTCGATCCCTTCTCCTGCTGCATGGACTTTCAACCGTTTTTTATTGAACGGTTTATTTCCTCTTTTGAGCATATAGTTCATTGCCGCTTTATCGAGGACTGTTTCTTTGAGAGTTCCTTCTTTTGAAGAGGAAATATCGGAAATTATTGACCGGAGGTGGTGTTCGATCTCCTTTTTCCCTTCCTTTTCTACCTCTTTTTTCATATCGAATGTCGGCAGATAGTTATCGACCATCTTTATCCTGCTGATATAGGAAAATTTGTACCCCTCCTCATCGGCGATAGCTGTCAAATGACTGGCGACAGCTCCTGAATAGATGCCGTAGGTGATCACGGCGAAGAGGTAGTCGCAGTTGAACATCGCTTTCTTCAGGAAATCTACGATAAAGGGCGGAACCGACCAGGCATGAAGAGGAATTACGATACCAATCTTCTCGTCGGTGAATTCATAGATACCTTCTTTCACCATCTGTGGAATCGATAGTAATTCCCCGCCGATTGATTTTGCCACATAAAGACTGTTTCCTGTTGCTGTAAAATAAAGGGTTTTCATCTTTTCTCCTGTCATGAGTATGAAATTTTTTGATTTATAGTGACCATTTGAAAGAAGTTGCTTCCTGAGAGACATCCCAGAGTCTGGCAGCTACCTTTCTGTCGAGTGCATGAGGCTGAATGACACAATCACCTACCGGACCGACCCAGTCCATCATTCCCGTTGGACCGTAGTATCCGCTCTCATCAAGGTTCTCTTCGGTGGCACACATGAGTTCAGGATAGGAACCCTTCTCGGCAGATTGGACCACGGGCAGTTTCGACATCATGGAGAACATGATTCTGCTCATCGCATTACCGCTGTTCTTGATAAGAGATGTGGCGGAGGATCCCGGGTGACAGACATAGACTTTCACCTCTGAATCTGTCTTCTTGAGCCTGTTCTGGAGTTCATAGGCACTCATGATCTGGGCCAGTTTACTATGACAGTATGTCTTGTTCTGATGATAGTTCTTATCCCAGTTCATATCATCGAACTGGATGGTCCTGATACCCATCTTGTATCCTTCACTTCCTACCACCACGATCCTGCCTTTTGATTCTTTCAGTCTCGGATAGAGCAGACCCTGCAGCAGAAAATGTCCAAAGTGGTTCGTTCCGAGCTGGCTTTCAAAGCCGTCTTGAGTGAACTTCTGTTTCGGGACCTGAGCGATAGCTCCGTTGCAGATGAGAGCATCGATGCGGGGTACAGTTTCTAAAACCTCCGCTGCCCCCTTGCGTACTGAGGAAAGGTCGGCAAGGTCTATCCGTATGAATGAGATATCAGCATGCGATGAGATTATCCGTTTCAGATTGGAGATCGCATCTGCCGATTTTTTCGGATTCCTGTTGAGCATCACGACCTTCGCTCCTTTGGAAAGAAGTATTCTTGATGCCTCGAAACCCGTGCCGCTGTTTGCTCCTGTGATCAGATAGGTTCTCCCTTTCAGTGAAGAAATCCTCTCGGGTGTCCACCCGTTTTTTCCAAATCGTTTATCTGCCATTGTTATTCTCCTTTGTTTATCCTGCTGTAAAATAGTTCTGTTGTTGTTATGGGTATAACATATCACTCAATATCTTCATAAAATAGGCGTAATACTATCGAAAACATGCCTATTTGTATCAAGTCGGTTGAAAAGTGCTAAATACGGTGCTATATTCAGCGCATGATCAGACAGCAGATTAAAGAGATAATTGAAAGCAGAGTAAGTCAGAACAGCCTGGAGGAAACAGGATTGACCGGTGTGCAGCTCATCCATGTCACCCAACCGATCAGCTGCGCGCCGGCTGTCTATGAACCTACCGTGGTAGCTATAGTGAGAGGTGTCAAAGAAGCGATATTTGACGGGCGCTCGTATGTATATGACAGCAGCAGGTATCTGTGCTGTCCGATGTCGATGCCTGTAGAGGCCGGAACACCTCAGGCCTCGCCTGAACACCCCCTTCTGGGAGTGAAGATCGATCTTGACACGAAGATAATGAGCTCTCTTGCAAGAGAAATGGATATAGCCGGTGGCGTTTTTCGAAGAACCCGGGGAGATTATTCTAAGACGGGGCTGATTCTTGCACGTTGGGACGATGCCTTCTCGGAGGCTCTTTTGCGACTGCTGAAGCTGATGGACAGACCGACAGATCTGGCGATACTCAAAGAAGCAAGACTTCGCGAGCTCTATTATGCCATATTGAAAGGAGACGCAGGAGAATCTGCCAGAAGGGCTTTCAGCGGGGGCAATGAAATCGCTCGGGCTATCGAACTGATGTCACAGAATATTGACAGAGCGGTGACTATCGAAGAGATCGCGCAGCAGGTGGGTATGAGCAGGGCTGTCTTTCACCGCAAGTTCAAACAGGCCACAACGATGTCGCCGATACAGTTCATGAAATCGATGAAACTCAACAATGCCGCAATGAAACTTGCCGGCGGAATGAATGTGAACGAAGCTGCGATGGGGGTAGGGTATGTAAGTTCATCCCAGTTCAGCCGGGAGTTCAAGCGTATGTACGGACAATCTCCCCGGCAGTGGAGCCAATCACTGCAGCTGCCGCCCGGGATGATCTGATCCATTTGATGGAAGCAGAGCTTTCGAACCGGGGCGTCTTAAAACATGCCCCGGTTAAGTCATTCAGGGAAACCTTAAGAAGATGTGGAACTTTAATGCTTCAGTTCTGAATCTGAGGTTCCCCATAGATACAGATTATTACGATTCTTTCTTCACGATATAGCAGATCTGTGTGAGCAGTTCCTCAGGTTTCACTTCGGCCGGATCGTTCAGATAGTACTCGTACATCCACTGCTCTTCCACCTCGACACCCTTATCTCTGACAAAAGCCAACAACTCCATATAGGTCTTTTCAAGCGTGTCATACGGTCCTTTGTGGACTGTTGTCGCTATCTTCCCGCCGGGAATCGTTCCGTTCGAGATACGTCCTTCCGTCTCGACCGGTGCTGTCACTGGAAAGCCTATCTCAAGATCGAGCGCTTCCATATCCATGTTGTAGTACATCGCATAGGGAGCCCCTGTATACTCGATTCCCCTGTGCTGCATGAAAGTTCCTATCTCTGTATAGACTTCTTTCATCACCTCGGAGATTCTGCTCAGCGATGTGATCAACCGTACCATCAGCGTGTTCTGCTGTGTGACTTCTCTGATTTCCATCATCTACTCCTTCTTTATTTTAAGATATCTAAAGTGTAGGTGGGCATATATGACAGCTGTATGTCATAGTTGTTCAGGTATTAGCATCATTTTTTTTCATCGTATTTCAAGGCAATGGAACGTGCGATCCTCTCTATCTCCTTTCTCACATGGGCAGGCTCGATGACTGTCACATATTCACCGTAGGAGAGGATGAATCCGTACATCCACCCGTCTTCAGGCATAGAAGCTTCGGCGATAAGCGACCCTCCTGGACCTTCGGTAAGCTGATCTTTCAGAAAATAATCCTCTACGAGAGGTCTCATGCACCGGTCGAATCCAAGAACGAGGCGGGTCGACGGAATCTTCTGCTCTCTCCTTTCAAAGTCTTCGAACGAAAGTTCTCTTCTTTTGAACCGTTTCGGTATGATCTCGGCATCTCTCATCTTCGAGATTCTGAACAGACGGTAGTCCTCCCTTTGCGTGCACCATGCGTACAGATACCAGGATCTCCATCTGAATGCAACAGTCATGGGTTCGACGATCCTTTCGGTCACCTCGAGTCTGTTGCTGGTATATGTGAAACGCAGCAGCTGCTGAGTATCAACAGCCTTTTTTACGGTCCTGAACGATTGTTTCTGACGGGGATCTCCCCCGAGCATCGAAAAATCGATGGAAAGTCTGTTGTTGCGCTCGGTGAGCCAGTCTTCATCCTGACGGGGAATAAGGCCCTCCATCTTCTCTATCGTGTCGTCAATCTTTTCATCCACGAGGGTGTCTGAAATGCTTTTCAGTGAGGTGACGATGTAATAGAGATCCTCGACCGAGACAATACGGTTATCGAGTGTGTAGGTATCCATGATTCGGTACCCTCCGTGAGGTCCCTGGATACTGACGATGGGGATTCCCGCGGCATCGATGGTCTCGATATCGCGGACAATGGTTCTGACACTTACACCGAAGCGTTCGGCAAGAACGCTCGCACTGCTTAGTTCATGGTTCATCAAATAGATAATGATTGAAAGGAGACGGTCTATCTTCATGGACAACAGTATAACACAGGTGAGATCCAGCAGGTATTCGCATAGTCGAAAAGGCAGATTTCAATAAAAATGGAAGAAGTTGAAACGAATAAGGTCTCTGATGGTTCTTCTTTTGTATGGAGGCTCTCAATGAAAGTTAACAGATACTACGTGGCACTCTTTTTGTTAGTGATTCAGATTGTATTTTTCTTCGGTTGTGCTTCGGGTGAAGATAGTGATGTCTATACCGAAATCGCCGTGGAGCCTCAAGATGTTTCACCAAGCCCCATGGTCAGTGCGAAAGCCATGGCAGCTCCCCTTTTAGCAGCGGATAGTGCGACAGAATATCCTGTTACCTATCCCGCCGATTCCATGAATACCGAGGAATATGACCGGATAACCGATAATCCGTTTCGAAACGCGACAGAACATCCGGTTTCGACTTTTTCCATCGATGCAGATACGGCAAGCTATACCAATGTGAGAAGATATCTGACGCAGAATAACGCCCTGCCGCCTGAAGATGCTGTGCGTATAGAGGAACTTCTCCAGTACTTCTCCTATGATTATCCGCAGCCTGAAGGGGAGCATCCGATATCATACACTCTGGATATGGAACAGGCCCCGTGGAATCTTGATCATCAGCTCCTTCGTGTCGCCCTGAAAGCAGAGCAGATCAGCACAGAAGAACTGCCTCCATCGAATCTCGTATTTCTTATCGATACCTCCGGATCGATGCGTGCCGATAACAAACTGCCGCTGCTGCAGAAAAGTATGAAGGTTCTCGTCAAACAGCTTCGAGCGCAAGATTCTGTTTCCATCGTTGCCTATGCGGGGTCCGCCGGAGTTATCCTGAAGAATGCCGCAGGAACCGAAAAGCAGACGATCATCCGTGCCTTCACCGACTTGAAAGCAAGCGGTGCCACAGCAGGCGAAGCGGGAATCGAACTTGCCTATACAATCGCACAGGAACACTACATCCCCGGCGGGAATAACCGGGTGATCCTCTGTACTGACGGTGATTTCAATGTCGGAGTCAGCTCTACCGGGGCACTTGAACGGTTGATAGAACACAAAAGGGAACAGAATATCTACCTGACCATTCTCGGACTCGGGATGGGGAACTACAAAGACTCCCGCATGGAAGCTTTATCGAATATCGGAAATGGAAACTATGCCTATATCGATAATCTTCTGGAAGGAAAGAAGGTTCTGGGAAAAGAGATATGGGGAAATATGTTCACAGTCGCAAAGGATGTAAAGGTCCAGATCGAGTTCAATCCGGCAATCGTCGAGTCCTATCGACTCATCGGATATGAGAACAGGATGCTGCAGAGAGAAGATTTTAATGATGATACCAAGGATGCTGGCGAGATGGGCTTTGGGCAGACTGTCACAGCATTTTACGAGCTTGTCCTCACATCTTCAGAAAGCAGTCAATCTTCACCTGTACAGTCAGACCCTCTTGTATTTCAAAGCAGTACGGTCATTCCCTCAGAAGACTTACTCTCTTTGAAGATCAGGTACAAAAGACCGCAGGAGGGAAAAGAATCAAGTCAGCTCATCGACATCATGATGGATGAGGACGAACTGACGCGTCCTTCAGATATGAGCGATCCCGATTTCACGTTTGCAAGTGCGGTCGTTGAATTCGGCATGCTGCTCAGAGACAGTCCCTATAAGGGATCTTCCTCCTGGGATCAGGTCCTGCAACTGGCAAAAGCTTCCAGAGGCGATGATGAAGAAGGGTACCGGGCGGAATTTATTCGTCTCGCCGAGCTTGCACAACTGCTTGAGGACAATTGATGTTCAATTCGTTATCTTCTCTGCTGAGAACCTGAGGACGGTCTTCAGATTCTCAGCTGCAGTCTTTCTTGCATCGCTGAGATAGATCTCCCTGTGAATCTTCGCTGTTCGTCTGAGTCCTGCATCTGCACAGAACTGTTCCATTTTATGAAAGCTTTCGGGTTCGTTGTCATACGATCCAGTGTGGAGCATCTGCACCGACGGTCCATCGGTGATCGAGGTGAAGTGTACCTGTTGAAGAAGGGGATGAGGTTTCTTCTTCCCGGTACGTTCGATGATCTCTGACGCGAATTCTTGAGTTACGAAGGACGGTTGTCTGATCATGAGATCGAACTTGAGCTCATCTTTGTTCAAAGTACCGTTATAATCGGCTTTTCCTTTATCAGTAAGATCCCAGATTCCTTCCAGAGGGTAGACCGTATACTCGAAATATCCATCAGGGGCAAATCCTCCTTTATGACTCATCCTGACGGCATACGAAAGAGCATACAGTATTTTGATATATTCACCGAATACCTCACTGTTCGGATTTCCCTCTCCGCTGATTACAAAATATTTGAATTCGGGTACGTTCAAAAAGACAGGTGTGCTTTTCGGCAGATAGATCTCTTTTTCCTGCTTGCGCCATTCGTGTTTCATAGCATCTCTCCTTCATATGATTCTATTCTATCGGAAGATATGCGACAACTGTCTGTCATATACAGGATAGTCAGATGATAGTCTGGTGCAATTATGTTCAGACTTTCTAAAAGTGGTTTTCTAATCTCTATGCAGATACTTTCTTTAAAGCCTTTGTCCAGATGATAGACTGTCACTCTTGTTTGAAGCCTTCTGCCGGTATATGATGAATACACTCGGCGAAAGATAAAGGACGATACTGTGAAAAAAGCTGCCGGTATGATCATTCTCTTGATAATTTTCAAATATCCTCTCTTCTCATCGGCTGCGACTTTTCACGCAGGAGTTTCCGCCGGCGTCGGGTTTTTTTCGAGTTACTCTTCAGTCGAGGCGGGAATCAAAGTTGATCTGGCTGAGACCTTATCACTCGGTCTGACACAGCGCATCGCATACGGTTTTACCTACCGGGAGACTACAGGAATGACTGAATTGAGAACGTATGTGTATGATAACCTTTTCTTCCATATCGGAGCATCCTATCTGTTGATACCCTCAAAGCGTGCACAGCCTGATTTCAATACCAAAGTTCTCCCCCATTTAGGTATAGGCCTTTATATTCCTCTTGATCCCGGCTGCAAGTTGAATGTGGTTCCGCGCATCGAGATGAACCAGTCCTTCTACCTTTCAGATGAGGTTCGTCCGATATATACCGATTTACCGGCGTCTATAGCAACTCAGGTCTCTGTTGCATTCGAGTACCGAAGCCGACAGTGAACAAAGGTAAAGGGCGATCCTGTCGCGGCCGTAAAGTCCATTAAGTAAGATAAAAAGTGATTAAATATTTAAAAGGTCTTTTATAGAAGACAAAGTAAGGTTCAATAAGGTGTTGCTATCTTTAGAGATATTCATTCCTGTGCAGCTTTACGGAAATTTCTCTCAGGCCGATTGAGACACCTTCTGCGCTGTCCAGGCCTCGGCATCTTCTCGGAGGAGGCTGCGCTCTAGCGCTTTAAGGAAGAAAGTGTCAAGGTAGCGGAAGAAACACCCCCTCTGTACGTTATCCTGACTATATATAATCTCCCATTGGATTAATGCCTAATCATAGATTGATTAGTACTTAATCTTTTTCTGTGAATCTATAATTACCTAGAAATGAACATGAATTGTAATGAGTCTTTTAATCTTTCACTGCTACCTCTAATTCCACTCATTATGTTCTAACATAGATCTGTAGGATGCATCACTGAATATGAGATGATCGAGGACCTTGATTCCTAACAATTCTCCAGCCTCTTTGAGTCTTTTTGTGACCTTTCTATCATCTAGAGAGGGAATGAGGTTACCGCTCGGGTGATTGTGAGCGACGATGATGGCTGTAGCTCTCTCCCTTAGCGGTGTAGAGAAGACCTCTCTCGGGTGAACGAGGGTATGGTTTACAAGACCTATCGAGACGGTGTTGATCGACATCACTTCATGTGCCCCGTTGAGAGAGATGGCGATGAAGTGTTCCTGAAGACGTGAGCCGATATGCTGGATAAGGGGAAAGACGTCGCCGGGAAATATGATCTGTTTCCTTCTTGAAGGAAGACGTCTTCGGCCTAATTCCAGTGCTGCACAGATCAATGTGGCTTTGGCATTT
>JAQQAI010000095.1 GCA_028532915.1 Sphaerochaetaceae bacterium
ACTCGTTTCGTTGAGAGCGCATCGAACACATCGGCGATAGCGGCGATCCTTCCTTCAAGGGGAATATCTTCTTTGGTTAATCCTTCAGGATATCCGCTTCCGTCCCATTTTTCATGGTGGCTGATTGCAATGATCTTCCCCAGCTTGAGAATCTCGCTTTCCGAACCATCCAGGATCTTTCCGCCGTACGCGGCATGCTGTTTCATTATCTCGAACTCTTTTTTATCAAGCCTGCCCGGTTTGAGCAATATGCTGTCGGGTATGCCTATCTTCCCGATGTCATGAAGCATCGAAGCATATTTAATCGCTTCTATCTTTTCTTGAGGGTATTTCACGCATTCGGCCAGCAATACGGTATATTCGCTCATTCTGTAGAGATGATCGAAGGTGTTCTCATCCTTGAACTCGGCGGCTCGGGCGAGATGCATGACAGTCTCGAAGGATGCCTGTTTCACCTTCTCAACGGCTTCCTGCAGCTGCCGGGTGCGAACCTGAACCATGGTCTCCAGGTTCTGCCGGTAAGCGCGATTCTGATCTTCAAGATCTTTGATCTTCACGGCGGTAGCCACCGTCCGAAGCAGATCCGTCTTGTTCACCGGTTTGAACAGATAGTCACAGGCTCCGTTCCGTATCGCTTCGGAAACTGAATCTGCGGTAGGAGCTCCGGTCATCATGATCACCTGAGTTTCCGGGGATATCGAATGAACGGTCTTGAGCAGTTCAACTCCTGTCATTCCGGGAAGATTGATATCGGAGACGATAATATCTGCAGGATCGCTCTCCATCTGACTGATCGCACTGTCTGCGTTCTCAGCAACGTTCACAAGATATCCTTCTTTCTGCAAAAACATTCTGAAAGTGAATCGGATGCTTTGTTCATCGTCTACGACAAGAATCTTTTTCATAAAGTGCTCCTGATGACAGTCTATTCGAATTTTGAGGGTTTTTGAAGTCCAAATCTTGAGTTTTGCTCATGCTGATTGTCAATGACTTCTCCTATCTTTTTCTTACAATCTAATTGACTGTAGGTTATACTTGGAAGAAAGTGAGTCATTTATGCTGATAGTATTGATCATTTCCATAATCCTACAATTCTTTGCTGCCGGTTTTGCCTTCATCCGAATACGCAAGAGTAAAAGAACGGCCGCCTGGGTGCTGATGAGCCTTGCTTTGTTTCTCATGGCAATAAGACGTTCAATCTCACTGTATAACATAATGAGCTCTGAGATCATCAGTATCGACGCGGGTGCCGAGATCGTTGCCCTTGTAATCTCTATCCTGATGACTGCGGGAGTGTGGTCGATCGGAGGTCTCTTTGATGAGATCAACTCACTGAGAGCCGGTGCAGAGAAGGATCTTGAGAAGCGGATAAATGCTGAAAATGAACTGAAACGCCAGAATACCCTTCTTCAGCAGATGGGCACTGTCGCCAAGGTGGGAGCATGGGAACTCGACCCGGTCTCTCTTGACGGAGTTTGGACTAACGAGGTTGCACGAATTCATGACCTGCCGTTCAACGAAGACAATTTCTTACAACCCGGAGTCGGGCTTCTTAAAGGGAAACAATACTATGAGAGATCATCGCAGACTATTCTGGATGAGGCATTGAAGAAAGCGTTGAACGAAGGAAGCTCATATGATCTCGAACTTGAATTGATCTCCGAGAAAGGAATCCATAAATGGGTGAGAACGATAGCTCATCCGGTAATCGAGAAAGGCAAGACCATCCTCCTTCGGGGAGTCATCCAGGATATCACGGAGTACAGACGTGCCCGTCAGCAGATCGACCGGATTACACAAAGGCAGGAACAGCTTGCCGATATCATAGAGAAATCGGATCAGCCCGTGGGTTTCGGTTATCCTGACGGAAGACTGGGTATGTGCAATCCCGCTTTCAGCAAACTTACCGGATACGATATGGAAGAGCTGAAGAAGGTGAATTGGAATTCGGTCCTCACACCGCCCGAATATGCTTTACAGGAAGAACAGGCTTTGAAAGAGCTTGAGAAGACAGGTCGGCCGGTCCGTTATCAGAAAGAGTATATTCACAAAGACGGCCATCGTATCCCGATCGAATTGTTTGCTCATATCAAAAAAGATCAGAATGGAGAGGTCCTTTTCTATTATGCTTTTATCACCGATATCACCATGCGGAAAAAGGCCGAAGAGGAACTGGCAAGATATCGCGATCATCTGGAGGAACTGGTGAAGGCGAGGACCGAAGAGCTGCAGGACCTTCATGAACTGAGCAATTTGATCCTTCAGACGGCACCGGTGGGAATAGTCACATATGATTCAGACGGCAGATGCGTCAGAACGAACAGCCGGGCTGCCGAGATGCATGGCCTTTCTGAAAAACAGATGCTCAATGAGTCTTTATCCGAGAGTGAGTTCTGGAAGCAGTCCGGTATGATTGAGACCGCATATGAATGCCTATCTAGCGGTATCGACCAGCAACACACCGTTTCATTCAATTCTTCTTCAAGAAGAAAAGCGACAATCGATATGAAATTATCCCGGTTTTTTGTAAAGCAGAAGCCTCATCTTCTTGCTACATATTCTGATATCACTGAAAGGGTTCGTTCGGAGAATGCCATAAAAGAATTCTCGCGGCAGCTGGAGGTAACCAATCAGGAACTGGAGGCATTCTCCTATTCTGTGAGTCATGACCTGCGCGCTCCCCTTCGGAGTATAGATGGATTCAGCCAGGCTCTTTTGGAGGATTACGAGGACAAACTTGATGATGAGGGGAAAGATGATCTGTACAGGATCAGACGTGCTGCCCAACGGATGGGGCAGCTGATCGAAGATCTTCTTCAGCTTTCACGTATCAGCCGCTGGAAACACGATGCAAGAACTTTAGACCTTGGAAAGATGGCAAGGCAGACGATCAGGATATTGAAGGAATCACAGCCAAAGAGGGCCGTGGAAGTCACTATAGAAGATGATCTGAACGTCGTTGCAGATCCGAGATTGATGAGACTGGTCATTGAGAATCTGCTTTCCAATGCATGGAAGTTCTCCAGAGATGAAAAAAAGGCCACGATCGAGTTCAGAAAGGTACGCAACAGAGATCTCGATACACCGAATCCGGATCTGAAAGATGATACAGAAGTGTTTTTCATCCGGGACAACGGCGCAGGATTCGATATGGCCTATTCCGATAAGCTGTTCGGAGCATTTCAGCGTATGCATTCATTATCGGAATTCGAGGGAACAGGCATAGGCCTTGCGATCGTGAAGCGGGCGATCCAGCGTGAAGGCGGTCTCATATGGGCTGAAGGGTATGTCAAAAAAGGTGCTACATTATATTTTTCAATGGGAACAGGAGGCTCTGTCGAAGAGCTGTCTAACATGGATAAGAGGAGGTGAACAATGTTGAATGATGCGACGATACTTTTGGTGGAGGATAATCCGGATGATATCAAACTGACGCTCAGAGCTTTCAAACAGAACAATATCTCAAACGATATTGTTGTAGTTCATGATGGTCAGGAAGCTTTGGATTATCTGTTCGCAGAAGATCACTGCCAGCCTGAGAAGGGAATGCCTGCCTTGGTTCTTCTTGATCTCAAACTACCGAAGGTGGATGGACATGAAGTGCTGCAACGTATCAGAGAAGATGAGCAGACGAAGTTCCTGCCGGTTGTCATTCTCACCTCCTCTTCAGAAGAGAAGGATCTTGTCAGATCTTATGAGAAAGGGTGCAACAGTTATATCCAGAAGCCCGTGGATTTCGGCCAGTTCGTTGAGGCGGTAAGACAACTCGGAATGTATTGGGTCGTTTTGAACAAAAGACCTCAAAGTACAGAATCGAACACTTTATAGGAGCATGATATAGATGGCCGAATCAAAAGAGCGTATTGATGTTCTTATCGTCGAAGATGAGAAAGATGATGTTGTTCTCATGATCCGTGAGATCAGAAACGGCGGTTTCGATCCGTATTGGGAATCTGTGCAGACCTCTGAAGACTTTACGCGCGCCCTGCAAAGCCGGCAATGGGACGTGATCCTGGCCGATTATAGTATGCCCCGTTTCGGATGCTCCAGGGCTCTTGAAATTCTGAAAGACTCGGGAAGGGATATCCCTTTCATCATCGTTTCCGGCGTGATCGGAGAGGAGACAGCAGTCAACTTGATGGTTTCCGGAGCTGCTGATTTCATATTGAAGAGTAATCTGGTCCGCCTGGTACCTGCGATCCGAAGGGAGTTGAAGGAGTTCCTCAACAGAGAGGAGAGACGATCTGCTGAGAAGAGGGAGGTATATCTTAATGCGCTGCTTCGCTCCATACGTGATCTGAACAAGCTGATCGTCGAACAGAACGATCGGGAGTCCCTGATACTCGCCATCTGTAACTCTCTGGTCAGCAATCGGGAATTCCAGCAGGTTCTGATCATTCTTTCACAAGAGGGTGAAAAGGGGTTTTCTGTATACAGATCCTCTCTGTCAGAAGGAGAAAATGCCACCAGAAAAGAACAGCTTAAGGATGATGAGATTCCCTGTTGTGTATCCTTTGCCGATGAAAGCGAAGATGCAATAAGCTTCATCGACGTTGAACCTTTCTGTACGGATTGTTCTTTATGTAATGATGAGCTTGATGTCACACTGGTCATAAGAATAGTTCATCACGGCAGAAAATACGGATACCTGTGTATCTCGGTCCCGAAAGGATTCGGGCATGACTTTAAAGAGCAGGAATTCTTGCTTGAGATCGCAGATGATATCGCTCTGGCTTTGAATAGGATCGAAACAGCAATAGAACGTGAAGAAGCAGAAAGAGCTCTTCGTGCTGAGCGAAGACATCTCCAGAAGGTCATCAGAGGCAGTTATTTGGGTATCTGGATATGGGATCCGAAATCAGATGAGATCATTCTCAATGATATCTGGGCTTCCAGGCTCGGTTACAACCTTCAGGAACTCACCCCTTTCACGATAGAACGGTGGAAGACATTCGTTCATCCGGATGATCTGGATGAAGTGATACAAAGAATGAGCAGATGTGTAAGGGGGGAGGCCGACGATTATGAATGCGAGGTCCGCATGCGGCACAAAGACGGCCATTATGTATGGATGTTAGATCGGGCGAGCATGATGACCCGTGACGATGAGGATCTTTCGAGAGCCATGTTCGGGACACAGTCGGATATCACGTTACTCAAGAAGGCTCAACAACAACTTGCTGCAAGAGAGCATGAACTTCAGGCCGCTCAGGAGGTTGCACATCTGGGCAACTGGAGTTTGGATATCGCAACCGATAATGTCCAATGGTCACCATCCCTCTATAAGATGTACGGTTTCGACCCGTCTCTTCCTGTTCCTCCCTACCATGAACATATGAAGCTGTTTACCCCTGAAAGCTGGGAGCTGCTCTCCACATCTTTAGCAAGAACCACCGAGACAGGTAAACCGTATGAGGTCGAACTGGAAATGGTAAGAGATGGAAGAGCCGGCGGCTGGATGTGGGCAAGAGGAGAGGTCGTCCGGGATACCGCCGGTCAGATAATAGGTCTGCGCGGGGTAGCCCAGGATATAACAGAGCGTAAACAGCTCGAACAGCAGATCCGCCAGGCACAGAGACTGGATGCTGTCGGCCTTCTTGCAGGCGGAGTGGCACATGACTTCAACAATCTTCTCATGGGGATCATGGGGTATACGGAACTGTGCCGGGAGGAGATCGATAAAGATCATCCGGTCCAGGAGTATCTCGACGCGATAACCAAAGAGGCTGAACGTTCTGCCAATATCGTGAGACAGCTTCTTGCTTTTTCGAGAAAACAGACGATATCACCACAGATCCTCGATCTCAATAATGTCGTAGCCGATATGCTCAAGATGCTTCAGCGTCTGATCAGCGAGGATATAGAATTGATATGGAATCCCGGGGACGATCTGAAACCGGTTCTGATGGATCCCGGTCAGATCGACCAGATACTGGCCAATCTATGTGTGAATGCCCGTGATGCGATCTTTGGAGTAGGAACGATCATCATAGAGACCAGAAATGTTCAGATCGATGAAGAATACTGTCTCAAGCATACAGAGATCGACCCTGGTGAATATGTGATGCTTGCAGTGACTGACGATGGATCGGGAATGGATGATGATACTTTGACAAACATATTCGAGCCATTCTTCACGACTAAGGAAGAAGGGAAAGGCACCGGGTTGGGACTGGCCACCGTATACGGAATCGTCAAGCAGAATCACGGATCCATACACGTGTACAGTGAACCGGGCCAGGGAACCACCTTCCGGATCTTTCTCCCCCATGCTGATGAATATTTGAAAGATCAGGTCGATGAAGATCAAGAAAACGAAGATAAGATCCATGGAACGGAGACGATCATTCTAGTGGAAGATGAGGACTCGGTACGTCTGACCCTTTCTGTGTATCTGAAAGATCTCGGTTACCATGTATTGTCGGCAGAAGATCCCCTGAAGGCTTTTGATATCGCTCAGAATCTAGACGGAACGATAGACGCGGTCATCACCGATGTGATAATGCCCAATATGAACGGGAAAGAGTTCGTGGAAAAACTCAGGACCATCCACCCGGACTTCAAGGTCCTGTATATCTCCGGTTATCCATCAGATGTGATCGTAGACCGCGGAATTCTCGAAAAAGGTGTAGAATTTCTTCCTAAACCTCTGATGAGAGATGCTCTGGCAAGGAAGATCCGGAATATTCTCGATAATGACCGGTGATGATAAAGAAGTCTGAAGTGGAAGATTTGATAACTTGAAAGGGTAGGCATCTAAATCCACACGAGTCTTATTGGGGATGTGGGGATAGTTGTGACTGATGAGGAAGTGAGTGAATCTGAGTCCCAACGAATAAAAGGGACCGGTTTGATTTCGACGTTTTTCCCCTTGATGGTAGGATTTTATCCTCCTCATAAATCGTTGAATTCGTGATTTATACATCTATACTTTAAATTCGCACCTGTTTACAGTATACTTTTTAGTGGATTTGAATCCGAATAAGATTAATTGTCAAATCATATGTGAGTCACTATTTTTGTGCTTAAGATATTCAGAGATAGAAGTCATTCTAAGATTTGGTGAGCAAAGAGGTATAACAGATGGAAAAACGAATTGATAAGCACGTATACACATGGGTCGGTTCATTCTTGTTCGGGGGGCTGGGAGTTGACAGATTCATGAGGGGCCAAATCGGTCTAGGTATTCTCAAGTTGATTACCGGCGGATTGTTTGGCATATGGACACTGGTCGACTGGATAATCGCATTGACCAAGTTGGGAGAGTATGACAGAGATTTTATATTCTTCGATGGGTCCTGGGCCTAAATTATCTTGTATTTCAGTCTGTAGACATACTAAAGTGCGTGCAGCATCATTATAGTACTTTCTTCCATATAGAACCTACTCATAACGGGAAGCTTGGAAGCATATCTGACTGAACCCTGATGAGAAGCAGGCGCAATCAATACTGAATCATTCATGAAGACCTCTATCCTCACGCTATACGCTGTCCATAAGAGACTCTCGATGATTATTTCAATCAAAATCGGGAACTTCTAAGGACTCAGGCGGCAGATAATATCAGTCAAGGAATATCTGTCACGTTTCAAGAATCTCAAGGTCCACCCGCTTATACCAGGTTCTACCAGCCTGAAATCATTCTGGAATTTCCAGAAAGCTGAAATTTTTACACAGTGCTCGATGCGGTGTATAGCCTTGATTCATTGTTCACTTGAAAGTATTATCAGGATAGAGATACTCGTCTACCCATGGTAGAAGGAGATGAAGGGCCGGCTGACACCCGGGGCCTTCTTTTAATGTCCTTCACGATTATTCAGGAATGATAGGTCTGGAGAATTTGACCAGGCTTATTCGTCTCACAAGGGATTGAGCTCCGGTTGCCTACGGGCCCGGGGCCGAATTTATATACATGACCAAAAAGTCTTTACCGAGGATTGCTGATGTGTCAAAGAGAAA
>JAQQAI010000096.1 GCA_028532915.1 Sphaerochaetaceae bacterium
ATCGTCTGAAGCTGATCTTCAAGTGTATTATATCGGCAGCGTCTGAATACGGGCTGTCCATGTTTGTCTTTGGAAGGAACAGAAGCGAACATCCTGCACACCGTAGCGCGTACAGGATAGACGAGACAGTGAAAAGGATCATCTTTCACATAGAAGGGGCATAATCTCCGGTCTTCATCGACAACAGAAGGTATGTCCATTTTTCTGAATAGAAGATAGGCGGCGATGAACGACGCCTCTAGGTCTGTGATGTCAGGAAGAAAATGCTCACAGCACGTGCCGCAGCCTGGAGGACACCGCACTTTGAACGTCCTGGTGAACTCGCCGGCGTACCTGTCGATCTCATCATATAAGGCCGAAATAGAACGCCAGTCGGGCAGAATGCTCAGATCACCGAGCGAAGCGATAAACGAACCGAAATCATCCATCATTATATTACCCTCTGATAATGTAGAGCGAATGATAGCGATTTTCACTTCTCAGGTCAATCAGTCTGTTTTGAAGCCTTCCTGCCTTGTTTTCTGCCTTTCTTCGACCCTTTATACTCACGTTTTCTCGTCTTATTCTTTCTTTTGCGCCGATCGCTGAGAATGATGGCGCTTCCGAACCCTGTGATGAGTGCGATAAGGAAAATCAGGTACATCATCATAGGATTCGTAGCGAAAGGGAGCTTGATGTTCATCCCGTAATAGCCGACAAGGAATGTGGGAAACATGAAGGCGATAGAGATGACCGTCAACCTTCTCATGATGAAAGAAAGATTGTTGCTGATGACCGATGCGAAGGCATCCATCGTTCCTGTGAGGATCGAGGAGTAGATATTCGCCATCTCGATGGCCTGTTTGTTATCGATGATGACATCTTCGAGAAATTCCCTCTCATCCTCACTCTGAACTTTGAAATAGAGAGATTTCTGAAGCTTCTCAAGAAGAATTTCATTAGTAGCTAAAGATGTGGTGAAATAGACCAGCGATTTCTGGATCGAAAGCAGCTGTATCAGTTCATCATTTCTAACGGACCGATGAAGTTCTTCTTCAATAAGGTTCTTCTGCCTGTTGAGGTACTTCAGCAGACGAATATAGACCATCGCGGCTCTTCCCATGATCGAGATGACAAATCCTTCCTGAGTCTCGATGGGATACTGTCTGAATCTGTTTCTCGAAAAATCTTCCAGGATAACAGAATCACTCTGACAGATCGTTATGATCGTATCGCCGAGCATCACGATACCGAGAGGGACGCAGTACTGATTGATGCCGTGAGAATCATCGGCAAACGCCGGCAGCCTCACGATAAGAGCGACGTATTCGTCCTCTTTCTCTATTCGAGCCTGTTCATCAAGGTCCATAATATCTGCAAGGAGTTCTGACGAGATCGAATACTCTTCCTGAAGAAGAGTGATGTCATCACGGGTTACCTCTCTGGCATCGACCCACGTGTACCCGTCATGCGGCCCATGTGGACCGTTCAGCGTCTGTCCGATATTTTTCCGAATTGTGATCATGGTTCCTCCTAGGTTCTCCTGAAGGACCACAGCCGCCCGTACTAGACGGGTAGAGAGTCCAGGAGAATAATATTGGGTAGTTCTGTGTCAGTTGATCTAAACGACCTACTCCCACCATCGTCTAAAGTAGACATGGGGTTCCTCCTGTTACTCTTAATAAATTGGAAATACTCTTTTCCCTACTTGTTATACTATCATATGATGGGTATCATAAAAAGAGGTTTGATAGAAAATCACTCATTAGATTGAAGGAGATGCTCATGAAAAGCAGAGAAGAGGCATTCGCTATCCTTAAAAAATATAATTCATCGGAAAACCTGATCAGACATGCTCTCAGTGTCGAAAGTGTCATGCGTAATTTCGCCCGCCACCTGAACGAAGATGTCGAATACTGGGGTATCGTCGGACTGCTGCACGATATCGACTACGAGATGTATCCCGAACAGCACTGTAAGGTCGCACCGAAACTGCTGAAGGAAAACGGTTTTGATGATCAGTTCATCCATGCTGTCGTCAGTCACGGCTATCAGATATGTTGTGATGTCGAACCTGTACTTCCTATGGAAAAAGTGCTCTATACTATCGATGAGCTGACAGGTCTCATCACAGCCACAGCTCTGATGAGACCATCGCGTTCACTCGATGATCTGAAAGTGAAATCAGTGATGAAAAAATGGAAGACGAAGGGATTCAGCCAGGGAGTCGACCGGGACCTCATTCTTCAGGGCTGTTCGATGATCCCTATGGAACTCAGTGAAGTGATCACGCTCTCTATCGAGGGAATGAGGACGATACAGCAGCAGCTTGGATTCAACAGCCTCGCCGGTTAATGGTCTTCCCCGTTCTTCTCACCTGAAAAAGCACTCTCTATCCGTTCCAGCCTGACGATGCCTTTCTTGTTCAAAACGAGTTTCACATGATGCAGGTCCTCGATCCTGTTTTTCCCGCTGGATTCGGTGATCACCAGATGGAGATGGTATACCTTCGCGCTCTGTTTTGCTTCGATTTCGCTCTCTTGTGAGGGATAATAGAAGATATCGTCACTGTCATCCATCTCTTTGAGCCAGTCATCAATGCGCAGGCGGATCACCACCGTCATCGAATTGATCCACGGCCCAACCTCCCTGCTCTTCTTATTCCGGTAGACTTTCACATATCTGGAATATTGAACTACATCCTCCTGCGGCATCATATCAATGAAAGGATTGTCTCCCTCTTCTCTGACGCGCTGTATCAGAGGGGGAAGATGATCCGCACCGGTCATACGCAGCACGACCTTCGTTTTATTCAGCCTCCGTCCCGTTCTGGGGGAATTGAAATAGAATATCTGGTCGGCAAGAAGATGCGGTAATACCCTGTTGAAGAACGAACGCAGTCCCTCTTTTATCCTGTCTTTGAAGACATATGCGGCTATCACCAGAAGAGCCCACTGCATACTGTTTTTCAAAAATAGTGTCTCAGCGAATATGGCGGTAAGCGTTGCGAATGTCATTGCTATCGCGGCAGCCGCACCGGCCAGAATTCCGGTGAAACGTTCCGGCTTCTTGGACTGGATCGGATTCAGATAGAGAACAGACTGTGTCCACTTCTTCAGTTCCGCACTTCTGTAGATGAGATTTTCACTGCTCTGTGTCGAAAAAGGGGTTACCCCTGACTGATACTGTTTTGACTGCCGGTAGTTCAGCTCCTCTTTCGCTTTGGTCAGCAGAAAAAGGTAGTTATCCTTTTTGAAATGTGGAGAGTTCTGAACCATCCGGTACAGATCCAGAGCCGTATTCTCGATGAGCAGACTGATAGCCTCGTCTCCCCACAGGAAAGCGCTGCATAGTTTATTTCCCGTCGGATAGCGGCATCTGACATTTTCCATAGCGAGACGATAGCGGCTGACAGCGTGTTCAGTCTGCCGGTACCAGCTGCTCAGAAGCATATACTGATCTTCACCGGCTGACGTTTTGCATTCTCCGGTGATGCGCGATCCTTCATGGCGGAAGGAATTGCACAGAGTCTGGATCTCGCCGATTACTATCTCATCGACGACCCTTGCCGACCCATCACTCAGCAGCTTCGAATAATATTCTACCAGGTACAGAGGGCTGATCTTATTCGTCTCATCAAGAAGTTCATCAAATGTAATCTCCGGAGATGAATAACGGGCATGGGCCTGGAACTTTCTCAGCATGGCCTCACGCCTGATAAGAGCACGAGAGACATTCAGCTGGGGTGGCGAGAAGATATAGTAGTTGATGTCCCTGCGGTATGATCTTAGCTCCGTGATCGGATACGTGATCTTTACTTCAAGATGTCTTGACGAATGAATTCTTATATCTATCAAAAAGGACCCCTTTGAAACAGGAATTATAAACCACTTGTTCTGCTAAATCAATGACAGGTGAAAATCCTCAGTGCTGATTTGTTTGACTATTCAATTTTAATTGTACATACTATATTCATCCAATCGATCAAGGGAGGGAAAGTGGATGGAAGAAAATATGACCTATACAATTGTCAAATTTGTAGAAGATCGTGTTGTCACCCGCTGTTCAGATGGAAGAGAAGTGGAGATTCTCTTTGAAATGTCACCATCTGATTCGAAAATCGGAGATATACTTGTATATCAGGAAGGCTTATATATCAAAAAGTAATCACGTTTCTTGATTTGAAATCAACGTCGATTTGGGGTATCCTCTAATGCGGAGGATACCCTTTATTATGGACCGCACTGATTATCAAAAACGCAACTATTTTGCATTTCTTCTTCATGCACTGTTTCTCGCTCTGACGTTAAACTTTATCGATGTGAATACTGTTGTTCCCAATATGCTCGCCGAACTGGGTGCGAACGAAACACATCTCGGCATTCTTTCCGCAATCATGATCGGGGGAACCTCTTTCATGCAGCTGATCTTTGCCACCTTGATCATTCCCATGAGAAAGAAGAAGCCGGCTCTGCTTACCGGAATCTATCTGAGAGTCCTTTCCTTATGTATTCTCGGGCTTTTCCTCTTTTCGATGTCAGAACGTTCAGAATGGAAGATCTGGACGACGCTGGCCCTCATGGCGATGTTCTCTTTCGGGGGATCGTTCGCAAACATCAGTTACACGGACATTCTCGGCAAGTCTATCGCCGAAGAGAGGCGGAAAGACCTGCTGATGAAAAAGCAGATGATCAGCGGTATAGGTGTGATAGTCTCATCGGTCCTTGTGAAGCTGATTCTCACACACCTGAACTATCCGGCGAACTATGCCTATCTGTTCATCATAGGGTCGATCATCCTTCTGATAGCCACAAGCGGTTTCTGGCTGATCAAAGAACCGGAGGGAACAGAAAGGAAAAAAGAATCTCTCGGCAGACGGTTCAGTCTTTTCTACAAAGCGATCAAAGAAGATCCCAATATCCGCCGCTATTTGCTGTTCATCAACACCAGCGGTGTCATTCTTTCCACCATTCCGTTTCTCATCCTCTTCGGACGGACAAACTTCCCCATCTCGGGTGAAAGGGTATCGACCTTTCTGCTGGTGCAGGTGGCAGGGGGCTTGGTGACCAACCTCATCATACAGATCGGTTACAAGGGTGAAAGATACAGACCGCTGCTCTACCTGTTCATCATCGTCGGTTCGGCAACACCGATCTGTGCGCTGTTTTTATCATTCTCTGCGCAGTTGTACACGCTCACTTTCCTCTTCAGCGGTGCATCACTCGAACTGTACAAGATTGTCGCACCGGGTGTGCTTCTCGAGATATCCAACAATGAGAACCGCTCTGTCTATACGGGACTGTCCGGTGCCGGGTCGATCATGAATATCATCTACCCTATCGCGGCCGGTCTGCTCATCGGAATCATAGGATACTACGGCGTGTTTGTGATCACGAGTCTTTATATGCTCACAGGATTCTTCTTCGCCCGTTCGATAGTCTGCGCACGATTCACCTCTGAATCACTGAAGCAATGATCTTCACAGCCTCTTTCCCCTCTTTGACGGGAAACAGGGGGAAATCGTGGTTCATCTTCTCCTTTTCGATGTACATGATATCGACTCCTGCATCGATACAACGATCATAGAATGTGCGCGCATCAATCAGGAAAAGTTCGTGAGTCCCCGCAAACAGTGTGACGGGGGCAAGATGCTCTATCGGACCGTATAAAGGCGACACTCTGAAATCCTTAAGATCGACATCTTTCGCCCACGCCCTTCCCATCACCCTCAGATGAGAAGAATTGAGCATCGGGTCTGCCTTTTCGACATCGGCGATGCGCTCGTCACACAGACCGATATCGAGCCACGGGGAGATGCTTATGATCTCCTTGGGCTGCTCATCCCCACCGAGAGCCTGAGCGACCGAGACGGCGAGGGATGCACCGGCACTGTCTCCCATCAGAATGAACTTTCCGTCACTCTCAGCTTTCAGCTTTCTGTACATATCTGTCATCTTCGGGAACACCTCGGTCACAGAGTGTACCGGAGCTTTCGGATATAACGGCATGACGACCTTCAGAGGGAGTTCTCCGAATAGAGAATCGATGAACATGAAGTGAATGACCGATGCATGCTCAACATATGCTCCCCCGTGAAGATAGAATACCGTGTACGAACTCTTGTCCTTTTTCGGTGTAAATACGATGGAAGTGACCCCGTGAATATCACGTTTTTCAACGTTGCATCTCATCATCGGAAGCTTCGGGATCCTGTATTCCTGTTCATTTTTCACAGCGAGTTTCTTGAGCAGATCGACGCTGTATTCAGGAGAGAACATCTCGATTCTCTTCTCCCTCAGTCTGAGGATCTTCTCGCTTACATAACTTGTGGTGCTTCGTTTTTCCTTTTCTTTAATATAGAAAGAGAAAATCAGAAGGAGTGCCAAGACGATTACTGTACCGGTCACACGAACCTCCTAAGTTGCTATTGTAATTGTACAACAAAGATCCATGAGATGCTACTTGGATCTGAGGCTGTTCACCAGCCCCGCTGTGACGACAAGGATAAAACCTGCAACCGTCGTGATATACATAGGTTCCCGGAAAAAGATCACCAGATAAATCGCCGAAAGGACAGGCACGATATAAACGAACGGGGCGACGAATGAAGCTTCTGCCAGACGAAGAGCACGGATCCACAGAAGATAGGAGATACCGTTGATGAACATTCCGTTGATGAGGATCGAGAGCCACTGACTGCCCTGAGGGATGATAAAACTGCCGCGCATCATCAGAGTAACGGCAGAGGCCGCAGTCGCGGCAAGGTAATAGACTGCGGTGAGACTTACCGGCTCCTTTTCGACTCTTTTACTCAGCACGGAGAAGAGGGCAAAACAAAGGGCCCCGATAAAGACCCACAGCAGTACCTGCGGAGACGAAATCGATATCGTCGAGATATCACCCGCCGACAAAACGGAAAGGACACCGGCAAAACCGAGGATCACCGATATCAGTTTAGAGAGACCTATCTTCTCTTTGAGAATGATACGGGAAAGAAGAACGATGAGAAACGGCCAGGTGTACTGGATGATCAGGACCTCAATGGCACCTGCTTTCGAATAGCCGAAATAAAGCAGCAGGTAATAGACGAACGTACCGAGCAGTCCGAGACAGGTGATGACGAGCCAGTCTTTCAAACTGTAGGTCAGTACATGGACTATCCTGCCGCTCACAAGAGAAATCACCGTCAAAGTCACAAATGAGGTGAATGAAGAATAGGAGAGATACTGGATTGTATCGAGGGAAGTCTGCCCGATCTTGGCTGTCACAGGAATCAGAGACCAAAGGAAAACACACAGCAGTACATTAATGATCGCCTCAGTCTTTTCTTTCACCGGTGTCCTTCCTTCTTCTTACGGACAGAATGATACACAAAAATACTGGCAGGGTCAAAGGCGGGTGCTCCTTGCTAAACATTCCCAGCTTCAGTATTCTCTATATATGGAAAATCCTTTGTTCGGAACATGTTCGTTCATCTACCGGTCATGGAAAAATCTGGTGTACTCTACCGATGACCCTGGCAGATATCTGAGCGAATATGCTCGCAGATACCATATGGTGGAGATTGACAGATGGTTCTGGTCTCTGGGGAAAGAGAGTGCAGGTTTACCGCTAAGTGCGACCGTGAAATCCTATGCCGAAGCGACTTCTTCCGATTTCTCCTTCACGATTAAATGCCCGAACGCTCTTACTCTATTTTACAATCCGGCAACCGGTGAAAAGAATCCTTACTTCCTCGATGCGCAATTTGCCATCCGATTCATAGAATCACTGACACCAATTCTGGATAAGACTGCACTTCTGATATTCCAGTTCGGATATCTCAACAGGAAGATGTTCTTCAATCAGAAAGAACTGTTGAGAGAGCTCGACAGATTCTTCGATCTTCTTCCTCCCCATATCCGCTACGGAGTGGAATTGAGAAACAATCAGTATATCGATGGAAGCTGGTTCACCTTCCTGAGAGACCGCAACATCACTCCCGTACTTCTCAGCGGCTATTGGATGAATGACATCGTTCAGGTGATCGAACGATATGAAAGACTCTTCGGGGATACCGTTTCGATCAGACTACATGGTGACGACCGGGAAGCTATTGAAGAACAAAGCGATAAAAGATGGGATTCGATCGTGTGGGATCGTACAAGAGACATCCATCAGATCGCAAAGACGATCAGAACCCTTACCGAAAGTCACCAGGTACTCGTCGCCGTGAACAATCATTTCGAAGGATCCGCTCCCCTGACGATCCGCCGGCTGCGCAAGGCGATCAGGGAAGATAGCGCGCAGTCGACCGGAGACTTGACGGAGCAACGATGAAGGCTTCCGCCATCCGTATACCGCATTGAAGACCTCTGTATGAACCGATGATCTCGATCATCTGAAGAAGGTCAGTATATTGAACCCCTTCTCTGATTTCCATCTGGCTCGTATGACAGCCGACAGCCTTCATCTTCAGCTCGAAAGAGGAACCCACATCGACGAAGATCAGATTTTTTGAGTCCAGCGCATCGATGCTGTCCATATAGTATAGGAGAGGGAGGTCCTTCAGGGCGGGCAATTCGTCCGGGTAACTATCCAGAGTCGAAAGGAGCGCGGCTCTTCTTACGATTCTGCTTGTCTGGACGGCATCAGGATGTCTCTCATTTTCACTGTGGGTGATGATAAGATCGGGCCGTGTTGAACGGATCAGCGAGCAGATCTTCGAAAGCTGGCTGTCATCGAGTTCATTAACCTTCATCTCTTCAATATCCATCGTACAGAAGGAGGCTCCGATCACAGCGCACGCCTGAGCAGATTCGACCATCCTTACCATCTTCAGATCTTCACTGGTCAATTTCGACGGTGCAAGTTCACCGTTGGTGAGAGAACAGACGACAACCTCATCTTCTCTTTGAACACAGCGCGACAGCGTACCGAAACAGGCTGTCTCGACATCTCCCGGATGAGCTCCAAATGCTAGAATCTTCATGTAAACACCTCAAGTGTGCTAACTATACACACTTTTTTTACAATCATCCACCCCATCGGGAGTGCAGATCCTCCACCTCCAAAGCTAACCGGGTTATGGCATTCACCAGCCGTCTCGATTTTTTCGAGTCTTGCTGTTCAATCACGGTATCGGAATGCTCTTTCATTCTGTCGATGACTGTCTGTAAAGCATTCATCTGCTGCTGCAATACGGTAATAGATTCTTTCAGCTGCTCCTGTGATGCTATCCACACACTTTCGCTTTGTGCGGCCGGAAGACTCTGTTCTTCGAGCAGGTCGAAACTCTGATTGATTTGAGGAGCCCATGCATTCACCTCGACGACATTCTGCAGATACCCGGCAAAGAAACGGGCCACACTCTCATCACCGTGAACAACGAACACATGTTTGAGCCGGTTGGAAAAGCTTGAGACCCAGCGGATCAGTCCTTTCTGATCGGCATGGCCGCTTATTCCCTCGAGTCTGACAATCTGAGATTTCACATCGATATGTTCGCCGAATATCGTGACATTCTTCGCTCCGTCCAGAATAGAACGTCCCAATGTCCCGTTGGCCTGATACCCGCAGAATACGACTGTAGACTCAGGTCTCCACAGATTATGTTTCAGATGGTGTTTGATCCGCCCGGCCTCGCACATCCCGCTTGCAGAAATGATGACGGCACTCTCTTTGAGGAAGTTTATCGCACGGGAATCGTCTGCGGTGACACTCATGATCAAAGATGGGAACCGTAAAGGATTCTCTCCCTTCTCTACGATCTTCATCGCCTCTTCATCGAAGTAGCCGATGATATTTCTCCCGAAGACCTTAGTAGCCTCGATCGCCAGCGGACTGTCTAGATACACAGGAAAGCTATCAAGACCTCTGATCAATCTGTGGTCTATTATGTAACGCAGAAGATACAGGATTTCCTGTGTTCTTCCGACAGCGAAAGAAGGGATTATCACATTGCCGCCTCTTTTGAACGTGTTTTCGATATAGGAAGCCAGTTCAAGGGCTCTGCTTTTCGTACTCTCCTGCTGTGATGCGAATTCTACCGGCGGGTGAAGCCTATCTCCGTAGGTCGATTCCATCACAACGAAATCGGCCTGTTTCAGAAACACCGGGTCGTTGATGATAGGCTGATCGGTATTGCCGATATCACCGCTGAATACGATCAGCCGTTCTTCTCCCTGTTCGCGTATATGTAACTGAATCGAGGAACTTCCGAGAATATGGCCGGCATCGGTGAAGGTTACCTGAATATCTTCGGTAAGATTGAAAGAACGTCCGTATTCATGTCCGATGAAATATTCCATCGAATTTCTGGCATCTTCCACCGTATAGATCGGCTCGATCTCACTCTTTCCGTCTCTCCGCCTTTTTCTGTTGACCCACTCGGTCTCCATCTCCTGAATATGTCCGGAATCAGATAGCATGATCGAACACAGATCCGCGGTCGCATCCGTTGTATGAACCGTCCCGTGAAATCCCTCCCGTACCATCATCGGAATCCGTCCGGAGTGATCGATGTGGGCATGGGTGAGGAGAATATAATCGATCGAAGACGGAGAGAACGGGAAGTCCATCCCGACTTTCTTCTCATCATTCCCCTGCGGTAATCCGCAGTCGACCAGAATCCTTGTTCCACCGCTTTCAACCAGGGTGCAACTTCCTGTAACCATTCTTGCAGCACCGAAAAATGTGATATTCATACCCTTAAGAATAGTCTCAACATCCGTTGATGTCTAGAAAAAAAAAGATTACAGTAAGGAATGCAATACATTTGAGAATGAGAGGTAGTGGACAATGGAACCTAACAAAGAAAAGATCATCAAGCTGCATGTAAAGCGGACGATGGAGAACCTCGAGAAGAACAACATCGGTGTTTCGTACATACCATCGGCTAAAGATCTGCCGGCTCTGATGAAAAAGCTGATCCCCGAAGGATCGACTGTCGCCTCGGGAGGATCGATAACACTGGCTCAAAGCGGTATTCTCGATCTGGTGAAAAACGGTGATTACACCTACATAGACCGGGCAGACCCTTCATTGAATGCACAGGAGAAACACGAACGAAATCTTCAATCGTTCCGGTGTGATGTCTATCTTTCGAGCGCCAATGCGATAACTGAGAGAGGCGAGCTCTATCTCGTCGACGGATCGAACAACAGAGTGGCGGCAGTTCTGTACGGTCCCGAAAAAGTATATATTATCGCCGGGTGCAACAAGATCGTTTCGAACCTCGAGGAAGCTGCGAACAGAGTGAAGCAGTTAGCGGCCCCGGCGAACTGCGTCAGACTCGACAAAGAGACTTTCTGCCGCGAAAAGGGACACTGTGTGGCCCCTTCCTGCGACGATAAGAATCTGATGAGTGTTCCGGCCGGAGCGTGTACGAAAGGAATCTGTTCATCCTTCCTCGTCCTTGGTCATCAGCTGATCAAAGAACGGATCCATGTACTGCTAGTCGGCGAGGATCTCGGATATTAATCTATAAATAACGAGTAGACATCCTCACTCGTTTTCGCAAGACGCAGCAGACGTTTGAACGACGCGCTCGCTGTCGTCTTGGCGATTGAGGAAAGGATCTCGATATGGGCGCTCGCCTCATGTTCAGGTGCAAGCACCAGAAAGAAATAGAGGCTTCCCTCCCCGTCCTGAGCATCGAAGTCGACACTCGTGTCGGCAAGGCCGACAACCAGATAGACACGGTCGACAGCAGCGGTCTTCGCGTGAGGAATCGCAATTCCGTCGGCAAGGCCGGTTGAACCGAGCGATTCCCGTTCCAAAACGGCCGAGAGGATCTCTTCTCTGTTTGTCAGTGCCTTCTTTTGAGAAAGAAGGTCGACAAGCTCTTCAATGATCTCATGTTTTGATCTTCCTTCGAGGGGGACCTTTATAAGGTCTCTATCCAGTATATCAGTCAATGTCATAGGTATCCTCCCTTTCAGTATCAGGCAGCGACTCGTACATATCCCAGATATCATCGTTATCGCGGACGACGAAGACAGGAATGGTGGCATTTCTCATCATTCTGTCTGTCTCACTGAGTAGTTCATCCCGTCGGCTGTGTATTCCCGAAAGCCCGCCGATAACGAGCATATCGATTGAATTGGCACTGATATAGTCGCGCACGACCTGATGTACCGCACCTTCGCTTTTCACGCATTCGACCGCTACACCCTTCTTCTTTCCCAATTTTTTCACGTGGCTAAGATACCTCACGGCATCACCTTCTATATCCCTCTGATATTCCTGCTGTTCGACATCCAGAAAGATCCTGGCCTTCACAAGGTCCTGCAGTGCCTTGGTATTGACAACATAGATCGCCGTCAGATGGCTTTCGAGCTGTTTCGCGAGGACGATCGCTGCCATTGCGGCACTCATAGAATCCTCCGAGCCGTCTAGATAGACCAACAATTCAGTAAATCCATTACTCATTGTTCCTCCTTCTTTCTCTTGCTGTTCTCGATATCGAGCCGCTTTTTCACCTGCTTCATCAGGATGAAGCCTTCCCGTTCGACCTCTTCGATTCTGCCTGCAGTATATTTCACATTCTCCTCGAGCGAAGGAATGACGATCTTCTCGAGAGCATTTACCTTCCGGATGCTCTTTTTCACCTCGCGCGCCAGCCTCATGATGGAGACCTTCAGTTCAGCCAGATGTCCCATCAGCTGTATCGCCTCCTGATAGCAGCTTATGGTGTCTTCGACAGCCAAAGTGGTTCCTTCAGGGGAGAAATAGGGACCATTGCCGGTGAAGGTCGTGTTCACCTTCGGAAGTCTCACACCCATCACCTTTCGCTGCGAGATGTCTATCGATGATGTGCTTGTTACCGAGGGAAACACGTTTGCAACCTTCAACCTTCCCATCTGCATGACCGAGTTCTGCAGGGAAGCGGAAGCTTTCTCCAAAGCGATATCCACTCTGTTCTGATAATCTACAGCCTGATCGACCAGTGTCAGCAATTCGACCACCAGGATGGAACGCTTCTGGTCCAGCAGCTCATGTCCAAGATTGGCGAAAGCGAGATCATCTTTCAGCTTGAGAAGGTTCGATCTTGTCGGTGCGATTGTCTGACTCATAGATCAACCTCCATAGAACTCTTTCAGTTCATCTTCGCTGACACGCTGCAGTTCTTCGGCGGGAAGTGTCTTCAACGCTTCCCATCCCAAATCCAGGGTCTGTTCGATGCTCCTGTTCTCATCGAATCTCTGATAAACGAACTCGTTCTCGAACTTCGCTCCGAAATCAAGGTACTGATGGTCAAGCGTGGTAAGTTCTTCCTCACCGATGACCGAGGCAAGGTTTCTCACATCCTTCACATGCGAGTACGATGCAAAAAGCTGATTTGCGAGGTGGGGATGATCTTTTCTGGTCATGCCGTCCCCGATTCCATCCTTCATCAGACGTGAGAGACTCGGAAGGCCGTTGATGGGAGGGTAGATCCCTCTCGAATACATCTCTCTGTCGAATACGATCTGCCCCTCGGTGATATACCCTGTAAGGTCGGGAATTGGATGTGAGATATCATCGTTGGGCATCGTGAGAATAGGCAGCTGCGTGATCGACCCGCCGTGACCGAGAAGCTTGCCGCTGCGTTCATATAATTCGGCCAGATTTGAATACAGATATCCGGGATAGCCCTTTCTTGAAGGTATCTCTCCTCTGAGTGTCGAGATCTCCCGAAGTGATTCGCAGTAGTTGGTCATATCGGTCATGATCACCAAAACCTGTTTATCGTGCGTGAAGGCGAGGTGTTCAGCCAACGTGAGGGCGGAACGGGGAGTGATGGTTCGTTCGATCGACGGATCGTCAGCCAGAGAGAGGAAGAAAGCTACATTATCCAGTACTCCCGAAGACTCGAAAGAGTCGATGAAGAACCGGGCGACATCGTATTTGACACCCATTGCGGCGAAGACTATAGAGAAATCACTGTCCTGAGAGAGAACTTTCGCCTGACGGGCTATCTGTGCCGCCAGCTGATTATGGGGAAGTCCGTTGCCGCTGAATATCGGAAGCTTCTGCCCCTGTATCAATGTGGTGAGACCATCGATGACAGATACACCTGTCTGGATAAAATCCTGAGGGTATTCACGTGCGGTCGGGTTTATCGGCAGCCCGTTGATATTCATCGAATCTTCCCCTGCAGGGAGGGATGAGGCATCTCTCGGGCGTCCGAGACCGTTCATCACACGCCCGAGCATCCCTTTCGAAACGGGAAGATTGAACGGTTCGCCCATGAATCTCATCCGCGTGGAAGGAATTGACAGACCGTCGGTTCCTTCGAACAGCTGGACTACAACGACGTCACTGCTGGTATCGAGAACCTGCCCTGTCCTTGTCTTCCCATCCTTGTCAGAGACTTCAACGAGTTCACCATACCCTACGGCATGTGTGTTTCTCATATACACAAGGGGGCCTTCGATCTTCTGGGCACCGATGTATTCCCGTCCTTTCAGAAGGGATCGCTCGATCTTGTTCATCTCAATATTATGCTTCATACATCTCTCCCAGTCGTGAAATCTGACGTTCCAGTCTTACGGTGATCTTATCGAGTTCTTCCAGATTGTCATCCGATATGGAGAATCTCATTCTCGCGATCTCCTGAGTCACCTTCATCCTCTTCACTCTGACGATCGGCAGACCTTTCTCTATCGCCGCAGAGCCGACCTTCCAGTAGGTAAGGATGACATTCAGCATACCCAGCTGTTTTTCGATCGATGAATATTTGTCTATGTCATCGAAGGCGTTCTGCTGCAGAAAGGCTGTTTTGAACATTGAACAGACTTCAAGAATGAAGTTCTGGCTGTCCGGAAGAGCATCGGGGCCGACAAGTTTGACTATCTGCTGCAGTCTCACTTCCTTCTGAAGGAGGTTCATGATCTCCTGCCGCGCGCTTTTCCAGTTACCTTCACCTTTCTGCTCCCACCACGGAGCGACCTCATCAACATATTCACTGTACGAATCAAGCCAGCTGATCGCAGGATAGTGTCTTGATGATGCCAATGAACGGTCGAGACCCCAGAAGCATCTGACGAACCGCTTGGTATGCTGGGTGACTGGTTCGGAGAAATCACCTCCGGGAGGACTGACAGCTCCGATGATCGATACAGAACCTTCCATCGCGCTGAGAGTCTCCATCCTCCCTGCCCTTTCATAGAATTCTGCGATCCTTGTGGGCAGGTAGGCAGGAAAGCCCTCTTCTGCAGGCATCTCCTCCATTCTGCCACTCAGTTCTCGCAGCGCTTCCGCCCACCGGCTCGTGCTGTCTGCCATGACCGCTACATGATACCCCTGATCTCGGTAGTACTCGGCAAGTGTGATTCCCGTATAGATGGAGGCTTCGCGGGCACTTACCGGCATATTCGATGTATTGGCGATCAGTATCGTCCGTTCCATCAGGGATTTTCCTGTATAGGGGTCTATCAGTTTGGGAAATTCTCTGAGAACATCAGTCATCTCATTTCCCCGCTCACCGCAGCCTATATAGACGATGATATCGGCGTCACACCAGGAGGCGATGGCATGCTGGGTCATGGTCTTGCCGGTCCCGAACCCCCCGGGGATAGCTACCGTTCCTCCTTTGGCCAGCGGAAAGAGCATATCGATCACTCTCTGACCTGTGATCAGAGGAATCGAAAGAGGTTTTCTCTCCTTCACTTTTCTCGGCTTTCTGATAGACCACGAGTGCATCAGTGTCAATGAATGTCTTTCGCCCTCATCATCTTCCACGACACAGACGGTCTCATCGACACTGTACTCGGCGATGTCGGATATGGATACTACAGTGAATTGATCTTTCAAGTCGCCCAGTGTCAGCGGCACCAGTATACGATGCAGGATCCTCGAAGTCTCCTGTACAGTTCCGATCACGGAGCCGGGATGAACCGTATCAGAGACGGCGACAACGGGAGTAAACTCCCATTTCTTCGTTCTGTCGAGGGCCTTGCTCACGACACCTTTTGCGATGGTATCACCGCAGATCTCTCTGAGCCTGCTCAGCGGACGCTGTATCCCGTCATAGATGGAACCGATGAGACCGGGCCCCAGCTCGACCGACAGGGGCAATGAAGTTCCGTAAACATTCTCAAAAGGACATAGACCGGTGGTGTCCTCGTAGACCTGAACTGTGGCACTCGTACCATCCAGTTTCACCAGCTCCCCGATAAGATGGTCTTCTCCTACATATACGAGATCCATCATCGAGGCATCAGTGACATTATCTACTGTTATGACCGGGCCGTTGACCCTTTGAACTTGACCTATTATTTTTTCTGGCATTTTGATCCTTCCAACAGACGCTCGAAATCTGATGTACACCTTTTCAGTCTGGTTCTCACCTGATTGTTGTAGGCTACAGAATCGGATAATGTAGAGACGACAACGCCCTGCGAACTCAATGGTTCAGGATTCAGCGACAGTTTCATCTTTCTGCCGGTTATTTTCTCGATTATCTTCTGTGCCTCAAAAAGCATTTCGGGTGTGATGTTCTCTCTTTTTGAAGATGCGACCTTGGCCTCCGGCGAATCTACGGCAATCGCGGCCTCGGCTATCCACAGAATTAGAGCTCTTTGATATTCTTGAGAATCTATCATCTCTCCCATTTTCCTATTCAGAGCATCTTCGGCGAGTTTCCTGAGTTTCTTCGTCGTCTCTATGTTATGGTTCCGTTCTAGATTCCGTAACGCATGTTCCATAGCGAGAGAGATTTCCTGTTTCTTCTTTTCGATCAGCCTTTCCTCTGCTTCAAGAGCCTTTGCCAGCTTCTTTTCATGAAGCCTTCTCAGAGATTCGATCTCTTTGTCCCCTTCGGCTCTTATCGAGGCGGCTTCTTTCTGAGCACTTTCCATGATCCCTTCAAATAGAGGCAGATCCTTTTTCATAAGGCAACTCCTATGGCATCATTGACGAGTTTTCGCAGATCTCTCGATCTGCCGCCGGATGCCCGGTTCGGGATCTCGACGATCAGAGGAAAGGTTTCACTGAAGATATAGCGGTCGACTTCCTCTCTGATGAGGGCGGCCACATCCTGGGTGATGATGATGATCGCATTCTCCTTGTCGCATAATGCGATCCGTAAGGACTCCTGCGCCATCTCTTTGCTGGTGGCGATCATTCCTTCGATCCCGACCAGGGAGAATCCCAACACTGTATCCTCATCACCAATGATAAAATAGTGCATGAAGGCCCTACACTTTACCCAGAATCATCAATGCCGTGATGAATCCGAAGACTACAAGACCTTCGGCCAGGGCGATGAAGATCAATGCCTGAGAGCCTATCTCCGGTTTCTCACTCATTGCTCCCATCGCTGCAGCTCCGACATGAGAGATCGCAAATCCTGCTGCAAGAGCACCGAAACTGAACGCTGCTGCGGCTGAGATCACAACCCAGATCAGAGAGGATGATGATTCCTGTTCGGCCGCGGCGGTTGTTTCCGATGCGGCAAGCGGAGCGGCAAAGACCGCAGAAGCGACGAGCATCACCAGAACTGTGATGATAAGAGAGACTTTCACTCTACTTTTGAAACTGTGAACATTCACGATAATTCCTCCTCGAATGTTTATAACCCGGCAAGTCGATCTTCCTAATCTCTGCTCTGAAGGGAAATCGGCCTGTAACGGCGCCCTTCGCCGACAAAGAACTTAGTGAAGAATTCATAGTAATTAAGTCGTAAGGATTGTATTCCTGCCGACAAACCCTCCAGTGCTATCACCAGAGCATTTCCCATTATATATATCAGGACCTTACCGATTATTGAATCGGTGAGAGCCGCGATATCAGTAAATGCCGCCATCAGAGAGACGTGTGCTATTCCCAGTCCGGCTACCCGCATAAAAGAGAGAGTGTTGGCCAGATAGCCCGAGAATATCTCCAATGAGATCACTATCCACTCCATGATCGAATCTGCGAGAAAAGGCCCTTCTTTCTTTTTGATATAGTGTTCTATGGGAACTCTGAAGAAAAGAAGGATCAGAGGTATTCCTATTAGATAAGCAAGAGCCGGGTCTGAAGGAAATGTCTTGTAGCCGGAAGCCACGAATGCCGATCCGGCATAGATTCCTACAGCGAAAAGGATAGCACCGAGAATCCCGTTCTTGGAAAAGACGAGATCGATGTACTCTCTTTTTTTTATGAGATTGATCCAGTTGATAATAAGGCCGGCAGAGATCACCATGATTCCGAAATAGATGGTTATACCGAGGATCGTATACACATCTCTCGATCCTCCCGAATGACCGAGAACCGCTCCATGATAATCAAACCACAGCGGAGGAAAGAGCGAAAACCCGAAATATGAGCCGAATAGAATACCTGCAACGATCGAGGCTGCTCCGAGATAGACCATTAGATGCTGGAGAGAAAAGGTGATGATCGCCCCTTCCTTCCTCCCCTTTCTCTCTCTGAGAATACCCCATAGACCGAGAAGCATTATGACCACTCCCTGGCCTGCATCAGCGAACATCAGTCCGAACATCGCCAGATAGGACACCGCCACAAATATTGTAGGGTTCACACTGCCGTATTCGAGAGTACTGTAGTTGTTGACGATCCTCTGAAAGGGGCGGAGAACAGGAACGTCCGTAAGTGCCACAGGAATCTCTTTTCTATTGAGGGTTCTTTCTGAAGAGTATTCGATCACGCACTGATTGTCGCTTGCCTTGAGAATCGCCCTTTCCAATACTTCGGCCTTTTTGGCCGGCACCCATCCGGAGAAGATCGTCGTATTGCGTGTATGTGCGAAATGAGAGGAGATGCTCCCGAGAAGTTCATGAAGTCTCACCTTCCGGTATAGCCCCTCGAGTTCGTCGCGGTGTCCGCCGAGCATTTTCTGAATCTCATCGAGGATCTTCCGGTTTTCCATCTCGTTTTCCCCGATGAGTTGGGCAAGTGTCTTCGAAAGCAGTTCGAACGCCTCAGATTGTGAAAGCGAGTCGACATCCTCCTGCCATTTCAGAGTATCAAGAGTATTCTCTATCGTCGAGCGGTCTCTGGTGAAGGTGAGAAGAACATACGGACCGTCGTCGTTGACCTGAGTCAGAACATTCGCGTTGAGCGACAGTCTTTTGTTCAGAACCTGATAATCATTTGAAGGCAGCGATCCGATATGGATGTCGATATAGGTGTGTTTCTTCTCTCTTATGTACCGTTGTAGTTCGTGGAGCCTCAGCAGAGACTGCGTGTTGTTCTTTTGCTTCTCCCTGAGATTTGACAGACTTCTGTAGATCTTTTCAAGAAAGGAGGTTATCGGTTCCAGAGAAAACGGTTCGCATGTATCGATATCCTCTTTGTGCAGGACAGGAAGAGGGGATTCCATCTGTTTGAACAGAGATTCGATCTGTACTCTCACATCCTTAAGCTTCTCATCATCACCGTTTTGGCCGGTGGTGAGATTCTTCTGATGTTCTTTCGTCAGAGAACTCACTTCAACAAAGTCGAGGACGCCGAGTCTGAGAAGCTCTTTTTTCACTGTGTCGCTATGCTCCTCGAGGACCACTGCAGTGAGGTTCTTCATCTCGATAGTATATACACTCATAGTGCCAACTCCCTGATTCTTGAAGTGCTCAACTGGTAATGTACTCCATTGATGATGGTCTTCACAAGGTTGTCCTGTCTTTCTTCAAGAAAAAAATAGCTGAGGATGATTCCGATCGAGAAAGGATCACGGCGCAGCAGTGAGCTGAATTCTTCCTTCCGTGAGGCAAACAGATAGTTCTCAAGCTCGACCAGCTGTCCGGGCAGATCTTTTATCTCCATTTCCTTCAGCCGCCTGGCAGCTGCAGGATAGGTATCTTCGAGCAGGACGAACGGGGAACGCTTCGCTTCTTCGAGCAGGAGAAAGTCTCTCAGTTCTTTCGAGTGATAGATCGTTCCCCCTTCGAACAGCAGTGTCTCGAGCGTTTCATTGGGAAGATGATAGGAAGATGAATAACGGAAGATGTTGATGATATTCTTCAGGTCGGCATCCCTGTCGAGTATCGAACGCAGTATCTTTCTGTCGCCACGTGATAGACGTTGAAGCTGGTTTCTCAGTTCTTTGACCCTAACCTTGTCTAAAGTGATCTCAAGGGTAAACAGTCCGTTCTCTCTCAGCTTGTCATCATCGAATCCGGATACGGCTTCATGATAGATACTCCTGGATAAAGCCTCTTTCACCTGATCAAAATTCGAAGCATTCGCTATCTGCAGCCAGTCTATCTCGTCAACGATCTGTTTCTGATACAGATAGGCAAGACGATAATCGATATTCTGCCCTTTGATCGTATTGCTGAAATACAGACGTATCATGCTTTTAAGGTTCTCGACTTCTGCTTTCCGGTTCATAGCTATAATGCACTTCCGATAGTCCGGATCAAGGGCGGAAGCGACCTCTCTGTGAATGGTGATGTTCCGCTGGAAAATGAATGCCTCGAGCGCCTGGACATCGCCGAATTCCTGATAGATCTCGTCAAGAGGAGCATATACCGTGTGCTCGAGATGGTGGAGCAGCTGCTCGACACTCTTCGATCTGATAAGAGAATCGATGACCTGTTGAGGAAGAAGCTTACCTATTCTCGCCTGAAGCTTCGCATTGATGAAGGCATACCGGCTTATCGGGGTTCTGTAACTCACAAAGCATCACCTATGTCGGAATGAAGAATCAGCGGGATCATCTGCGAAGCGATTTTCTCGGCACAGTCGTGAAGTTTCCCGTCATTCGAATCGCTCATTTCGATTTCAGCCTCGAATCGTTTTCTGGCTTTGAGACTTTCAGCAGATGCTTTTTCGATAGCCTGGTCTCTCTGCTTTCTGGCGAGAGCCAGTCTCTCGTGTGATTCGCGCTCAATTTCCGCCTGAACACGGCGAAGTTTGTCTTTCACCTCACTGCGAGCCTTTTCAACTATATCTTGAGCTTTTTCCTCAACCTCTAGCACTTCATGAATTACTTCGCTGTCCATACGGACATTGTAAGGTTTATGATACTATTTCGCAAGCTGATTTATAGAGTCGGTCTGATTATATTGCCGGTAAGTTCAAACTGTCGGGGAGAAGTGGCATCGATGAAATCAGCGATAACCTCTCGCAGTCTCGTCAGGTTGTTGAGTCTTCCGGGATCATCCTGGATGAGAACCTGCAGGGCTGAGGTCGGTACATTCGACTGGGCATTTATCAGTTCGATTATCGCATCCGAACCGGCAGTGGAAGCTGTCTGTTCGTTTACATTCTCGATGACCAGACGTTTCGGATAGAAACTATCCCAGAAGGTCTCTTCATCCATCATATCTATCGAATCCAGCCAGTAGATTCCGTTATCATCGAGCAGAGGATCTTCGACAGTGTTGCCCAACAGAATCTCGAATTCCTCATCTTCGAGTATCTGAGCCACATCACTTGCAATGAAGGTATCAAGGACGATCACCATCGACCGGTCGATTCCCTCCAGGTCTTCCAGAGTGAATCTGATATCTATGGGAGGATCTTCCTCCAAAGCTCCGGGAAGGAAGATGCTGAACTGGTAGGTGCCTGCCGGAAGTCCGCTGACAAAGTAGAATCCGTTCTCATCCGTGAACAGGTACTGTGATTCGTCGAAGAAGAGGACCTCCTCATCGTTCTCATCCAATTCCACCTTTGCAATCTCGGTAGTATACCGCTCGTATGCGCTTGAAGGACTCCGAAGAATATTTCCGACGATCGAATAGGCCATCTCAGATGAAACTCTTACTGCATATCCCTGCCTCGGTCTCGGGTTCAGATCATAGATGAATGATTCGGATGAATTAAGAAGTTCGTCCCCTACTCCGTACACGACGATATTATTCTCGGTATGGGAACTCAGTCCTGTATAGCTGCTTGTCCCGAATAGCCGTGGAAGTCTCTCTGGATCTGTCGTCATCGTCTTGGTGACGGCGATCTGCTGATTCTTCATGGCTCCTTCGGGTTTCACCAGCAGGAAGTTGTCACTGATCGAGCGGGTTATGCCGAACAGACCGTCGGCATATGCGATCGCAGTGGAAACAGAAAGGCTTGTGGAAAATTCTGTGAAGCTTTCTGAGTACTGCTGGGAAAGTGTCAGCCCAAGTGTCTTTCCGATATAACTGTAGTAAAGGCTTCCCTGGTGATCGAGAGGATCAGAGAACGTCAGTCCGCTGAGATTGAAACGGATGCTGTTGCTGTCAGATCCGAACGGTTTGATCGAACCGCTTATGTAGCTGCTGTTCTCAATATCACTTGAAAGGGTAAGGCTGAGGTTCTTGCTGAAGGTATAGTTACCGCTGACCTGATAGGTGAACGTTCCTGTCGAAGTTCCGGAAGATTTGGTATAGCTGACGGTCCCGGAAAGTGCGAGATTAGGTATCAGGGACAATCCTGTGTTCAGCGACGCATTCAGAGAAATGTCACTCTCACTTGTATCCCAACCGACTGTCGTCGAGAAAGAGTACCTGAACACATCAGATATTCTACCCGAGAATCCGAAGGAACCGCTCAATGTATCACCGTCGGCAGCAGTAGATGTAGAATCGACATCAACGCTTGAAGTGTATCGTTTTGAACTGTAACCGAGAGAGAAGGAGAAATCTCCGATGAGAGACAGTTCGTCGTCATCTGGCAAAGCATAGACGGTACTGCCGGCAAATCCGAAGCCCAGCGGCTCGTTCAGACTCATGTAGATATCTCCCGAGAGAGTTCCGATCGGTGAGGCATACAGAAGGTTGAAACTGAGAACCATGGCAGAGAGACTCGATGCGAAGGAATAGCTTCCGGTGAATTCATGGGTAAGCCCCGCGCTCTGCTCTATTCTGAAGGTAGGATCGAGCAGGTCACTCGTCGGTACCGAGAGCGCAAGAGAATAGAGAGAGTCACCTTTGGCCATCAGCCTCGAATCGTAATCAATATCGAAATAGACTTCCCTGGTCTCTTCGGATCCGTCCAGAGGAGTTATTTCGATTCTCGCTTTGTTTACACCCTGTTCGAAGACGAAATCCTGCAGTTCGTAGATGCCGGCCTGCAGTTCTCTCCGGTATACGCTGGTATCATTTATGAAGACCTCCACGACGGAAGGTTCATCAAGCTGTACCTCATACTCGTACTGGTGTCCGCTGGCTGTAAGATCGCCGTAATTATACTGTTTCTCCAGACCGATCCCCAGTGTGTCGTTATCGAGTCCGAGATAATCATTCACATTACCGAAACTGAGTCTCAGAGATTTGTCTGTGAAATCGTAGAATCCCTGGATTCCGTTGAAGGTGATGTAATCGGAGATATCGGAAGACCATGTTTTGTCGCTAGTATCATAGGCCAGCCCCGGATGCAGCAGATATGAATAATCGAAACTCACATCGAAAAGGTTGAAAGAAGACTGTGACTGCATGGTGAAAATGGAAGAAGGAGTGATCTCGAACGGTTCATCGGCCGCCCACGTTACATTGGAATAGAATGTGAGATTTGAAAAAGTGCTGAACCATTGCCGTTGAAGAAGTGTAGATCCTGTCATCTCGTAGGTGCTGAATCGGGTCAACCCTGTTCTGTTGATCGAAAGGGTCTGTCGCGGCAGCATCCAGGTGGGGAAATACAGATACAGCTCGAATGTCTGGTAATCGTAGTAACCGTCGATACCGAGAGCATTGAGCGTCTGAAGACTTATCTGTTCCACCTCAACCTCGAACAAAGTCTCGTAAACGGATGGTATAAGAGATTCTCCGATAATCGATTCGAATTCCGCAAGATCGATGAGAAGCGATTCCCCTTCGAAAATGATATTCATATCAGTGACGTATTCGTCGTTGATATAGAGGGGAACGTAGTATTCTCCATCCTCGAAAAGAGAGACATCCTCTTCCCCTGCAACATAGAAATCTGCCCAGAAATCGTCATCAGCCTCCTCGACGAAGGCATCGGGATCAAATGGATCCTCTTCGATGAAGGGTTCTTCGATCGGCTCTTCGATCAGTCTATCGGATTCGGAGGAACTTAGATCTTCAGGTTGAGAGATCTCTTTCTGAATTGCGGCACTCTCTGCCTCTTCAACAGTCTTTGCAGGGGAAACCTCATCAGCAACCATCTTCGATTCCCGATTCGTTCCGGCCTGAGTCTGCGAAGAGTTTTCAGCCTGATCGAAATCAGGCAGATCTTCATCGAAATCGGTCTGTTGTGAATCGGAGGGCAGAACATTCTCAGAAGTCTCTGGTGCAGCAGTGCCTTCAGCAGAGGGCTGTTCTTCTATGATCGTCTGGTCTTCAGATCGTTCTGAGGTCCCGCTTCCGAGATGGTTCTCACAAAACGTAACAGTAAATAATAAAGAGAGTGAATAAAGAAGTAAAACCATAAGGACTGTTATAATCCTTCTCTTATTATCTACCATGTATGAACCTTATAATATCGGACTATTCTGTATAAGAAATCTTCGGTGTCAGCAGTGACGACGAATTTACCGAGGATGTCGGAAATTCGAAATTCGAAGGCCACGCGACCTGTACCGAGACTGTCTTGTCAGCAAGTAAGTTGAGTCCGTTAACGAAGCCTAATGCTTCACCCTGATAGAGAACACTCTGACGAGTCTGGTTATGTATCACCTCTACTTCCACGTCTTTAAGAATCTGATGTACTGTTCCGGTATTCTCTATTGTAAGAGTCAAGACCTGTCTGCCGTCGCCTGTGACTGTAGGAACAGCTGAAGTCACCTCGACCTTCGGCGAGATTCTGGACGGAGTTATATACAGACTTGTCGTATAGACGTACAGGAAATTGAACATGCTCTGATTCTCGGTCGCTCTACCCTGTGTATAGGGGATCTGCTCGGCTTTGAGTCTGAAAGAGAGTTCTTTCGGTATTGTTCTGGGCCCTCTGTACTGCACCCTTACTATCTGGGAGCTCTGAGGTTTCAGAATGATCTTGCTGGGTACAATCGAAAAATAGGCGGCGGCACTCTCGTTCTGCTCTTCTCCGGAGACTGTAAGATCTCTCGTCAGTGCCGAGATAGCCACTGCAATACTGTCTGCAGAATCGTTAACGATCGTATAGGTTTTCGTGCTGTTGGCCCCTGTGGGTTCAAATTCCTGTTCAAGCGGAGAGAACTGAAACGCAAAGACCGGGGAGACGATTGATAAGAATACGATGGAAATAATCAGAATCTTTACACTTTTCATGTTTTGAATCATACCATTTCGATGTTCATGATGTAAATGTTTCTTATTGTCAGTTATGTACGATTTCATGTACCACCCCATTTTAACTAATATTTTCGATAAGTTTATCCTATCTTATCAATCTATCATACCGTAATGCAGACATTCCGTAAATTCATATTTATCTTATGATAAACTGTCACTTATGTCAATTGTCGTCAACTATAACTGGATGATTAATACAAACAATTAAATAAATATATTTTAATTTATATATATAAATAAATTAAACTTTTATTCTTCACATCCTCTTATGTCATACTATTCATTGTCTTATAAATAGATGCTTGAAAATTAAATAAAAGTAATTTATTGACAACCGCTCGGATTATATGATATCTTCCCTCGAGTGGATATTTTCACAAAAAACGGGCTGTAGCGCAGGGGTTTAGCGTACATGTCTGGGGGACATGGGGTCGGCGGTTCAAATCCGCCCAGCCCGATTTACACTTGAACGACCATCCTTTTTGGGTGGTCGTTTTTTTCAGCTTCCTTTTTCTCTCTTGGCCATGAATCAGAATTCCCTGGTCTTCCTGCCGGTTATCATAATTTCAAGTGGAAAGTATTGTTCATCAAGAAACACTCTTGAAAACGGCAAGGCCCTGCAATCCTTTCCTGCATCACCTTGCACCTCTATCCTGAAGACGAAGTCTTTCCGTCAAATATATGACTTTTTGAATATGATATATGTTAAATCATTTCATTATATACTCTTAGCAAACCTGATTATACTTGACAATTCCACAATCACAAGAGAATCTGTAAAGAGGAAAATAGAAGGAGGAACATTATGAGACGTATTGCTGTGGCTGCGGACAATAACACTGTGAGCGGTCATTTCGGACTCAGTGAAGAATTCATCTACTTTGATACAGAGGGGGAAACGGTCACAAACATCGAACGTGTACATAATCCCGGCCATCGTCCCACTGAACTGCCCGAAAAGGTCATGGATCATAAAGGGAAGATCGATACGATCATTGCAGGTCGCCTGGGAAAGGAAGCTGCCAAAATTTTCGAACGTGAAGGAGTGGAGATTATCATCGGGGCAGAAGGAGAACCCGAACATATCATAGATTCCTACATACGCGGAGAACTTCATTCAAAAGGCGAGTTCTGCGATGCATGGATGTGCGAATTCTTCTTTTAGGTCACTGAAGAATCTCTTTATCGTTATTTATACTAAAAGACCTGAAATTTAAACAGTCAGGTTATTGCTCAGAACGTATTGCTTGAGTATGCTGTATTCATGAAGCTGATTTCATGGACCACAACAGACCTGGCAATTATCAAGGTTCTCACCCTTCTCCTACTGCTCATCTGCCCGGTCACAGCCGGAAGTACAGAAATGGAACAGACGATAAGATTCATAGGGAATGAGGATCTGGCTCCTATCATCTATCTTGATAATGGCGAGGCCGAAGGCGTAGTCGCCGATATCGCCCGTGAGCTTGGATCCGTAATAGGACAGAAGGTCATCATCGAAACTGCACAATGGGAAGAAGGTCAGAAAATGGTCATCGAAGGAAGTGCTGATGCCCTTCTTCAGATGAATCCAAGTCCTCTACGTGCACAATTTTTCGATTTCTCCGTTCCTCTACTTGAATCCGAATTCTCGATATTCAGGAAAATCGGAAACCGGGAATCTGTCGATATGGAATCTTTGAAAGGAAAAACGATCGGGGTAGAAAATGGCGGATTTCCTCATACTTTTCTACAACAGTTAGAGAATTTCAACCTGTATACATTCTCCGACTGGGATGACGGATTTAAAAGACTGCAATCGGGTGAAATAGATATGATCATCGCTGACAGATGGATAGGAGAATACCACCTGGCAGAGAACAGAATCAACGATATACAGATCATAGACAGTCCTATTGAGAGTCAGCATTCCGCCATTGCGGTAAAGAAAGGCAATATTGAACTTCTATCGAGGATAGATAACGCACTTATAGAACTTGAACAGAACGGAATGTTGGATACGATACTCAGAAAATGGAAAGGACAGAGAGTCATATATCTCACAGAGAGGAAATACAAAACCATCATGCTGTATTTCGTTTTCGCAGCTCTCTCCATGGTATTGATACTCTCTCTGATTTCGATGAAAAGATATCGCCGGCTCAGTCATGATCTCGAGATAGAGGTGAAAAAGAGAACTGAGCAATTATCCAAGTCGAACGAAATGTTGCGCAATGCGAATGTTGAACTGGAAAAGCTTGCGGTAGTCGATGAACTAACATCATTGACCAACCGGCGGGGTTTCGAAAGTGAGATTGGACGACTATGGTATCTCAGCCGGCTGAAAGGAGTGCCGCTGGCGATCATCATGCTCGATATCGATCTGTTCAAACAGTTCAACGATACATACGGTCATCTCGAAGGGGACCGATGTCTCATCAGTATCTCCTCTCAGATCAGAAAGAATGTGCAGGGGGAACAGAATCTTTGTGCACGTTATGGAGGAGAGGAGTTCATCGCAGCTCTTTTCGACACCGATGAACAGGCGGCATCTTTGATAGCCGAAAGGATTCGCTCAGATGTTGAAGATCTTGCTCTCAGAAATGAAACAACCGGATCTCCTGTAACAGTAAGCTGCGGAGTAGCAGCAGCCATCTCTCAAAACTACCTGACGATCGACGGGCTGATCGACAATGCAGACCAGGCTCTCTATAAAGCGAAACAATCTGGTAGAAACAAAACGGTGAGATTCAGTACAGTAATCTGACCCCTCCCCTTTCCACCAGATCCGACTAGATAAATACATAAAATCCGCATCTGATAACATACCGGATAGCGGTTTTTCATGTGAGATTTATCGTTATATTTTAAACAATTTCTTATTTTTTCAGAAGCGTTTCATCGACTTCGGCACCGTCAGCAGCACGAGATATTGCTTTGATACCGTTGATGCATCCGTTCTTGGTTGCATACCCTTCTTCCGAGATAGCAACGTTCATTCCGTTTGCGGCTATCATCCTGTAGCGGTACTGATTGCTCTTGTCGAAATAGATCTCGAATTTCGGACATTTTTTCTCTACAGGATTCTGCAGTGTCTGATCTTCGATCTCGATCCCCGAATTTTTCTTGATGGTTTCGATTCCGGCAAGACAGTTCGCACGTGTCGCATAATTCTTACTGGTAAGAATCGTCATGGCATTTCCCGCAGCGAGCGAGAATCTGAAAAAGCCTTTAGGGGTCTTTTTCACGATGAATTTTCCTGGCATTCGTACACTCCTTTTGCAATGATCTCATTCAAATATTTTACATATTAACTATTTATAATAATTTTAATATATCAAAGAAAGGCTTAATAGGTAACCCTGAAATCATTATTTATTGAAATTTCATCCAGGAAAAAAGAAAACGATCTTTTCATTCACGAACTTTCCTGCAGAGGAGCCCCATGAATAGTGTTTAAAAAACATTGATCGTACCTGTATATTCTATCGAAGAAAAGCTTAACCTTTGATTCTCCAAATACAATTTATAATCAGAGAACACGACACACCGGAATAAATATTACTCGCGACGTAACTGAAAGGAGAGAAATTTCAAAACACGAAAGTTCAAAAGATCAGATCCTCAATCCTAGTATTTACTGAATATGACGCTTGAACATTCCTTTCATTTTGCGTTACAAGTACTCTCAGGAGATCAGCCACATGAGATACTTACTGGGAATCATATCCGGACTGTTAGTCGGGATCATATACAATTCGAGTTCACTCATCCAAAAGTATACCGTTGTGAACAGAGATAAGGATAAACCTCTGTTAAGACAGCTGCTCAAGCATCCTCTATGGGTTATCAGTATTCTTGGAAGCGGAGTCCTCGCTTTTGCCTTCACGATCTTCGGTCAGATGATGATCGGCCCTACCCTCATCCCCGGTCTCGCAGCTCTGGGAATGATCATCATCCCGATAGGAGCATCAAAATATCTCAATGAGAAAAACGGGCTGACCGAGTATGCCGGGATTACCATGATCATTATCTCGGTGATCCTTCTGAGCTTCTCTAGGCTCTCCATCGACACGGAGAGCATCCAATGGTTATCAGAGGATATGTTCCTTCGTACTCTCAGATACATCGGAGGGCTGACAGCTGCTGCTGTCGTCCTGCTCATCGGCGGCTTTATGATAAGACGAAAACTGCATTTCAGAAGCATTCTCTACAGCGTCTCCGCAGGAATCGCTCTGGCAATCGGAAACATCCTGACTGCACCGTTATCACATCAGATGACACTGATGAGCCGACACAGTGCAGGACGAAACAATTTAGTCTATTTTATAGTCCTGTTAATTTACATAGTAGCAGTGAATGCCTATGCAGTGATCATCATGCAGCATGCCTACACGCTCAGTCATGTATCGGTTCTCATGCCGGTTCAGCAGACACCGATTCAGATCATCCCAATCCTCTCCCACTTCTATTTCTTCGATGCAGCCTTCCCTTCAACCTACGCCAAAATAGCTGTTCCCGTAGCAGTCATCCTCATTCTTGCAGGAGCCGCAGCCTTGAGCAGCAAGAGTGTGACCGACAGGTAGAAGGCCTCCCTTCCGGATGGCCTTCTATCATCTGAAGATATTGATGTAGAACCTTGCTTATAGTATTCACGGTTTACTGGGAAATATTCTAAGAAAACTGATCGTGTTCTAATAGGGATGAAACGTAATCGTGAGATTTTTGAAGACTGTCCGAGTAGAAAAAGATCTCTTATGAAAAAAATGCCCAAGAGAAACTCGGGCATCTGATTTTCAATTCTATCTTCAGTTCTTTCTTTTTGCTCTGAAATAATCAAGTAATACTGCAAGGATAACGACAAAACCGGTTATAACTCTCTCCCAGTAGGAGGAGATATTAAGCAACACTATTCCGTTGGAGAGAATACCCATGAATGTTGCACCTATCAGAGTGCCTATGAGAGTTCCTTCACCTCCCGACATCGCTGTACCGCCGATGATTGCAGCAGTG